>JADZCD010000022.1 GCA_020851735.1 Phycisphaeraceae bacterium
CACACAGCACGCTACGCGATGCTGTGTGGCACCCATCGCGGGGAGCCGAAACGGCGGGCCGAAAAAATCGTCCCTCTATATAGGGGCGTCGTAGCGCTTTTGTGCGCACAGTGCGCACCCTGCGGAGGCGTAAGGTGTTTGTGGGGCTTGGATTACGTCGCCAATTTTTTGCCAATCGACTGCGAGCAAAGTGTTCTGTTTTGTGCGCGCGGGGAAGTAGGGTACAGGGTACAGGGTAGGGGGTAGGGGGTAGAGAGATGACAGTAGTGAGTAGAGAGGAGAGAGGACGGGCGTCCTCCGCCCCGCGGGGGCGGGAGGTGGGGAGGGGGACAGGGACCACGGGTAGAGCGTCCGCCCGCCTTGGGGCGGGAGGCAGGCGTTAATACGGGGGTGTCCGCGTCGGGGACGACGCGGCTCACGAAGGGAGAAGATTGCCCAGGGAAGGAATCCCTGGGTTTTAGCGGATAGTGCTGAGGCGGTGGTTCAGCGCGGCGCGAAGATTTTGCGGGGGTTTTGCACCAGGTAGCGCACGATGCGGGGGAAGGTGACCCCGGCTTTCATGAGGGAGGGGATAGCGTCGGTGATCATGTAGGCGTAATCGCGCTTGCCGGTGTGGGGGTGCTGCTTCTGGGCTTCGTGCCAGATGACCCCGTCCTTGTCGAACTCCCAGTTGACGTCGACGCTGATGAAAATCTGCCCGCTGAACCCGCGTTTTTCCCACTCGTTGAGCAGGTAAACCAGGTCCTCAAACGGCGTGTCGAAGTCGAAACCAAAATTATTGTGCAGGAGGTAAGCGCCTTCCTGGAGAACGGCGGTTAGATAGTCAGCCTCTTGCTCGCGCGTGCGGCCTTCCCAGCCAAACTTGGCTTCGACGTGGGCAAAGATCACTTTGGATAAATCCGCACCGCATTCCTTTAAGTATTGCATCTGGGCCTGAGCGCCGACGCAGGAGTGGACGCCGATGGGCACGCCCGTCTCGCGCTGCACTTTGGCGGCGGCGCGGAAGCTGCGCTTTTCCCAGTCCGAGAGGTTCTGATTGATGCTGCCTAAGCGGATCATGCCGGCTTTGACTTGGCCTTCAAAACCCTCAAAGCCGGTGACGATGTGGCGGCGCATGCGCTCGGCCATGGCGGCTTCGTCCAAGGAGCGCACATGCGGCGGCGCGGCTTGCTCCAAGAAGGTGCCGGTGGAGAGAATCACGTGGATCTGCGGCACCTGGCGATTGGCTTCGACCATCTGGGCGACGTTGGGCCAGGGGCAGGCCTCGGCCAGGGTGTGGATGCCCACTTCCACGGCCCGCTTGAGCAGGCGCACCTGATAGTCCATGCCCTGGGCCTGCAACGCGGGCTCTTTGGGAAAGCAAAGGCCCTCGTGCATCATGGTGATGCCCAGCTCGTTAATTTCGACGGGCCCGCGAAGGGTGGGAACGGTGGCCATGGCGATTTACCCCATAAAAGACAGGGGCAGAGTAACCGGCGGGAGGCGAATCGGGCAAATGGGGAGGGGAAGATTGAGTCCTGCGCAAACGATGGCGCGGGGATTAACGGGAGTCTAACCGGCGGGCTTCCGCCCGCGGCTGTGGGTTGGCGCAAGGCGGCGCGCGAATGTTGGGCGTAGTTCAGGGCGTGTTTTTACGGCAGCACGGTGGCGCCCATGAGGAAGCGATCGACTTCGCGGGCGGCGGCGCGGCCTTCGTTGATGGCCCAGACGACCAGGCTCTGGCCGCGGCGGCAGTCGCCGGCGGCGAAGACGCCTGGAAGCGACGTGGCGAACTTGCCGTATTCGGCTTTGTAGTTGGAGCGTTCGTCGGTGGCCATGCTCAATTGCTTAACCAGCGTTTCCTCGGGGCCTAGGAAGCCTAAGGCGAGCAGGACCAAGTCGGCGGGGAACTCGCGTTCGCTGCCGGGGACGTCGACCATGTTCATCCGGCCGTCAGGGGCTTTTTCCCACTTCACCTGCACGGTGCGCAGGGCTTTGACGTGTCCGGCGGAGTCACCGATGAATTCCTTGGTGGCGGTGGCGAAGACGCGGGGGTCGTGCCCGAACTTAGCGGCGGCTTCGGCGTGGCCGTAGTCGGTGCGGAGGATGCGCGGCCACTGCGGCCAGGGGTTGTCGGCGGCGCGCTGATCGGGAGGCTTGGGCAAGAGTTCCAAGTTGACCAGGCTCTTGCAGCCGTGGCGCATGGAGGTGCCCAAGCAGTCGTTGCCGGTGTCGCCGCCGCCGATGACGATGACGTGTTTATCCTTGGCGGAGATGAATTTGCCGTCCTTGTGCTGGGAGTCCAAAAAGCTCTTGGTGTTGGCGTGGAGGAACTCCATGGCAAAGTGGACGCCCTTGAGCTGGCGGCCGGGGACGTTTAAGTCGCGCGGGCGGGTGGCGCCGGTGGCCAGGAGGATGGCGTCGTTGGTTTCGCGCAGCTTCTTGGCGTCGGTGTTGACGCCGACGTGGGCGTTGGTGACGAACTTGACGCCCTCGGCGGCCAGGAGTTCGACGCGGCGCTGGACGATGGATTTGTCCAGCTTCATGTTGGGGATGCCGTACATGAGCAGCCCGCCGATGCGGTCGGCCCGTTCGTAGACGGTGACGGCGTGCCCGGCTTTATTGAGTTGATCGGCCGCGGCCAGACCGGCGGGGCCGGAGCCGATGACGGCGACGCGTTTGCCGGTGCGGGTTTTAGGGGGCTGAGGGGTGACCCAGCCTTCTTCCCAGCCGCGGTCGATGATGGCGCACTCGTTTTCCTTGATGGTCACGGGCGGTTCGATGACGCCCAGGCAGCAGGCGCCTTCGCAGGGCGCGGGGCAGACGCGCCCGGTGAACTCGGGGAAGTTGTTGGTCTTGTGCAGGCGGTCCAGGGCCTGGCGCCAGCGGCCCTGGTAGACCAGGTCGTTCCATTCGGGGATGAGGTTATAGACCGGGCAGCCCGTGCCGGACTGGCAGAAGGGAATGCCGCAGTCCATGCAGCGAGCGCCCTGGCGGCGGCGTTCCTGGTCATCTAAGTGATGATGGAACTCGCTGAAGGTTTTGAGTCTGACCAGCGGTTCGACGTCGCCGCCCAAGCGGCGGGTGAATTCCTTGAATCCGGTGGGTTTACCCATGGCCGGCTCCCTCCATGTGGATGGGGGCTGCTTCTTCTTCGTCGTGTTTCAAACGCTCTTCGAGCACCCGTTTGTAGTCGGTGGGCATGACCTTGACGAACTGCTTAAGGGACTGGTCCCAGTCGTCCAGCAGCTTCTGGGCCACGGTGGACCCGGTGTAGCGGAGGTGCTGTTCGACGAGTTGGCGCAGCTCGGCGCGGTCCTGCTCGGATTGAACTTTTTCCAGATCGACGGTGCCGAGGTTGCAGTGGCTTAGGAAATCGCCGTCCACGTCCCACACATAAGCGATGCCGCCGCTCATGCCGGCCGCGAAGTTGCGCCCGGTGCGGCCGAGGATCACGGCCCGCCCGCCGGTCATGTATTCGCAGCCGTGGTCGCCGACGCCTTCGATGACGGCGTAGGCGCCGGAGTTGCGGACGCAGAAGCGCTCAGCGGCGATGCCGCGGAAGAATGCCTGCCCGCCGGTGGCGCCGTAGAGGGCGACGTTGCCGATGATGACGTTTTCTTCCGGCGTGAACTTGGCCTGGCGGGGCGGGTAGACGATCACGCGCCCGCCGGAGAGGCCCTTGCCGGCGTAGTCATTGCTGTCACCCTCCAGCTCGAGGGTGATGCCGCGCTGCAGCCAGGCGCCCAAGCTTTGCCCGGCTGAGCCGGTGAGCTTGACGTGGATGGTGTCCTCGGGCAGGCCTTGTTCGCCGTGGCGCTTGGAGACCTGATGGCTGAGCATGGTGCCGACGGTGCGGTGGACGTTGCGAATGGGCAGGTCCAGGCGGACTTTTTCGCTCTTTTCCAGAGCGGGGCGGCAGAGGCGGATCAGCTCGTGGTCCAGGGCGTCTTCCAGGCCGTGGTCCTGGGCGCGGGTCTTGTAGACCTGCACGCCCGGATGCGGCTTGACCGCGGGCTGGAGGATAGGCGAAAGGTCCAGGCCGTCGGCCTTCCAGTGGCGCACCGCCTGGCTGGTTTCCAGCAGGTCCACGCGGCCGATGAGGTCGTCGAACTTGCGGATGCCCAGTTGGGCCATGAGCTTGCGGGCGTCCTCGGCGACCATGAAGAGGTAGTTGATCACATACTCGGGCTTGCCGGTGAACCGCTTGCGCAGTTCCGGGTCCTGCGTGGCGACGCCGACGGGGCAGGTGTTGAGGTGGCACTTGCGCATCATGATGCAGCCGAGGGTGATCAGCGGCGCGGTGGCGAAGCCGATCTCTTCGGCGCCGAGCAAGGCGGCGATGACCACGTCGCGCCCGGTCTTGATCTGCCCGTCGGTTTCCAGGCGCACGCGCGAGCGCAGGTCGTTAAGGACGAGCGTCTGATGCGTTTCGGCGATGCCCAGTTCCCAGGGCAGGCCGGCGTGCTTGATGCTGGTTAACGGCGAGGCGCCGGTGCCGCCGGAATCGCCGGAGATCAAAATGTGGTCGGCATGGGCCTTGGCCACGCCGGCGGCGACGGTGCCCACACCCACTTCGGAGACCAGCTTGACGCTGACCTGAGCCTGGGGGTTGGCGTTTTTCAGGTCGTAGATGAGTTGGGCCAAGTCCTCGATGGAGTAGATGTCGTGATGCGGGGGCGGGCTGATCAAACCCACGCCGGGCGTGGAGTAGCGGGTCTTGGCGATGATGGCGTCGACCTTGTGTCCGGGCAGTTCGCCGCCCTCGCCGGGCTTGGCGCCCTGGGCCATTTTGATCTGCAGTTCCTCGGCGTTGGTCAGGTACCAGCTGGTGACGCCGAAGCGCCCGGAGGCCACCTGCTTGATGGCTGAGCGCTTCCAGTCGCCGTTGGGGAGGCGTTCAAAGCGTTTGGGGTCCTCACCGCCCTCGCCGGTGTTGCTCTTGCCGCCGATGCGGTTCATGGCGATGGCCAGGGTTTCGTGGGCTTCCATGGAGATTGAGCCGAAGCTCATGGCCCCGGTGCGGAAGCGCTTGACGATTTCCTTGGCCGGCTCGACTTCGTCCAGCGGAATGGCGCGGGCGGGATCGATCTTGAAGTTCATCAGGCCGCGCAGGGTGCAGCGGACGCGGGCGTCGTCGTTGATCAGTTGCGCGAAGCGTTCGTAAGCGGCGGCGCTGTTGCCGCGGGCAGCCTGCTGGAGGGCGGCGATGGTGTCGGGGTTGTACATGTGCTTTTCGCCGCCGGAGCGCCAGTGGAACTCGCCGGGGTTGGGCAGTTCGTCGATCAAGGCGGCGGGGCGGGCGGGATAGCCCAGCTCATGACGGCGGAGGGCTTCCTGGGCGAGGATTTGGAAATCCACGCCTTGCAGGCGGCTGGGCGTGCCGACGAAGCAGCGGTCGATCACGTCGGCGCCCAGGCCCAGGGCTTCAAAAATCTGCGCGCCCTTGTAGCTGGCGAGCGTGGAGATGCCCATCTTGGACATCACCTTAAGGATGCCCTTGTTGGCGGCCTTGATGTAGTGCAGGACGGCGTGCAAATCTTCCAGGGCCAGCAGGCCGTCGCGGCGGGCCTGGAAAATGGCCTCAAAGGCGACGTAGGGGTTGATGGCATCGGCGCCATAACCGAAAAGCAGGCAGAAGTGATGCACCTCGCGGGCTTCGCCGCTTTCGAGCACCAGGCCGATGCGCGTCCGCCGGGCGGTGCGCACCAGGTGGTGATGCACGGCGCCGCAGGCCAACAGCGAGCTGACGGGCACGCGGTCCGGGCCGATGGCGCGGTCGGAGAGGATGACCAGGCTGTAGCCCTGATCGATGGCTTCGTGGGCTTCGCGGCAGATGCGCTCCAAGGCCAGCTCCAGGGCTTGCCCGGGGGAGCGGTCGGAAGAGCGCTCGAAGGTGATGTCGATGGTGCGCGTGCGCCAGCCGCGCTGGTCGATGTTCTTGATGGCGGCCAGTTGCTCGTTGGTCAAAATCGGCTGGGGCACGAGCAGGCGGCCGGCCTGCGCCTCGGTGGTGCCCAGCAGGTTGCCCTCCGGGCCGACGTAGCACTGGAGGGACATGATGATCTCTTCGCGGATCGAGTCGATCGGCGGGTTGGTCACCTGGGCGAAGAGCTGCTTGAAGTAGTCGTAGACCAGGCGCGGCTTGTCGCTTAGACAGGCGATGGCGGCGTCGTTGCCCATCGAGCCGATGGGGTCCTTGCCGGCGTGGATCATCGGCAGCAGCATGAACTGCATGGTTTCCAGGGTGTAGCCGAAGGCCTGCATGCGCTTAAGCAGCGTGCCCGGCTCAAAGGCGGAAGGCAGCGGGCCGGTGGGCAGTTCCGTCAGCTCCAGACGCTGGTTTTCCAGCCACTGGCCGTAGGGGCGCTTGGTGGCGATCGAGTGCTTAAGCTCCTCGTCGGCGATGATCCGGCCCTGTTCAAAGTCGACTAAGAACATGCGTCCGGGCTGCAGCCGACCTTTGGCTTTGACGCGCTCGGGCGGAATGGGCAGGACGCCGACCTCGCTGGCCATGACCACGCGATCGTCGTCGGTGACGTAATACCGGCTGGGGCGCAAGCCGTTGCGGTCCAGCACGGCGCCGATGTAGCGGCCGTCGGTGAAAGCCACGGAAGCCGGGCCGTCCCACGGCTCCATCAGGCAGGAGTGGTATTCGTAGAACGCGCGCTTGAGCGGCGACATGGACTCGTGATTTTCCCAGGCTTCGGGGATCATCATCATCACGGCTTCGGGCAGGCTGCGCCCGGAGAGGAGCAAGAGCTCCAGCACGTTGTCGAAGATGCCCGAGTCGCTGGTTTCCGGATCGATGATCGGCAGCAGGCGTTTAAATTCCTCGCCGAAGGCTTCGCTTTTCATCAGGCCTTCGCGGGCCCGCATCCAGTTCATGTTGCCGCGCAGGGTGTTGATCTCGCCGTTGTGACACATAAAGCGCATGGGCTGCGCCCGCGACCAGCTGGGGAAGGTGTTGGTGCTGAAGCGCGAATGCACCATGGCCAAATGCGAGACAAACGTGGGGTCGGACAAGTCCGGGTAATACGGCAGCAGTTGGCGGGCGGTGAGCTGGCCCTTGTAGACGATCACCCGGCTGGACAGGCTGCTGACGTAGTAGTTTTTGAGGAGGTCCAAGCTCAAAGCGCGGATGGAGTGATACGCCTGCTTGCGGATCAAGAACAATTGCCGACAGAAGGCCGTGCGGTCCATGCCGTCGGCCGCGGCGATGAAGACCTGTTCGACCACCGGCTCGCTGGCGCGGGCGGATGGGCCGATGTCGGCCTTGTCGGCGTCGGTGGGGACGGGGCGCCAGCCTAAGAGGCGCTGGCCTTGGACGTGGATGTAGCGCTCCAGGAGGCCCTTGCAGGCTTGGCGCTCCGCCTTGCCGCGGGGCAGGAAGATATTGCCCACGCCGTAGTGTCCGGGCTCGGGCAGGTCGGCCTTAAGCTGTTCGCGGGCCACGCGACGGAACAATTCATGGGGCAGGGCGGCGAGGATGCCGGCCCCGTCGCCGGTGTTGGGCTCGCAGCCGCAGGCGCCGCGATGATCCATGTTGGCCAGCATGACCAGGGCGCTGGCGACGATGTCGTGGCTCTGCCGGCCTTTGATCTGGGCGATGATGCCCACGCCGCAGGAATCTTTTTCCTGGGCGGGGTCATAAAGGCCCACGGCCTGGGGCACACCGGTTTGCCAACCGCGCGGTTGGCCTGGCAGCTCTAGTTGATTCATACCGAACCTCCCACCATCTGGCGGCTGCGGGCTTCGAGCTTTTCCAAAAGATCGCTTTGGGGACCAGCGTGTTCGAGCAGGAAATCGACGAAAGCCTGGGCGGCGGGCTTAAGGCCGTTCTTCTTGCGGCAGACGATGCCCAGGGGACGAAGCAACTGGGGCTCTAGGGCCACCACGGCCAAGGTGCCGGCGGCGGCTTCCCGCAACACGGTGCGCCGGGGCAGAATGGCCAGCTCGCCGGTCATGGCCACAGCGCCTTTGATCGTATCCACGTTGTCGAACACTTTATCGATGCGAGGCTCGACGCTGTGATCTTTCAGGTAGCGGCGGATGCGTTTGGCCACGGGAAGCCAGGGCTCGAACCCAACCATTTCCCAGGCGCCCAGCTCCCCGGCTTGGACGGTTTGCCGGCGGGCCAGGGGGTGCTCGGGGGCGCAGACGACGGCCATGACTTCATCGCGCAGGGGGATGACGGCCAAGTCGCGGTGATGGGCGGGGTAAGAGAGGATGCCCAGATCGCATTGTCGTTCGCGCACAGCCTGGTAGATAGCGTCGTGTTGTTTGTATTCCACGCTCACGCGGACCTGGGGCTGAGTCTGCTCAAAGGCTTCTTGAACGTGGTTCAGGAGGTCGATGCCGGCCGAATAGATGGCGCCGACGGTCACTTCGCCGCTGGGTTGCGGGCGCAGGGAGCCAAGGCGGGCTTCGAGGCGATCGTAGCGTTCGACAAGCTCCTGGCACTCGCGCAAATACAGTTCACCCGCGGGCGTAAGCGCCAGCGGGCGCACGGAGCGGTCAAACAGCGTGACGCCCAAGCGTTTTTCCATCTGGCCCACCCGCTGACTGGCGGCAGATTGGGTGATGCCATGCTTGCGGGCAGCCTCGCTGAAACTGCGGTGACCGGCCACATCGCAGAAAAGTCGAAGCGATTGCATTGGGGCAACTATAACATTAGCAGGCTTAATGTCAAGCTTGTGTAATATAAGTGCAGCTTATGTATAAAGCCGTGGTTTGTCCTGTTTTCCGCTGGGGGGGGTTGGAGGGTCATGGGGAGGGGGATGCGGGAGGGGCTGCGGGGGGAGCGGGAAGGGGAGTTGTACCCCCCGGCAGAGCCGGGGGCTGAAATGGGGGAGGTTGGGAGAACGCACACAGCACTTCCGGAGGCCCGGAAGATGCTGTGTGGCACCCGACGGGGGGAGTTGAGGGATTTCGGGGGCGGGGTCGGGGACTTCCGGGATTCCGGGGGTCCCGAGGGGGGTCGGCTATTTGGTAATGTAAGGACTTGGACGTGGGGAGAGGGGCGCGTGCCTGGAAGGGTTGGGCGACGGTGGGCGCCTTTAAGGGAATAGGAAGCGATCAGGACAGGAGCGATTGGATGAAAGTTTTAGGTTTAATGGGCAGCGCCCGGCGGGACGGCAACACCAACGACCTGGTGGACGTGGTGCTGGCGGCGGCGGCTGAGCAAGGGGCCCAAACGGAAAAGATCGTGCTGGCGGACTATCGCGTGGAGCACATCGAGAATTGCCAGGTGTGCAAGCAGCGCGGGGCGTGCGTGCACGCGGACGACGACTTCGACAAGCTGATGGCCAAGGTGTACGGGTGCGACGTGTTCATCTTCGGTTCACCGGTGTACTGGTACACGGTGAGCGGGCGGCTGAAGGTGTTTTTGGATCGCTGGTCGTGCGAGCTGTACAAAAGCAACGACGAGTTCTGCCGGAAGATGAAGCCCAAGGCGGGGGGGATCGTGACGGTGCAGGAAGAGAGCACCTACGAACGAGCGGCGTCGTGCATTGAGGCGTTGGAGAAGACGGTGAAGTACGCGCCGGGGGCGACGTATTTAGGTTATGTGCTCGGGCCGGGGGGCAAGCGCGGCACGGTGCTAAAACACGAGGCGACGGTGGCAGCGGCGCGTGAATTGGGGCGCAAGGCGGCGGCGTTCAGGCCCGCAAGTTAAGGGGCGCGAAAACGGGTCCGCGGGCGTGACGAGTTCAAAGTGTGCTGGATACGGAGTAAGGCGGGGGAATCAAGCCTAAAGAGGTGTTGCATGTTCGCGCTGCATCGTGTGCCGACGAATTATTTGAATTTCCTGAACACCAGCCCGCTGGTGGATGACGAAAACGCTTTTCGGCGGGCCGGTATCGAGAACGCGCCGCTGCCGAGCTACGCGGAGGCGCAAAAACTGCTGCCGGAGCCTTCCTGGCCCGGGCACGAAGACGCGCTGGCCTGCTGGCACAAAGTCTGGGAGCTGGCGTTTACGAAGAATCTCAAAAAGGCTTCGCCGGACAACGGGTTTTGCGCTAACTACATCGACACGGCCTTTAACGGCAATCTGTTCATGTGGGACAGCGTGTTCATTCTGATGTTTGCCCGTTACGGGGCGCGGGCGTTTGCGTTTCAAAAGACGTTGGACAACTTCTATCACCGCCAGCGCGGAGACGGGTTCATCAGCCGGGAGCTGTATCCGTATCCGGGCGGGGAGGTGTTTCACCCGCATGATCCATCTTCCACCGGGCCCAACGTGCTGGCCTGGAGCGAGTGGGAGCATTTTCTGGTGCACGCGGATCGGCAGCGGCTGGCGGCGGTGTTTCCGTGTCTATTGGCGTATCACCGCTGGGTGCGCAAGTACCGGACATGGCAGGACGGGTCGTATCACAGTTGCGGATTGGCCTGCGGGATGGACAACCAGCCGCGCGTGGGCGAGGGGTATTTCGGGCACACGGATCACGGGCATTTGTCGTGGATCGACGCGACCAGCCAGGGCCTGTTGTCCGCCCAGCTGCTGGTGAAAATCGCCGGCGTGCTGGGGCGCGCGGACGAAGTGGAAGCGGAGCGTGGGGAAGTGGCGCGGCTGGAAAAATGGATGAACGAGCGGGCCTGGTGCCCGGCTGACGGGTTCTATCAGGACGTGCATCCGGAGCACGGGCACAGCCGGGTGAAGTCGATCGCGGGATTCTGGCCGCTCCTGGCGGGAGTGGTGCCTCCGGAGCGCGTTGAGCGCCTTTGCGCGTGGCTGGAAGATGAAAAGACCTTCAAGCGTGCCCATCGCGTGCCGTCGCTGGCGGCTGACGCGCGCGGCTACCACGGGCAACGCGGCGATTACTGGTGCGGGGCGGTCTGGCCGCCGACGAATTACATGCTGTTGCGCGGGCTGACGGGCGTGGGCAAGGACGACTTGGCTTACACCATCGGCCGCAATCACCTTGACGCGGTCGTGGAGGTGTTCAAGCAGACCGGCACGGTGCACGAGAACTACGCGCCGGACCGCATGGCGCCCGGCGAGCCGGCCAAGGCGGATTTTGTCGGTTGGGGCGGGCTGGGGCCGGTGGCGGTGCTGCTGGAGTATGTGTTCGGGCTGCGCCCGGATGTGCCGGCGGGTCGTCTGGTGTGGGATGTGCGTTTGACCGAGGAGTTCGGCGTGCGGCGATATCCGTTCGGCCGTGAGGGCATGCTGGAGCTGCACTGCCCCGCCCGGGCGAAGGCGACGGAGCGGCCGGCGGTGAGGATCGTCAGCAACATGGCGGTGACCGTTGAATTGCGCTGGGCAGGCGGGCGCGCGGACATCGCTGTGCCGGCAAAGTCCTGAGAGATGTCGGGCAGCGCAATTGCGCTGGGCTGCCGGGCGATCCGGGGTGAGCGAATATCCTGCGCGGGGCACGGGGGGCTAAGACATTCAACCTCGGCGGGCTCGTTGCAGATCTTGCGGGGAGATATGCCCGCGTTGAAAGTCATCTTCCAGCCAGTAGTCGTGCGTGCGGATGCGGAATTCCAGGAGCGCTTGCCGCATCGAATCCGCGACGGATTGGAGGGCGGGGTCGTGAATCAGATTGCGATTTTCCAGGGGGTCTGCCTGCAGGTCGATCAATTCCTCGGCGTCGCGATGCCGAAAGCGTTCGACGGGGCGGCGGCCTAAGCTGCTTAAGTTGTTCTGGCGCACGGCGGTCCAGGTGGGGGAGCGAAAGACATCGGCGGGAATCGGCTGCGGCAGTTGGTGGGCGAGGTGCTGGGTGAACTTGTAGCGCCGCTGGCGCACGGTGCGGTAGGGAAAGTAATTGCTGACTTCGTGGAAACAGTGGGAAAAGAAGGTTTGATCCCAGGCGGTGTCGTCTGGTTGCGTCAACAGGGGCTGGAAGGAGCGCCCGGGCAGGTCGGCGGGCCAAAGCGTGCGGGGAACCTGCAGCAGATCGAGAATCGTGGGCATGAAGTCGGACCAGTTGACCAGCGCCTGGCAGCGATGGCCAGCCGTTTTCGATGCTTCACTTCCGGGGGCACTTGCGGGGGCGGAGGCACTTCCGGGGGGGGCGATGATCAGGGGGCAGTGGTGGCCGCTGTCGAAGGAAGTGGCTTTGGCGCCGGGGAAGGGCATGCCGTGATCGGAGGTCACGATGACGAGGGTGTCGTCAGCCCGGCCGGCGGCTTGCAGGGCGCTAAGCACCTGGCCCACGGTGTGGTCGTAGCGGGAAATGGCCGCGTAATACTGGGCCAGGTCTTGGCGCACCAGCGGATGATCGGGAAGAAAGTCGGGCACGCTGACGTCGGCCGGGTCGTAGCGGAAGGCGGGGAATTCACTGGCACAGCGATCTAAGCCAAAGCCGGTCCCTTCGCGGTGGGGATAGGAAGGGGCGACATGGAGATAGAAAGACGCGGAGCCGATCTGATTCAGGAACGAGCTGGTCGCGTCGGCCAGGGCGCGTGGCGAAGCGTTGTCTTTCTCCGCGGCCAGGAAATCAAAAGGATAGACCGACGCGGGGGCGAAATGCTGTTTGCCCAGGCACGCGGAGCGGACGGGCGTTTCTTTGAGGATTCGCGGCAGGGAGCGGACGAATTCGTGGGTGCGGAAGCCGTGGACGGAGTGGCAGTGGCCGTATTGGCCATGGGTGTGGGTGTAGAGTCCGGTGAGCAGGTTGGCCCGGCTGGCGGCGCAGGAGACGGAGGTGCAGAAGGCGTGGTCAAAGACGCTGCCGCGCTGGGCCAGGGCGTCGATGTGGGGGGTCTGGATGGCGTGGTGGCCGTAGCAGCCGGCGATGGGCGACCAGTCGTCGGCGATGATCAACAGAACGGAAGGAGCGGAGGAAGAGGGCATGGCTTAGCACTCCAGCGCGTCCGGACGACCGAGGAGCAAGAGAGGGCTGAGGGAGACGATCGAGGCACAGAAAAGTCGGATCGGAAAGTCTCCCTGGCCGTCTCACTAAAAGTGGATCATGCGACCCGCCAGGCCCAGGGCTGCTTCGTGCGTGGCTTCGCTGAGCGTCGGGTGGGCGTGGATGGCGGCGATCAGTTCATCGGCGGTGGCTTCCATGTGTTTGGCCAGGGAGACTTCGGCGATCAGTTCGGTGACGTTGTCGCCGACCATGTGGCAGCCGAGGATTTCGCCGTATTTCGAATCGCTCAGCAGCTTGACGAAACCTTCGGTATGACCGGAGGCCTGGGCTTTGCCGCTGGCCTGGAAGGGGAACTTGCTGACTTTGTAATCGACGCCGGGCTTTAGATTCTGCTGCTGCAGGGCGCGCTCGGTTAGGCCGATCGACGCGACCTGGGGCTGGCAATAAGTGCAGCCGGGGATGGAGGAATAGTCCAGGGGCTGGGGATGGTGGCCAGCCATGGTCTCCACGCAGAAGATCGCTTCCTCGCTGGCCACGTGCGCCAGCCAGGGCGGGCCGATGACGTCGCCGACGGCGAACAGGCCGGGGATGGAGGTCTGATAGTTGGTCTTGTCCACTTTCAGGTGATCGCGCTCAATAGTGGGAGCCACGGCAGCGTCAAACAGGTCTTCAAAATTTCCGCGCACGCCGATGGCCACGAGGACTTTTTCCGCTTCGAGGACTTGCGTCTGCTTTTCGTCGGCCACGGGGGCGACGGTTAACGCAACCCCGCCAGTGTTTTTCTCCAGCTTCAGCGTCTTGGTGGCCGGCAGAAACGCGATGCCGGATTTGCGGAAGCTGCGCTCCACAGCCTTGGACACTTCGTCGTCCTCGATCGGCAGCAGGCGGTCGAGCATTTCGATGATGGTGACTTTGGTGCCGAACGCGTGGTAGAAGTAGGCGAATTCCATGCCGATCGCACCGGCCCCGACGACCAGCAGCGACTTAGGCTGGGCGGGCAGGGTCATGGCGTCGCGGGCGTTTAGGATCTGTTGGCCGTCGAACGGGGCTCCCGCCCCCGGAAACTCGCGTGCCTTGGCGCCGGTGGCAATCAGAATGCGCTTGCCGATGAGGGTCTTCTGCACCTTGCCGGCCGCATCCAGCAAGGCCACCTGCCCGGGGGCGACGATGCGGGCGGGGGCTTCAAAATGGGTAATTTTGTTTTTCTTAAGCAGGGCGGCAATACCGCGATTAAGGTTGCCCGCGACGGTGCGCGAGCGGCCGATGATCTTGTCCCACTGGTAGGAGACGTTCTGGGCGGTGATGCCGAACTCGCCGGCTTCGTGCGTTAAGCGATGGTAAAACTCCGCGGCGGACAAGAGGGCCTTGGTGGGGATGCAGCCCCAGTTTAAGCAGGTGCCGCCGAGCTTATCGCGTTCGACGCAGGCTACGGACATGCCCAATTGGGTGGCCCGAATGGCGCCGACATAACCGGCCGGCCCGCCGCCGATGACGATTAGATCAAAAGAGGCATTTTCAGCCATGGGATTCGCCTTCCCAGCCCGGTTTTGACCGCTATCGGCGGGCTGGAGTACCGATTCTAGCCGCCGGGAGCAATCCTTGCCGGATTAAGCGGGTAATCTACAATCCCGGTCGGAAATCAGGAGTTGGGAATTAGGAGTTAAAGACAAAGGATTGAGCATCACCACCATAAAGCTTAGAACGCGATTCCAATTAGCCACAGATGAACGCAGATTAACGCAGATACAAGTCAACGACTCCATGGTTCGTGTTCATCTGCGTTTATCTGCGGCTATATTTCGGCATTCTCGGTGATGATGCACGACTTTCGCAGACGCAGGGCTGGATCTAGCAGTTACTCAAGAGGAAACAATAATGGCCAGCATCAAAGCAGTCGTCAGCGTCATGGGCAAGGACCAGAAGGGCGTGGTCGCTAAGTTCGCCACCTACCTGGCTGAGCACGGGGTCAACATCGAGGACATCCAGCAGCAGGTGGTGCATGGGTCGTTCCTCATGGACATGCTGGTGGACTTGGCGGAACTGTCCATCAGCCTGGACGAAATGATCACCGGGCTTTTGGGCGTGGGGAAGTCCATTGAGATGGACGTGCGCGTGACGCTGCACAGCCAGCGCCGCCGCAAGCGCGTGGCCCTCTTGGTCAGCAAGGAGCCGCACTGTCTGGAAAAGCTGATTGAAAATCACAAGAGCAATCAGATCCGCGGGGATTTTGTCTGTGTGCTCTCGAATCACGAAATGCTTAAGCCCATCGCACAGGCCGCGGGCATTCCCTTTGAATTCATGCCGTCGGATAACAAAGCCGCGCACATGGCCTGGCTGCTGGAGAGGCTTAACCGCTATCAGGCGGATCTGGTGGTGCTGGCCCGCTACATGCAGATTGTCGACGGCAAGGTGGTCGAAGCCTACCGCCACCGCATCATCAACATTCACCCTTCGCTGCTGCCGCACTTCCCCGGGGCAGCCCCCTACAAGCAGGCTTGGGAAAGCGGCATGCGCGTCACCGGCTGCACGGCTCACTTTGTCACCGAGTCCCTGGACGAAGGCCCGATCATCCTGCAGGACGTGTTCCACATCGAAGTGGGCAAGGACACAGCTGAGGACGTTAAGCGCAAGGGCTTGGAGCTGGAGTCCAAGGTGCTCAGCACCGCCTGCCAGATGTTCCTGGATGAAAAGCTGGTAGTGGTCGACGGCAAGGTGGTGTTCCGCCCGGGGATCAGCGCGTTTTTGGATCACGAGGAGTAGGGCTCGGCCCAGCCCGCGACGGGCACGCCTGGCCAACGGCGCGGCGAAGGCGTGGCAGGGTGATCCAAAGATGTTGCGGCGGTAAGGGTTTGGTCACGCCGGATGAAGGGTTAGGAAGGCCATCCCCTGCCATTGCTGGCGGTAGCGCAGGTACATGTCCTGCCAACGATGCAATTTTGACCTGCGTTCCTCCCGTGCCGGGCCGGCGGGCATCTGAAGAAACTCCTGCATTTCGATCTTGCGACTGTTAAAGATGTACCGGTCCCACTCATCCCGCGTCGCCCGAGAATAGTAACCAACCTCCAAACCCTCCGCTCTTGCGATGTCGAAAAGGTCTGTTTCCGTGTGGCACGCGCCTTCATACTCCCTTAACTCGTTGGGGGCGTCCGGCACGGAGTAGAAGGGCTCGGCGACAACGATGCTGCCCTTTGGGCCGATGGCGCGCCGCAGGTGACGAATGGTTGGTCCAGATCCCCCGAATCCCATCGAGGCACTCATGCAGGCGGCGACGTTGAAGTCGGCCGCGCCCAGCTCGTAAGACTTCACGTCCTGGCAAACAAAGTTTGCTTTGTCTGCTATGGCCCAGCACTGCGCCCGGGTTGCGGCCTCGGCCAGGAAAGAATGATCCATGTCGACGCCTACGCCCGTCGCCCCAAAGTACCTAGCCCACAGGCAAAGCATCTCGCCACGTCCGCATCCGAAATCTATGACGCTCTGGCCGGCTTTCAGGCCAAGATATTTGCCGATCTCGAGCAGACGAAGTGGGGAGACTGCGTTTGCGGCGGGTGTGTCCACTTCTAACTGGCTGACCAGGTCAAGTAGTTCCATGGTTTCCTCCAACTTCATAGAGTGTCCGCAACAATGGTCTTCGTTTCGGATCGTCGTCCAGCAAGTGGTTGTCGTTAAACAGGTCTAAGTTGCCGATCAGCCACCGCTGACCTATCGCGCGGACAGCTGGATCGCGGACTTGCTCCCACAGCGCGCCCGCGATGGCGCCCGCGCGGCTGATGGTGAAAGGGCGATCCTTAAGACGCACGGGCTCGACGGGGATGGGGCGCGTGAGGCCCAGGGCATTGTGCATTTCCCCGAGTTTGCGGTAGGCGTCGGCAAGGGCCCCGTCACGCTGCCTCCAACCTGAAGCGGCGCCGATGCGTTCCAGAAGAGGGAGAAGCGTGGGAGCACATCGCAATTGCGCGAAAGCTGAGCCGAACCACTTGGGATACGGCGGATATGACTGTTCCATCAGGAAACCTAAACGCATCATGTCGCGGATAAGGCGCCAGGCAATGATGGTCGATCCTAAATTGTCTCCCACACTTCCCGCCCGACCCGTTAAGGTTTCGTCTTCGTTAATCCGGGCCCAGCACGAGGCAAGAACATAAAGCCAGATGTCGCGCGGATACCAACGGAATCGCTCACGCACGGCCTGGAGGCCCAGGTCGTCGCGGAAAACACGCCCTGCGACCATGGAACGGAGCTTCTGGTGCGGTATCGTCAGCCAGTCGGCGGGTGACAAGGGCTTGTCCAAATCAATACCGATTTCCTTCTGAAAGAAGCCTTGAAGGGTGTACATTTCGATTCGAGGCTCGAGGCCCGGATCATTCGGCCTCTGCTGTAATCGCTCGCCTATGCCACGGACGGCGTGGCTGTAAATGCGCAGCGGGTAGCCCCTGTACATAAGTGGCAGATGCTCCATGGCCAGCGCTCGAATGGCTTGCGTGCGCGTTTCCAAGTCCTCGCACTGGAGAAAGAGCATGACCCTCGGTCCCCAATCGTGATCGGCGGACATCGGTGTGTCGAAACCCAACACGTCCGATCCGCCGCCTAAAACCGCGGCGGCGTAACGCGAATTCGGCAGATGCGCGTCGAGCATGGGGCGCACCAGTTCCGTAAAGAAGCCCTCGGCCAAGTCAAGGCCGGGGATGAAGGGCGGACGCGGCTGGCCATCAGAAAACAATTTTGTCATCGTGTGTCATCTCCTGGACGTTGTGATTTTCTGCCTTGATTTTGATCTCTCCATTACCTGTAACTTTGGATGCACTAATTGGCCATGTATCCATCGGCCTGCGCGTAACGCGTGTGACCGATCGTTCGGAAGACTGTCCTGGTATGCGTGGTCATTGGGTTGGCCTTGTTTGGGGAGGTTTGTGTGGACGGATCGCGTCTGCGAGCTGGTCCAGAGGAAAGCACGGTTGCGCCAGGGGGCGCAAGGCGAGAGAGATCAGGGCAAGTTCGTTGTCATCGCCGGCAACACGGTTGATGCGCACGGCACCGCAGTTCTGGCAACGATGCAGAATGGCCCATTCGCCGTTGGGTTTGACCGTGATGGCGATCGGTTCCATGGCGCCGCCGCACGATGCGGAGCGGTCACCGGGCTGATGGTCGACGTGCAGGCTCCACAGGCAGATGGGGCAGTGGTTGCGGTGTTTAGTTCCGGAGAGTGTCCCCGGCACGGGCCGATGACAATGGGCGCACGTGAAGCCGTCGGCGTTTGGTCGTGGATGATGATGTAGCGAATTGGCTTCTGATTTCACCGAGCCCTCCTTCGCGCGACGATGCGAGCCAAGCCGATGACGTCGTTACGCGAACTAATGGCGGGCTTAGGGATAGTTGTCTGGGCCAGTATCTGCGGCCATGCACGCGTCGTAAGAGATCTCATGATGCTCATGAATCTTGTTTCCTTATGCGTAGCGTTTAACTCCACCTGCATAGAGACGGTTGTTTGCCGTCGACGTTGGTTGTTCATGCGCAGCCACAACTCAGTCGCGATGTGTCGCGGACTTTGCCTGTTGGGTGCCTGCGCAGGGGATCGCCGCAACCGTTTGAGTCACGTGTGGGACACGCCGGTTGGGCTAAAGGGCAACCGCCTGACTTGTTTTAGTCAGCAGCCACTAGCCTTAGATGGTTCTAAGACCTCTGGCTTAGCGCCCAAAGCGCCCGGGGCGTGACGTCACCGTGATGGCATTTAGTTTCGTTGTCATGGGTCACGCTCCTTGCAGAGGGTTAGGAAGAAGGGGAATTTCACGACGCAACATAGTATTTATCGTTTCTTCCTGGTTGTGTCAATAAAAAATGTCGCCTGCTCTCATTTTTTTGTGGCCGCGTCGGCCCACCTAAAAGTCTGTAAAATTACGCCCCTTTACTTTTGCCTGGAGAGCGATTGCCATGCCTGCATTCCGTCATCGCATGTTGCTGGATTGGATTAACGACGTCAGTACGCCGCTGCGGGCGGGCAAGCGCTGGCCGATCATCGACGTGGATGAACAGACCCTGCGCGACTATCAGGAATTGTTCTCCGTGGCCCGCGACTGGGGCTACAACGGCATCACCATCTGGGGGCTGTACGTCGACCACGCCTGGCCGGTGGATTTAAAGAGCTGCCTTACGCCGGCGCGGAAGAAAATCATCGACGGCATTCTGGATGCGGCCCGGCGGTGCGGCATCACCGTCTACAGCGGCATGGGCGTTTACACCTGGGGATTTGAAGAGATCATCCGGGCGCATCCGCAGACGTCGCGCAACGAAGGACGCTGGTGCTACGGGCGATTCGTGGAAAGCAACGGGGTGGCGATGTGCTATCACCAGCCGGCGGCCCGGGAGTGGATGCGCAAGATCATCGATTTCGCGGTGCAGGAAATGGGCGTGCAAGGTTTTGGGTTTCAGTCGGCCGACCAGGGGCGGTGCTATTGCTCACAGTGCCGGCAACTGGGGGACATGGAATATCACGCCCTGGTAAACGCGGAGACCGCGCAATACACGCGGGAGCGCTGGCCGGGGGTGAAACTTTCGGTCAGCGGGTGGGGGATCAACTTCGACAAGGACGAGGATTGGCCGCACTTAAAGAAGATGGCTGGACAGTTGGATTTCATCACCGACGTGATGGATCAGTCATTCGATCGCGGCAGGGAATATCGGCGGAAACTGATCCAGACGTTGCCCTGCGATTTCGGTTCGCTGGGCCGGACGGTGGTGGTGCCGCCGCAGCGGTGGGAGCGGGATCGGTGGTTTTTGCCCCATGCCAGGTTGCTGGGGCAGAACATCAGCCAATTGGCGGCCGACGGCGGCAAAGCGTTTGAATTCTTCGCCGGGCCGCTGGCCAACCCGCAGTTTGACTTGATGACGCGTTACGTGGGGCGGATGCTGACGCATCCGGAGGAATCCATCGAAAAGGCCCTGGGCCTGGCGGTGGACGACGTGCTGGGGCCGCACACGCCGGCCGTGCGCGACAGCCTCGTGCAGTGGCTGCTGGAAATCGAGCGGGTTTACTTCAGCCGGGTGACGGAGGTCAAGGGCGAATTTGACTACGAGCCGCTGATGGGCGTGGACGCGGGACCGCCGATTTACCTGGATCGCCTGCGCACAGCCCTGGCGGACTTCGGGCAGGACATGCGCAAGCTCCAGGAACAATATCAGCCGCTGCGTAAGCAATGCCGGCAGGAAGCCAAGGCGGCGTTGATTGATCGGTGTCTGACGAACGTGCAGAAGGACATCCGCTGGCGGCTGGAAAATCCCAAGACCTAAGAAACTCCAAGACCATGAACCGCCAAGACGCCAAGAGCGCCAAGAAAACGTCCAAGGCGAATGCTCGAGGTAGCCAAACCGCCGCTATACGACTTTTCTGAACTTGGCGCCTTGGCGGTTTGGTTCGTCATACTTTGGCTGCTTGCGCCAAGGCGATTAAGCGCGCGCGTTCCGCTGGGGACAGTTGCATTTGCCGGCGGGCCATCATGCGTTCGATGGCCACCAGGGCTTTGTCCACTTCCGGGGGGCGCGGGCCGGCGTCGGTCAGGAAGGAGAACGCGGGCGTGAAGGTGGGCGCGAAGGAAGACAGAGCCAGCACCGTGGCTGTGCCCAGGCAGGCGCCGGTGAGGATGCGTGAGCCGATGGCCGTGCGGGTGTAGTCGCCGATGACAGGCCCAAGAAAAGTCAATCCTGTCTCTTGCGGGGGTTGCCGGGCCTCCAACTGCATGCGCACGGGGCCGTAGGTGTTTTTCAGATTGCTGACATTCGTGTCCGCGCCCAGATTGACCCAGGTGCCGACCAGGGCGTGGCCCAAAAAGCCTTCGTGGGATTTATTGGTGTAGCCTTGCAGGACGGCGTGGTGAATCTCCCCGCCGAGCTTGCACATGGGCCCGATGGCCAGGCAGGGGCCCATCAAGGAATGCGCTTTGATGGTCGAGCCCGGGCCGACATAAGCTGGGCCCATGACCACGGCATGGGGTTGCAGGACGGCTTGTTCTTCAATGACGATCGGGCCTTGGCGGGCATCGAGCACGACGCCCGGAAGGAGCTTGGCGGACGGATGGACGCGAATTGCGGCATCGCCCACGCGATAAACGCCAGCGTCATTGGCTGTCCACATCGGAACTTCACTGGCCAGAAGATCTTGCGATAGAGTCGCTTCGAGTTGATCCAGGATGTGCCAGGGCCTGTCGATCAAAACAGGTTGTTTAAGCGTGGAAATCTGGAGAGATTGGGGAACTTGGCGGGCGTTAGAAGCCCAGAACTCTTTTGCCTGCGGAAGCAGAAGGTGGGCGGCGACAAGTTGGCCGTCGGGTTGGCATAAAGCCTGACCTGCCGCTAAGTCCATGACCTGGGGGACGTGATTCAATCCCAGCCAGCGTCCGTTGACGACCAGGCAGTTGGCGGCGGGCGGTTTGTTGACGGGCACGTGGCAGCGCTCGGCGAGCAGCGGCGCCAAGTGGCGAGGCGCGATCAGACCGGTCAGCGGTGACTTAAGTGCTTGCGTGAGGCGGGTGATGGTCTGCCGTGCGCCGGTGCGCAGCTCAAAGGCGGCGCGCAGATCGGTCAGCGGGCCGAAGCGCCCTAAGCCGTCGTCGAAAATGACCAAAGCTGGAGGCACAAAAACATTATCGTCAAAATCGGGCGGCGGCTGGTGATCGGCGAAGAAAGAAAAGAAAGCGTTTGACACCGTTGGGTCGGGGCTTTAGTGTGGTTTTCTGAATCGACGGGATCGTACTGATCAAGGGAGCCGTCGATCCCTGTCCTAACCCCTGGTAACGTGATCCGCCATGGCCAAGATTGATCCGGCGCTTTGGCGCGACATGATGGATTATCTGCGTCGCCGGCATGCTCCGATCTGCCGGCAGTGGTTTGAGAATTTGCGTCCGGTGGAGCTGGACTCGGGTCTCTTAAAGATCCACACCGAGACGCGGATTCAACAGAACTACCTGCAGAAGCGCTGCGCCGAGCAGTTCACGGAAGCGGCGCAGGCAGCCACGGGCGCGTTGGTGGCGGTGCGATTCATCAATCTGGAAGGTCACAACGGCGGCGACGGCCACGAACGCGTGGGCGCCGCGGCCGGCGGAGCTTCGGCGGGCGTCGGTGGGGCCACTTCGGCTTCCGGGGGCGGGGGCAATTCCGGGGGGGGCGTGGCGACGGCGGCGGCGCCGGTGGCGATCAGGGGGCGATCGGAAGTGCAGGTCATCGAGTTGCGCAGCCAAGGCAATGACGCGCTTGAGCCTGACGAGTTACTTCTGAGTCCCGACTACACCTTTGACACTTTTGTGACCGGTCCCAACAACCGTCTGGCTTATGCGGCCGCGGTGGCGGTGGCCAATCAACCCGGGACGGCCTACAACCCGTTGTTCATTCATGGCGGGGTGGGGCTGGGCAAGACGCACCTGTTGCAGGCCATCTGTCAGAAGATTCTCCAGGTCAATCCCAAGGCCCGCATCTGCTACCTGTCCTGCGACGCGTTTATGAATCGCTTCCTGGATTGCGTGCAAAGCGGGAAGATGAACGAATTCCGCAACCGCTACCGCCACGTGGACGTGCTGGTGATCGACGACATCCACTTCCTGGCCAAGCGGGAGCAATCGCAGGAAGAGTTCTTCCATACTTTTAACGCCCTTTATCAGAGCAATCGGCAGCTGGTGCTCTCCAGCGATTCGCCCCCGGCCGACATTCCGCAGCTTGAGGAGCGGCTGGTAAGCCGGTTCCAGTGGGGACTGGTGGCGGAAGTTTCCAAGCCGGCGTATGAGACGAGGGTAGGCATCGTGCGGGCCAAGGCCAAGCTGCGAGGGATCGTGCTGCCCGACGACGTGGTGAGCTACATCGCCGCGAAGATTGACTCCAACGCCCGCGAGCTGGAAGGGGCCATCACCACCGTGCAAGGCTGCGCCGCCCTGCAGGATCAGGAAATCTCCCTGGAGCTGGCCAAAAACGCCCTGGGTGAGCCGGGCCTGGAATCGCGCGGCAGCCATCAAGTGACGCTGCAGAACATCATCGACGTGGTAACCGAGTTCTACAACGTCAAGCTCAGCGACCTGCAGAGCAAGCGGCGGCACAAGTCCATCACCCTGCCGCGCCAGGTGTGCATGTGGCTGGCCCGCAAGCGAACGCGCTTCAGCCTCCAGGAGATCGGCGGGTACTTCGGCGGGCGGGATCATACAACGGTGATGCACTCGATCGACATCATCGAGGAGCGCATGGGCGCGGATTCGAACTTCGGCAAGCAGATCGAGCAACTCGACGGCCGGCTTACTTCCACCAAGTGATCACGATGTTCCGCGGATGGCCGAATGTTTCCGTAAACCGGGAGCGCGGTTCATTTTTCGCTGCTTCTATGGTTTTTCCTGGGCTTGAGTTGGGTGTCGATTAACCTGTGGGATACCCGTGGAAAGACTGTCGGTGCTGGTGGTTGAACGTTGTTCGTTTTGGCCGAGGTTGGAGAGGTTATTCTTCGGCTGCTGGTCATACGTAGCCAACGACATCGGCCCCAGCAGCGCCCAACAGGCCAATAGACAGCTTTTCAACACGTCATATTTGTTCGTATCGCCATATTTATCAATAGTTTAAGTGATGTAATCTTTATTCTTTTGCACATTGCGCCAGCAACTAACTAAGAAGAAGAGAAACCTTTTCTTTACCTATCAGTTCCGATCCAGGAATCCGATCAAGCGAGCAATTGGACCGTCACTTGGCACGTTTTGATGAGTTCCGTCGTTTCCTGATGATCCTCGTTCTGCCCTGGCAGCTTGGGCAATAGACAGTTGTCCTACCGCCAGCGATGGTTGCCGCGAGAATGGACCGGCAGACTCGGCAGGGCTGACCGGACCGGCCGTAGACGCGGAGATCGAATTGAAATTCGCCCGCGTTGCCGTTGCCGTCGGTGTAATCACGCACGGTCGAACCCCCGGAGGCGATAGCTCGTGCCAGTAACGCCCGCATCCGCCGAACCAAGGCGCGAACGGTGTTCTGGTCAACCGATGAGGCCCTGGCTAAAGGGTGTAAACGGCAGGAGAACAAAAGCTCGTCGACGTAGATATTGCCAAGGCCAGCCAGGACCGACTGGTCCAGGAGTGTGGCTTTGAGGTTTCGCCGGGTGGCGGTCAGCTTCTGGTAGAGGTCGCCCGGTTTAATGGCCAAGGCGTCAGGCCCGAGCTTGGCTAACCGCTGGGCGTGGAGCTGGGCGGCGTTGTCAAAAGTCCAGATGCCACCAAAACGGCGCGGATCGCAAAAGGCCATCACCGCCCCATCGTCCAACGTCCAGGCGATGTGGGTATGACGGGGAAGAATTGTGGATTGACGCTTGCCCCCGTTTCCCGCAGCCTTGGGGCGGTGCACGTGCATGGACCCGGTCATGCCCAGGTGCACAGCCAGGCACGGGCTTGCCCCGCTAAGCCAGGAGACCTCGCCCCCAGGGCACTGGGGCGGGGGCGAAGTCAGAATGGCCAGGTTCTTGCCGTGGCGATGCAGGGAGGTGATGGTCTGGCCCTGGAGCAGGTCAACGGCGGTGGGCGAGTTTCCGTTGGGCGTGGTGATCACCTGGGGCTTACGGATGTGAACGCGCACAATCCGGCGACCAGGAAGGTGGGCCATCAAGCTGCGACGAACCTGTTCAACTTCCGGCAGTTCGGGCATGATGAGGTGATTTTAGCGGCTTGGCGAAGTCAGGATGCCGAATCGGGGCATGCAGAGCTTGGTATAAGAGCTCAAGGAGACAAGAGTGAAATCACCGCCGACGCCTCATCGACTTTGGTTATATCGCCAGGCTGTGCAGGACCCCGCGGCCGAGGTCGATCTGTTAGGCAGGATTTATGAGCACTATCGGGGCGGGGGGGCGGCGTATGGGCGTACCCCCCGGCACCCCCGGCACCCCCGGCACCCCCGGAATAGCCGGGGGCTGAACCGAGGGAAGGTGCGAAAGGACTTCCCCGGGGGGAAAAACTTCCGGGGTGGGCTGCTATTGCGCGAGGACTATGCCGGGACGTGCGCGGTGGCGGCGGCGTGGGTGGGTTCGCATCCAAACCGTCAGGCGGTGGCGGTGGATTGGGACCAGCGCGTGCTTAAGTGGGCGTGGCGGGAAGCGCAAAATGAAATAGGACCGCGGGCCGAAGAGGATCTGCACCTGGTGTGCGCCGACGTGCGGACATTTCGCGGGCCGCGGATCGACGTCGTCGCGGCGGGCAACTTCAGCGTGTTCTTTCATCACGACGGGCGGGCACTGCGGAAGTATTTTAAGAATCTGCGGGCGAGCCTGCGTCCGGGCGGGGTGGCGGTGGTCGACGCCTTCGGCGGGCCGGGGGCGATGCGCGTCATGCGGCAGACGCAGCCCATGCGGCTGCCCGACGGCAAGCGGGGCCGTTATGTCTGGGAGCAGAAATCCTTTGACGCGGTGACGGGACGGGTGGATTGCCGAATCCATTTCGAACTGCCGGGCGGGAAGATATTGCGTAACGCGTTTGTTTACGACTGGCGGCTGTGGACCTTGCCGGAGCTGACCGAAGCCATGATCGACGCGGGATTTGCCAAGGCGGAAGTTTGGAGTGACCGCTATGACCCAAAGCGCAGCCAGAGCGATGGGATCTATCAGCCCATGAGTCGCATGCCGGCGCGCGAGGACTGGGTGGCCTGCGTGGTGGGCGTGCGATAAGGGAAGAGGAGGAGTTTGGAATTAGGAGTTAGGAGATGGGGAAATGCAGTGCCAAATGACGAATTAGATCCCTGACGCCGTATGTTAGGCCTTATACACCATCCGCAGGCGGGGGGTGGTAGGATGACTTGGGCGAAGGGGACTGAAATTTTCACCGCGGGTACGAGCGGGGCTTTGTTATGGATAAACAGGGGACGGTAGCGGCGAGCGATGGATTGACCCGGGCCAAGTCGCCGCGGTTCTTGAACCGCGAGCTTAGTTGGCTGGAGTTTAACCGTCGGGTATTGCATGAGGCTTTGGACGAGCGCACGCCGCTTTTGGAGCGGGTGTTTTTCCTGTCGATTTTCAATTCCAATCTGGACGAATTTTTCCAGAAGCGTGTGGGCGGCCTGCGCCGGCAGATCGCCGCTAACGTGTCCACGCGCACGCCCGACGGCCTAAGTCCAGCCGAGACGCTGGCAGCCATTCGGGCGGCGGTGTTGGAGATGCTCAATACCCAGGCGGATTGTTTCGTGACCCACATCAAGCCCGCTCTGCGCGAAAAGGGCGTGCACCTGTTGACCTGGGGCGAATTGACGGACGCCGAGCGGGCCTGGGCGCGGGATTTTTATCGCGTCAATTTGTTTCCCGTGCTTACGCCGCTGGCGGTGGACCCGGGCCATCCGTTTCCGTTTATCAGTAATTTGAGCACGTCGCTGGGCGTGATTCTGCGCGTGCCGCGCGGCAGCGAGGGCGGCGGAGCTCTGCCGGGGACAAGGGACGATGCCCCGCTTGCGGACGCGCCCGGCTCGTCGAGGCAGTCGCTTCCGGGGTCGCTTCCGGGGGCGGGGGCACTTCCGGGGGCGGAGGGGCAGGACGACAACTTATTCGGCGGGGAGCGGCAATTCGCGCGGGTGAAAGTGCCCGGCGTATTGCCGCGCTGGGTGCGGATCGGCGGGCCGGGCGCGGGTCAGCCGCTGCGTTTTGTGCACGTGGAGCAGATTCTGCGCCACAATTTTCAGGACTTGTTTGAGGGCATGGAGATTGAGGACGTCATGCCCTTCCGCATCACGCGCAACGCGGACGTGGAGCGTGACGAGGAAGACGCCGAGGACCTTTTGGAGCTGATCGAGCAGGAATTGCGGGATCGGCGTTTCGCCCCGGTGGTTCGGCTGGAGGTCGGGCCGGAGCCAAATGAAGCGATGGTGCGCTTCCTGATGAACGAGCTGGAGCTGAACCCCAGCGACGTCTACCGCATGCCGGGGGAGCTGGACTACACGGATTTGTCGGTGATTCACCAGTTGAATTTAGGTGAACTAAAGCACCCGCCGTTCACGCCCGTCTGCCCGCCGCGCCTGGCGGATGAGGAAGCCGATATTTTCAGCGTCATCCGGGCGGGCGACGTGCTGGTGCACCATCCGTACGAATCCTTTAAGACCAGCGTGGAGCGGTTCATCCGCACCGCGGCTGACGATCCGAAAGTGATCGCCATCAAGCAGACGCTCTATCGGACCAACCCCAACTCGCCGTTTATTCCCGACCTGATGCGGGCCGCGGAGTCCGGCAAGCAGGTGATCTGTCTGGTGGAGCTTAAGGCCCGCTTTGACGAAGAGCGGAACATCCAGATGGCCCAGCAGCTGGAGAAGGCCGGCGTGCACGTGGTGTACGGCATGGTGGGCTTAAAGACGCACACCAAGACGGCCATGGTGGTGCGCCAGGAAGCCGAGGGCGTGCGGGTGTACGCCCACATCGGCACGGGCAACTACAACTCGCAGACGGCTCAGATGTACACGGATTTGGGCCTGTTTACCTGCAATCCGGCTTATACCAACGACGTGGTGGAGCTGTTTCATTATCTGACGGGCCGGAGCATCAAGCGCGATTTTAAGACGCTGCTGGTGGCCCCCACGAACATGCGGCGGCGCTTTACCGAGATGATCGACCGCGAGATCGCCTTGGCCGAAACCTGGAAGCAGCGCGGCAGCCGGGCCGACGACCCGGAGCGCCCGCGGATCATCGCCAAGATGAACAGCCTGGAGGACGTGAAGATGTGCGAGAAGCTTTACGAAGCTTCCGCGGCCGGGGTGCGCATCGACCTGATCGTGCGCGGGTTCTGCTGCCTGACGCCGAGCGTGGCGGGGTTAAGCCAAAACATCCGCGTGACCAGCACCATCGGGCGCTTCCTGGAGCACTCGCGCATCTACTACTTCCACAATGCCGGCAAGGGCGAGTATTACATCGGGTCGGCTGACTGGATGTACCGCAACTTAAACAACCGGGTGGAGTGCATCGCGCCGGTGCTGGATTCCTCATTGCATCCG
Organism: Phycisphaeraceae bacterium; assembly: GCA_020851735.1. Taxonomy (GTDB): domain Bacteria; phylum Planctomycetota; class Phycisphaerae; order Phycisphaerales; family Phycisphaeraceae; genus JADZCD01. Next base: position 27,759 of record JADZCD010000022.1, read on the forward strand.
AAGCTGCGGCAGATCCTGGACGTCATGCTGGCCGACCGGCGGCAGACGTGGGACATGCTCCCGGACGGCTGCTACGCGCAGCGCCAGCCCGACGGCGCCGACGCCACCGCCGCCTGCGGCACGCACCAGGCCCTGATGGACGTCGCCCGCCGGGATGCGGCGCCGCATGGGGAGGCGGAGGGGAAGTGAAGGGCATGACAAATGAAGCCGGAAATCCATGAATTTCTGCGGCAATGGCGGCGTTGGAGCCTTAGGGCCTTACTGATATCCATCCTGATCAACGCGCCAGTGGTGTTCATGCAGTGGTGCGCGGTGTCGACGTGGGGTTGTGGCGGCGACTCGGTGGTGCATTTGAGCTTGTATTCCATTCTCCTGCTCATGCTGGTGGCTCTGACCGCGCCTGTGTGGTTGATATTGCTGGGTGTCAACCGAACGCGCAAGACGGCGTTTTTTCTCTTGACCACCTGCGTGATTTATTTTGCCGTAACGGTCGTTACGATGCAGATCAGCTTTCAGGTACGGTCGAGCGCGTTCCACGCGTTGGCAAAACGAAGTGCCGTCCTTGTCTCGGCCATCAAGCAGTATGAAATCGATCACACCGGCCCACCGCAGACGTTGGCGCAGCTGGTGCCGCAATATCTGCCGGCCATTCCGCAGACGGGCATGGCGGCGTATCCGGATTACGTCTATGTGCCCAGGGGATTAAGCGACGGGTTTGAGGGAGAGCCTTGGCCCGAGGGAAACACATGGATTCTTCTTGTTCACACGCCTTCGGGCGGGATCAACTTCGACATGTTTCTTTACTTCCCGGCCCAGAATTACCCGAAGCAAGCTTACGGCTCGTGGCTTGAACACGTGGAAGATTGGGCGTACGCGCACGAATAGGAAACGCAGAAATTTAGCGCCTTGATCGCGGCAAAAGTCCGACACGGTTGGGAAGAAATTGCCGGGCGGAAAAAAACTAATCAGTCTACGACATAAGCCCAAGGCTCTTGCGGATCACCTGCCGCACCGCTGTGCAGCGGCGCAGAGAATCCTGGGCATCGGCGTTCGTGGCGGTGGTGCCGGGATAACGATACTCCACGGCGAAGCGGCTGAGCACGGCCAAGTCCGCGCGCATGACCGCCCAACCTGACTCTGCCGGCAGGATCAGGGCCAGAAGCTGTTCTAGGTCGTGGGTCTTGGGAAAAGCGAGATTCGCTTCTTGCAGGCGGGCTTTTAGATATTTCTCGACGCATTGCTGGGCATGGAAACAAACCGCGTCGTAAGGCACCTTGGGCGCCTGCATCACCCAGCGCGCGGCTTCGAAATCGCCTTCGGCTTTTTCAACCCACTCTTGGGTCAGAGGCGTCATAAAGCACGTGTCCGGTGTTTAGGATGTCGCGGATGAAGAAATCATTCAGGGCCAAACGTTGCTCGATCTGCTGGGGAGTGCGCACCAGGAGGTCGATGGGAAAACGGTGCGGCACGGCCTGGCTGAGTTCCGCGGCCTTATAGGCGGGGCTGCCCTCGAAGGGCATCACCACCATCAAGTCCACGTCTGAGTCGGCCGACACGTCGCCCTTGGCGTAGGAACCAAAGAGAATCACCTTCTCCGGGCGGAATTGCCGCACGAGTTGCTCGCAAACGTCCTGAATGTCCGCGCGGCTGACCATCGTCTTCCCCTGGGGCCCATGCACAAGCCGCCATTATAGTCCATCGCACGGGCAGCTTAGAGCCAAACCTTTCCGTTTGTCGAGCCCGTTTACCCCCCCAGATGCGGCTGACTCTGCTGGGCCTGATTCTGTATTTGCGGGAACAGCCGGCGGGCCACCAAGCGCAGCACCTGGTCTTCCAAGTCCTTGATCATGTAGTGGTGCACGGGCGGCTTGTAGTTGTTAAAGAGCATGGAGAACGCGATCACCCGATAGCCGTTAAAGTCCGGCGTGGTGCTGGACGTGGGGATCACGGCCGGATCGGTCGGCACGAGCATGTAGCCGGTCAGGGCGGTGACAGCCCGGATGTAGCCGCTCTTGGCCACCACCAAGGCGGGCATGTCCGCGCCGGGGTTTAAGCGTTTTTCCAGCGTGCCGCTGTTGCCGGCTACGGCCATGCTGTGCAGATAGATCGGCCCGAGTTGCGGATCGCCATACAGGTCGGCCAGCAGTTCCACCAGCACGCGGGCGGTGACGCGATTTTCCCGGCTCATGCCGCTGCCGTCATCCACGTGCACCACCGCGGCCGAGGCGCCCAGCCGGCTGGTGAGAAACGAGCGCACCGCGGCGGCCCCGTTGTTCCAGCTGCCCGGCGAGCCTGTGAGCTTCTGGCCCATGCGCTTGAGCAGCGATTCGGCGTAAAGATTGTGCGAGTCCTGATTGCAGCGGTCCAGGATCAGGGGCATGGTCGTCTGCAGGGCGTGCAGGGTGGCGCCGGCCGGCAGCGTGCGATCCAGCGGGGCGCGGATCACGTCCTGAACCCCGATGCCCGCCTGGCGCAGGCGATCAGCCAGAACGCGTCCGAAAAACAGCGGCGGATCGTGGATCGTTACCTGCACCGGCTCGGTCCGGCGATTCTTGATCTCGCCGCGCACCACGATTTCGTTGTTGCCCGTGACGCGCCCGACGCTGAAGGTGTCGCTCCGCCCGGTCAAGGCCCGGTTGGTGACGGTGATGATCGGCAGGCTGGGGGCGAAGTCCACCGACGGAGCCATGCCCATCTGCGTCGGCTGCAGGAACACGTTCAAGCAGTTCTCGTGGAAATTCAAACCCGTCACTTCCGCGCAGTACCAGCGGTCCAGCTGATCGGTCGGCCAGTTGGGGTGGATCCATTCCTGATCGAACGTCGCGTCGTCAATCATGAGGCTGCCGAACTGCTTCACGCCGGTGCGCACGACCGCCTGCACCCACAGGTCCAGCAGCCACTCGACGTTCTTGCCATGCTCACCAAGGATCTTTTCATCGCCGAAGGACGGATCGCCGCTGCCGTGGACCAGCAGCGTGGGCAGATGGGCCTGGAACTGCTTCTGATCCTCGGGCAGGAGGTTGATCCACTCCGCGGGCTGAATCATCCGCAGCTCCGTGCGGAAGACAAAGTCCGGGCCCAGCAGGTTGAGGGCGGCCGCGGTGGTCACCACCTTCATATTGCTGGCCGGCATCAGCGGCAGGTCGGGATGAATTTTGACCAGATCATCCCCAGTGGTCAGGTCGACTAGGTAAATGCTGTATTCCGCCTGCCCCAGATTTTGCTTGTTAAGCAGGGAACTGATTTCTGAATCGACGCCCGCCCAGGCCTGGCCGGCCGGGAGCAGGGTCAAAACCAATAAGCTAAGCAGGCACGAGGCCAACGCTTGGGACCAGAAAGAACGACTTGTCACAGGCATCCGCAAAACCCTCCGTAGTATTCGCAGTCCAGTCGCCATCCCTGGCGTCCTTCCGGGCATATTATGCCAACCAGCCACGGCTTGCGTTCCCAGACGTCCGCCACCTGGTCCGGGCAGTCCGCCCAGAGGCCTTCCGAGGGGCGCTTCCAGGGGAGCCCTTCCCGGGGGGACACTTCCGGGGGTTCCGGGGGCGTTCCGGGGGCGGGGGCATCTATTACATCGGAAATGCGAGGTTGGGCGGGGCCAAAATTAAGCCAGGACCTGGCGATAGATCTGGGCGAAGGCCAGGTGCATCTGATCCTGATCGAAAAGTGACTTCTGCCGGGCCAGCCCAGCCTCACCCAGCAAGCGGCGCAGGGGCGCGTCCTCCAGGAGGTTCAGGACGTTGTCCGCCAGCCGTTGGCTGTCGCTGCGCGGGGAGAGCAGGCCGGTGATCCCGTGCTCAATGATCTCGCCGTTGCCCCCCACGTCCGTGGCGGCAATCGGCAGGCCGGCCGCCATCGCTTCTAAGAGCGTGACGGAAATCCCCTCGCTTAAACTGCTGAGCACAAACACGTCCGCAGCCGCCATCAGGGCTGGAATATCCGTGCGCACGCCCAGGAATCGCACGTGGGCGGCAGTGCCCAGTTCCGCCGCCTGCTTTTCCAGGTCGGAGCGCAGTTCACCGTCGCCGGCAAGCAGCAGAACGGCGTTCGGGCAGCGCACCTTGACGTGGGCCATGGCCCGCAGCGCGGTGGCGTGATCCTTGACCGGGTGCAGCCGGGCCACCTGCAGCACCACCGGCTGGTTGGCGGTGATGCCCAGCTCCGCGCGGATCTTCTCCCGTAGCGTTCCGGCCTCCGCGTCGGGCAATGCAAACTTCCGGGGGTCGATGCCGTTGTGGATCACGTCGATGCGGGCTGCGTCGATACCCTCGCTGCGGATCAAGGCTTGCTTAATAAATTGCCCCACCGCCGTGACGCGATCGGACGGGCGCAACAGCACCTTGTTGGCCCAGATGCGCTTAGGGCGCGGCGGGTCGGGGTAATGGCGGCCATGCTCGGTGAACACGATTCCGCGCAGGTCTTTTAGCCCGCGCAACGTGGCGCTCCGCCGCAGCCGGGACAGGGCGGCGTAGAAAAAGGGCGTGTACTGGTGGGCGTGAACCATGTTGACGCGCTGTTGCTGGAGGAATCGGCCCAGCCGGTGGGTCAGCGCCAGGTCAAAGCCCGGGCGGCGCTCCAGGTTCGCGACGGTAAAGCCCTCCGCTCGAAGCTGATCCGCCAACGGGCCGAGCCCGTCTAAACAGAAGAAAACAAAACGGAACTGCTGGCGCAAATTGCGGGCGATGTGAACCGCCAGAATCTCCGCCCCGGCAAAGTCCAGCCGATGCAGGCCATGAGCAATCGTCGGCAGGGAATCAGTCACCGCAATCACCGTGTAAAAAAAGTCCGCTGGACACCAGCATAAGCACGCTCAAAGTAGATCGACCGTCAAGGCCAAAACCCCGCAAAGCTCCCCCGCCCCCGCCCCCGGAAGTGCCCCCGGAAGTCCCCCCCGGAAGCGCCCCCTCCCCCGGAAACTCCCTGTGGGGTGCCATACAGCATCCCGCAGGGTGCTGTGTGCTGCTGTTTATTCCCGACTCCGCTCTTCCTCCCTCTCCCGGCGTATGATTAGATAACCGCCGCAACCGCCAGGAGCCCTGCCATGGTGTTGACCCCCTCGACCACGGTGAAACTGGGCACGCCCGCCCCGGAATTTTCCCTGCTCGACACCGAAGGCGAAAAAGTCTCGCTGGCCGATTTTCAGGGCGCCAGCGCTTACCTGGTGATGTTCATCTGCAATCATTGCCCGTACGTCAAACATGTGGCTGCGGAGCTGACGCGCTTAGGCGAGGACTATCAGGACCGCGACGTGGCGGTGGTGGCGATCAATGCCAACGACGCGGAAAACTATCCCGACGACAGCCCCGAACGCATGAAGGAAGAAAAAGTCGCCCGCAGCTACACCTTCCCGTATCTGTTCGACCAGACTCAGGAAGTGGCCAAGGCCTATCAGGCTGCCTGCACGCCGGACTTTTTCCTGTTCGACTTTAACCGCAGACTGATCTACCACGGCCAGCTGGACGATTCGCGCCCCGGCAACGGCGTCCCCGTCACCGGCCGCGACCTGCGCGCCGCCTTGGACGCCACCCTGGCGGGCAAACCGGTTGCCCCCGACCAGAAGCCGTCGATGGGCTGCAATATCAAGTGGAAAAAATAGCACTTGCCGGACGTCAAAATCGTGTGTTGACAGCCGCGCGATTGCTGACGACCGGTGTATCCAACCGACGTGGTAGGACCGGGGAATGCCGTGCCATTGAACTTTTTTGCCTCCCGCTTGCGTTGGGTTAGTTGTCAGACGTTTGTGCGCGTCCCGGCGTCTGGCCTGACTAACGCTTGGGATGCGGGTTGGAGGTTCCCCATGAAACGAATCACGAGTGTTTTGTTGGCTGCGGCGCTGTTGGCTTTGCCATCGTTGGCCTGGGCTGGGCCCAGCGCGGGCGCGCACCTTTATGGCCGCGCCGGCACCCAACACCGTACGCCGACCTATGTCGGCCGAAACGCCGCGCCGCGTCCGATGACGGCGCACCAAGACGTGATCGCCGGCCGCGTCGTACTGGTCTGGTCCGCCCACTGATGCATCAGCTGCTTACTTTAGTCCATGCTCCCCCCGGGTTCCGCGACCACCTGGCTTAGAACCAGGTGGTTGTGTTATTCATGGCGATGATGCGTCCTAAGGGGCTGGAAAACGAACGCGCGGTCGGCAGGGGTCACTTGGTCGTGAGCGCCTGCTCGAGCTTTTCGCTTAGCTGAGCGACGTCCTCGCCTTTTTCCTTGGCTTCCTTAAGCCACAAGCGATGTTCCGCCAATGCTTGATGGGCGCTAAGAGCCATCTTCACCGCCACCACGCGTGTATGGCCGTCGTCCAGCGCGTCAAAAAGAGCCTTGGCTATTTCCTGCGCGGGGGCGGTCTTGCCCGCCGCCAGCAGGCCCGCGTAGAGCAGCGATCCTCTGGCGCGCAGGTCGTCCTCCATTAAGTCCACGGTGCGCGCGCGCCGGTCGTCCTCCGGCCATTGGGCAAAAGTGTCCATGCCCGCGGCATAGTCCTGTTTCATCTTCGCGAAGGCTGCCGACGGATCCGGATCCAACAAATGCAGGTCTGTCCACCGGTCGGCCTTGACCAGCAGCATGGTCAAACACGTTCCGAGTGCCTGCATATCCGCTGGCCCGGCAGGGGTCTGCTTGATGGCGTCAAACCAGGCCAGGGGAGCCGCGGTGGTTCCCTGCAGATAGTTCAAACAAACAAAAGCGCGTTTCTCGCTCGGGCTCGCCTGACCGGATTCGACTTTCTGCGCCAACGTCGTGGCCTGTTCATCGAGCTGCAGCAGAAGGTCGGGAGCCATCTGCTGGAGAATATTCACCTGCGCCCGCAGCCTCAAAAGCCCTTGATATTCCAGGGCGGGAGCCTGCTCGTGCAGGTTGTCGACCAGCCATCCCACCATGCTCAGGGCTTTGGCATAATCCTTAGCCTCGGCAAACGACACCAGCAGATCCAGCTTGGCGGTAATGTCCATCGGCCCCGGCGGCGCGTTTTCGCTCTGGTAACGAAGCACACCCGAGTGGGTTTGTCCCTTCTCCAGATTCGCCATCCAGGTTAACAGCTCTTGCGGCGACAGGTACCCGACTTGCCGCTCCAGCTCCTTGCCGTCCTTGAACACGATCAGCGTGGGAAAATACTCGATGTTCAACTCTTCCACCGCCGATCGGTCCTGATCCCCGTCCACCTGATAGGCCAGCGCCTTGGTCTGGAAATACTCCCGCACCTGGGCGTTCGGCCAGGTGTTGCGCTCCATCATCTTGCACGGCGGGCACCAGTCGGTCATCACGTCCACCAGCAGCAGCTTGCCTTCCTTCTGCGCCTGGCCCTTGGCTTGAGATAGATCGACTCCCTGCAGGAATAGCCCCTCCTGCTTTTCCGCCGCCCGCAGCGACACCGATAACGCCCACACCGCTAAAAAACCCCCAGCCAGGAGGATCCAGGAGATTCGTTTGGACATGGGAATCCTTTCTCCATCAGCGCTTGGGAATGGCCCGCTTTGCGCGCCACGGTCCATAATTCTAGCCGCCTGGCCCGGCCCGCGACGATCCCTGGGGATCTATACGTCTCCGTATCGGCGCCAGGTTCAAATCACAGGGTCGATGTTGCTTTTGCCCTAAACCAGCCGATCCAGCGCCAGCCCATGGGCTTCGTGATAGCGCCGGCCCAGATTATGCCAGTCGAAATGCTCGCTGAAGGACTCGACGTTGTTCCGCAGCGCGATCCGTTCGCGGCGATTCAGCTGCGTGAAGCGGAACATCAGGTCGCCTAATTGCTCCGCCGCCTGGTGGAAGTCCGCGTCCCGCCGGCGCAGGACATACAGTCCCTTTTCCTCGTGGTCCGGCAACAGCTGGATCAGGTACGACCCGAAGCCCGACAAGTCGCTGGTGATCGCCGGCACGCCCAAGGCGATGGACTCCAGCGGGGTGTAGCCCCACGGCTCGTAGTAGCTGGGGAAGACGCCCAGGTGGCAGCCGCGCACGAATTGCTCGTATTCCAGCCCGAACAGCGGACTGGTGGTGGAAATAAAGTCCGGGTGATACACCACCTTCACGCGGTCGTCGGCATGATTCCACAGCCGGCAGGTGCGCAATTGGTTGAGCACTTCGTCGTGCTGATCGTCCTGCAGATCGTGCGTGACGATCGGCGGCAGGTAGTTGCGCTTCCAGGCCTGGATGGCCCGCCGCAGCCGCAGACGCCAGTAGTCATCGACGAGGGTGTTTAAGTCCGGGATGCGCCCCTGGGCCGCGGCCGAGAGCATGCGCTGGCCGATCTGCTCCTGAAACGCTTCGCCGATGACCCGGAACTCGTCAAGCATGGCGCTGGACTGCAGCGCCCCGACGCTGATGGACTTAAACGGCCGGCGCGTCACCAGGAACGCCACCACCGTCCGGTCCACGTTGCTCTGCCGCATCCGCCAGTTCAGCCGGGCCAGGGCTTCAATGGTCAGGTCCATGCCCTTGTTGCGATACTCGTAGCGCCCGGAGGTGAAGATGTACAGCGTCTTGTCCAGATCAAAGTGGTAACTGGGGAAAAAATGCCCCATCGTGAACTGGTGGATCTTCTCTTTGTATTTGCTGTGCAGGTTCTGGAACTCATGCACCGCGGCGAAACGCTGAATGTTCAGGCCGTTGGGCAGTAAGACGTCCGGGGCCCGCCCCAATAGATGCCGGCATTCCTGCGCGGTGACGTCCGACACGGTGGTGAACACGTGCGCCCCGTGCGCCGCGGCCCGCTCCAGCCCGTGATGAGCCTCCACGTTGTAGCGCTTGGCTTCGACGGTGGGGTTAAACGCCCCTAAGTGTTGATAGAACTGCAGATCGTGCATCGCCAGGTACCGGCCCAGCTGGGTGGCGTGCGTGGTGAACACCGTCGCCCCCGGCCACTGATCGTGACGCAGCATGGGAATGGCGATGCCACCCATCCACTCGTGGAAATGCGCCACCAGCCGGCGGCGCCCGGACTGCCGCTTGGCTAAAAGCCACAGGAACTGCCGCACCGCCTCGGCGAAGGCTGAGCAATCGTTGATGATGCTGTCGTTGGGCGGCAGCGCGATGCCGTGGTCCGCCCAGATGCGATACTTCACCTCGTGCAGCCGGCTCCACACGTCCCCGTGATGCAGCAGCACCACGTGCGGCCGGCCCGTCACCAGCCAGCGCCCGAACTGAGCGCCGATGCCCGCCTCGTGCAATTGCTTGACCGCCTGTCCGAACGGCCCGACCAGGGGCGCGGGCTCAAACTCGATCGACGCGGTGTGGCCCTGATACGGCCCGACCAGGCAATAGCGATTGCCCCAGCGGGCCACCATGCTCGGCACCTTCGAACGCAGAACCTGATAAATCCCCCCGACCTGGTTGCACACCTCCCAGGACACTTCCACCAACAGCGGTTCGTTGCGGCGCGTACCCGCCGCCCCGCCAGCATCAGGGCGAGTTGATGGCTTGGCCGAGGTTTCCGCCGCGCTTTCTGATGCCGCTTGCGTGGGTTTGCCCATTCGGGTGACGACCTTGATCAATCTGTGTGCGATTGCGCCGCCCCCCTTGACTGGGCCTAATTGTACTTTTGCTTTCTCTTTCCTGCATCAGCAGGCGCCGACGATGTGCCTAAGTTCCATAAAGCAGGCGCACAATCACCGCCTGGGGACGTGCCCCGCTCGTTGCGGTCACCGCTATCGGGGAGATTAGCAGCCGGTGGCCGTGCGTTTAGCTTCCGAGGACGAGGGTATTCGCTTCCGGGGGTTCCCGGGGGCGGAGTTAACTTCCGGGGGTGGAGCTAACTTCCGGGGGGCCGGGGAGGTCCGAATAACGCGGTTCCCACGCGCACCAGGTTGGCGCCTTCCTCGATGGCCACCATAAAGTCACCGCTCATGCCCATCGACAACAGATCGAAATGCCCACCCAGCGCCGGGCGCCCGCGCAGTTCAGCGAACAACTCCGCGCCGCGGGCGAATATCGGCCGGGCGTTTTCCGGGTTGTCGCTGTAAGGAGCCATGGTCATCAGCCCCCGCACACGCAGTCCCGGCAAGCGGGCGGCATAGTCCACCAGGTTTCTTGCTTCGGCCAGACTCGCCCCGTGCTTGCTCTCTTCCCCGCTGATGTTCACTTCGATCAAGACATCCAGACGCTCCCAGGCGTCGCTCGGCCCAACCGCGTCGTCCAGGCCGCGGGCCTGCTGGGCTGCTTCGTTTAGTTTCTCAGCCAGACGCACGCTGTCGACGCCATGAATCAACGCGGCCAACCCCATCACCGCCTTGGCTTTGTTCCTCTGTAAATGACCGATCATGTGCCACCGCACCCCCCCCGCCCCCGGAAGGCCCGGAAGTCCCGGAAGTGATCTTGACCGGTCCGCCTGTAAAGCCCCCGGATCTGCCGGGGGGTGCGTCCCCGCCCCCCCACTGCCTTGTTCGCGTTTTCCGGCTTCGATCGGTTCAATCACCGGAGGCCAGCCGCCGGCAGCCAACTCGCTTGCTCGCTGGCTGAGCTGCTGGACACGGTTCTCCCCTAAGTGTCTGTGGCCGATCTCCAGGAGCTCTCGAATCTGACCCATCGACGCGCTCTTGGTCACCGCCACCAGACGCACCGAATCCGCCGGCCGATGGCTGCGGGCCGCCGCCGCCGCGATCTGCTCCATGACTCGTTGATATGCCTGCCGCATCAGAACCCGATATTTTACCCCCACCCCCGGAAGTTACCCCCCGAATTCCCCTGCCTCAGCGCCTAACTCCTAATTCCTGACTCCCAACTCCTGCCCTTCACCCCGCCCGGCGGGACCGCGCTTCTTCCGATATGGTCTTCTCTTCTTCCGGCCCGACCACCGCCACCGGCTCCACCGCGACTATGGATCGGCGCAATCGCTGGTAAATCACCATCACCACGATTCCCACCACGATCGTGCCCACGATGATCGCTTCCCAGTCCTTGATCTGTTCATGAATGCGATCGAACTCAGCCGCGAACAGGTACCCCAGCGTCACGATCGTCGGCACGCTGATCAGCGCCGCGGAACCGTCAAAGACCACCATCTTCCACACCGGCGTGCGGCAGGCCCCCGCGGTGAAGAACACAGCCGAGCGCACGCCCGGCAAAAAGCGCGCGACAAACAGCGTCTTGCCGCCATGCTTGATGAACGCCCGCTCTGCCTTGTCCAGATGACGCTGGTCCAGGAAACGACGCAGCAGCGGCAGCTTCGTCGCATGCTGGCCGAACTTTCGCCCTACAAAGAACAGGATGATGTCCGCGCCGATCACCGCCAGAAAAGTAATCGGAATCATCAACCACAATTCCGCTGTGCCGATGGCGCACAGATAACCAGCTATTAAGAGAGGCAAGTCCTCAGGCAGAGGTAATCCGAATCCGCTGGCCAGCAGCACCAGGACCACGCCCAGGTAAGTGAAATGCGTTATGAATTGTTCCATGGGGTGCTCTATAGTGGCGTGGCGTCGACGGCTGGGCGTCGGCCTACACCACTATCGTCACTTCCTTACCGTTTTTCCCACATCCTGGTTCCATCAATTCCGGGCAACCTCAGTAAGTAGATCCTTTTGGGCCTTCCAGGTGGCTTTTTGGACCCTTACAAGGACCGAAGTCTAATTTTCCGGGGTTTACGGGTACTTCCGGGGGTACTTCCGGGGGTACTTCCGGAGGTGGGGTCTATTCTAGTGAGCCGGGGTCTGGTTGGGCAGCTTTATTTTTTTGAGCTTGACGAATCTTTTGGCCAACCCACGCCAAGGCCTCCTCCCGGCTGGCAAATTCACCCTCCAGCTGTGCATCGTAAGTCATTTGCAGCAATTGACCTAACTCAGGTCCTGGCTGACAGCCTAAGGCTATCAGGTCATTTCCATCAATCAATGGTTTTGGCGCTACGCCTTGGGCGATCAAGTCCGGCGATTCCCTGGCGATAGTCTTCCCAATTTCACCTAGCAACCCCCCCACCGCCTTTTGCCCAGCGTCCTTGCTCTTCGCCCAGCCCTCGCCCATGGCCTTGAGCAATTGGCAGGCAGCCTCGAATCGATACTCCGCCATCAGGTGCTTCTTGCCTGCGATGTTCTCCTGGGACCAGGAAAGCAGCTTGACCATCACTTCGATGGTCTCCTGCAGGTCCGACCGCTGATCATTGCTCAGGCACAGCGCCTCGCGCCAGCGATTGACCCATTCTTCAAGCCCAGAATGAACACCGTTGACAATTGGCAGGCAGATTACGACGTCAGCCGACCCATTCTGCGAACCGTGTTCGCGCGTGGTCCCCAATTCACGCGAACGACGTTCAAAATCCGCCCAGAACGTTCGACCAAACCGCCTGTCCAGCATCCATGCCGCCAATGCGGCGCCGTAGTCCGCCGTGGGGTCTTGCTCTAAAGCACTCAAAATAAGCAAATTACATGTGCTGTTGTCCTCCTGGAGCGTGGGTGCGTCCAGGGCTAATTCCTGAACCAAGTTCGCCGCCAGAGCAGGCCTTGGCCCGGTCAACATCCAAAGCACTTCCTGTCCGATGCGTTCCCGGCTGATGCGATTAAGGCTCGTCGCATGCCTGCGGATGGCTTTGGCGGTCTGCTCTTCGATAGTGAACCCCAATCGCGCGGCAAAACGCACCGCCCTCAGCAAGCGCAAAAAATCCTCGCCAAATCGCTGATCAGCGTTCCCTACGCTGCGCAAAATCTTCCGCCGCAGGTCATCCAGCCCCCCCACGTAGTCAATAATCCGCTGTTTCGGATCCTCCGCCAGGGGATTCTCAAACAGGGCGTTAACCGTAAAATCCCGCCGGCTGGCGTCGCTGGGGGCGTCGGAAAACTCCACAAAGTCGGGCCGACGACCATCGCTGTATTCCCCCTCCCGCCGAAACGTCGCCACCTCCACGTAAACCCCCAACTGCCGCACCAGCACCACCCCAAAGGCCTCGCCCACCAGCCTGCTGCCCCGAAACAGCGATCGCACCCGCTCCGGCACCGCGTCCGTCGCCACGTCGTAGTCCTTCGGCTCCAATCCCAAAAGCTCATCGCGCACGCAACCCCCCGCCAGATAGGCCACGTGGCCTGCCTGCTGAAGCACCTTCACAATGGCTGTCGCAGCTTCACGAGCGGGATGATCTTGATCTAGGGAAGACCCAGTCATGCCTCGCCAGTGTACCCCCCCACCCCCACCCCCGGAAGCCCCCACCCCCCGGAAGTTTCCCCCGGAAGTCCCCCCGGAAGTTCCCCCGGAAGGCATGGCCCCGCAAGCCACCGCTCCGCAAGTGGATACCCCCGGAAGTGGATACCCCCTGGCCCCAAAGCTGAACGTCCTCCCTTGAATGGGAGAAACACACCGCCGCAGCGCCTTAATTGGGGTCTTGTCGTCTCTTAATCTGTTTTCCAGTTATTTTCAGTGTATCTCTATGCGCCTTTGACCCAGGCCAGTACCATGCCTCTATGACTTCATTTCGCTGGCCATCCAAAGGCATCAATCTCTCGGTTGTATCCTTGGTGCATCTGCTGATCGTCGCGGGGGCTGCCAACGCCGCGGAACTGTACGTGGACCCGCAAACGGGCCGGCCCGGCAACCCCGGCACAGCTGAGGCGCCGCTGATCTCCGCTCAGGCCGCCATCGACCAGGCGCAGCCCGGCGACGTGATCCACCTCCTGCCGGCCGGCAGCGTCTATCGCGAAATGATCTCCCTGATCGACAAGAAGAACCTCACCATCCAAGGCCACGGCTGCACCCTCTCCGGGGCGGATCCTCTGCCGGCCGATCCTGCCGCGTGGGAGCAGGTGGCCGACAACCTGCGCCGCCTCAAGCTCAAGCGCACCATCGAAGATCGACATTTGTTGGTCCTAAACGGCCGCGCTGTCACCATGGGCCGCACCAAGTACAAAATCGGGCGCCTCGGGGAAATGGAGAAAAACCAGGGCTGGGAGGCCGCCCGCCAGGCGCTGATCGCCCAGTACCCCGCTCCAAATGATCTAAAAGAAGGCCAGTTCGCCTGGGAGCCGATCGATTCCCAATCCGGCTGGCTCTACGTGCGCGGTCCGTTGCAGCAGCTGGAATGGGCGACGCGCACCCAGGGCGTCTACACCTTTGGCCACACCCACGACATCACCATCCGCGATCTGCACGTCCGCCACGTCCTCAACGATGGCTTTAATTTCCACGGCGATACTCAGAACATTCAGCTCCTTAACGTCTCGGCCAACGAATGCCTCGACAACGGCATCAGCCCCCACGCCGCCTGCTCCATGGACGTCAAGGACAGCACCTTCCAGGGGAACAGCATCGCCGTCGGCAACGGCCACATGACCCGCGCGAAAATGGTCCACTGCACCATCAGCGACAGCGCCGACTGCGAAGTCATGGTCGTCGGCGGCAAGCAGGTCTTCGAGGACTGCACCGTCCGCGCCGCCGGCCCCGTGGCCATGCGCTTCGTCGTGGCCGAACCCAAACAGCCCTACCTGCTCAAGGAGATCGAGATGGCCGGCAAGACCCCCGAGCAGTCCTCGGACTTTTTGATGCGCCGCTGCACCGTCGCGAGCGTCGACAACAAGGTTCGCCCCATCGTCGTCGGCCCGGGCGTGAACCTGCGCATCCAGGGCTCGACCTTCCGCAACGTCCACTTCCAGATCGACGACAAGGCCAAGGTCCAGGTGACCAACAGCACCCTCGACGGCACGCCCCTGCGCCTGGGCGCCTACCGGGACCCCGACGCCGCCGGGCCCACCCCGCCCACCACGCCCGCCACCTACGGCAACGTCTCCTACGGCCCCCACCCGCGCAACATCCTCAACCTCTGGCTCGCCAAATCCGACAAGCCCACACCCCTGGTCATCCGCATCCACGGCGGAGGCTTCCTCTCAGGTCGGCCCGACCCGCCCCTGATGCTCCAGCAGTACCTCGACGCCGGCATCTCCGTCGCTTCGATCACTTATCGCTTCTCCTCCGACGCGCCCTACCCCGCCCCCATGCTCGATTGCGCCCGCGCCGTCCAGTTCCTCCGCAGCAAGGCCCAAGAGTGGAACCTCGAACCCACGCGCTTCGCCGCCACAGGCGGCTCGGCCGGCGGCGGCATCAGTCTCTGGCTCGGCTTCCACGACGACCTGGCCGATCCCAGCAGCCCCGACCCCGTCGCCCGCTTTTCGACGCGCCTAAGCTGCATGGCCCTGGTCAACACCCAGTGCTCCTACGACCCTCGCTTCATCCGCGCCAACATCCCCGGCCCCGGCTGGCAGGCCATGCCCGTCTGGAAGCTCTTCGGCCTCGACGGGCCCACCGACAACCCCTCCGCCGAGGTCATCCGCCTCTTCGAAGAAACCTCCGTCATCAATTACCTCACGCCCGACGACCCGCCCGTCCGCCTGACCTACACCTGGGACGAGTCCGAGGACCAGCTCACGGAAACCCACAGCATCCATCACCCGAAATTCGGCCGGATCCTCAAAGCCCGCCTCGACGAACTGGGCATCGCCAACGAATTCGTCTCCAGCGCGCCGGCCAAGGAAAGCATCGCCGACGTCGACTTTCTTGTGCGCTGCTTGCGGCTGAGCCAATAGCCCCAATCCCGTCCGAAACCCCCTTCCTTCGCGTCGGCCTTGAATGCCACGCGCGCTGATATCCTGTTGTCGTGCACGACACGGAGGACGACAGGATGAGTCGCGAATTGAAAATCGACGTCTGGTACGGCCTGGAACAGCACTTCGGCCATCACGGTATGCCCCAGAAATACCTCAATATCCTGGGGCGCGCCACCAGTCCCGTGGGCGTCAGTTCCGTGCGCTGGGGGCATAAAGGCGAGATGAACCCCTTGCCGCTGGGCCCCACAGCCTTTCGACTCCGATCCTTGGGCGACTTCAACATCGAACTCGAAGCGGACGGGCTCCAAGAGGGCGATCATTCGCTGCGAATCGTCGCCAACGACATGGACGGCCACGAGACCGAGGCCATCGTCAAACTGCACGTCCAGCACGGGCCGCCGCCAGCTCTGCCGATGACGATCGACTGGCACGCCTCCAAAAACATCAACGACGTGGCTCAGGTGGTCGACGGCCTATGGCAGCTACAGCCCGGCGGCGTTCGACCCGTCGAGCCTCACTACGACCGCGTCATCGCCCTGGGCGACCTGCGCTGGACCGACTGCCAACTGACCGTGCCGATGACGATTCATCAGTTTGTCGACAGCCCCGCGTCATATCGCTGGCCCAGCTACGGCCAGGCGGCTGGCGTGCTGCTCCGCTGGCAGGGGCATTACGATTGGGGCGACATGCGACCGCGACGCGGATGGAACCCGCTCGGCGGGCTGTCCTTCTACGGCTGGCTGGGTGAACATCAGGAACGACGGGCATTCCTCGCCGGCGGTCGCGGCGGACACATCGCCGTCGACAAAAGCGGATTCCATGTGGAACTCGGCCGATCATACCTGACCAAAGTCCGCGTACAGTCGCGACCCGGCGCCACGAGCCGCTACGCCGTCAAATACTGGCCCGCCGACCAGCCCGAGCCGTCCGCCTGGCTGCTCGAAGCCGACGGCCAGGAAGGCGAACTGACCCGCGGCAGCGCGCTATTGGTCGCCCACCACACCGACGTCACCTACGGCAACGTCACCATCGATCCGATCTAGCCCGCCCGCCCCTCGCCATCGGCCCCGAGCGGGTTCCGCCCCAGGAAATCCAGCACGATCTGCACGAAGAACCCCGCGAACCGCTCGGGCACCTCATGCCCGCAGCGCGGCAAGACGCACAATTCCGCGTTCGGCAGCGACTCGTACATTTCCGTGGCGATGCGCACCGGGAAAAAGATGTCCCGATCCCCGTGGACGATCAGGGCCGGCCGCGCGATCGTCTTAAGCTGCGCCGGCGTGTACGCGTGATCGCCCGGGGCCAGGACCGATCCTTCCCATTGATCGGTCATCTTCAGCCGCCGCGCCTGCCGGGTGGGGTCTTCCAGCGGCTCCGTAAGAAACTTCGCCCGCTGGCCGGCCGCGATCTCCGACACTTTCTGCTTAGCGTGATCGTCAAAAATGTGCGTGCCGATGACCAGCGTCATCGTCTGCACCAGGTCCAGCCGCGCCAGCGCCAGCGGAAATTGCTGCATCGCCCCCGAGGAGATCCCCAAAAAATGCGCCCGCTTGATTCCCAACCCGTCGCAGAATGCCGCCAGGTCCTTGCCCAACTCGCTGTGGAGAATCTGCCGATCGCCCGGATTGGTCGTCTTGCCGTGCCCGCGCCAGTCGACGGTGATCAGCCGGTACTGCCGGCCGAACGGCTCAAGGAACCGATCGAACGCGCGCAGATTCCCGGTAAAGCCATGGAGCATCACCAAAGGCTCGCCGCCAACCGGGCCGTGCTCCTCAAAGTTCACTTCAATATCGCGGACCTGAATGGTGGGCATGAGCGTCTCCCCTGACACGAGATTGTGTCTTAGCGTCGTACCGATACCTCCCGAATCAATCGAATTTCACGATCGGCCACTTCGCCCCGTCGCGCAGATACACCGGCACGCGCTCCAGGGGCGCGTCAGCCGTGATCGTCTGCCCGCCGTCGTAAACTTGCCCACTGTACGGGTCCGTCCATTTCGCCCCGGCTGGCAGATACACCGCCCGCTGCGTCTGCCCCTGCGCCAGCACCGGAGCCACCAAAATATCCGGCCCGAACATGAACTGATCCTCCACCGCCGCCGTCCCCGCATCCTTGGGAAAATCAAAAAACAGCGGGCGCATCACCGGCCGACCCGTCTCGTGGGCCACGCGCATCTGCGCCATGACGTAGGGCTTTAGCCGCTCGCGCAGGAACAGGATTTCCTTGATGATCTCGTACGCCTTGTCGCCGAACGACCAGATTTCATTAGGAGCCCCGGTTTCAAACGTCGCCGGCTGACGATACCCGTGCAGCCGAAACAGCGGGCAGAACACGCCGAACTGGAACCAGCGCACGATCAACTCACGGAAATATTCCGTGCGCGGATCGCCGTTAAGGAACCCGCCGATGTCCGTCGTCCACCACGGAATGCCCGACAGCCCGATATTCAGCCCCGCCCGCACCTGGTTGGCCAGCGATTCAAATGTCGAGTCAATGTCCCCCGACCACACCGCCGCCCCGTAGCGCTGCGAACCCGCCCAGGCCGACCGGCACAGCGTGATGATCTGGTTTTCCCCGTCCGCCTTTAGGCCTTCATAAAACGCCTGCTGATGCGCCAGCGGATACAAACACCCCACCTCCAGCCCGTTGCCCGCGTGATAGCGCAGGTTCTCATGATCCGCCGGCGCAATCTCCGGCTCGCAGGCGTCCAGCCAGTACACCCGGATGCCGTAGCGTCCGTAATTCTCGCGCATCTTCTCCCAGATAAACTGCCGCGCCTCCGGATTCGTCGGGTCGTAGTACTCCACGTACACCGCTTGGTTCAAATCCGGCGCGTCGCCCGTGCGAAACAGCGCCCGCGCGCCCCGCTCCGTGCGCAGCAAGAGGCCCCGCCGCTCCAATCGCCAGTAATTCTTGCTCTGCGGATTAACCGACGGCCAGACCGACACCATCAGTTCCACGCCCATCTCTTTAAGCTCGCGCACCATCGCCGCCGGGTCCGGAAAATCCCGCTCGTCAAAACACCAGTCCCCCATCACCGGCCAGTGAAAATAGTCGATCACGATCACGTCCAGCGGCAACCCCCGCCGCTTGTATTCGCGGGCCACGCCCAGCAGTTCCTCCTGCGTCTGATAGCGCAGCTTGCATTGCCAGAACCCCGCCGCGAACTCCGGCAGCGGCGGCGCATGCCCCGTGGCGTCGGCATAAGCGCTCAGCAGCTCCGCGTACGAATCGCCCACCGTCACCCAGTAATCCATCTGCCGGCACGCCTGGGCCACCCAGCGCGTCTGCGTCGCCCCCAGCTCCACCCGCCCGACCCCCGGAAGGTTCCACAGCAGCGCATACCCGCGCGACGAAATTAAAAGCGGTATCGTCACCTCGCAGTTGCGCTGCTCTAAATCAATCACGCAGCCTTTTTGATTCAGCCGTCCGTGGCGATGCTGACCTAGTCCATACATACGCTCGTCGTCGTGCGCGACAAATCTCGCCTCCCCCCGGAAAAGGTCGCCCCCCACCGCCTTAAATTGCCGCGGACGTGCGTGCATCGGCTTGACCGGCGCCTCAGCCAACACCATCTGGCCCGTCCGCGTGTTGGTCCACTGAATCTGCCCTTCCAGCGAAACCGCCGCCTGGATCCGCCCGTTGCGAATCGTCGCCCCGTCAGCCCGGATCGCAACCTCCGCCTGACTCTGGGCCGGGTCGAGTAGCGCACTGTAAGCGCTGGCGAACTCCGCATTCATCGTCGCCCGCACCCGCAAGGCATTAGCGCCCCACGGCTCAACGCGCAGCGTCTCCCCGTGGCTCCGCCAGATCAATGCTTGTCCATCCAGTAAAAATCCATCCGCCATGTTCGAACGCTCCATAAAAAATCTGGTTACGCACGCATCCATTTAGCCGCGACGCTCAATCGCCCAGCGTCGGCATCTTCTGATCCCCCGCCACCCCCTCATACACCGCGTCACGGACCTGCTTGGTGTATTTGTCATAATCCTTGCCCTGGATGATCCGCCCCACCACGATGATTAAATCCTTGTCCAAGTCGATCCACTGGATCGTCGAGGACGCCGCCGCCCCACCCACGATCCCCTTGCCGAACGGATACAGTCCCACCCCCCGCGTATCGTGAACCTCCGGGAAGAATTCCTCCGTCGGCTTAGGCAAAAACGCCTCAAACACCGCCGGGGAGTAAAACTCCAGCTGGCCGTACGATCCCTTGTTCAAAATCACCTGGCTCATCTTGGCCAGGCTCAGCGTCGACGCTTCTGTGCCGTAAGCCGCGTCCTCAATCGTCGCTTCGTTAATGCCCAGCGGGCCGAAGTAATTCTCCTGCATCAGCCGAATAAAACTTTTACCGCTGACCACCTCCATCGCCTTGGCTGCCAGGTCATGTCCCATGCCGTTGTAATACGTCACCTTGTGCGGGTGAATCTGCGGCAGTTGCGCCGCCATGGCGTTCTCCAGCCAGGCGTTCTCCAACCCGCCCCACATCCCGTGCCCCTGATACCCGC
Source organism: Phycisphaeraceae bacterium (assembly GCA_020851735.1). GTDB lineage: Bacteria > Planctomycetota > Phycisphaerae > Phycisphaerales > Phycisphaeraceae > JADZCD01. The sequence goes on from JADZCD010000022.1 coordinate 47,779, forward strand.
TGACAAACTCAAAACACGCCCGGAAGGTGATCACCTTTTCCCCCTCGACGGGGAAATCCGGCAGGAACTTGCCCACCGGATCATCCAGCTTGATCAACCCCTGGCTGACGAATTGCCCGAACATCTGCGCCGCCAGCGTTTTGGTGATCGACGCCAGCGGGAACTTCGTCTCCATCGTCGCCGGCTTGCCGTCCATTTGCCCAAACGCTTCCTGATAGACAATCACCCCATGCCGCGCGATCACAATGGCGAACGGCCGCTGACTCACCTCGTACCACTCCTGACAAATCGCGTGCAGCTTCTTAGCCGTGCCTTCCTTCATTCCCGCTTCCTTTTCACTGCCCGCCCGCAACACCGGGGCTGGCGCGCCCGCTTTCTTCGTCGGCAATTTCAGCGCCGACTCGCCCGGCGCTAAGCCCAAGAGCTTCCTCTTTAACGCCAACTGAAATTCTTGACCCATGACCCCCGGAAGAACCCCCGGAAGTACCCCCGGAAATACCCCCGGACTATCCGCCTGCTTGGCCGCCTCACCCTTGGGGCGCATCTCCAGCATCGCCGCCGTCACGATCGCCCCCGCTTCCTCCCGGATCAGCCACGGCATCATCTGCTTGCTGATGTACTCGCTGATCGCCCCCCCCTGCTCCTGCCACGCCTGGGCATCAAACGGCTCGCCCGGATACGCCATGCTCAGCTGCGGCGCCTGCCGCGTGCGATCCTCCAGCCCAGGCAAAAACACAAACGTCAGCCCCCGCCGAATCTTGATCCCCCCCACTTTGGCCGGCAATTCCGCTTCCACCAGGGCTGCATATCGCCCCGGCTGCGTCGGCAGCGTCACTTCCTCTAACTGCCGATCAAACCACCGCACCTTCAACGGCACCGCGCCCACCAGCCGCTGGATCCGATCCTGCTCCTTCCATTGCAGCATCGGAAAGCTCCCGCCGCCGAACACAAACGCCTGTCCCTCCAGCGGCCGGATCTCCCATGCCCCGATATCGCTAAGAAACCGCTCGTCCAGCTTCTTCTGGTTGTCCTTTTCGCTGTAAACCTCCAACACAAAGTTCCACCCGCCCCCGCGATTGTCCACCTTGACCAATACCGGGTTAAGCCCCTTGTGCAGCTCCACCGCGAAGTTGTCATTCCATTTCTCCGCCCCGCGCTGCAGCGTCCAGAGCGTGTGCACCGGCTGATGATTCACCCACACCTTGGCCGCGTCGTCCGAACCAAAGTGAAAATAAACCTTCTGATCCACCGGCGAATCCAAGTAGCAAAACGCATACGCCACCTTCACCCCCGCGCCCCCCGCCGCGCCCGATCCCCCGCTGGCCACCAGACTCTTGGCCCCCACCGAAAAATTCACATACCCCTCCCCGTCCGCTTCCGTCGCGTTCACCGTGGCCAATTGCTCGGCCCCTTGTTCATCCACAAAGCCGATCTTCTTGCCCACCTCCAACTCCGCCTGCGCTTCCCCGCCCAGCTCCTTTAAGTAATCCTCGTGATACCCCTTCCGCACCACGCCATCCGCCAGCGGCGCGGCCAGTTCCGGATTCGGGAACGGCCCGACCACCACCCACCCCCGGATCAGCCCTTCTTCACTTAGCGGATTAATCGCCGCATCGCTCGTTGCCGTGGCCGTTGTGGCTGCCTCCCCCGCCGCGCCGCTCTCCGCGGGCTTGCTCTGCCCGTGACTTAATCCATTGAACCACCCCAGGCTGACCAGCGTTACCGCCACGACCAATCCCAATTGCTTTTCGATACGCATGAACATTCCTTTCCTCTTTGCCCAGCTTCGTTCTCAAACCCAAGGAATCGTTTCTACTTGGCGACCTTGGCGTCCTGGCGGTTCATCTCGGTGTTTTGAATGGCGCCTTGCCGGTTCACCTTACTCGCTTTTGACCAATTTCCGCGCATTGCCCTGATAAATCTTCTCCGCCACGTCCCCCGGCAAGTTCAATGTGCGCAGGAACACCTGCAAATCATCCCCGTAAAAATCCCGCCCAAACAGCAGTCGCTCCGCATAGCGAAGCAGAAACTTCCGCGCGTGCTCCGGATCGCGCTTTAGCGCCCCTAATCCCGAACCTGCGGAAAGATCCGCGTAAAGATTGCCATACTTATCCAGCAACTCATGCAGCCGCCCCCCCACTTGCACCGGGCCCTGCGGATACGCCGCCGGGTCCGCATCCGCGTCGCCGCTGATCTCCCGCCAGAATCCCGGCGCGTGACCCACAAAATTCGTCCCCGGACAAGCCCGCAGCGCGCGCTCCAAATTCGCCACCGTCCCCCCAAACCACAGCGGCTGATACTTAGGTTTTCCATTGTCCATCAAATACGGCACATCCAGATGCAGCACCACCGGGCAGCCCAATTCCCCCGCCTTGCCAAACAGCTCCAGACAGCGCGGGTCGTCCAGCAGCATGTGAAACTTCCATTCCCCGCATATCCGCACGCCGTGCATCCGATACGCCGCCTCAAACGCCGCCGCCGCCGCACCCTTGCCCGGATGCGGGCAATAGCCGACCACAAATCGCTTGGGATAATGCGCACGGGCCAAAAGCAGATCCGCCAGCGGAATCCCCGCGTGCGTCCCATCCGCCCGAAAGTGCAGCGGATTCAGCGCGTGGTGATAGTCCCCGTTGTCTTCCTGCGGAGCCATCTCCCAACTCAAGAGCCACGCCCGGTCGATGCCCTGCTGATCCATGTCCGCGATCAGCCCCGCGTCGTCCCGCCCGTACCAGAACACGTGTTGATGCGAATCAATGATCATCGTGTCCTCATTCCTCCCAGCCGTTGCGCTCATGGCCGATTCCCGATTGCCGATGCAAAAACCACAAATCACTTGACTTCAATTAGACCACCGTAAACTTCCCCGGCAATCGGCAATCGGCAATCGGCAATCGGCAATCGGCAATCGGCAATCGGCAATCGGCAATCGGCAATCGGCAATCCCCCCCCTACTTCACCCACGCCGCTTCCACTTTTTCCAGCGCCGCCAGCACGTCGGCCACTTCCTGGTCCCCGCAGCGCTCGTGAAACAGAATGCGAAACACCTGGGCGTCGGTCGCCCGCACGTTCGGCACGTCATACACCTGCTTAGGATCGCCCTTATACAGCGAACTGGTCCACGGCAGCCCGCTTTGCCCGAACACCCGCCGCTGCACGCTCCAGGGCAATTGCGTGGGCACATTGAAATAAGAACTCTCGGCCGGCAATCCCTCCGCCGCCAGAGCCGCGACGATCGTGTTCTTGTCCACCCGCACCCGCGCCAAATCCACCCGCAAGAACGGACACCAATACGACGACTCGCCCCCCGCCGGCGGTTCCACCACGCGTATCGCCTGCAATCGCTCTTGGCACCCGCGCGCCAAGGCCGCCGCCGTCTTCCGTCGCGCCGCCAGCAAGCCCGGCAGCTTCTTCAATTGCACCCGCCCGATGGCTGCGTGCAGTTCGTCCATGTTGCAGTTCAACCCCGCCACCACGTTCCCCGCCTGCTCCGCCAGCCCGAACGGCTTACCGCGATCCGCAAACCGCCGCACCTTCCAATACATCTCTTCCGTCGGCACATACACCACCCCCCCCTGCCCGCCCGTGGCATGATGCTTGCCGAACATCGTCGAAAACGCCGCGATCGTCCCGAACCGCCCCACCATTTTCCCCTGATACCGCGCCCCGTGGCTTTGGGCACAATCCTCTACCAGCGGCAATCCCTTACGCTTGGCCAATTCCACGATCGGCCCCATGTCGCACGGATAACCCATGATGTGCGCCACCACGATCGCGCTGGTGCGCGACGTAATGCGCGCTTCAATCTGCTCTGCCCCCACGTTGTACGTTCCGGGGGCAACGTCGGCCGGCACCGGAATGCAGTGGTTTAGCGCCACCGGCATGACCCCCCCCGGATCCGTCACCCCCGGCACAATCACCTCCGTCCCCGGCTCAAGTTCCAGCGCCCGTAGCGCCACCCACACCGCCGTCGTGCCCGAATTCACCCCGTCGGCAAATCCCCCGGAAGTACTCTTATATAGCCCGCCGCATGCGGCGGGTGTATCTCCCCCACTCCCTCCCCCGGAAACGCCTTCATTAATCCCTCGCCCTCTTTGAGGGAGAGGGTAGGGTGAGGGTGTGGGCTTGTTTTTCTCTTCGCCTTTTCCCTCGGAAGTTTCCCCATTCATCCATTGCACAAACTCCCGGCAATATCCCTGTTCCTCTTCACCCTCATAGCCGAACGCTTCACCGCTGGCGATGGCCTTATCGAACAACACCATCACCGCCCGCTTTTCCTCTTCGCCAAACAATCGCCGCGCCGGCCACGCCCCCCCGCGCACCTTCGTGCCCCCGTGAAGGGCAAGTTTCTTCTCCGCATCCGCCATGGTCTTGGTCATAAAATAATCCTCCCCCGGAAGCAAAACCTATGGGTGCCACACAGCAGCGCGAAGCGTGCCCCATCGCTTCTCCTAACCCTCTCCGTCATCCCCCTCCGATCACATCACCAAATCCCCACCTCGCCAAATCACCAAATCCCCTTCCCCCCCTCTCCCCTCGCCTATCTCTTCTCTACTTTCTACTCTCTACCCTCTCTCACCCCCCCACTATCCTGCCCTTTCCATCCCCATACGCAACTTTTGGAAAAGTTCGTCAGATTCATAAGCCCCAGCCATCCCATGAAACGCCGCAGCCAAACGATATAAGGATCGCCTCCGTGCCCTCCGTGATCTCCGTGGTCAATGACAGCCAATCCATTCACCACGGAGCGCACCCAGAGCACAGAGCAAAAGAATTGCTGTAGTCAACGCCTGGTTTTGCGCAGTTAGCTTCCCTAGATCAAGTCGAACTGTCCGGATCAACCGCCAAAGGCAACTGGACGTGAAAGGTCGTGCCCTTGCCCGTTTGCGTGTCGAACCAGATCTTCCCGCCGGCACTCTGCACCAGGTCGCGGCAGATGGCCAGCCCCAACCCCGTGCCTTTGGACTGCTCGGGGTTTTGCTCGTCCGCCGCCTGCGTGACGAACGGCTCAAACACGCGCTCGCGCACCGCCTCGGGTATGCCCGGGCCCGTGTCCGCCACGTCGATGCGCACGTCGGTGTTTTCCTGACAGGCGGTAATCGTCAAACGCCCCCCACCCTTGCTCATCACTTTGCGGGCGTTCAAAAAAATGTTCATCAAAATCTGCTGCAAATTTAGCGGACTGATGTCCAGCGTCAGGTCCGGCACGTTCACGTGCAGCTCAATGCCGTCCCGGCTCGGGTGTCGGCCCAGGCAATTAATCGACTCCTCCACCACCGCCGGCAAGCACGCCGAGTCCTGCTCGTCTTCCTGGGCCGCGAATCCCAGAACCGACGACGCGATGCGGGCCGCCCGCTCCGATCCAGCCAGCGCCTTCTCCACCGCCTTGCGCATCAGCTCCTGATCCTTGGGCGCGCTTAACGCCAACTGGGCGTAACTGATGATCGGCGTGAGGATGTTGTTGAATTCGTGGGCGACGATCGACGCCAGCATCCCCAGCGTCGCCAAGCGGTGGGAATGTGTTAAGTGCTCGCGCACCTGCTCCAGCTGGGTCTGCAGATTCTCCAACTGGTCCAGCAGGAACTCTGCCTGTTCGAGCTTGAGCTTTTCTTGCGAATTAAGAAGCGTCATTAGACCACCGCAAGTTTTATCGGCGATAGTCGAACGCTGCCTTGACGGGTCAATCGAGAAACACAGGCAAACCAATAGACTTATAAGATATTGCGAAAAAACAGGTTATATGCGATAAGCCCAAAAATCCGCCGTGCGTGAACATCGTTTCTTTCCTATGAACAGCGATCACTGTGACGATTGAATCTCAATTTGTTTACAAGCGTCTGTTTTTCTTTAGACGCGATACTCCATTCGTCAGCTCCAAGATCCAGTGTTCCACGTGGAACAAGACTGCATAGCTTGCGAAGTTCACCGTCTTGATCAGTCCATTCAAACGACTGCTGGCTGTCGTTTTTTCTTTACCCTCCGCTGCGATGTTCCACGTGGAAACAATTTGTCCGTCGAACTGGTTGCGTGGAGCGCCTTGCTTTGTAGACTTGGCTGCGATGACCACGGCCGGAAATCCTCATTGACAAGGAGGTCGAGCATGTCGTCCAACCTCAAAAAGAAAATGCCGCGTCTGGGTAGGGGCCTAAGCAGCCTGATGGCTCACCCTGTAAGGGTCGCCGTTGAGCCTGAAAATCCAGCGGAAACCGCCGCCCAGAGCCAGGAACAAGCCGCGCCAAGCTCATCGCAAGGCCAAGCCGTGGCGACCCTGGACAGACATGCAAACCCAGAAAGCTCGCCTGCTCAGCAGGCTGACAGCCAAAGCAGTGGGGCGGTGATCCTGCACCTCACGCTCGAAGCGATCACTCCCAACCCCATGCAGCCGCGCGCGCACTTTGATGAAGACAGCCTGCGCCGCCTGGCGGATTCGATTCGTTCCGAAGGCGTCATGCAGCCGATCATCGTCCGCCCATCGGCACCCCGTAATGGCGAGATTCAACTTCCAGCAGTGGGGGGGATTTCTGGTTTTCCGGTGGTTCCGGGGATTCCGGGGGTGGGTGGGCTGCCATCCACCTCGTATGAATTGGTCGCCGGCGAGCGCCGCTGGCGGGCCGCCAAACTCGCGGGCCTTGCCAAAGTGCCCGCCATCGTCCGCGACTTAGATGACCGCCAGCTCGCCGAGTGGGCCCTGGTAGAGAATCTCCAGCGTGAGGACCTAAACCCGCTCGAACGCGCCACCGCCCTGAAAAACCTCGCCGAGCGGTTCTCCTTAAGCCACGAAGAAATCGCCCAAAGGGTCGGCATCGAACGCCCAACAATCAGTAACTTATTGCGATTACTGGACTTACATTTAGACGTGCAGGCCTTGATTCGCAGCGGCGTTCTCTCCGCCGGCCAGGGGAAAGCGTTGGCTGGCGTCGAGTCCAGCCCCATGCAGATTCTCTTAGCCCAGCGAGCGGTGCGTGAAGCCTGGTCGGTCCGCCGCCTGGAAGCCGAGGTCCGCAAAGTCGCCGCCGGCAGCGCCAGCCCGGTTGGCGATCCCGACAATACAGGTGGACCAGCCGCCAGCCTGTCCCGCGGCAGCAGTGGGGGGGCCAAACGCTCCGCCTACTTAGCCGACGTCGAAGCCCAGATCAGCCAACAGCTGCAGACCAAAGTCCACATCAAGCCCGGACGCAAGAAAGGCTCCGGCGCCTTGATCCTCGAGTTCTATTCCTTAGATCAGTTCGACACCCTCATGAAACGCCTGGGCGTGGAAGTCGGCTAATACGCTTGGCAATCAACCCGCAGGCGTAACCCCAAAGCCCGGCCGCTCCGCCGGCCGGGTGAGCAAGTGCTCCTTCGCCTGCGGAATAATCGCAATCCGTATAACTCTTCCGACCCCGCCGCGCGCAATCCGCCCGCCCGCCCGCCGACCCAATAGACATGACTTGTCTACGTTCGTAGTGATTCTTTGCCCTGTGAACCGCCCCTGCCTAAAACCGCCGGCTGCAGACAATCGCCAGCCCCACCACCAGCAGGAGCGGCAGCGCCGAAGGCTCCGGCACCACCGCGTGCAGCAGGTTCTCAAACATGTCCCTGCCCGCGTCGGTCATCAGGTCCGGCGATCCGCTGAAACCCCACAAGGCCGCGCTCCCCTGCCTGACAATGTCATAGTGATCCGCGTCCCCCACCTCGCGGGCCAGCCCGTTCACCCCCGCCACCGCGTTGGGCAGATCAATCCCCACCGTATTAAGCGGATCGTTGTACACCCCCAGCGGCCCGCCGACGGGAATCAGAATCTCATGGGGCGTGTGGTACAGCGAATCAGCCAGAATCGCCACGATGATCGCGTTGGCCGGCCCGTGCCAACCGTTGGGCCAGCCGATCGCCAGCGCCAACTTGCCGAAGTAGGAATATCCCCCTTCGCCGATGCCGATCACCGGTCGGCCCGACGCGCTGATCGCCGTGGCCACCGCGTCCGACCCGAAGTCATTTAGATTCCCCGCGTCATCCGCCACCAGAATCACGTCGAAGCTGGCTAAATCCGTCGCCGCCGCCGTCGACAGATCCAGCAGCGTCGTCGGATACCCGCGCCCATCGAGAAAAGTCTTAAACGACGCCGCGTCCGCGGCATTCGCCTGATACACGTACGCCACGCTCCCCCACGCCTGCGCCCCCCACCCCAGCAAGCTCACCCCCACGATCCACGCCGCGCACCGATACTCTCTAAACGTACCCCACCTTGCCATGTCCCACCTCCCTGTACCCTTAAAAAAAAACTCCCACCTCACGCCGAGGCTCGTGACGATCAGGGCTTCTTAGCAGCGATCCGCGCCGCTTGGGCACAGCCTGTCCGATGAATTAGTGAAAGCATCATCGCCGCGAAATGGCCCCTACCCTCATAACCTCATCATGACCATAGCGCCGCCAAAGCGCCGGTCAAGCGACCGACCGCAGCCCCGCGCCCCTTTCCCCCGCCGAACCCTGTGGCCAACCCCTTTCCCCTCCCACAGAGCACGATCACGACTAAGTGGTGTTTTTCCCGCAGAGATCGCCAGCCGTGGCACTTGCGCTCGCGCAGGCAAAAGAAATCCCCGCCTCCCGCCAGCCGGCGATCTTTCCCTCGCCACCCGCAACAACGGCCCTAAGATGCGTCGATAATTAGTGCAGTTGGCCGACTGGCCGTCCCTCCCTGATTCCCCAGATTGCCAACTGCTCCCTCCAACGCCCTTCGCCGCACACGGTCGAAACAAACCCCTACCCCCGCGGGCTGAACGCCAGGTCCGTCCTCAGCCACTTCCGATACGCCACCCCCGCGATGCCCACGCCCAACAACGCCTGGACGCCAGATAGATAAGCCAACGCGGAAACGCTTATGAATTCCTTTAATACGATTGGGGACATGAAAACGATAACGAAGGCCAAACCCAGCCAGACATCACGCCACCTAAGACGCAACATAGCCATCGGCCAGCATGAGATTCCCCAAAGGCTGATCTGACAAAAACCCGAGAGAAGAAGCGCAAACCAGAAATTCCCCGTCTGCAGCAGCGCCGGCTGCCAAAGTGCTGTGGCGGCAATCATCGCTGCAGCCAAACTGAGCCAAACGGACATCACATCGCACAACATGGCCAAACCGATCTGTCGGAAGTATGCCCGCCGATAAATCGGCCGCAATGATTCCGTGGCCAAAACCCGATAGCGCTGCACGTAACAGGACAGGGATACCATCCATGCCCAATAGGTGAATAGAAACGGGTTAAAACCGTGACTGTCGCTTGGCCCGCCGCGTCGGCCGTCAAGGCCCATCAACATCGTCATCAGAACGAAACAGACCAGCCCCATGGCTCTTGGCGAAAGCAATCCCAACTTGGTGAAGCGCCAGCGGTTGATCCGCTGCCAGGCATTTTTCGCCGGCCTGAAAACCGCTTCGCCGGGCCGACCCATGAACCAACGCTGCCACGATGACTCCGCGAGGTATTGTTTTTGGGTAAAGCCCGTGGCGCCCCCGGTCTTCCAGCGCATCAATCCGCGAAAGCCTCTGCTATCCTCCCGCCAGCCCGCCAAGTGCTTGGCCAAAGCCCAACCTGCCAGAATGCTGGTTAACCACAGCGGTATCGCCCAGGCATACGGCAGACCATCCGGCCATGCCTTGAACCATTGATGGTGAGAGTGAATCATGGGTATGGAGAACCCTATCGATCCTGCCAAGACGAAAATCCATACCCCACTGGGCATCACGACCGCTAGCCATAACATCGCGATGGTCGTAGCGAAGAACAAAGACGTCACCGTCAGTACCGACGCCTGGCAAGCCAGGGCGAAGGTCGCGGGAAAGGCGATGTAGCACAACACCACGATCAACCCCGCAATCAGCACATGCGGCCCGGCAAAGCCCGGAAGCAGCCGTGAACGGGGATTGGCAAATTGGGAGTTCAGTTGTGCGAGTAATCCCAAGAGCAGCTGCATAATCACAAACGGGAGAAAAGCGAATTGAAGCAACATCTTGTTGTCGTGGCTCAGAAGGACAACTAGCCCGATATAGGCCAAAACCGTTGGAATTAACATCCACCACATCAGCGGCCGCGTGACGTACGTCAGCAAAACCTGCTTGCAGCGCTCAAGCATGATGCAGCTCCAAAAAAATGTCCTCCAGATTCAAATCCTCCACCTCCACCCGCACCGGCCAACGCGCCTCGATCGCCGCCACCAACTCCGGCCCCGCCCCGCGCACCGTCCAAATCTCCCGCCCCTCGCCCCTCTCCCTCCTGATCACCCCCGGAATCGCCCCCGGAAGTGTCCCCGGAAGTGCTCGTGAACGTTCCGCCGGTTTAGCCCCCGGCTCTGCCGGGGGGTACGTTCTCCCACCTTCCACCCCCGGAAGCGCCCCCGCCCCCGGAAGCAAATCATTTGGGTGCCACACAGCAGCGCGCAGCGTGCTGTGTGCTGTCCTGCCCTCCACCCCCGTTATCTCCGGCAGCGCACCGCCGGGGTCTTTGGGATAAACGCACAACCGCTTGACCTGGTCCTTCAGCTCATCCAACTCCCCGCAGTAATCGATCTTCCCGCCCTTAAGAATCGCCACGCGGTCCGCCACGCGCTCTAAGTCCGAGGTAATGTGCGTGGAGAACAGCACCGTCCGCTCCCCGCCTCCTTGGCCGATGATCTCCAGCAGCATGCGCAAAAAATCCCGCCGCCCCACCGGGTCCAGACTCGCCGCCGGCTCATCAAGCACCAGCAGCCGCGGCTCATGCCCCATCGCCAGCAAAATGCCCAGACGCTGCAATTCCCCCGGCGACAGCTTCCCCACCTTCGTTTCCGTGTTGATCTCCAGCCGCTCCCCCAGCCGCTGCGCCAGCGCCTGATTCCACTTTGGATAAAAGCTGGCCGTATACGCCATCACCTGCCGGGCCGTCATCCACGGATACAGCGCGATCTCCTGCGGCACGTAGCCAAGCTGCCCCTTGCTGGCCGGGCTTAAATCCCACGAATCCTCCCCGAACACCGTCGCCCGCCCGCCTTGCAGACGCAGCAATCCCAGCGCGCACTTGAGCAGCGTCGTTTTCCCCGTGCCGTTCTTGCCCAACAGCCCCATCACCGTCCCGGCCGGCACCGAGAGGTTCAACTCGTCCAGCACCGGCGGATTGGCCCGTTTAAACCCTTTGGTCACGCCCGCAAGCTCCATGATCTTCTCACTCACGGTCTGTCTCCTTCATCAGTGCTTCGAGCATCTGCGCCACCTCCGGCCCGGAAAGCGAAAGCTGATACGCCGCTGCCGCCACCTGCGCTAAGAGCGGCCGCAGCGCCTCGCGCCTCTGCCGCAGCGTTCCCACCGCCCGTCGCGCCGCCACACGCATGCCCTGCCCGCGCACCATCTGCACCACCCCGTCGCGCTCCAGCAGCGAATAAGCCTTGGAAATAGTCATGGGATTGACCGCCAGTTCCGCGGCCACCTCGCGCACCGAAGGCAGAAAATCCCCCTCCCGCAAGTGCCCGCCCGCCACCGCCGCCCGCACCTGCTCCATCACCTGCCGATAGATCGGCACACCCGACGTGGGCAAAATGTGAAAGCGTAGCGCCATGTGTATTAGAGTACTAATACACTAGAGAGATGTCAACCCCCCTCTGCCCTCTACCCCAACCCCCAACCCCTAATTCCTAACTCCTAACTCCTAATCCCCCCTTCCTATTCAATCACCATCTTCCCCGGATCAAACCCCAGCCGCGGGTACCGCATCTTCATTCCCTCCAGCGTCTGCACCAGCACCTGGGCGACCAACAGATCGCGAAACCACCGCTTCTCGGCCGGCACCACGTACCACGGGGCGACGTCCGTCGCGCACTGCCTTAGCACCAGCTCCATGGCCTTCTGATACTGCGGCCAGCGCTGCCGTTCCGCCAGATCCTGCGGATTGAACTTCCATTGTTTCTCCACCCGGTCCAGCCGCCGCTGCAGGCGCGCTTTCTGATAGTCCTTGGAGATGTGCAGGAAGAACTTAACCATCACCGTGCCTTCATCGTGAAGCAGCTTTTCAAACGCGTTGATGTGCGCGTAACGTTTACGAATCTGCGTCAGCGGGGCCAGTTTCTTCACCCGCGCGATCAGCACGTCCTCGTAGTGGGAGCGATTGAAAACCGTGATCATGCCCCGCGCCGGCGTGCGCGCGTGCACCCGCCAGAGAAAATCATGCCCCAGCTCCTCACCCGTGGGAGCCTTAAAACTCACCACCCCGCAGCCCTGCGGATTCACCGGGCCAAAGACATTGCGAATCGTGCTATCCTTGCCGGCCGCATCCATGCCCTGCAAAACCACCAGCAGGGCGTGTTTACCTTCCGCGTACATCAGCTCCTGCAGCTGATCGATCCGTTTGAGCAGCAAAAGCAGCTTTTTTCGCGCCGAAACCTTGTTCAGCCCTCCGCCCTGGCAGGTCGGCATCTTGTTTAAGTTCACTACCGATCCGGGCTTTACACAATATGAGGACACGTCAATCATGTTTGTCTTCCTTCAGCTGTAGCCCCGCATGGAAATGCGGGGCCGGCTTGGTAATTCTCCGGGGGCCACTTCCGGGGTAGCTTCCGGGGGGCACTTCCGGGGGACCTTCCGGGGGACCTTCCGGGGGGGGCCAACTTCAAACATCCAACTCTTAAATCTCCCAACCCCCATCCATCTCTTTTCACACTCTTCTTAAGAAAACTCGGGTACAATAAAGCGCGCCCGCCGTAGTGAAATCCTTGTGCGAATTCAGTTGGGGATGATTCCAATGGCCTTGCCTCAAATGCCTGTTTACTGTCGCCCACAAGCCTTCGGGTTATTCGCCCAAAGCGTGGCTGCCTTGGCGACCGACCGCAAGGCATTATTGCGCGCTTCGGTGGCCATTGCCCAGCATGAACTGCCCGAAGCCGATCCCCAGCGCGTCGAAGAAGTGCTCGACGAGTGGGCCGCCATCATCCGTGCCCGCACCGCCAGCGGGCAGGAGCGGGCCCTGCTCGCCCATCTGCACGAATTCCTTTTTGAGGAACTCGGCCTGGCCGGCAACGTCGACGACTATTACAACCCTTTAAACAGCTACATCCCCGCCGTATTGGAGCTGCGCAAGGGCATCCCCATCAGCCTGGCCATGATCTATTGCGAGGTCGGCCGGCGCGTGGGACTCTTAACCGAGGGCATCAACTCCCCCGGCCATTTCCTCGCCCAGATCGAGGCGGCCGGCGACCGCATGCTCGTCGACGTCTTCGCCCGCGGGCGAATCCTCACCCCGCAGCAAGCCGTCAAGCGCATCGACCAGGCCGTGGGCATCGTCATCCCCAGCTCGGAAAACATGTTCGTCCCCGCTGACGGCAAGCAGTGGCTCGCCCGCATGCTGCAGAACCTCATGCACATCTTCACCGAGCGCGGACAGGACAGCGATCAAGCCGCCATGGGCGAAATGCTCGCCCTGGTCGCCTAAGAATCCGCCGCCACCCACCTATAGCGGTCCTTCACGCAGCGAACACAACCCCCAGAGCGCGGCAGTGGGTTCTATTGCCCGCGGGCAACTTCCCGGGGCAGTGCCGATTTTCAGGGGACTTCCGGGGGGGGGGGGGGTCAAAACGTTGCATCAATTCTGAATAAGGACCCTGAAAAACCGCGGGATTAATCGCGAAAAAAGTGGTTACTGTCATTTGGCGGGGATAAACTATAACTGTCGTTTTGAGGGTGGCAGGCAGTGGTCGCCGCGGCTGATTCCTGAAAAAAAGTTTTGTCAGCGCTTCAATCCCCATCGCCGTCGTTTCAGCCGCGTGATCGAAATGATCATCTGGATCTTTGGCAGGGAACAAAGAGAGGACGACAGCAGTGAACGTGCGGGCATGGACGACCGTGCTGGTTATGTTGCCTTTCTGGTGCGCCGCCGACGCCGCCGCCCAGGCCATGCCGCGCATCGAGTCCCGCGCCGGCGGATTCTTCGACGCCCAGACCAGCCAACCGTTCTCCATGCGGGGCTTCAACTACATCCAGCTCTTTGACGATCGCGCCTGGCACGCCACCTTCGCGCCCGGCCTGTACGACCCCCAGCAAGCCGAAGCCGCCCTGGAAGAAATGGGCCGGCACGGATTCACCGTCGCCCGCGTCTTTATCGATCACGAAGCGCCCAACGGCGTCGTCACCTCCACGAGCGCCACCGAGCTCTCGCCCGTTTACATGGACAACTTCGTCGACTTCCTTTCCCGCGCCCGGTCCCACGGCCTACGCGTCATTCCCTCGCTGGTCTATCTGGCCCAGACCAACGCCTACGCCCAGATCATCGGGCCGTATGAGCCGGGCATCGAAAACATCAACCGCTATACCCTCGACGACGGATTCATCGCCGCCAAGGCCGCCTACGCCGCGGATTTCGTCAACGCCGTCAAAGCCCGCGACGCCAGCCTGCTCTCGACCGTCTTCGCTTACGAATTGGAAAACGAAGCGAACATGACCGATCAGGCCAAACCCTTCTCCCAGACCTCCGGGACCATCAGCAACACCGCCAGCGGCATCACCTACGACCTTTCCTCACCCGCCCAGAAACAGCAGTTGGCCGACGACAACACCGTCGTCTGGGCCGACACCGTCGCCGCCGCCATTCGCCAGGCCGACCCCGCCGCCATGGTCAGCGTCAACGTCTTTACCTATCAGGCCGTCGGGCGCACCGGCCCGGGCTTTACCAGCGGGTCAGCCTGGAATGACGAGCGCTTCCCCGCCCGCCCGCTGGCGCTCCTGGACGCCAATCTGGATTACGTCGACGTGCATTTTTATCCCTTTAACGACAACACCCTCACCGGTGACTTAGCCAGCATCGAATACGACGCCCTGATCGCCAAGTCCGCCCAGACCGGCATCCCCTTGGTCAGCGGCGAATTCGGGGCCTTTAAGAGCGCGTACCCGAACATCAACCTCGCCGCCCGCAAAATGCGCCAGCACATGGAAAGCGTCAACGCCAATGGCTTCGTCGGGCAGATGCTCTGGACCTATGACACCGACGCCCAGACCTTCCTGTGGAACGCCCGCTCCAATCGCGGCGAGATTTTCCAGGCCGTCTTCGCCACCTATCGCAAGCTCGATCGCTCCACCGCCCCCGTCGTCCAGGAAGCCTTCAGCTCCAGCAATCCCGCCGGAACACTGGAAGGAAAAAAGTCCGACTTAGGCGGCGTCCTCTGGGCCGGCGGCAGCGCCCTGCACGTGGCTGACGGCTTGCTGCGCCGCGAAGGCAGTAGTGGGGGGGTGGCCGCCGTCGTGCCCTACAACCCCAGCGCGGAAGAAATCATCCGCCTCTACGGGCGTGTCAAATCGCCCTCCGGCAGCGCCGACTGGGTCGGCCTGGGCCTGA
Organism: Phycisphaeraceae bacterium; assembly: GCA_020851735.1. Taxonomy (GTDB): domain Bacteria; phylum Planctomycetota; class Phycisphaerae; order Phycisphaerales; family Phycisphaeraceae; genus JADZCD01. Next base: position 63,102 of record JADZCD010000022.1, read on the forward strand.
CCGATCGCGTGGCCGGCGACGACGCCTTCTGGAACGACGGGTCCCTCTGGATGCTCCTGCGCGGCAACGGCAATTACGAAGCCTGGATCGACGGCGTCAACATGTCCCTGTTGCCCAATCATCCCGACGCCCCCAGATTCGCCCTCGGCGCCTGGAACGACCTGGAACTGATCTACGACGTCGGCCGCAACTGGGTCTGGCTGCTGATCAACGGCCAACCCGTCCTGGAAAAACACGAATTAGGCTCCCTGGTCATCCCCGTGCTCGGCGCGGGACTGCACCTGTTTGCCGACGGCGCGGAAGTCAGTGATTTTGAACTCAACCTCCTGCCTTGCTTCTCCACCTTGGCCGGCGATTTCAACGCCGACGACCTGGTGACGCTCAGCGACGTCAATCCCTTTAAGTTAGCCCTGACCGACGAATCCGCCTTCGCCCAGGCCTATCCCGGCCTGCGCGCCAACCTGGTCGATCCCAATGGCGACGGCCTGGTGACCCTAAGCGATATCGCCGCCTTCAAAACCTTGTTAGCGCACGGCTCCATCTCCGTGCCCGAGCCCAGGTTCGTGGAACTGATCGCCGCGGCGCTGATCATCGCAGCCCTTCTGGGTAAGCGATCGCACTACAGGAAGGAAAAGGGAGGAATCAGGGGTCCGTGAGGTGTGGTGGTCGCGGAGGGAAGTCTGTCCGGGATCCGGGTCGGGGAGTAGGAGAGTCGTGGCGGGGGGATGCCGCGTCAGGGGAGTGGGTGGGAATGGCAGGGTAGGGCCGTGAGGAGTGGGGGGGGCGTGGGCCGGCCGAATGGCGCCGGCTCGGGGAGGTCGCGATAGAGGGGGCCGGAGTTCGAGGGAGCCGGGCAGGGGAACCTGCCTCCGGGAGGCGCCGGGGAGCGGGGGAAATGTTTAGCGGCGGTTCGCAGAACCGCGCGCGAATGTCCGGGGGCACTTCCGGGGGCGACGATAGCCCCGCATGGAAATGCGGGGCCGGCTTGGTTACTTCCGGGGTTACTTCCGGGCGTACTTCCGGGGGGGGATTTATCGGCTAAGCCCCAGCAGGACGCTGGGGCTGAGTTTTTTTATCAACGCGCCGCCCGCTCGCCGCGCCGTCACATCAACGTCACCGGGTCCACGTCCACAGCCGTATGCGCGTCGGACTTAAGCACCCGGGCATTGCGCAGCCCCGTCAGCAACTTCTGCAAGCGCGACGCGTCCGGGGCAAGCACCTGGATTTCCTGCCGGTGAAACTGATTAATCCGCGCAATCGGACAAGGCATCGGCCCCTGCACGCGGGCGCCGGTCTGCATCTGCTTTTCCATGGCCGCCAGCGCCTCGGCCAGCTTCCGCCCATGGGCCAGGCAAGCCTCCAAGTCACGATCGCGCACCACAATCCGCGCCAGCCGCGTGATCGGCGGCAGATTCACCTGCTTGCGCAGCGCCAGCTCGCCCCGGGCAAACTCGTCAAAATCATGCTTGGCCGCCAAGGTGATCGCCAACTCCCTGGGACTGAACGATTGCACCACCACCAGCCCCGGATGCCCACCCTTCCCGCCGCGCCCCGCCCGCCCCGCCACCTGCGCCACCAGTTGAAACGTCCGCTCCGACGCCCGGAAGTCCGGCATGTTCAGCGCCGTGTCCGCCGAGATCACCCCCACCAGCTGCACATTGGGAAAATCCAACCCCTTGGCGATCATCTGCGTCCCCAGCAGCACCTGCAGCTCGCCCCGCCCAAACGCCTTCAGCGCCGCCTGATAGTCCCCGCTGGTGCTCATCGTGTCCGAGTCCATCCGCAGCAGCGTCACGCCCGGAAACTTCTTGCCCATCTCCTCCTCCACCCGCTGCGTGCCCAACCCGAACACCACCACCTTCTTCCCGCACACCGGGCAGACACGCGGCAGCAACTGCTCGGCCCCGCAGTGATGACACCGCACCAGCCCGCCGTAGGAGCTTTTCTGCCCAGCCGAGAATTTGTGATAGATCATCAGCGCATCGCAATACGCGCAGTTGAGCATCCACCCGCAGCCATGATCCGGACACGCGATGTAATTGGCATACCCCCGCCGATTGAGCAGCAAAATCGCCTGCCCGCCGTTCGCCATCGTCTGCCTCAGCGCCCCCTCCAGCCGCATGCTCAGCAGATGCACCCCGCGCCTTAATTTGCGCTCTTCCTTTAAATCCACGATCTCCACCCGCGGCAATTTCAAGCCCGTCACGCGCTCCGGCAGGCGATGCAGCACATACCCCCGCCCCGATTCCGCCGTCGTGTTGTAATACGATTCCAGGCTCGGCGTGGCGGACCCCAGCACCACCGGAATATCCAGCAGCTGCGCCCGCCGCACCGCCACGTCCCGCGCGTGATAACGCGGCAGCTGATCCTGCTTGTAGCTGCCGTCGTGCTCCTCGTCGACAATGATCACCGCCAGATTCGCCAGCGGCGCAAAAATCGCCGACCGCGCCCCGACCACAATCCGCGCCTGGCCCGTCCGTATCCGCCGCCATTGCTCATGCCTCTGGGCCGCACTCAACCCCGAATGCAATACCGCCACCGTCGCCCCAAAACGCCCGTAAAACCGCGCCACCGTCTGCGGCGTAAGCGCAATCTCCGGCACCAACACAATCGCCCCCGGAAGTGCTCCCCCCCCTGAAGTGCCCCCGGAAATGTCGGATCGTTTAGCGGGCGATCGCAGATCGCCGTCTCCGTTGCCATTGAGCAAATGCTCAATAACCCGCAGATACACTTCCGTCTTCCCCGACCCCGTCACCCCGTGCAGCAGGTGCACGGAAAATCCCTTGTGAATTGAATCCGCGATCCGATCCAACGCCGCACGCTGATGTTCGGATAGCTCCAGCCCCACCCCCGCTGCCGCGCCGCCGCCAACGTCGCCCCCCGCCTTAGGCGCCGAAATAAAACTCAACATCGGATCCACCGCCCGCACCGTCGGACGAATCGACGACTCCAATAGTCCCATCTCGATCAGCCGCCGCAGCGGCGCCGTGGTTTTCGCACCCGCCAAATCCGCCAACGCACGCAACTCAATCCACCCCCCCTCATGTTCCCCCTCAATCCCCCCCTCGCTTCCCCCCTCGTCTCCCCCGCCATCCTGCCCCGCTCTGGCCTGCTCAGCGCGTTGGCACGCCACCTCCAACGCCCTTTTTTGCAGGGCGGAAATTCGAGGCGGTTTCCGCGAACCCCCCTGATCCCGCGCCGACGCGGCATCACTTCCGTCACTTCCGGGGGTACTGCTTCCAGCGGTAGCCCCGCATGGAAATGCGGGGCCGGCTTGGCTACTTCCGGGGTCACTTCCGGGGGGGAAGCGGACGAACGTTTGCAGCGTCGTGCCTGTGCCGTGTTTCACTGCCGCCGGCAGCATCGTCACCAGCACCATGCCCAGCGGGCAGCAGTAATACGACGCCAGCCAGCGTGCCAGCTCGATCAAGTCCTTGGTCAGCGACAGTCCCATCGGGTCGCGTCCCTGGATCGCCTTGATGGCATGCGGCTTTTGCGTTTGGGCCGGCTGCTGGGTGGTGACCTGGAGGATATAACCCGACACAGCTTTATTGTTCTTACCCAACGGCACGACCACCCGATCGCCCACGCCCAAGTCAGACAGGTGTCCAGGCACAGCGTACGTCAGCCCATCGGGCCCGATATCCACCCCCTGTTCGAGCGCCACCAGCGCGAATCCGCAGCCATCGCCCGGCAGCGCGCCCAATGCCTTTGGGCCCGTGTCTGGAGCAGGAGAGTTATCAAACAAGCCAGCCATGGTGTTCTGGTTTATCAGGAAATATTGCTGAAGGTTATGTCCAGGAAAGACTTGTAACTTACCCGCCCGTCCCCAGCCTCCGCCCGCCGCCTGCGGAAGGTATTCCAGGCGCGCTTCCGGCGGCACATCCGGGTCCCCGACTAGCCCCGCATGGAAGAACGCTAGGCATCATTGGAAGACGTCCAAGCATTTAGCCGCAGATAAACGCAGATGAACACTAGACATGGAGTTCTTGGATCCCATCTGCGTTTATCAGCGTTCATCTGCGGCCATATTGAATCCTGATCTGAAATCATCTCGTTAATGCATAACGTTCGGAAATACGGGGCCGGCTTAGTTGCTTCTGCGAGGCACTTCCGGGGGCGCTTCCGGGGGGTATTGTACGGAGATTCACGCTCATCGTTGCGCTGGGCCGATGAGACTTTTGTTTGTGTGAAAGGCCGTCATGGCAGGTAAGCGTGACAGGACGGATGTGAACTGTTGTCCCTTCATCGACCACGATGATGCCCGATGCGCCAAGCACTTCACCTTCCGCTGGCTTAACGAAGCATTCAATCTCTGCGCCAATGATTACCGCCAATGCCCGACCTACGGGCAAATCCGCGCGGAAGCCCAGCGGGCCCGGGTGGTCGTTACCCTCCAAGGCCGACCCGTCAGCCAAGAACCGGGGCTACGAAGCGCCGCTTCGTGACTTTATCGGCTATTGCCGCGTCGAATGCGGATTCGCCCAGGCGACCTTGCGGGCCTATGCCTCCGACTTAGTCGAGCTGCAGCTCTGGATGCAAGCCTTAGGCGAGCAAAGCTGGAAGGGACTGACCGCCAAGCGCCTGGCCGAGCACGTCCAAGCCCTGCATCACCGCGGTTTAGCCATCAGCTCCATCGCCCGTCACGTCGCCACCATCCGCGTCTTCGGGCGCTACTTAAAATGGCTGGAAGAAGTCGCCGAGGACCCCGCCGATCTGCTTGAACAGCCCAAGGGTTGGCAGCGCGTGCCCGAAGTGCTCAGCGTCCAGCGGATGCGCAGCATTTTGGAGGCCCCCAGCCAGGAAGACGTGCTGCGTCTGCGTGACGCAGCCATTCTCGAACTGCTCTACGCCGGCGGGCTGCGGGCCAGCGAATTGGCGGATCTGGACCGCGTCCGCCTGCACCTGGACCTGGGCATCGTCCGGGTCGTGGGCAAGGGCAACCGCGAGCGCGTGGTGCCCGTGGGCAAGCCCGCCATGCTGGCCGTCAAAACTTATCTGGCCGAGCTTCGTCCCAAGCTCCAGCGCGAAGACCGCATCACCGATCGGCTGTTTCTCTCCCGCACCGGGCACCCGATCACCCGCATCGTCGTCTGGCAGATCGTCAGCAAATACGCCCGCCGCGCCGGCCTGCGCGACGTCCACCCCCACACCCTGCGCCACTCCTTCGCCACGCACCTGCTCGCCGGCGGGGCCGACCTCCGCATCGTTCAGGAAATGCTCGGGCACGCCAACATCAAAACCACCCAGATCTACACCCACGTCGACCGCAGCCGCCTTAAAGACGTCATCCGCAAATTTCACCCCCGCGGGTAATAGCCCCAACGTCACGAATTCGCGATGGTTTCGTCAAGCCCAGGCATCGCCATGCCTCGGTCGCCTTTTTCCCGGCGGTCATTCTCAGGACCCCCCCCCTCACTCCTCGCCAATCCGCAAAATCTGACTCTGCACCTCCTCATCGAGCGTCTGCTCGAGCGTCTGCCCCTGCACGCGGATGGTCGTCTGCAGCGTAAAGTGCAGCTGGTTGTTGCGCCCGACCGCTTCGTGACGCTGCAAGTCCCAGAGCACCTGTTGTTCCGACGATCCTTCCGTCAGCCGCACGGACGACCCCGCCGGCAGACGCGCCACGCGCTGCGCGTCGGGCTCAAAACGCACCTTCGCCTGTCCCTGCACCGTGGCGATGGGAATGTCCGCGATCGTCTCCACGCCCGCTAGGGAAAAAGTCGTGTCGTACGTCAACTGCCCCATCTCATGCGACCGCGCAAACGTGAAGGGCCACTTCTGGCCCACCTTCAACTCCGCCGGCCCGCCGGCCAGAATCGCCGTGTCGTAAACGCTTTTGGTCAAATCCGATTCATCGACCGACTTGGCCATCGCCTCCTCCAGCTTGCCGCGGATCGCCTCCACGCCGCTGATCTTGTCCACCACCGCGTCCGGCGACAGCTCCACCCGGATCGGCGCGCCCGCCATCGCCCGGATGACCTGCCACAGCGCCGCCGGCTCGCCCGAGGATTGCCGGCTGTCGATGGTCATGCGCCGCCCGTCCGCCGTCGTCAGGTCCGCCTTGATCCAATCCATCACATACGTCGCCGTCGCCGCTCCGTCCGCCGCCACCGTGTCAATCGTCCAGGTGATTTGGCCCTGAAAAATCACTTCATGCCGCGTCTGCTGCCGTTGCCCCCTGGCCTCCAATGCCTGCCTGGACGATCGCCGCGTCCAGAACTCGTACCGGCTGGTGCGCCCAGCCTCAAACCGCGGACGAAGATCGTAAACCTCCCGCGCCTCCTGCGCCGGCACAGCCCAAGAGAGCATCAGCAGCAGGCAGAGCGTGGCTGAGAAAATTGTTTTCATGGCTGTTCCATAGAAAAAACAGGACACATCAAACCGCAGTGCGGCCAGGGTCAGTCCGTGGTCCGATCGCGATCAATTAATGATAGCTGCCCACGCGGATCGTTGACGCCATCGCTTGCCGGAGAACTTCCGGGGGTGTGCAAGCCCCGCATGGAAATGCGGGGCCGGCTTGGTCCCTTCCGGGGCCACTTCCGGCGTCACTTCCGGCCGGGTGGCTGGGGCTAAGCAATGCGTGCCCTAGGGCCTTGTTCTCGATAGTCCCGCTGGGGCACGAAGACTTAGCCCCAGCCACCCAGCCGAACGTTATGACTCAAGTTAGAGCGTCAAAAATTAACCGCAAATAGAGTTTTTGCATCGGAACTGCGTTTATCTGCGTTTATCTGCGGCCATTTGAATTCCTGGTCTGAAGTTATCGCGATGAGGCATCATGTTCGGAAATGCGGGGCCGGCTTAGGCACTTCCGGGGCACTTCAGGTGAACGTCCGGGGCCACTTCCGGCGTCAACTTCCGGGGGGGTCAGTTGTTCCACAAACCCTGGACGGGCTTAATGCCGCCTATGTCGGGTTGATCCAGCCATTGAATCTTCTGCACCCGCCACGGCGCGCTGGATTCGTTAGCCTCGCGTTGCCATTGGATCAGCCACCGCGTTTTCAGCGGCGGCAGATCCTTAATCGACGTCACCAGATCGAAAACCACCGTGCCGCTCACCTCCGCGCGCGCTTCAGCCGCCAGCAGGCGAAACCGTTGCCCGTCGATGCCGTGGCGTTGGACAAACGTCCGCAGGATGTCAAGAACCTGCGCCCGCGTCAGCCAGACATGACCGTCCGGCCCGACCAGCAGCATGTTGGGCCCCAGCCCCTCCTCCACCGCCGGCAAGCTCAGCGGGCTGGTGCTTTGCACCAGTTGCCGCGACGACGCGATAACCGCCTCCCGGGGCGTGGTGATCGCCCAGGCCAGCACCACCACCGTCAGCGCGTCCACCCCCAGCGACCCGGCCAAAATCAAAACCCGCCGCGAACCCCGCCGCATACCCGCCAGCACAAACACCACCGCCATCAATAGAAAGAACAACGCCAGCGGAATCGGCTGCTCAAACAAATAGTGCGACAGAAAGGGAGGATCGCTAAGCATCACAGAATGATCGATCAATCCGCCGGTCCAGGCAACCACTGGGCCGGATCTCCGATCAACCCCCCGGAAGAAGACGATCGCCGGGAGCACTCGAGTGTCGAATGTCGAGTGTCGAATGCCGAATGCCGAATGCCGAATTGCCGATTTCCGATTGCAGAATGCCAAATAGAATTTTCCCCGTACCCCGTACCCCGTACCCCGTACCCCGTACCCCGTACCCCGTACCCCGTACCCCCACCCCAGACCCCAGACCCCAGACCCCACCCACCCCTCCCACCGCGATGAAGATCAAGCGTTCCACCGCGATGTTCCGATAACACAAGGGCACGCAGGAGCCATAGTTGTGGAACAATCGGTGCTGGAGAAAAACCTGGCCAAGCTCGCCCGGACCGAGCCTCAGCTTGTCCAGAGGCTAAAGGAAACCGCCGCCGCCGCGGTCCAGTGGCAAACAACCCCCAACGGGCAATGGACCGCCACCATCGATCATCAAGACCGCGCCCTTTGGCTGACCAGCCGGTTCGATCCACAAGCCGAGGCCCAGCAAATCCTTAAAGTCGTGGACTTTCAGAAACACGCCTGCGTGGTCGTCCTGGGCGTCGGCTTGGGCTATCACGTCGCCTTAGCCGCGGAAAAAATGGGCGTCGAAGGCGTGCTGGTGGTCTTCGAGCCCGACCTGGCGCTGTTGCGGGCGGTCCTGGAAAAAATCGACCACACCAGTTGGCTGGGCAAAAGCAACATCATCCTGGCCGACCCGCAGATGGACCGGGCTGGCTTCCTAACCCGCATTGAGCAGGGCCTGAGCATCCTGACCCTCGGCACCGTGCTGGTCAATCACCCGCCCACCCGCCAGCGGCATGGCGAATCCCTCGCGGCCTTCGGCAAGATGGTCATCGAATCCATCGGTTACTGCCGCACGCACGTGGCCACCGCCCTGGTGAACGCCACGCGCACGATCGAAAACTACTGCCTGAACCTCGCTCATTACGCCGCCGGCGCGGACACCAACGACCTGCACAACGCCGCCCAGGGCCGCATGGGCGTGTGCGTCAGCGCCGGGCCGAGCCTGGTCCGCAACGTCGATCTCCTGCGTGACCCAGCCGTCCGCCGCCGCGTGGTGGTCATCACCGCCCAGACCACCCTCCGCCCGCTGCTGGATCGCGGCATTGAGCCTGACTTCGTCACCGCCCTGGACTATCACGAAATCTCCCGCCGATTCTACGAAGGCCTGCCCCGCCTTCCAGGCGTGACCTTGGTCGCCGAGCCCCTGGCCCACCCAGCCATCGTCGACAGTTTCCCCGGGCCGGTCCGTCTGACCCAGAGCGGCTTCCTGGATCGCCTGCTGGGCGCGCGCCTCTCCCGCCCGCGCGTGGCCGTGCCCTACGGGTCCACCGTCGCCCATCTGTCCTTTAACTTCGCCCAGCATCTAGGCTGCGATCCGATCGTCCTGATCGGGCAGGACTTGGGCTTTTCCGACGGGCTTTATTACTGCCCCGGCACCGCCATCCACCAGGTCTGGGGCGGCGAGCTAAGCCGCTTTAACACCGTGGAAATGATGGAATGGCAGCGCATCGTCCGCCATCGCCGCAATCTGCAGAAGCTCCAGGACGTCCACGGGCAGGCGATCTACACCGACGAGCAGATGCTCACGTACCTTAAGCAGTTTGAAAAAGACTTCTCCAACTCCCGCGCCCAGGTGATCGACGCCACCGAGGGCGGCCTGCCCAAAGCGCACACCACGCGCCTGACCTTCAAAGAAGCCCTCGCGCAATTCGCCACGCAGGACATTACCCCCCTTCCCCTGGCCAAGCCGCAGCTGGACCCCGCCAAGCTCAAGCTCGCCGCCGGGGTGCTGGAAGAAAGAATCGATCAGGTTCACCGGCTCCGCCAACTGTCGAAAAAAACCCTGCCCATCCTCGCCGGCATCCACGCCCACATGACCAACCCCGCCAAAATGCGCAAGCTCATGGCCGACCTCAACCGCCAGCGCGGGCAGGTGGATGGCGAACTTTCCGTCGCCTTCGGGCTCGTCAACGAGCTGAACACCTTAGGCGCCTTCCGCCGGGCCCGGGCCGATTACGCCATCGCCCACGCCGCCGACGATCCCCAGGCCCGCCAGAAATTGCAGCTCGAACGCGACCGCGCCAACGTGGACCTGCTCGTCGCCGCCTGCGACGAAACCCATAAAATTTTCTCCTCCGCCCTGACCAAAATCCGCAGCCGGCTGGAGGAGTCTCCTCCCGCCGTCAAAACGCTGCCGCAACAATCCCTGGCCATCGCTGGGCATTAAGGAGCGACAAGGCCATGGGCAAAACAATCGGCCTGGTGGTGACGGATCTGCGCGAAAGTCGCCTGGGCCTGCGCGCCCGCGCCGCCGAGCGCTGCGGCGGGCAGACGATCCTCAGCCTGACCGTGCAGCGTCTGGCCCGCGTCCCGCAGCTGGATGAAATCGTCCTCGTCCACCCCGCCGAGCAAGCGCCCCTGCCCTTGCTCCACGGCGTGGCGATTTCCAAGCCCCTGTCCGCCGTGCCCATCGCCACCGGCTGGCAGGACAAAATCTCGCCCATGCGCCGCGTCGCCCGCCAGTGGGGCCGCGACTCCTGGCGCGGCGGGTTAGGTGGAACCACCTGCTACGACGAACTCCTGCCCGCCGAACCTCTCTTAGCCGCCATGCGCCAGGCCGGCGCCGCCGCCGCGCTGCTCGTCGGCGGCGACTGGGCCTGGGTCGATCCAGCCCTTTGCCAAGGCGTGTTGAAGCTTCATCTGCAATACCCCGACGCGATGGGCATGGTGTTCAACCAATCCCCCCCCGGACTCAGTGGCCTGGCCCTGGGCCAACCGATCTTGGAAGAACTGGCGAAAAATCCCATCAGCGGTTTCGCCGACTTCCTGCGTTACGATCCGCAGCGCCCCCAGCAGGACCCCATCGGGCGCGACGTATGCGTGCAGATTCCCCCCGCCATTCGCGATTGCTGGCGGCGGTGGATCATCGACACGCCCGCCTCCGCCGCCATGTCCGCCTGGCTGGCCGGCCGCCTGGGCGCGCGCCTTGCCGACGCCCCGGCCGAGGAACTGGTTGATCTACTCGCCCAGGCCGATCCGCCGACGCAGGAATCCTGGTCGCCCCTGCCTTTGGAAATCACTCTCGAACTCACCCCGCGCCGCCTCGTGACCGGGCCGATCGTCCCCCAGCACCACCTGCCCCTGGATCGCCCGGACATGCCGCTGGATCTAGCCCTGAAAATCGTCTCCCAATTAGCCGACCTGTCCGCTTCCACTTCCGGGGGCACTTCCGGGGGCGCTTCCGGGGGCGGGGGCATCATGCTCTGGCTCGGCGGTCTGGGCGATGCGTTGCTTTACGAAGGTTGGGAGCAAGTCGTGCGCGCCACCAAGGCGGCAGGGGTCTCCGCAGCCATCGAAACAGATCTACTAGTCGAGCGGGCGGTGCTGGGAACAATCCTGGACGAACAAGTGGACGTCGTCAGCGTCCGCATGAACGCCGACACAGCCCAGACGTATCAAAAAGTCATGGCCAGCGAGCGCTTCAAGGAAGTCTGGGACAACCTCGAATGGCTGTTCAACGAGCGCAACCGCCGGGCCAAGGAAAACCTCAGCCGCGCCGCCGTCCCCTGGCTGCTGCCGCGCTTAATCAAAACGCCCGACACTTTGGGCGACATGGAAATGTTTTTCGATCGCTGGATGCACTTCACCGGCCACGCCGTGATCGAGCCTGCCACCTGCGGGCGCGGCTCGCGCGGCCATCTGATGCCCCCGCAAAGCCCCGTCAACATGACTCCGCCTAAGCGACGAAGTTGCCGCCAGGTCGCCCGCCGGATGACCATCCTCTCCGACGGCCGCGTCGCCCTCTGCGATCAGGATTGGCTGGGCGACGGCGCCATCGGCAACGCCCATGCCACGCCCCTGCGCGACATCTGGCAGCAAGCCGCCGACTCCGTCCGCCGCCTGCACCGAACCCATGCGTGGGACCAGCTACCCCTATGCACCAACTGCAGCGAGTGGCACCGCCCGTAGGAAGCGAAGAGAAAATAACGAATTGCCGAATGACGAATGACGAATGACGAATGACGAATGACGAATGACGAATGACGAATGACGAATGACGAATGACGAATGACGAAGTATACGTTAAAGCGCGAGAGTCAAGTAACAGCTTGCTGTTTTGCCGGAAAATCGGAAATCGGCCATGATTTTATCCCTTAACCCTCACCCCAGTCTTCCGACTTCGTCCTTCATTCGCCATTCGACACTCGGCATTCGGCATTCTTCCCCTACCCCCTACCCCCCACTCCCACCTAACTCCCCCGCGAGCGGCAAACGCACTAAACACCCATGAACACCCTCTGCGTCATCCTGGGTCGAGCGGGCAGCAAGGGACTGCCGGGCAAAAACATCGCCATGTTGGCCGGGCGTCCGCTGATCGCTCACACCATTGAACTGGCCCTCGCCGCCGAGCGCGTGGATCGCGTGGTCGTCAGCACCGACGGCCCAGCCATCGCCGCCGCCGCCCGCGCCCTGGGCGTGGACGTCGTGCTTCGCCCCGCCGACCTGGCCAGCGACACCGCCACCGTCGACAGCGCCGCCCGCCACGCCGTCGCCGTCGTCGAAGAACGCACCGCCCAGCGCTTCGACGCCGTGGTCATCCTCTACGCCAACGTGCCCCTGCGCCCGGCCGACCTGATCGACCGCGCCGTCGCCAAGCTCGAATCCTCCGCGGCCGACAGCGTGCAGAGCGTCTGCCCCGTCGGCAAGCTGCACCCCTACTGGATGCGCCGCCTGACGGGGCCCGACGGCGATCGCTTAGAGCCCTATCAGCCCAACCAGGTCTATCGCCGGCAGGACCTGCCCCCCGTGTATCAACTGGATGGCGGCATCATCGCCGTCCGCCGCGAAAGCCTCTGGCGAATCGATCCCCAGCAGCCCCACGCATTCTTGGGCGACGACCGCCGCGCCGTCGTCACCGAAACCGGCAGCGTCATCGACATCGACGACGCCAAGGATTTAGCCGTCGCCCGCGCCCTACTGGAAAACGATTCGCCGCCCTCGCCAACCCTGCACATCGGCCCGCGCGTCGTGTCGGCCGCCAGTCCCGTCTACGTCATCGCCGAATTGGGCGTCAATCACGACGGCTCCCCAGCACGCGCCCTGGAGCTGGTCCGCGGCGCCAAGCAGGCCGGCGCCGACGCCGTCAAGCTCCAGCTTTTCGATGCCCGCTGGCTCCTAAGCGCCGAGGCGGAATTGGCCGGCTACCAGAAAGATCAGGCCCAGGACGCCTTCGCCATGCTCGCCGGCCTGCAGCTGAGCCCCGCGCAGATGCAGGACGTCCGCAAGCTGGCCCACGAACTGGGCATGGGATTCATCGTCACCTGCTTTAGCCTTGAGCTGGTTTCCGCGCTGGCGGCGCTGCAGGTGGACGCCGTGAAACTCGCTTCCCCCGATTGCGTCAACCTGCCCCTGCTCGACGCCGTGCTGACCCTGGGCAAGCCCGTGCTGATCTCCACCGGGGCCGCCCTGGCCGAGGAACTCTGGCCCGCGGCTGCGCGCTTAAAGAAACATCCTGCCGGCGGCGCGCTGCTGCAGTGCGTCAGCTCCTATCCCACCGCCGACGCCGACGCCGCGCTCGGCGGCATCCGCGCTATGCCCCCCGGCTTTATCGGGGGCTACTCCGATCACACCACCAGCCTGCACACCGGCATGCTCGCCGTCGCCGCCGGCGCCCGGATCATCGAAAAGCACCTGACGTTCGACCGCCGCGCCCGCGGGCCCGACCACGCCGCCAGCCTCGACGTCGAACAGATGCGCGAATACATCGACCTGATCCGCCAGGCCCAGCCGATGCTCGGGCCCAGCGAAAAGCGCGTGGCGGATTGCGAACAGGACGTCCGCCGCGTTTCCCGCCAGAGCGTCTGCGCTCGGCGCGACCTGGCCGCCGGGCAGGTGCTGCGCCGCGAAGACCTGACCATCAAACGCCCCGGCCTCGGCCTGCCCGCCGCCATGCTCCCGGAAATCCTCGGCCGCAAGCTGGCACGCCCCGTGGCGGCCAATCACCTCTTGCGGGAAGAAGATTTGATAAATTAAACCGCCAAGAGCGCCAAGAGAACAGCCAAGGTGAATATTCTAAGGCCACCAAAAACTGTTGATTCATAACCTTCCGTAACTTGGCGTCCTTGGCGTCATGGCGGTTAGTTTTATTTTTGTCAGCCGTTATTAGCCTGGAATTAAGGCCCCCACGCCATGCCCAAAAAGCGCACCATCGCGGTGATCAGCGGTTCCCGTGCGGACTTCGGCCTGCTCGAGCCCGTCCTGCGCGCCATCGCCGCACGCAAGGATCTGCGGCTGCGCACCATCGTCACCGGGCTCCACGAAACCACCGGCACCTGGCGCGACGTGCGGGCCGCGGGATTTGCGATCGCCGCCCGCGTCAAGATGCAGCAGCCCAGCCGCTGCGGGCGCGCCCAAGACGTGCAGGCTTTGGCGCGGGGCGTGGCCGGCCTGGGCCGCGCGCTGCAAAAACTGCGGGCCGACGTGGCCGTGGTCCTCGGCGACCGGATCGAAGCCCTCGCCGGCGCGTTGGCCGCGGGCATCGGCGGCATCCATTTGGCCCACATCCACGGCGGCGACCGGGCCGAGGGCGTGGCGGACGAATCCATCCGCCATGCCATCAGCAAACTGGCCCACCTGCACTTTCCCGCCACCGCCGGCAGCCAGAAGCGCCTGATCCGCATGGGCGAAAATCCGCGCGCCGTGTTGCGCACCGGCTCGCCGGCCATCGACGGATTAAAGAACGTCACTCCCGCCAGGAACAGCCCGCGTTTAATCGTTCTCCAGCACCCCGTCGGCGGCAGCGACGCCCAGGAACAGAAGTGGATGCGGGAGACCCTGGCCGCCACCGCCGCCTGGCCGCGCCTGGTGCTCATGCCCAACGCCGATCCGGGCAGCGACGGCATTCGCCGCGCCATCGCGCAAGGCAAAATCAGCGCCGTCACGCACCTGCCGCGCGCTAAGTTCCTTAGTCTCCTGGCCGGGTGCGGCGCCATCGTGGGCAATTCCTCGGCCGGTTTGATCGAGGCAGCCGCGTTGCGCATCCCCTGCGTGAACGTCGGCCCGCGCCAGGCCGGCCGCGAAAAACCCGCCAACGTCATCGCCTGTGCCAACTCCCGCCGGGCCATTCGCGCCGCCATCACGCGCGCCCTCAAACTCAATCGCCGCCGCCTCAACCACCCCTACGGCCTCGGCCACGCCGGCCCGCGCATCGCCGCGCATCTGGCAAAAGTGAATCTGGCCGCTCTGCCCCTGCGCAAACGCAACAGCTACTAATGCCCGCGAGTTGGGGGCAGGCTTGAGGAACGGCGCGCGGGACGAGTTTCCTCGGCGCCTACGGAAGGCAGGGAACCGGCCCCGCATTTCCATGCGGGGCTGAGAGACCCAAGGCAAGCAAGGCACCCAGGCATGGCAATGCCTGGGCTTGTTTAAGACAAGGCGCGCGGGACAAGCTCGCTTACCGGGAGTCACTTCCGGGGGCGAGCTTGGCCGCGAGCGCTTGAACTGTCTTTGGTGCTTGTGCCGGAATTGGGCGCAGGGTCAGCAGGCCGCGGATGGGAGCGGTCATCGGGTCTTGCCTAGTACGTGCAGGAGACAAAGGAAAAAAAGTTGCACGTACGGTGCGCCACGGCGTCCTCGGCCCGACCGTCGGCTGTCCGCTCCCGCGAATACAGCTGACGGGGCAAGGGCCACTCACAAGCGACCTATTGGGCTAAGCCCAGGTGACAGTG
>JADZCD010000023.1 GCA_020851735.1 Phycisphaeraceae bacterium
ACGTTCAGAGGCACATTGTTGCCCTGACGCCGTCACAGGCTGAACAAGTTAAATTTTTACTGTACCATTACTTACAAGAAATATCGGAGAGCCTAGCCCCCCATCCTCTCCACCCCCCATGACCCGCCAAAATCCGGATGAATACCCCCTCATCCCCCGCCCAGCCATCGCCATGTTATGGGACCGCCGATCCTTCCACCTGCCGCCGTCACCTACTTTGCCAGCTCCCCTGTCGGCACTGGCACCAGGAAGCTCTCCTGCACCCGCGACACCCCATCCGGTCCCTTCTCCACCACCGTCATCCCGTTGCCCAGGTTGTGGGAAAATTTCTGCTGCAGCTCCTTCACCCGCGGCCCGTACATCTGCGCGATGATCGGCACGCCCCCCGGCCCCTCCTGCTGAACCTGCAACAGGTCGCTCTCGTCGAATAGCCCCACCGTCACCAGCGACATCTTCGGCCCGTGGTAGTAGAAGGCCTTCTCACCCTTCTGGATCAGCTCCCGTGCGTAATTCTCCGCCAGCCCCCGGAAGCCGGGACCCGTGTTTTCGTCAAAAAACGCCACCTGCAGCGTGTAATACCCCTGCACCCCCACCCGCTTAAGGTCCATCGGGTTGTACGCCACCGCCGAGCCCAGGCTAAGGGGCACCAGGGCCGCATCCTCGAACGCCCGCTTGTCGCCAAGCATCAGCATCTGCGTCTGCCGCAGATCGTTCTGAGCCGTCGCCACCCCGGCGTCCGGATACCGGCCCCGGTACACGACCGCCTTCCCCGACTCCTCCCGCACCCAGACGTCCGGCACGCTCAGTTCCGTCGCCAGCCGCCGCACCAGCGCCTCAGCCTCCCGCTGCCGACGTGGGCCGTCGTAGCGCTTGAGCACAATGGCATACCCCTCGTCCCCGAACCGGAACTGTTCCTCCGGGCTCGAGGTGTCCTGCTTGGGCTTGTCCGCCAACTTCTGGAGGTCGGGCCAGGGCTCGGTTCGACTGATCTCCTCGTAGCAGCCCGCCAGCAGCACACACGCCAAACCGATCGCCCACAACCCATTGCACCATCGCATCGTAAAAGCTCCAACCCCCCATGCATAGATCGTCCGGAACCCTCTTGTCAGGCTTAATTTCCCCCTCTGTCAGATCCTAACCGCCCATCCGCCCATTTCTTCTCTTTGACACCCTGCGCCACTGATATATCAGTCCATCCGGATAAACTGATGGTTCAATCCCCCTCTCATCCCGACGCCCTCGTGGACACGCTGACGTGCCTGGCCGACGCCACGCGGCTGCGCCTGCTCCGCCTGCTCGAACAGCACGAGCTGGGAGTGGCGGAGCTGTGCGACATTTTGCAGATGCCCCAATCGACTGTCAGCCGGCACCTCAAGCTCCTGAATGACCGCAACTGGGTCGTCGCCCGCCGGCAGGGCACGAACAATCTCTACCGCACCATCCTCGACGAGCTCGCCGCCGCGCCGCGCCAGCTCTGGCTCCTGGCCCGCGAAGAACTCGCCGGCTCAGCCGCCTTCAAGCAGGACCAGTTGCGCCTCGCCCGCCTGCTGAGCCAGCGGCGCACGGACGCCCAGGCCTTCTTCGCCGACGCGGCCGAGCAGTGGGACAAGCTCCGCGAGGAACTCTATGGCCGCTCCTTCGTCCTCGCCGCCGCCATGGCCATGTCGCCGCGCGATCTGGTCGTGGCCGACCTCGGCTGCGGCACCGCCAGCTTCCTGGCCGACCTCGCCCCGCACGCGCGGCGCGTCATCGGCGTGGACAACTCGCCCGCCATGCTCCAGACCGCCGCCGCCCGCACCGAGGGATTGGCCAACGTCGAGCTTCAGCAGGGCGATCTGGAAAAACTCCCCCTTGAAGACCGCGGCGTCGACGCCGCCCTGATGCTCCTGGTCCTGACCTACCTCACCGACCCCCGGAAGGCTGTCGTGGAGATGGCTCGCATCCTGCGTCCCGGCGGGCGTGCGGTCGTCGTCGACCTGCTCCGCCATGATCGCGACGATTTCCGCCGACAGATGGGCCAATCCAGCCTCGGATTCGACCCCCCCGACCTGGAAAAACTCTTCACCGCCGCCGGCCTGACGAACGTGTCCTGCCGCGCGCTGCCCCCCGAACCCCAGGCCAAGGGCCCCGCGCTCTTCCTGGCCACAGCGAATAAGCCGAGTTAACCACCAAGACACCAAGGACACCAAGAAGAAGAGAGAAAATCGTAGGGCATGCATCCTGCATGCCATTGCCTGGAAAACCTGACACAGAAGCATGGCAGGCACGATGCCTACCCTACCTCTTCTCTTCTCTCCTCTCTTCTTCTTGGTGTCCTTGGTGTCTTGGTGGTTGAAACAAAAGATTCACCCTCACCCTGGAGATAGCTCATGCCCGTCGCCACCAAGTCCAAGCCCGCATCCAAGCCTAAAGCCCCCGCCCTCGAGTTCAAGGTCGCCGACCTCGCCCTGGCCGACTGGGGCAGCAAGGAGATGGACCTGGCCGAGAAGGAGATGCCCGGCCTGATGTCCATCCGGGCCGAGTACGCCGCCCAGAAACCCCTCAAGGGCCTGCGCGTCATGGGCTCGCTGCACATGACCATCCAGACGG
>JADZCD010000024.1 GCA_020851735.1 Phycisphaeraceae bacterium
ATTCCGGTCCAACGTCTGACCGGAACCAGGGACCAGTACCTTTAACCCCGCCCCATGTGTAACCTATGTATCCTATACACCTGTTACCCATGTCCCTTGAATGAACACTGCGCTTAGCCCCAGGCACGCTCAGCCGCCCTATGGATGAGTCTGATTTCCTTTCTTCCCCCCCTGCTGGTGCGGATGTGACGGTTGGGCAGATTGGGGGCCTTGGTCTGGTCGGATTTATCTTGACATTCCCCAGTGCGGGGGTACCGTCCCAATAGAGATTCACACGCCAAATCGTTCCGTGGGTGTTGGATGCCGCTGCCAGCCGCAAGGGCTTGGCAGGACGGGATTTGACGGTATACGCTGCGGGGAAGCAGTGAATGGCAAATGGCGAATTGAATGAAAAGCAACCAGTCCTGGGGGCTGGAGGGTAGGGTAGACGGTAGAAAATTGAGGCGGCGGCGGTGGCTGCATTCGGCATTCGACATTCGGCATTCGACATTCGGCATTCAACATTCGGCATTCGCTACGGCGTGCGGCGGAGATCGTGTCCTAGGCAGCGGCAAACAGGAGGAGAACGCACGATAGCAAGGGGCACACTAAGAAGTGCGGCGGCGCTGGCGGCTGCGGTGATCTGCCTGCCTTGGGCGACGGCGCGGGCGGAGGTTTTTAGTGCGCCCGGGGTGTGGCTGGATCAGGACAAGACGCATCTGGCGACGGAGATTTCGCAGGGAGCGAGCTGGGGGCACAATTACTTTCTGGACGCCAACGACAACGGCGAGCACGACATTGGCGAGGCGTGGTCGGATGAACCGATCGCGGATTGGACTTATCAGATTGACAACAGCTGCTGGATGGCTGCGGCTGCGAATGTGGTGCGTTATGTGGGCGGCGGGGACTGGTACATGAAGTGGGCGTACGATCAAGCGTTCAGCTATCCGGCGCTGAGCGACCCGATCCCGCAGCCGACGATGCGCCCGCCGGGCTGGGGCTACAGCTTTGAGGATCCGGGTAATGAGCTCAACGCCTTTGCCAGCTTGGGCTACGACACGCTATCCATACGGCAGAATCTGACCTTTGACGGCTGGGAGGCGGATCCGGTGGCGTGGATCAGCGCGCAGTTGTCGGCTGGCTTGCCGGTGGTCATGGGGATACGCTTGCCCAACAGCCATGACTTGACGATATTCAGCATCGACACGGCTACGCAAACGATTACGTACGCGGATTCGGACTTTGATTACGCCGACGTGGGGGTGGCGGGGAATTTTTTCAGCACGGGGTATTCCTGGGATGGCATTAGTTTCAAGGTTAACTATAAGCTGACCAGTAAGCCGGGCCTTTATAACGGCGTGTTCCGGCTTAGCAGCATTGATCCGACGGGACAGACTAACCGCTGGCAGGGAACGGGCGTGGGCAACTGGATCAACCCCAATGCGTGGAGCGTTAAGCATGCGCCGCTGCCCAACGACCAGGTGAAGATCGACAGCGGGCAGATGATCTTGAGCCGTGCGGATGGAAGGGCGGGAACGCTGGCGGTGGCGGGCACGGCGGAATCCCCGGCGGAATTGTGGGTTTTAGAGGGCGGGCTGGCGGTGGGCGGCGCGGTGCAGGTGGCGGGGCAGGCCAATTCGGCTGGGACGGTGATGGTGGAAGGGGCGGGAGCAATCTTAAACGCAGGTGGGGAGATCCACGTCGGCCAGTTGGGCGCGGGCGCGTTGCGCGTCAGGGCGGGCGGCGAAGCGCGGGCGACGGACAGGTTGAAAATCTGGACGACGGGCACGGTGGATCTGGACGGCGGGAGTGTGACGGTCAGCGGTGCGGGCGGCGTGCTGGAAATCGCCGGCGGCGTGGTGGTGGGCAGCGGGCAGATCAGTGCGGCGGGGGGCGTAGTCAACGGCGGGCGCGTGGCGCCGGGTCAGAACGTGGGCGTGCTGGAGATTGTCAGCGGCGACTATGCGCAGACGACGGAGGGAATGCTGGACATCGAAATCGGCGGGCTAACAGCGGGGGCGGATTACGATCAATTGCTGATCGGGGGGAACGCGAACCTGGCGGGGATGCTTAACGTGAGTCTGAGCGACGGCTTTGTGCCGCAGGAAGGCGACAGGTTCACGATTCTCTTAGCTCTGGCGCTCAGCGGCACGTTCGACAGCTGGACGCTTAACTACGACATTCCCAAGCGCCATCTGACGGCGGAGTTGACGTACGCCACGGGAGCAGGGGCGGTGGTGCTGGAGATTCTGCAGGTCCAGCACCAGATGAGGGGGGATTTTAACGGTGATGATCTGGTGACACTGTCGGATATTGATCCGTTTAAACTGGCCCTGGCGGATGCGGCGGCGTATGCGGCGGCGTACCCGGACGTGTATTTGCCGGGGACGGAGCCTAACGGCGATGGGGTGCTCACGCTGTCGGACATTCTCGCGTTTAAGAGCCTGATGGCCCAAGGAAGCATGGCCCAGGGCAGCTCGATTCCCGAGCCGGCCACGGCGGTGAGCTTGCTGGCGGCGGGATTAGCGATGTTATCGACCCGACCGCGTCCCCGCCCCCGGAAGTGAATTTGGGGTATGGGGTATGGGGTATGGGGTATGGGGTATGGGGTATGGGGGTGGGATGCGGGTGACATCTGGGCTACGGAGTTCGATGCTGTTATTCCCTGACTCCTGGACGCCAAGCACGCGGTTCTACGAACCGCCGCTAAACCATCAATCCCCTATTCCTGACGGCCAATCTCTATTCCCGGCTCACTGCCACATCAGACTGATTATCTGATGAGCTTTTTTGCTTTTTAGGAAGATGTTCCGGCTGTAACGATTGGCCGTCCAGGAAAGCTTGGCATTCGCTCTTGGGGGTTCCTTTGGGCCTCATGGGGGGGCTATGGCCCGACGATACCTAAGCACGAGGTTCCGTGAGCCCTGTAAGTCCGGGCGCCTAAGGCGCCCCTGTTGTTCGCCGAGGGAACCATGCAACTTGAGACGATCCTTAAGACTGCTTTCGAACTGGGCGCTTCGGACGTTCACCTGGTTTCCGGGCACCCGCCGGTGGCCCGCATCCACACGGTGATGACGGCGCTGGACTACCCGGTGATCACGCCGGAGAGCGCTTTGCGCATGCTCCAGCAGATGGCTGGCGAAGAGCAGTTGGCCCGTTTCCAGAAAGTGCGCGACGCGGACTTTTCCTATGAGCTGCCGGGCCTGGCCCGCTTCCGCGTGAATGCCCACCTGCAGCGGCAGACGGTGGGCATCGCGATGCGTTTAATTAAGGAAAAAATTCCGCCCTTAAAGGCGCTGAATCTGCCGGAAGTCATTCAAAAGCTCACGTACCTGCCGCGCGGGTTGATCCTGGTGACCGGGGACACCGGCTCGGGTAAATCGACCACGCTGGCGGCGATGATCCAGGTGCTTAACGACCGTTACCAGAAGCACATCATCACGCTGGAAGACCCCATCGAATACGCGCTGGTGAGCAACAAGTGCGTCATCGAGCAGCGTGAGCTGGGGGCGGACGTGCCGAGCTTTGCCAGCGGGTTGCGGCACGTGCTGCGTCAGGACCCGGACATCATCCTGGTCGGCGAAATGCGCGACCTGGAAACGACGGCGGCGGCCATCACGGCGGCGGAAACCGGGCACCTGGTGCTCAGCACGCTGCACACGGTCAACGCCTCGCAGACGGTCGAACGTATCATCGACATGTACCCGGCGGACCAGCAGAATCAGATCCGCTCCATGTTGGCCAACACGCTGCAGGCGGTGATCTCCCAGACTCTGTTTAAACGCGTGGATCAGAAGGGGATGGTGCCGGCCGTGGAGGTGATGCTCTGCACGGCGGCGGTGCGCAACCTGATCCGCGAAAATCGGGCGTTTGAAATCCCCAACATCATTGAAACCAATCGGGCCCTGGGCATGAACACCCTCGACAACGCGATTGCCGAGCTGTACTTCAACGGCATGATCGGCCGCGAGGACGCCATCGCCCAGGCGGCTTACCCGGAGAAACTGGATCGCATGCTGGCTGCGTGAGCAGGAGACTTCAGGCGCGGGCATCGGTAAATGAGAATCCGGGACCGGCCATGATGACAGGCTGATCCCCCCGGATCCCCCCGGAACCCCCCAGGGCTGCACGTTTTTATGCCTCACTACCGCTACGAATTTCGAAGCAGTGCCGGACAGGTCTCCACGGGAGTGCTGGCAGCCCCCAACGCCATGGCGGCCGCCCAGACTCTGCGCGGGCAGGGCCACAAGGTGCTGTCGCTGACGCCGATCACGGCGGGGGCGCAGTCCTTCGGCCAGCGCCTGCGGGCGATGAACCAGACCACCGGCCCGTCGCAGCGCGACATTCTGAACTTCACCAGCCAACTGGCGGTGATGATCCGCGCGGGCATTTCCCTGCGGGCAGCCCTGGAAGGCATTGCCGACCAGTGCGAAAACCCGCGGTTTAAGGACATTCTGCTGCGGATCAAACAGGACGTGGAAGCGGGCAAACCCTTCAGCGACGCGCTGGCCAAGCATCCCAAACAGTTTTCGCCCTTGTACATCAACATGGTGCGGGCGTCGGAAGTGTCCGGCAGTTTCTCGACCATGCTTGACCGCGTGGCCACCTACCTGGCCCAGTGGATCGAAACACGGGCGATGGTGATCGGGGCGATGATTTACCCGGCGGTCATCGGCATCCTGGCGATTTCGGTGACCATCTTCCTGCTCACGTTCGTGCTGCCCCGGTTTGCCTCGGTGTTTGCCGGCAAGGAAGCGGCGATGCCGTGGCCCACCGTGTTTTTGATGAATCTCTCGGCCTTTATGGTGCAATGGTGGTGGGCGGTCTTGCTGGGCGGATTTGTCGGCATCATCCTGTTCTGGATGTTCATCAAGACCGAGCCGGGGGCGTGGTGGTGGGATTCGACGAAGCTCAAATTCCCGATTTTCAAGCGCATGTTCCGGGCGCTGTACATCAGCCGCAGCCTGCACACGATGGGCGAGCTGGTCAACGCGGGCGTGCCGATGCTCGACACGCTGGCGATCACCGGGGACATCGCGGGCAACCGGCTGTACCGGCGGCTGTGGCATCAGGTGTACGGGTCGGTCAAGGGCGGCAAGAAGATCGCCCAACCCTTAAGCAAGTCGCGCCTGCTGCCCCGCAGCGTGGTGCAGATGGTCAGCGCGGGCGAAGAGTCCGGCAAGCTGGGCGAAGTGCTGTCGGAAGTCAGCGGGTTCTACTCCAAGCAGCTGCGCGAAGTGATCAAGACCGTGACCTCCATGATCGAGCCGATCATGATCGTGCTGATGGGTTCGGTGGTCGGCTTCATCGCCATGGCCATCATCCTGCCGATCTTCAAGCTGTCCACGCTGGTCAAGTGAGGTGGGCAGGTCGGGAATCGATCCGGGGCACGCTGCGCTTAGGCCCAGCCACCCCGGGGGACACGCGCTCCTGGACGGTGGATTCTTTTGGGGGGCCTGTGACGGCTGGGCAAGCGGGTGGAGGTCCAATAAATCGTTGCAGGATGGCAAGCATGGGTTTTGAATCGTCTGGTTGATGAGAGGTCCGCTTATGGCTTGGCGACAACATACTCCATCAGCCGTCGGCTGCACGCGCCCTGCCCGTGGGGGTTTTACGCTTATCGAGGCGGCCTTGACGACGGTCATCATCGGGACGGGCGTCCTGGCGATCGTCGCGGCCCAGCAGGCTTATCACATCAAGAACGACTGGTCGCAGCGCACGGGCACAGGGATGCTCCTGGCCAACGAGCTGCGGGAATTGACGCTGACCCTGCCCTTGCACGACCCGATCACAGGGAAATCCAACGTCGGGCGGGAAACCGGGGAAGACACGATCGAGGAATACGACGACGTGGACGACTTCGCCGGCACGGTGGACGCCCAGGGCCAGGGCACGGGACTGACGTTTCCCACGCCCATCAACGCCCTGCGGGAAGACATTGACAATCTGCCCGGCTGGAGCCAGGTGATCAATCTGCGGGCGGTGCCTTCCACCGACCTGGACCCTCCGACGGGCACCATTTACAGCCTGAAGGACTTCAGCAACCTGATCCGTATCACGGTGGAAGTGTATTACCGGCCGCCGGGCGCTGAGCAGCCGATGCTCATCACCACCCTTTCCTGGGTGCGCACCGAATAAACCCCCGCCCCCGGAAGTGGCCCCCGGAAGTAGCCCCCCGGAAGAAGCCCATGCGATTGCGGGACCCCTAAGCGGAACGAAAAGGAAGACAGCCACAGCGGAGGCGGCGGAGCAAGGCCATGAGACGTAGGCAGTCCGACATCCAGCGATGGTCCCGCCCCGCGGCGCGGCAGCGCGGCGTGACGGCTATTTTGGCCATGATGTTCCTGGTGATCTTCGCGTCGCTGGCGGCGGCCATGGCGATTGTGGCCCAGGGCAACCTGGCGACGGCGGACACGCACCTGAAGATCAACCGGGCCCTGGCGGCGGCGGAAACCGGCCAGGAATGGGTGACCCAGCGTCTGAACCTCTGTGCGCGCAATGTTTCGAGCACCGTCGGCGAAGTGACGGTTGATAACGCGCCGGGGCTGTGGACTTCCATCCTCACGCAGTTTCGCGGGCTGTCGCTGACGGATCAGAACTTTGACGAAGCCACGGTTAACTGGGACGCCAGTCCCCTGGTTCTGCCGGCGATTTCCTTAGGGCCGGGCGAGCCGACGTTCGTGGCGCAGATTCAGTATCCCAGCCCTGGCGCGGGGCTGGACGCCCGCTGGGTGCGCGTGCGCGTCCGCGGCACGGACGGGACCATCAACCGGACGATTGAAAAGGACTTTCGCATTGACAAGAAGATCCGCTTCGCCCTACTCTCAAAGAGCCGGGTGATGATCGGGCGGAACGTGATGATCGACGGCCCGGTGGGCAGCCGCTTCACGGAAACCGATCTGGCCAACGGCCACCCGGTGCAGATGGAAAGTGATTTTCGAGGTCTGGACGGCGACCTGGATAACAATCTGAATGTATTCGTAAGTGACTATCTGGTCCCAAATGACCAAAACGGTGATAACCGCATCAATCTATTAAGTGCCGCGGAAACCGACGGCATCGACGATCCCGAACAGTACGACGTGAACGGCGACCATTACATTGACGACTACGATTTCTTCCTGGATCACTATGACGCCAACAGTGACGGCGCCATTTCCGCCGTGGAGCTGAACACGGACGACAGCGTGAACCGGGAACAGCTTTTCGCGCTGATTGATCGTTCCGGCGATCCGGATCGCGAAGGCTACAACGACGGGCAGATCAACAACGACGACGATTATGCCAAGGTGCGCGGGCAGGTGCTGATCGTGGCGGGTAAGGAAGGCTGGGAGAACGGCGCCGCCAGCGTGGACGGCGAAGCGGGCCCGTACCAGGACTATTTCCAGGGCGGCATCATCCCCGGGCACAACCAGGACCCGCTGATCTTTGAATCGCAGGAAGCGTCCACGCACGAGTACGGGCCGCAGAGCTTTGACCTGGACACCTATCGCACCCGCGCCACCGGAGACCTGGCGGCCCAGGCCACCCAGCAGGCGGCGGAACATGATCCGGGCGACCCGGATTCGCCCGGAGCGCTGGGCGAGGTGGCGGCCCACGAGGCGGTGCCCTTCGGCTCGGCCCACCCGTATGACTACTACGACCGCCCGGTGTACCGCAACATGACGTTCACCAACGTCAGGATTCCCAAGGGCAACAACGCGCTTTTCGTCAACTGCAAGTTCATCGGCGTGACGTTTGTGGAAACGGAAAGCGACAACACCAATGACATGTTCAACTATGCCGGCATGCAGGAAGCCGACGGTACGCCGAAGCATCCGGACAAATACGTGCTGATCGATCCCGCCCAGCCCGACACCGAGGATAATCGGGAATACAACACCAAGAACCTGGCCAACAACCTGCGCTTTGACGGCTGCACGTTCGAGGGCTCGGTGGTGTCCGACGCGCCGCAGGCGTATACCCACGCCCGCAACAAGATCAGCTTCACGGGCACCACGCAGTTCATCATCGACGATTCAACGCACCTGAGCCCTTCCGAAAAGGCCCTGTACCGGCGCAGCTCGATCCTGGTGCCGCATTACTCGGTGGAAATGGGCACGTTCGTCGCGCCCCACGACGCCACCGAGACCGTGCACTTGACGGGCACGATCGTGGCGGGCGTGATCGACATCCGCGGGCAGGCGGAGATCACCGGCACGATCCTGACCACGTTTGAGCCGATCAGCGGCGAAGGCCCGGTGCTGGGCGAGACCAGTCCGCAATTCAACACCACCTTGGGGTACTTCCCCTCGACGGCAGGCGACATGGAAGCGGAAGTGCCGGAGAACGGGCTGGGCATTATTCACCTGCGCTACGACCCGAGCCTGCCGCTGCCGGAAGGCATCATGGGCCCGATCGAACTGGCGGCGGATTCACTTTCCTACAAAGAGGTGACGTCGGCGGATTGAGGGGGACGAAGCAGGAGTCAGGAGTCAGGAGTTGGGGAAAGACAAACGATGCCAGAAAGCCCCGCATGGAAATGCGGGGCCGGCTCGGCGAACGACGGACAGAGTTGAAGGCAAGGGCGGAGCATGGACATGAAAATCACCCGGCTAAGACATCTTGACGATTTGGGTGCCACACAGCAGGCCGAAGGCTGCTGTGTGCCGGATCGCGTTAAACACACGATGTCTCGTGTGCGGGCGGGGGGTGTGAGCATCATCGAGGCGTTGCTGGCTTTGGCGATCAGCGCGGTGCTGCTGACGGCGACGATGGTGGCCACGGACGCAAGCTTTAAGTCCTACGCCAACGCGGTGGAGCAGGCCTCCACGCTGACCACCACGCGGATGATCACCCATCGGCTGCTGACGTTGATCCGCACGGGCGTGGCCCAGGGGCCGCTGAGCAATGCCGAAGTGGCGGCCATCGACGGCGCGAGCATCAACGGCAATGAGATCCGCAGCCCCAGCATGGATCTGCAGGATCAACAGGGCCGGTTGATTCGTCTGGAGTACCGGGCGGATTCGCATTCCTTGTGGATGGTCATCAACCCCGGCGACGATCAACAGGAACAGGCTCTATTAGGCGGTGTGACCAGCGCCGAATTCCGCCTGCAGCGCTACAAGAACGACCAGAGGATGCTGGTTCTGGGCCGGGCTTCGCTGGACATGACCGTCGAGGCGGACGACGACGCGATTTTGTCGCCGGAGCGCAAGAACCTGCCGTCGATCCGCGTGGTGGCGTCGACGCGCCCGCGCCGGTTGGATTGATCAGGAGAGGTATAGGAGTTAGGAGTTAGGAGTTAGGAGTTGGGAGTTGGGAGTTAGGAGTTGGGAGTTGGGAGTAGATTGATAATTGCCAGAAGCCCAGGCATGGCCATGCCTGGGCTTGTCATTTCCAGACGCCCGAGGCATCGAACCGGCCCCGCATTCCCCTGCGGGGCTTTTTCGCTTCGTTTGCCTTTTTCCCAACGCCTAACTCCTAAATCCTAACTCCCAATTCCCAACTCCTCGTCCCCCCCCCCGGCCGTCTATGCTGTCTGGGTAATTCCCACCTTCACCCAAATACCTTGTTTATCTGGTCCTAGACTTCCCTGAATCGTAAATTTGAGGTACCGGCCGGCTTGCCAGCAGCACCAGAGTTCCGCGTGGACTCGGCTGACAAGAGCAGCGTCGGCACCTGAGTCGAGGAAGCTTCAAGGAAAGGGGTTGGCAATGACTAGGAAGCATCTACTTTGCCTGGCGGCGGTATGCGGTTTCCTTGTGGCCCCGGCAATGGCCGACCAGCTGCAACTGACCGGCGTCGTGCGCGACTTTAAGCGCGGCGATCAGACCGGCGGACACCTGGACTTCGAAACCGCGCACATGTCCGGTCGCGGCGGCTACGGCCGCGTCAGCGGCCTGGTGACCATGGGGCTCAGCGAGGACGGCAAGCCCGTCTATAACCCCACCCGGCCCAGCCAAGACACCATCAAGTCGGCCGATACCTTCGCGATGTGGTATCAGGACGTGGTGGACGTCAACGTCAGCAAGACGTTGGCGCTGACGCTGGACAACGGCCAGGAAACTTCCGGCGGCGTCTACACGTATCTGAACAACAATTTCTTCCCTGTGGACGGTGATCTGTTAGGCAACCAAGGGCTTAACCACAACTTCCACTTCACCTTCGAACTTCACACCACCTTCACGTATGCCCCCGGCCAGAAGTTCACCTTCATCGGTGACGACGACGTGTGGGTGTACATCAACGGCAAGAAGGTGATCGACCTGGGCGGCGTGCACTCCGTGGTCACCGGCAGCGTGGTGCTCTTTGACGGCAAGGTGTTCGTCGAAAAGACCCACTTCGCCACGACCGATCAGGTTCAGGAGATCACCACCGCGATGGCGGCGGACCTGGCCAGCAAGTGGTCGGCGGCTGGATTGGGCACTCTGCCCGATCATCTCAAGGCCGGCGGCAAGTACGTCAACCTGCAACTGGCCGCGGAGCAGGACTGCACGCTGGACTTCTTCTTCGCGGAACGTCACACCACGCAGTCCAACTTCCGTATCGACACCTCCATCCAATTGGTGGAAGTGCCGCCCACGACCGTCAGCCCCCTGTATGACTAAACGTCTTACCGGCGTGCGCGACGGAACCCTGATGGAAGTTCGGTAAATCCTGATTCGACTCGCGGCGTCGCGTTGCTCATCCCCTGAAGTAACGCGACGCCGTTTTTATTTCCCTGTCGAGCCGCGCGCGTCAGTCAGCGGGGAATCAGACCGCTCCCTGACGGTCGCGGCTGGCCATGAGCCTCCGGCCGTCTTAAGACCAGCCCCACGTTTCCACGTGGGGCTATGTTTTCCTACGGCTGCCAGGCGCGGATCACCAGGGTGTTGTTCTGCCCGCCGAACCCGAAGCTGTTGGACAGGCAGGTTTCCACCTTGGCCTTGCGGGCGGTGTTGGGCACGTAATCCAGATCACATTCCGGATCGGGCTGGTGGAGGTTGATCGTCGGCGGCAGGACCTGGTCGCGGATGGCCAGAACGCAGGTGATGGCCTCCACGGCCCCGGCGGCGGCGATCAGGTGGCCGGTCATGCTCTTGATGGAGCTGACGGGCACGCGCGGGGCGGCGTCGCCAAAGACCACCTTGATGGCACGGGTTTCGATGGCGTCGTTCTCATGGGTGCCGGTGCCGTGGGCGGAGATGTAATCGACCTGTGGGGGATTGATGGCGGCGTCCTTGAGGGCCAGGGTCATGGCGGCCACGGGTCCGCGGCCCTCGGCGTGCATGTCGGTGATGCGGAAGGCGTCGGCCGACGACCCGTACCCGGTGATTTCGGCCAGGATTTTGGCGCCGCGCTTCTGGGCGTGGTCGAGGGTTTCCAGGACCAGCATGCCGGCGCCTTCGCCTAGGACAAACCCGTCGCGGTCGACCGAGAACGGCCGGGAGGCGGTGGTCGGCGCGTCATTGCGGCGGGAAAGGGCGGTCAAGCGATTAAAGCCCGTCACGCCGAAGGGGTGGATCATCGAGTGGGCCCCGCCGCTGATCATCACTTCCGCGTCGCCGCGGCGGAGGATCTGGGTGGCTTCGCCGATGGCCTGGGTGGAGGCGGCGCAGGCGGTCAGGCAGTTGTAGGCCGGCCCCTGGGCGCCGAATTCCATGGCCAGGTGCGAAAGGGGCATGTTCGGCTCTTGCTCGAGCTCGCGGGTGGCCGTGAGCCGGTGCATCGCCTCGCCGGCCCAGCGCGGCGCGTCGATCTGTTTCTTTTGGGCGTCCCAACTGAGCACGTTGGCGGTCACGTAATTGTCAAAGTCGATCGAGCCTTCGCCGGAGCCTAAGTAGATGCCCAGGCGATCGGGGGCCACGCTTTCGCCTTGGCCCAGGCCCGCGCCTTGCCAGGCCATGGCGGCGGCGCCTAAGGCAAAGGAGGTGTTCAAGCTCACGCCATCATGCAGCTGCGGCTGTTTGACGTATTGGCGATAGTCGTAGTCGCGAACCTCTCCGGAAAAGCGCGTGGGGAACGTCGTCGCGTCAAAGTGCGTCGTCGGGCCGATGCCGGACTTGCCGGCCAGCATCGCGCTCCAGACGCCTTCGATCTGATGCCCCAGGGGCGTCACCCAGCCAATGCCTGTAATCACCACGCGATTGGACATTCCGCTTCGCCTCTCTGTTTAGCCTTCCACGCGACGCAAGACCAAGGCGGCGTTCTGCCCGCCCAGGCCGGTGGTGAAAACCAACGCGTGCCGCAACGCGGCCGGCTTGGCCTGACGCCAGCCGCTGCCGATGCCCTCTAAGGGTTGCGCGCGATTGAGGACGGCCGGCAACACCTGTTCCTTTAAGGCCAGGGCGGCCACGCACACGTCCAAAGCCGCCCCGCCGGCCCCGCAATTGCCCCAGCAGGTCTTGGGCGTCACGATAGCCACCTGGCTTAGCCGGGGACCGAAGATCGCGCGCAAGGCTGCGGCTTCGGCACGATCGTATTCGGGGATGGCTGAGCCGTAGGGTACGATCAAGTCAATGTCGGCGGCGCTCACGCCCGCTTCGCGCATCGCTTTTTGGATCGCCAGGGCCAAGCCCTTGCCTTGCGGATCGGGATTGCGGTTCCGCGAGGCGAAATCCACCGACTGCGACGCGCCGAAGCCCACCACCTCGGCGTAGCCGGGCCCGTGACCGCGGGCGGCAAGCGTTTCCTGGGATTCGAGAATGACAATCGCTCCGCCCTCGCCCAAAACCGTCCCGCTGGCGGACTGGCAGAAGGGGCGAACCGACTGTCCGGGCTGGGCGTTGTCCTTGGCATTCAGGCGGCCCGCGAGAACCTGACGGATAAAGGCCATCGGGTTGAGCCGGCTTTCCGCCCCGCCGCAGAAGCAGACGTCGGCCGAGCCGCGCTGAATCACCCGCAGCGATTCCCCGATCGACAACGCCGCTGAACTGTCGCCGCAGGTAATGGTGTTCGACGGGCCTTGGGCGTCGTGAATGATCGTCACGTGGCAGGCGAGCATGTTCGGCAGGTACTTAAGCAGCCACAGCGGGGTCAACTGCTCCATCCCCGTCTGCCCCCATTTGTGAATATCAAACACCCCCCCGGAAGCGCCCCCGCCCCCGGAAGTGGACTCCACGGGTGCCACACAGCATGGCGCAGCCTGCTGTGTGCCTCCCCCCGAAGCAGCCCCGGCCTCGCATTTGGCGGTGGCCAGCGCGTCGGTCAGTTCATTGATGTCCGCGGCGATCAGGCCCGCGCCGATCTGGGCGCCCATGCGCGGGCTGGGGTAGGAATTCGCCTGCCCCTCTTGGGCGGTTCCGCTGGTGACCAGGCCCGCGTCCCGGGCGGCTAAGTCCGCGGCCGCCACGGCCAGTTCGATATCGCGGGCCATGACCTTGGTGGCTTTGCGGTAGCTCTTGGGCACAAAGTCGCGCACGGAAAAATCGCGTACTTCCGCGGCGATCTGACAGGGCATGCCGGCAGGATCGAACGCCACGATCCGCTCAATGGCGCAACGACCTTCCCGCACGGCCGTCCAGTTTTCCTGCCTACCCCGGCCCAGGCCAGTTAAGGGTCCTAAGCCGGTAATCATCACGCGTCGGGGCATGTAACTCGGTTCCTAAAGGGCTGCTTCCTGTCACCGGCCAGCTCCGGCGCTGGCGGGCATCCGGTCGGCCCGGAGGCGCCCGCAAGTTTACAGGGGTTCGTCACATCGAAAATCGGCCTTCGGCAAGCGGAACGCCCCCCTCCCTCGGCCTCCCCATCTGTGCTCACCCTTCCAACTGCCGCAGCGACAGGCCCATGGTCCCCAGCTTGGCTTTGATCTCCAGCAGGCTGGTGGTGCCGAAGTTCTTAACGCCCATCAGTTCCGCTTCGGTCTTGGTGCACAAATCGCCGATCGACTGCACGCCCAACAGAGCCAGAGCCTTGCGGGCACGCACCGAGAGGTTCAATTCCGCCACCGAGCTTTCCAGCGATTCACCGCCGGTGCCGGCATCGGTCTTAAGCTGATCGTACACCGCCTGGCGGGCGGCGGTCTGCTGGGCCGCCACGAACTGGCCCAGACGCAGCCCGCGCTGGGCGAGCATGGCCTTGATTTCCTGCAGGCTGCCTTCGCCGAAGTTGCGGTAGCTGCAAAGCTCAGCCTCGGAAACCTTCAAGAGGTCGCCTAAGGTGCGAATGTTCATCTTGCGCAGGGCGTTGCGGGTCCGCACGGACAAGTCAAAGTCCGTCACCGGGGTGTCGATGACCGCCTTGTTCTTTTCGAGGTTCTCTTCCTGGTCCTCGTCGATCACCATGCCGCGCGAGGCCATGATGTCCTTGATGTACAGGCGGGCCCGCGGATGATTGGGATCAGTCGCCAGCACCTGCCGCACCGCCCGCTCGGCCTGGGCATACATGCCGCGGTCTTCGTAAAGCACCGCCAGGTTCAGCAGCGAGTTGAGCGGAGCCTGCTTGTCCAGCACGCACTGCTCATAAAGGTGGATGGCTTCGTCCTCTTCGCCGACCAAGTCCAGGTTGTAGGCCAACCGGAAGCAGACGTCCGTGTTGTCCGGGTCGGCGGCGAAGGCGGCTTCGTAGGCTTCGATGGCCTTCTGGCGATCGCCGGCGTCCTCTGCCTTGCGCCCGATCTCCAGGTATTTCTGAGAGGTCTGGATGTCGCGAACTTCGTGACTGTCCAACAGTACATTGGCCTTGCTGTCCGGCATGGTCAAACAAGCTCCTGCCTACTGGGGCTGGTGAAAACGATTTTCCGGTCGATCTGACCGTAGTCCTATGATTATGGCTGCCGTGCTCATGCCCTGCAACCCCCCGGACTCCCCCCCACCCCCGGAAGCGTCCCGCCCCCGGACCCCAACCCAGCCCCGCTAACAGCCCTGTACCCGGTACGTCCTGTTTTGCTTTATCATCATCTTGCTTCGCCTGCGGTATCGCGGTTGGAGGTCAATTTCATCTAAATCAACTCTGACACCCATGAAAACACGACAAGTCTTCATCACCGCCCCACGCCAAGCCAGCCTGCTCGAACAGGACTTGCCCACCCCCAATCCCCGCCAGGCCCTGCTCCAGACCAGGGCCAGCTTCATCTCCGCGGGCACGGAACTGAGCATCTACGCCGCCTTAGACCCCCGCATTCACGACCCTAATAGCGGGTGGAACTATCCCTTTAAGCCTGGGTATGCCAACATCGCCACGGTGGTGTCCGTCGGGGCGGAGGTCACCAAGGTTGCCCCCGGAATCGCCGCGGGGCAGCGCGTCTTCACCTTTACGCCGCACACTTCCCACGCTCTTTTTGATCTCTGGGATTGGGACGTCATCGAACCCGTGCCCGCGGAACTAAGCGACGCCACCGCGGCGGCCTGCCGGATGGGGTTAGTGGCCATCACGGGATTGCAGGTGGCGGACTTGGCTCTAAACGACTGGGTGGCGGTCTTCGGATTAGGCGCGGTGGGCAACCTGGCCGCTCAACTGTTTCAACTGGCTGGAGCGCGGGTGATTGCCATCGATCCCGTGGCATCGCGCTGCGAATTGGCCCGCCGCTGCGGGGTGGAGCGGGTGATTCAGGGGGCTGGCGCCCCAGCCCTGGAAAGCGTGCGCACGATGATCCGCCAGGCCGGCGATCCGGACAAGCAAGCTCCGCGCCTCTGCGTGGACGCCGTCGGTCACTCAGCCATTCTGCGCGACGCCGTCGACCTGGTGGCCACGCACGGACAAGTCATCGCCTTAGGCTCACCCCGCCAACCCTACGAAACCGACATGGCCCCCATCTCCCGCCAGATCTTCGGACGGTGGATCACCATCACCGGGGCCCTGGAGTGGCGCCTCCCGCACCTGACCCACTTAGACCCCCACGCCCGCCACTCGATGCAAAGCAATCTGCGCGACGTGTTCGACCTGGTCCGCCGCGGCAAGTTGCGCGTCGATCCCCTGATCTCCCACCACTTCCGCCCCGAGCAGATCCAAGACGCCTACGAAGGCCTGCTAAACGACAAAGACCACTTCCACGGCGTCGTGCTGGATTGGTAGACGCACGCAGCGGTTGTTGCACACGCGGGTCTTCCGGGGGTCGAACCGCCGTTAAACTTTCATGACGCCCTTGGTTGTTTAGCGGGCGATCGAAGATCGCCGCGTTCCCCCCACATTCACCCCAGATATGGTGTGACAAACACCCATTTCTGAGCCTTGAATCCCGCTCGAATCGGATTCTGCTCGACGTATTCCACCGCTTGCTGCACCGCTACCGCGCTATTTAGATAAACCTTCCACAGCCCCCGTGCCCACGGCGAGGGGACCACCGACGAACTCCACAAACCCTCTTCGACCAGTGCTCGGGTCGCCGCTTGCTTCAGACGACGGACGATCTGTTCAACCGCATAACTGTGTCGACCAATCACCAGGTGGAGATGGTCCGGCAAAACCGCGCAGGCGTGGATTTTGTAGCCCGAGGAGGAGGCGATTCGGCTGAAAGCCTGGCCCACCGTTCTGGCCTGCGGACCCGTGAACCGGACAGGCTTGTGCAGCAGAGCCTCCTTGGCCACGAACCTTTTCCGCACGTCGTGCTGCTGCGCGGCGACTGAGTGGCGGGTATGGACCTTCGTGGCTGGCCCCCACCGCCGCAATTCCCAACTCCGCACAAAATCCGACCACGAACCACGGGGATCGTTAGGCAGCCAGAATCCGTAAGTGCTCAGGATGACGTGATACGCAAAAACCACGGAATGATGTTACCTAATCGGGTTTTCGAGCACTGACACGCGGATCTTCGATCCGCCGCTAAACTTTAGTTGGGCATTTAACCGTTTAGCGGGCGATCGCCCCCGGAAGATCGCCGCGTTGCCACCTTCCGCGCGTTGTCATTTCCCCCCTCGTTGTCGTAACATCTTCCCCCATGTCTGAAAATACCCCCCCTACCGTCGCTAAATCCATGGACGACATCGTCGCCCTCTGCCGCCGCCGCGGCTTTATCTGGCAATCCTCGGAAATCTACGGCGGGATCAACGGCTTCTGGGACTACGGCCCGCTGGGCGTAATGCTCAAGAACAATATCCGCGACGCCTGGTGGCGCGACATGGTGCTCTGCCCACCCCAAGGCCCTGACGGACAGCCATTGGATATCCTCGGCCTGGACTGTTCCATAATCAGTCACCCTAAGGTCTGGGAAGCTTCCGGCCACGTGGCTGGTTTTAGCGATCCCATGATCGACTGCAAGGAATGCAAGGCTCGCTTCAGGGCCGACCAAATCCCTGATTCCCAATGTCCGCTCAAACCCAGTAAAAAGCCCGGCGAACACGACAAGTGCAAACTCACCGACGCGCGCCAGTTCAATCTGATGTTTGAAACCCACACCGGGGCGCTAAAAGATGACGACAACAAGACGTATTTGCGGCCGGAGACTGCCCAAGGCATGTTCTTCAATTTCAAGAACGTGCTCGACACCTGCCGTGTCAAAGTGCCTTTTGGTCTGGCGCAACTGGGCAAAGGATTCCGCAACGAGATTACTCCGCGCAATTTTATTTTCCGCTCCCGTGAATTCGAAATGATGGAAGTTGAGTTCTTCATCCACCCCAGCACCGCCAATGAGTGGTACCCGTTCTGGCGCAAGACCCGCTATGACTGGTGGTGCTCGCTGGGGTTGGCAGGCAGCAACCTTCGCTTGCGCGATCACGAGAAGGACGAATTGGCTCACTACGCCCGCGACAATGGCGGCTGTTGTGACGTGGAATATGCGTTCCCCTTCTCCGGCGAAAAGGGCTTTAGCGAGCTTGAAGGTATCGCCTATCGCAGCAATTTCGACTTGACCCAGCACGCCAAGACCAGCGGGGCAAAACTTGAATACTTCGACCAGGCCCGCAACGAACGGTATCTGCCCCACGTTGTGGAACCTGCCGCCGGTCTAACTCGCGGTCTGCTCGCGGTCATCTGCGAAGCCTACACGCCCGACGCCACGCGGCCCAGCGGCGTCTACATGAAGTTCCAGCCGCGCATCGCGCCGATCAAGGCGGGCATCTTCCCGCTGGTGAATAAGGACGGCATGCCGGAGGTGGCCGAGAAGCTCTACAAGGAACTGCGCGGCAAATACGCGGTGCAGTTCGACGAAAAGCAGTCCATCGGCAAGCGCTACGCCCGCATGGATGAGGCCGGCACGCCGTTCTGCTTCACCGTCGACGGCGACACGCTCACCGGCGGCACCGTCACCGTCCGCTACCGCGACACCCAGCAGCAGGAACGCATCGGCATCGACAAAGTGCCGGCGTTCATGGCTGAGAAAATCGGCGGATGATGCGATTGTTCGGTCGATTTTAGTTTGCGATCGTTTTGCTAAGCCAGCCCTGCCTTTCCAGGCGGGGCTTTTTTTTGTTTTTGTCTTGCCTGACTCCGAACTCCTAATTCCTAAATCCTAAATCCTGCTTTCACTCCTCCCGCTCGCATCCTGACTACACTACTCCTGTGCCTGACATCCTCCTGGCCACGCTTAACGCCCGTTACGCTCATAGTTCCTTTGGGCTGCGGTATCTGTTAGCCAATTTAGGGGCGCTGCGGGACCAGGCCGCGATGCTGGAGCTGGAAATCACCCGCCGGCCGGTGGACGTGGCCGAGGCAATCCTGGCCCGAAATCCGCGCATCGTCGGGCTGGGCGTTTACATCTGGAACGTCAGCCCGCTTACCGAAGTGGTCGCTCTGCTTAAGCGCCTGCGCCCCGAATTGACGGTCGTCCTAGGTGGACCGGAGGTCAGTTTTGCGGCCAGCGATCAGGAAATCTGCCGGCTGGCGGATTACACCATCAGCGGCGAGGCAGACCTGGCATTTGCGGAATTGTGCGGAAAACTCCTTGCGAACCAGCGCCCAGCGGAAAAGTTCATCACCGCTCCGCTGCCGAATCTTGACCAACTGGTTTTGCCCTACGACCTGTACGACGAAAACGACATCGCCCATCGGGTGGTCTACGTCGAAGCGTCACGCGGGTGCCCGTTTTCGTGCGAGTTTTGCCTTTCCTCGCTGGATGTGCCGCTGCGGCAATTCCCGTTGCCGGCGTTCCTGGCTGCCATGGAAAGGCTCCTCGCCCGCGGCGTGCGGCAGTTCAAATTCGTCGATCGCACGTTCAACTTAAACCTCAACACCAGCCTGGCGATTCTGCAATTCTTCCACGAACGCTACGTGCCCGGCCTGTTTCTGCATTTTGAGATGATCCCCGATCGCTTGCCGGTCGCTTTGCGCGACGAATTGGCAAAGTTTCCGCCCGGTTCCGTGCAACTGGAGATAGGCATTCAGACGTTCAACCCGGACGCCGCCGCCCGCATCAGCCGCCGGCAGGACCACACGGTGGCCGAGGAAAATCTGCGTTTTTTACGGCAGAACACGGGAATTTATCTGCACGCGGACCTGATCGTCGGCCTGCCCGGCGAATCGCTGGCGAGTTTTGCCGCCGGGTTCGATCGTCTGCTGGCCGCCGGCCCGCACGAGATCCAGGTCGGCATTCTCAAGCGTCTGCGCGGCACGCCGATCGGGCGCCACGATGCAGCCTGGGGCATGGTTTACAGCCCCCACCCGCCGTACGAAATCCTGCAGAATAACTTGATCGATTTCCCCACCATGCAGCGGCTGCGCCGCTTCGCCCGGTATTGGGATTTACTCCACAACAGCCAGCGCTTTACGCGAACCTTGCCGCTGTTGTGGGCCGATCGATCGCCGCCATCTGCTTTCGCCGCGTTTCTGGCGTTTGCGGATTGGCTTTTCGCCAAAACCAACCAGACCCACGCCATCGCCCTGCCGCGTTTGACTGGTCTCTTGCAGGAATACTTGGTGCGCCAGTGCGGTTGCGCCCCCGCCCGCGTCATGGAGTGCCTGGCTGACGATGAATCGCACCTTGCCCAGCACAAACGCGCGACCCTGGAACGCACCGCCCAGCGCCCGCCGCGCCAGGCCCGCGTGCGTGAGTAAAACACGAAGACCGGTTTCACCGCAGAGATCGCCGTCTTCGACCCTGAGGCTGAGTCTTGGGCTCAGATCCGAAGGGAGGACGCAGAGACAAGACAACAAGATTAGCCGCGGATAAACGCAGATAAACGCAGATTAAGAAAGCCAACTCACCGTTAAGAATCAGGTGCAGGGGGCTCGGGTTTTATCGCGTTCATCTGTGTTTATCTGCGGCTAAATCTCTGCGGCCTCGGCGCACTCTGCGGTGAATACCCCCATAAAAAAAGCGCGACCTGGGCCGGGGACGCCGCAGGTCACGCTCGATCAGGGGTAAAAATGACGATCCAGAGTCGGCAGGTCAGGCGAACGAAATGCTTATTCCGCGTTGACCCACTGATAGTTCACGTTCTTGGGGGTGAATCCCTTCTTGGGTTTAGGCTGCGTGGGCGGAGTCATCTGGGGCTTAAGCAGAATCATGCTCGGCTGGGGCAGCGGGTTCATCTGAACGCCGGGCTTGCCCTTGACCTCGTTGCCGCGCAACACGTAGGCCTTGTTGACCACCATGCCCTGCCAGACGCTCTGGGCCTGGGGAATCACCTGCTGGGCGTCGATCAGCCCGTGGCCCTGCCGCAGATAGTCACCATAGGGTTTTAAGTAGATGGTGGTGTTGACCAGACGCACTTCCACCAGATCCGTGGCTGAGGGAGCCCGGCGGGCGGAAGCCTTGGTGATGACGTTGGCGGCCGCGTGAGGCTCGCGCACCACAACCTTGATGTGCTTAACGCCCCGAGCCTCAATGCAGTAGGTCTCCACGGGCGCCGGGCGCGAATGACGATTGATCACCGTGGCGGAGGTGTTGGTCTGCAACACTTGCGCGCCAGCCATCGAAGTCAGCCCACCGACCAACAGAGCACAAATCCCCAACACGTTCGTCCGTACCATTCCTGTTCTCCTTAACATCCCTGAAGGGTTATCTCTTTCTCCCTGCGGGCGACTCGTGCCCCCCCACTGCCCCCCCCTCTTGCCCCCCTCTTCCTCTGACCACCTGACTCCGACGCCAGAGCGGCTCTCTCCAAAGCCGCTACGAACCGCGCGTCTTTCTCTCTCCAGGCGACGCAGTCTTTCTTTTCTCTTTTTCCTTCTCTCTTCTCCGGGCGACGATTAATTAATGGCAACCCCCGTGCCAGGGGTTCTCGCAGGCATATTATTAACATAACTAACTGAAAATAATGGCTTTATGATCTCAATGGCCAAACAGGCCTTTCTGGCCGATCAGCCCTGTCTGTTGCGTGCAGGCAACACCTGTTGTGGTACCGACACCCCAACGTTTCGCCCCCGCTTCCTGGTGGAGAATTCAGGGCTTAACCATGGCTTATGAAACGCAGGCTGGCGCCAAAATGGCAAGGACCAGGAAATAGATATTTACACGCCCGATGCGCCTGATTTCATCCGGTGGTGTATGCTCCCAACAAGAGGCTATTTTGTCGTAAACTGGACCTCCCATTTTTTGTCGAGGGTTTCCCATGTCCGACTCCGTTAAATATCTGCTGAGCGAAAAAGACCTTCCCAAGAGCTGGTACAACCTGGCAGCCGATCTGCCTGAGCCCTTGCCCCCCGTGCTGCACCCGGGCACGCTCAAACCCATCGGGCCTG
Organism: Phycisphaeraceae bacterium; assembly: GCA_020851735.1. Classification (GTDB taxonomy): domain Bacteria; phylum Planctomycetota; class Phycisphaerae; order Phycisphaerales; family Phycisphaeraceae; genus JADZCD01. Next base: position 21,493 of record JADZCD010000024.1, read on the forward strand.
ACGATCTGGCTCCCCTCTTTCCCATGAGCCTGATCCAGCAGGAAGTCACCACCCAGCGCATGATCGACATCCCCAAGCCCGTGCGCGACGTGTACCGGCAATGGCGGCCCAGCCCGCTGTATCGGGCCCGTCGCCTCGAGCAGGCTTTGGATACGCCCGCCCGCATTTACTACAAGTACGAAGGCGTCTCGCCTACCGGGTCGCACAAGCCCAACACCTCCGTGCCCCAGGCCTACTACAACAAGGAAGCGGGCGTGAAGCGCCTGACGACCGAAACCGGCGCGGGCCAGTGGGGGTCGTCGCTGGCTTTCGCCGGCGCGCACTACGGGCTGGAAGTCAAAGTCTTCATGGTCAAGGTCAGCTACAACCACAAGCCCTACCGCCGCTTCATGATGCACGCCTTCGGCGCGGACGTGACGGCCAGCCCGTCGGTTGAAACCGCGTCCGGGCGCGCGATTCTGGAAAAAGACCCTGATTGTTTAGGCTCCCTGGGCATCGCCATCAGCGAAGCGGTGGAAATCGCCGCCCAGCGCGATGACACGAAATATTCCTTAGGCTCCGTGCTCAATCACGTGCTGCTGCACCAGACGGTGATCGGGCAGGAAGCGATCATGCAGATGGAAATCGCCGGCGACGACCCGGACATCATCGTCGGCTGCACTGGCGGCGGGTCGAACTTTGCCGGCATCGCCTTCCCCTTCATGGGCCTGCACCTGCGCGGCGGGCGCAAGCGGCGGATCATTGCCGTCGAGCCCTCAGCCTGCCCCTCGCTGACCAAGGGCAAATTGGCCTACGACTTCGGCGATACCGCGCACCTGACGCCCTTAGTCAAGATGCACACGCTCGGGTCCACCTTTGTGCCCCCCGGCTTCCATGCCGGCGGGCTGCGCTATCACGGCATGGCCCCGATGGTCAGCCACGCCGCCAAGCTGGGCCTGTTGGAAGCCGTCTCCTTCCACCAGCTCGAATGCTTCGCGGCCGGCATTCAATTCGCCAAGGCCGAGGGCATCATCCCCGCCCCCGAAGCCAACCACGCCCTGCGCGCGGGCATCAACGAAGCCCTGCGCTGCAAGCAGGAAGGCAAACGCGAGGTGATCCTCATCAACCTAAGCGGGCATGGGCACTTCGACATGCAGGCTTACGACGATTATTTCTGCGGCAAACTCAAGGACGTTGCCTACGATCCCAAGGAACTGGCCATGGCCCTGGCGGGGCTGCCGTCCGTGCCGGCTGTGGCGTGAGAGGACAAGGGATGAGCCAGGAATGCTGAATGACGAATGTCGAATGACGAATTCGGCGCCGGGTGTCTGAAGCTGCGCCGCGTGCATGGGGCTAAGCCAAGCGTGCCCCATCGCCGCCTACAGCCAGTGAACTTTCAGAGTCTTCTTCAGTCTCGCCGCGGCGCGTGGATCCTGCGTCAGGAAGCGCACCGTCCGCGCCTTGCCTGCCTCCAAGTGCAGGAAATTGTCCGCAAATCGCCCGCTTAAATCGCCCTGATCCAGATACACGAAAAAGGCCGGGCCGTCGGCTTTCAATTCCACCGCTAATTCACCACGGCGCGACGAGCGCACCTGCGCCCGCACCTGCGTGGGCTTAAGGCGCAAATCCTTAAAGCGGGCGAAGAACTTGACGTTCTCGCTGCGCAACCGCCCAGCCATGAAACGGTAGCACAGATAAACGTCGCGCGGATCATCATCCACCGCCACAACGGCGATGCGCTTATTCTCCAGCGCCCGCAGCTTCACCGCGGCCCTGCCGCGCCGGCGCACCTGGCCGTCAAAGCCTCTTAGCTCCCAATCCAATTTCCCCGCCAACGGTTCATTTACGTCGCTGGTCACCCACAACTCCGCCCGCTTGCCTTCCGCCTTCACCGCGGCGCTGGCCAGCACCGGCCCGAAGAATCGCGCCGCCATGTGGTGCAGGCCCTTCCACCTGCCTTCGTAGCCCAGCGACGCCCAGCCGATCTCCGGCCAGCAGGAATTGATCTGCCAGTACAACGCCCCCATGCAATAGGGCTTGAAGCGCCGCCAGGCTTCCACCGCTGTCTGGATGGCAAAGCCTTGGAGCATCTGTGACAGATAAACCAATCGCTCCATCGGTCGGCCCACCTTGTCCACGCCGGCCGGGATGCCCGTATAGTCCGTCAGATATTTTCCCAGCACTCGGTTGCCGTGCGGATTCTTCGGCCGCAGGCAGGGCGTGGGCCACTTCATGCGGTCTTCGATGGCGGCGCTGCCTAAGCGAAGCTGCTTGGGCGGAATCACCGCCCGCAGCGACGCCCAATCCGGAAAGCCGATGAACCCGAACTCAGCCACGAAACGGGCTTTAAGCTCCTCGTATTTTTCAATCGGTTCCTGGCGCACGGTCACGCCCCAGTAATGCACGTCACCCACGCGCGGGTCCTTGGGGTGTCGCCCATACGGCGGGCCGCTGGACTCGCTGCACGCCCGATACGGCCGCGCGGGGTCGAGCTTCTTAACCACCCCCGGAAGCAGGCGACAGAAAAGCGTGATGAAATCCGCAAAACGCTCCGGCATCGACTCCCGCCAACCCCAATACGCCCAGCCCTGTTCGATTTCGTTGTTGCCGCACCACAAAGCCAGGCTCGGGTGATCCGCCAGCCGCCAGATCTGCTCCTCCGCCTCGACGCGGGCGTTTTCCAGAAACTCGGCCGTGCCCGGATACTGATGGCACCCGTACATGAAATCCTGGAACACTAACAGGCCCAATTCATCGCAGGCGTCGTAAAAAGCGTCGATTTCGTACACGCCGCCGCCCCAGACGCGGATCATGTTCATGTGGGCGTCGGCGCAGCTCTTTAATAGATCGCGCGTGCGCGCTTGGCCTTTGGCCGTGGCGGCCCGGTCCGGCAGGGAATCCAACGGCACCCAATTGCCCCCCTTGGCCCAGACGGGCACGCCGTTGACCTCAAAGTAGAAGCCGCTGCCGGCCTTGTCCTTCTTCTGCACGAGCTTGACGGTGCGAAAGCCGATGTGTTTTTGGATGCGATCCACCACCACGCCGCCGCATTCCGCCGTCACCGTCAGCGGATACCGATGCTGCCGACCCAGGCCGTTGGACCACCACAGGCGGGGGTTTTTTACCGTGACTTCGAGCGTCGCCTCACGCGTACCGGGCCGCAGCGAAAGGGTTTTCTCCACTTCCACGCCGGCCACGCGGGCGCGCAAAATCATCAGCCCCTCCGCCGCGACGCGCAGACGCACGCACACCGCCAGCCGCACATCCTTCCCCTGCCAATGCTGCTGGGTGATGGCGCCGCGGATGCGGGCCTTGTCGAAAGCGATCAGCCGCGCCGGCCGCCAGATGCCGCTGGTCACCAGCCGCGGGCACCAGTCCCACCCGAACTGATACGCGCCTTTGCGTATCCACGGCACCACTTCCGTCACGTCCGTCCGGCTCGGAAGGTAGTAGTGGCGCTTGCTTTCACGCCTGGCGCGCGGGAGCGTCGCTGCAAACACCACGCGCAATTCGTTGGCGCCGACTTTCGCCCACCGCTTGATGTCCAGCACGTAAGGCCGGTGCATGTTGTCCGTGCGGACCAGCTCGTGCCCGTTCAAATACACCGTGGCGTAGGTGTCCAGCCCGTCAAAGACCAGCTCCAATCCGTCGCGAGCCAGATCGCGCTTGGATAATTGGATCTCCCGGCAATATTCCCAGCCGACGTTTTCAATCCACTGGCACTTGGCTTCATTCGGATAGACATACGGGTCTTTGATCTTCCCCAGCCGCAACAGATCGCTCTGCACGCTGCCGGGAACCTGGGCCGGCAACCACGGGCCCTTGCCCCGTTGGCGAAATCGCCACCGCCCCTGAAGATCGATGACATGCGGTGCGAAAGATTGGATGTGCGCTTTAACCATCATTCCCTGATCATTGCGGCCGAGCGCGGAGCGTGAGGACACTCCTCCCCCCAGCCCTTACCGCCGCCGCGCCGCGGGCTGGTCCACGCGATAGGATACCCGCGACAGCTTACCGGCCAACCGCATCGGCAGCAGGGCCGCGTCGATGAAGTTGCTCCAGATGTTGGAGGAAATGTGGCGAATCGCGTCGCGCGTGCCCATGGCCTTAGGCTCGGACAATTTGAGCACAAACAGGACCGCCGCGAACCGCAGGCTGGACGACACGGCAAACAGCAGGTGGTGATAGGTCAGCGGCGTGCCCCAGGGCGCGTCCCAGATTTGATTCTTGAACATATCCGCCAGCCCGCCGCCCATCAGTCCCGAAAGCACACCCCCCACCGCCGCCACCGCGCTGTACCAGGCGATGTACGCGCTGCCGCCGCGACTGCCGTGGCGCTGCGCCCCCTCGGCTCCCGCCCGCGAATTGGAGCTGGACAATTCCAAGAGCATATTGAACACCGCCAGATCCAGGCCCCCGAAGGCGATCGGCGAAATCAACGTCAAAAAGTAGCCGAACATCCACCCCTCGGCCGTAGCCACAAACCACCCCACCGGGCCCAGGACGCTTAAGAAACCGGCGATGATCATCACCGGCTTCTTGCCCAGCTTGTCCATCAAGCGGCCCCAGGCCTTGACGCTGGCGACCTGGATCAGCAGCGTGATCCCGATCAGGTACACGTTGGCTTCCCAGTTGCTCAGCTTCACCACGTCCAGCACGAACAGCCAGACGTATTGCCCCAGGAACCCGATGCCCAGCATCATGGTGAAGCAGTAGCCCAATAGCCGGCGGAACGAGGGATTGGCCAGCGGTTCGCGCAGATGCTGCCACCATTCGTCGTGAGCCAGGAGCTTCTGCGGCACCGGATCGCGCACCCAGAAAAAGCAGGAGATGTCCACCGTTCCCAGCAGGCCGGCAGCCGCGATCATGCCGCTGGTGACCTTCAGCATCGTCCCCGGCGCCACCGCCTGCTTCCGCTCGGCGATGTCCAGCAGATAGCCGATCAGCAGCGTGGTCACCACGCCCACCGGCTGCGTCCAGCGGGTGCGGGTGGCAAAGTAGCGCCCGCGCACGCGGCGGGGAATGATGTCCGCCATCCAGCTCATCCAGGCCGGGCCGCTGAAATGCCCGATCGCCCAAGTGACGAATACCATCGCCATCAGCGTGGTCGGCCACCACTGCGGATGATCGCGCAGCAGCAAGGGAATGCCCGCCACCACGATCCACATCAGCCGGCTGGCGATGGCGAAAATCAAAAATAGCCTCCGCCGCCCGCCGCCGGTCTCCAGAACGTACGAGGCGGGCAACTGCGCCAGGGCTGCTAAGTGCGGCAGGGCCGCCAGAATGCCGAAGCCCGCGTCGGTCACGCCCAGGCCGCGGGAAAACTGCGTCATCGCCGCCCCGGTAATGGTGTACATCCAGATCGACCCGAACATCCACGCCAGCGTGATCAGCCGCAGTTGCCCGTGCAGACTCGTTTCGTCCGCATCGGCAATGGGCAAAGACATCGCGTCAACGTCAGCGGAAGTGGTAGCCATGGTTGGTTAAAGCAAAACAGGCGGCAAGCGCCTGGAGGCGGGCGGGTCGGGGCGGCGATTTTCCCGTGGAAGAACGCCGTGCCTCCACTTCAGCCCTTAGGACATTCCCAGGCCGACTGGCGAAGGCAATGGGGCCACACTCTATCTATGAATCGGCTGATGACAAGCCAACTTAAAAAAGATGGCCCGCGCGATATCAAGGTAAGAGCCTTTGGTTAAGGTCAATACAACGCCTCACCAATCGAAATCAACATAAAATTCAAACCATTATTTAACAAGCGTTTACAATTGACATGGCCCGGGTGGTCCGCCATGTCGGCAATCCCCCGGGGCGGATATCGGCCGGTGGCATAACCACATGACAACGCCCCCCAGCCCGGCGGGTGGATTGCCTGCGCCTAATTGGATTGCCTTGAACTGCCGCTTACCGCTGCCCAGCCACGGACGGCTTGGCCCGCCGGCCAAAGGAAGGCGCGGGCGACGTGACGGTCACCACCGGCTCCAGCAGCGCCGGCGCCGCCGCGGTGCCCCGCGATGGACCCAGCCTGCCCTGCGGATGCGTGAGCACCACGATCCGCCAAAGGTCGATCGACTGGAGCTTAAAGCAATACTGCAAATGCAGCTTGCTCTCGGAGAGCAATTCTTCCAGAGATAGATCGCTGCGCCAGCCGATCTTGACGAAGAACGGATTGAAGACCTTCTCCAGCCAGGCCACGAACGGCTGACTGGATTGAAAGTGATTCAAAATCAAAATCTGCCCGCCGGGCTTGACCAGTTGGGCCGCCCAATTGAGCAACTTGGCTGGATCGCTCACCACGCTGATGGTGTGGCACATCAGCACGTGATCAAAACTGGCCGGAGCGAACGGCGGCAACATCGCGTCGGCCCGCACGAGCCGGCAATGGTCCAGCCCAAGCTGCCGGCATTTAGCGGCCGCTTTGCCCAACATCCCGGCACTTAGATCCATGCCCACCACCGTCACGTTGTGCGGGTAATGCCCCAGCGTCATCCCCGTGCCCACGCCGATGTCCAGAACCTTATCCCCGGGCCGCAGCGGAAGCTGCGCCACCGCCCGCCGCTGGCGCGAACGCACCAAGGCCCCGAAGGTGTAATCGTAAAACAGCGACCAGAGATCGTAAGTCTTGCTGGTGATGGCTTCGGTCATCCGCATAAGTCGCCAGCATATCGCGCCAAAGCCTTGCCAGCCAGTGAAATCCGCTCCCCAGCTCCGCCGATAGCCAACCGCCCACCAAGGGGGATACACTATGACTTGGACCAGACATGAAACTAACCGTCAACGGCCACGAACAGGAACTCCCCGACCACGCCACCGTGCGCGACCTGGTGGAACATCTGGGTTTAGGCAAGGCGGTCGTGGCTGTGGAAGTAAATCTGCAAGTTATTCCCCGGCGAGAACATACAACCACCAAGCTCAACCCCGGCGACCGCGTGGAAGTAGTGACCCTTGTCGGCGGAGGATGATTTAAAAACGGGGTCAGGGAATAGGGGTTGGGGGTTAGGGAAAGACAAGCCCAGGCCATCCCAGCCTGAAAGCAAGAATCGTTACCCCCACGCGAAAGAGATCGCAAAGGACATAGACAACATGACCAGTCAAGCTTCGACTTCCGCAATACCTGACAACGAACTTCGCGTGGCCGGCCGGGTGCTCCGCTCCCGCCTGATCGTCGGCACCGGCAAATACCCCGACTTTGAAACCATGCAGAAGGCCCTGGACCAGAGCGGCACCCACGTGGTCACCGTGGCCGTCCGGCGGGAGCGGCTCATCGACGCCCAGGGCCGCTCGCTCCTGGATTACCTGGACACCTCACGCTACACCATCCTGCCCAACACCGCCGGCTGCTTCACCGCCTCCGACGCCGTGCGCGTCGCCCGCCTGGGCCGGGAGATTCTTGAACAAATCAACAACCCCGGGCAGGACTGGGTGAAGCTGGAAGTCTTGGCAGACAAGAAAACCCTGCTGCCCGATCCCGTCGGCACACTCGAAGCCTGCCGCGAACTGGTCAAGGACGGTTTCAAAGTCCTCTGCTACACCAGCGACGATCCGGTGATGGCTGTGAAAATCAAGGAAGCCGGCGCCGCCAGCGTCATGCCCGCCGGGTCGCCCATCGGCTCCGGCCAGGGCGTGCTCAATCCCAACGCCATCCGCATCATTCTCGAACTCCTGAAGGAAAACGACCCGACGTTCCCCGTGATCGTCGACGCCGGTGTCGGCACCGCCAGTGACGTGACCATCGCCATGGAATTGGGGGCTGACGGCGTGCTCCTAAACACCGGCATCGCCCACGCCAAGGACCCCATCCGCATGGCCATCGCCATGAAGCACGCCATCGAAGCCGGTCGTCTGGCATATCTTTCCGGACGAATTTCCAAACGTCTCTACGCCACCGCCAGCTCACCCTGGACGGGCGTGATCAGCTACATCCCCGGCGAATAACCCCCGGGAAGTACCCCGGCCCCCGGAAGTGCCCCCGGAAGAAACGTGCGGACCGCAAGTGCTGGGAATGTCGGTTGGGTGCCTGGGGCTAAGTCCTCGTGCCCCAGCAAAGTTCAGGAAAAGCCACTGGGGCACGCTGCGCTTAGCCCCAGCCACCCCCGGAAGCACCCCCGGAAGTGACTCCCGAAATAATGACCGGAAAAACACCGTCGTCACACGCTTGGGGGGACTCATGCGATCGGAAAAAACGAATCCATCCTGCACAGCGACTCCGTGGACAGTGGTGCTTCTTGGCATTTGCATCCTGACGTGGTCTACGAGACTTCACGCAGAGAGGGGCGATATCGTGGCAGGTCAAACTTTGCGCCTGGAAGGAACCTGGCAGGTCACACGCAGCCTCAAGGAACTCACGCAATGGGACGCCGCCACCGTGGAAAGCATTCGTGATTGGCAAGACGTCCAACTTCCGGGCGTCCTCCTGGCCGGCCTGGAAGGGCCTGAACACGAAAAGGTGGAAATCGTCTGGGCTCGTCGCCATTTTGATTTAACCGCTGCGCAGGTCGGCGCCGGTGCCGCCTTGCGCTGGGGCGGCCTGCGCTTTGGCGCTAACGTCTGGGTCAACGGGCAATTCGTCGGCGCTCATGACCCGATCGGCCCGCACTCCCTTCTCCTGCCGCCCAATGTCCTGCATGCCGGCGAAAATGAACTGGTCCTGCGCGTCCCCGGCTGGGCGGGCGTGAAGCGCAGCGCCTCGGGCTTCACCCTGGCCCCGACCGGTTCGGGCAAGGAACCCTGGGGGGCCAAGTCGGCCGGTATTTTCGAGGGCATCTGGCTCGAGTTCTTCCACGCAGCCCACCTCCGCGGCGTCCTGGCATTGCCCGATGCCGCCGCTGGGAAAGTCACGTTCAAACTCTGGCTGGAACCGCAAAATCTCCCCGCCGGCCAATCCGTGGACGTCGCCGCCCAGGTCCAGCTTGGCGATCAGGCCGTCGGCCAGGCTCAGATCCAAGTCAAAACCCAAGACACCGCCGAACCGAACATCGTCGAGCTATCCGTTCCGCTCTCGACGCTCAAGCTTTGGTCTCTAAGCGAGCCGGTGACCTATCAGGCGACTGTTCGCCTCACTTGCGCCGGGCAGCTCTGCGATCAAAAACAAATATCCTTCGGCCTGCGTGACATCCGCGTGCGCGACGGGCACTACGAACTCAACGGTAAGCGCCTCTGGCTGCGCGGGTCGAACCTGGTCTTTGAATGGCTCTGGGGCCCGCAGTTCCGCGATCATCCCAAGGAATACCTGGTCGACGAAGGTCGACGGATGAACCTCAACAGCTTCCGCACCCACACCCTGCCCCCGCCGCACGAATGGCTGCAAGTCTGCGACGACCACGGCGTACTCATCCTCGCTGAGCTGCCCGTCCTCTATAACCACACCGACTTCAAATTCACACCCGAAGAACAGCACGAGTTCAACGCCAACGCCCTGTCAGATGCCGCCAATTGGATCTGGGAACTGGGCAACCACCCTTCCATCGTCATGTGGGTGCTGACCAACGAATCGCCCGCGGTAAACGACGCCTGGGAAAAAGGCCCCTATTGGCAATTCGTCAAAGCCCTCGACCCTTCGCGCCCCGCCATGCGCTCCGGGCCATTAACCGAAAGCGGTACGCCCGAAGTGGTGGACGTGCACACCTGCCAGAACTTCGACACCGGGTCCGAAGGCGGCGTCATACGCCAGATCAATGACTTGGCCCGCCGCAAGGATCCCGCCCGCACGCTGGGCAACAGCGAGTACATGAACCTCTTTGCGCCTTTCGACGCCATTGCCCGCCGCTGGCTGGGGCGCAGCGATCACCCGGAAAAAGACCTGATTTTCGCCGAGTTCGCCGCCGAACACACCGAAGCCATGCGCCGGGCGCAATTCGACCTGATCCTGCCCTACATGTTCGCCGGATGGACGGGCTTGCGCGGCAATCACTGGCGCGACGACTTCCCCACGCCCATCGCCGCCGCCCTGCACAGCGCCATGGCCCCGGTGCTGGCCAGCCTCGAGGTGTTCGATCGCAATTACCTGGCTGGATCAAAACCGCAGGCTTCACTTTGCTTGATCAACGAGCTTAATCAACCCGCCCAAGTCCAGGTGGAACTGCTGCTGACCAAAACCAATCCGCAATTCGTACCCATCCAATCCGCCCTGGACGAAGCGTTCTGGAAGCAAAGCTTTGCCCTGACTCTGCCCGCGCAATCCCTCCAACGCCAAGCTATCACCTGGCCAATGCCTGCCGAAGAAGGCGTCTATTACCTGGCCGCGGTGCTTCGCCGCGCGGGTTCCGATCCGGTTGTCTCCCAGCGCGTCGTCCGCTCCGTCATCGTGTTGCCCGTCACCGGTCCAGCAGTGCAGCAGGGCGTAGTCGTCCTGGGCGGCAGTGCCGAATCCCGCTGGATTCTTTCCGACCTGGGCATCACCCAAAAAGATCGCTTCGATCCAACCGCCCCGCCGCCGGCCGCGGTGGTCGTCTGGGACATTCGCCGCGTTAAAGATCAGGACCGTCAAGCCGCCCCCGCCATTCTCGCCTACGTCCGCCAAGGCGGGCGCGTGGTGGTCCTCGATCAACAGAGCTGGGATTGGCCGGAGCTTGTCGACTTTAAACTCAGCGAAAAAGGCGATTTCCTACGCGGCATGTCCTCACGGGCCTTTGCCTATGAACAAGCAACCGACTCCCCCCTGTTAGCCGGCCTTCCCCTCGAAGCGATAAAACGCTGGAACGGTCTGCCCGGCACCATTGCCGACCGCTCCCTGCAAGGGCCCGCCCTCGAATCCGCCCAAAAACTTCTTTGGATGATCGACCCCAACCAGACCGTGCTGCTCAGACTCCCCACAGGCAAAGGCGAAATCGTCCTCTGCCAACTCCTCCTCAAAGACCGCCTAGTCGCTCCCACCCCCGGAAGCACCCCCGCCCCCGGAAGCAACCGTCTCAACAAGCCGCGCACGTCAGTAAGCGGTGCCTCGCATTCGACCCCCGCCCCCGGAAATGAACTCCCTCATGGTTCAGCCCCCGGCTCTGCCGGGGGGTACAACGCCGCCCCCGGAAGCACCCTCTCCCCCGAAAGTAGTCCCACCACACAAACATCGCCACCCCAACCGCCCGACAAAGCCAACCGGGCCTTCGACCCCGCAGCCCTCCAGGTCTTCCTGAGACTGCTGAATGCGTCGCCTTAATTTTTTTTGAACTTTAAGCCCCGGCGATTCACTCACCGCAGCCCTACCGACTGGGCAAATGCAGCATTCTCTCCAGCACGTCCAGCGGTGAGATCGTTTCCAATTCCCCTTGAATCTCCTGCTCGATCTGCGGGTAGTCCTTCACCGCCGGCGCGGGCACAAGGTCTGCCGACTCCCCCTCCAAACGCTTCGCCAGGCCCAACGACCCGTCGCCCGTCACCGTCACCACCCACCGCCCCTGGGACAAACTGCGATACACCGCCTTGCCGTAAGCGTGCCCCGGCGCGTCCCAGTCAACCTTGCCCAGCTCCGGGTCGATGACAATCCCCTGCAGCGGCGGCGTGCGGGCGTCGAAAATCCGGCGGATCCACAGCCGATTGTCGCGCACCGCGAAGTCCACGTAAATCTCCCCCGAAGGATCGAATGGCGTCGGGATGATCTTCTCCGCGCCGTCCAGCATGCGGATCGCCACCGACAACTTGCCCTCAGCCACGATCAATTCCGTCACGGCCGTGCGCCGGACCGCCTCGTTATAAAGCAGCCGCAGCTCGTCCCGCTGACGCACCACTTCCTTGAGCCGTTCACGGTAGATGTCCGCCGCGATGCGATACGAAAGAAAGTAGTACCCGCCCGCCAATAACAGCACCACCACCGCCAGCAGCGGCAACGTGGTGGTGAAGAATTTCAACGTGGATCGCAAGGACATGTGATTCAATATACCCGCGCGCCGGCAGCTTGGTTTGCCTCGATTTTTTGTTTGGCAGCCGTTCGCGGAACCGCGCGTCCTCCCCCCAAACCGCGCCAACATTGACCCTTTCCGCCTGCCTGTTAGACTAACAGCCCGATTTTTGGGCCATTAGCGCAGTTGGCTAGCGCGCCTCTTTGACGTAGAGGAGGTCACAGGTTCGAGTCCTGTATGGCCCACTTTTCCCCGCTCCGTGCTCCGGCACGGAGTTTTTTTATCCCCTGACCCAGCCGGAAGTTGAAGTTTGAATCCGCGCTCCGGCCTCCGCGTTTATTCCGTTTCGCCAGCCGCCACTCTTCTCCCCCCTGCTCCCTGGCACGCGCTTGCCGACGCTACGGCAACGAACGGCGGAACTGCCTTGGCGATTGCCCCGTAACCTCCTTAAACCGGCGCGAAAAGTGATACGGATCGCAGAATCCCAATTCCGCGGCGATTTGTTTGTCCGTCAGGCGCGTCTGCTGGATCAAGCTCTTGGCCCGGTCCATTAACCGCATCGAGCGATATTGCCCCGGCGGCATCCCCGCCACCCGCAAAAATCGCCTGCGAAACTCGCTGTACGACGTGTCCAGCCGCCTGGCCACCGCCGGCAGATCCGCCGACTGACGAAAATCAACCTCTAACATCGCCCTGGCCCGCGTAATCCACTGCACGTCCTCCGCACTGGGCCCGCTGGACTTCTGACTTAGCGCCTCGGCCAGCACCATCTGCAATCGACACACCTCCAGCAGCGGCGGCGACCAACCCAAAGCCCCCGGCTCACCCAGCACCGACTCAAACCGCCTAAGCCAATGATCCACCGGCCGAAGCCGCCGCACCGGCTGGCGACGATCCAGCAAGCCCGTCCGCTCCCACAGCTCAAACAGCGGCCCGGTGAACACAAAATACAGCTCCCGCCAACCCTTGCTCCCCGTCAGATAAGAATGAGCCAGATCCGGGAAAATCAGGATCAAATCCCCAGCTCCAAGCTCATATTTCTGCCCAAGTCCATCCTCGTAAGTCCCATCACCGTCAAAGATCAACACAGCTGCGTATCGACCCAAAACACGCATCTTTTCGACGCCACCGTATGGGCCTTTATTAATCAGTCCAGCTTGAGTTATGACACCAAATGACTGCCAATTAGATATTTGTGACTTGTTTTGAAAACCCTCGATGATGTCTTTAACGCCATACGGCATGGACAAAATATACATCTATTTAGACACAAAATCTATTGTTTATTCACCCCGCCCTGGGATGATTCATTCAGATCAAAAGACCTACCCCCACCACCCCGCGCCGGAGTGTCTGCCGATGCTCGTGAAACTGGGTAAACGCGAACTGGAACTCGGTGGCCCCTACTTAGGCGAGCTGCGCGAATCCAACGACATCCTTACCGACTACCCCGCCCTGCGCCAGCGCATGGCTGAGGACGGCTACCTCCTGCTGCGCGGCTTGATCGACCCCGGCAAGGTCCAGCAGGCCCGCCGCACGATCATGAGCTTCATGGACGAACAGGGCGCCCTTACCCCCGGCACGCCGGTGCTCGAAGGCGTCATGCCCCGCGGCGGCAAGAGCGTGGGCATGATGGGCCGCAAGGGCATCACCCACCATCCCGACGTCCTGGCTGTGCTCGAAAGCCAGGAGCTGTTTGATTTCTTCCGGGCGTTCCTGGCTGAAACCCCCCTGACCTTCGACTACAAGTGGCTGCGTGCCGTCGGGCACGAAGAGTTCACCGGCTCTCACTACGACGTGGTCTACATGGGCCGCGGGTCCGAGCGCCTTTACACCACCTGGGTCCCCATGGGCGACACGCCCCTGGAGCAGGGCGTGCTGGCCATGTGCGAAGGCTCGCACAATCACCCCAGTTTCGAAAAAATCCGCCGGACCTATGGCCGCATGGATGTCGACCGCGACCGCGTGCAGGGCTGGTTCAGCGATGATCCTCTGGAAATCATCCAAAAATACGGCGGGCGCTGGCTCACCACGCCCTGCTTCCGGGCGGGCGACGTGATGATCTTCGGCATGTACATGATGCACGCCTCGACGACCAACACCACCAATCGCTTCCGCTTAAGCGCCGACGTCCGCTATCAACCCGCCGCCGACCCCGTGGACGATCGCTGGGTTGGAGATAACCCCATTGGCCATTACGCCTGGTTCAGCGAGCCGGAGAAAAACGTGCCCATGACCGCCGCCCGCGCCCAGTGGGGCGTCTAAAGCAACAGCAGCGCCGCCCTCCCTGCCCAGTAGCCTCTTACAGCGCGCTGCCTTCCCGGCTCTGATTCTCTTCCCGGCTCTTAGGCACGTGCAGGCCGCATTCCTGCTTTAAGCCCCCAAACCGCCCGTCGCGCTCGCTCATGCCCGCGGTGATCGGGCGCGTCGAGTGCACGTCGCCGATCGACTTGTACCCCTTCTCGTAGAGCGGGTGATACGGCAGCTCGTGCTTCTTCAAATACTCGTGCACCTGCTTGGTGCTCCAGCCCAGTACCGGATGCACCTTGTAAAAGCCATCCTGCACTTCCACCGTGCGCAGCCCCGCCCGGTGGTCGGTCTGCTCCCGCCGCAGGGCCGCCACCCACGCCGTGGCCTTTAATTCCCGCAGGGCCCGATCCATCGGCTCAATCTTGTTCAGCTGATGGTAGCGGTCCATCCCCTCGGCGCCCTGCTCCCACATCCGCCCATACATCGCCTCCTGCCGCGCCGCCGTTACCGCCGGGCTGTAGACCTTCAAATTCAGCTTCAGCCGCTGCGTCAATTCCTCGGCGAATTGATAGGTCTCCGGGAACAAATACCCCGTGTCGATGAACACCACCGCAATATCCGGCACCACCCGCGTGGCCAGATGCAGCATCAGCGCCGCCTGGGCCCCAAAACTGGAGGTCATAATCAGCCCCGGCCCGAACTGCTCGGCCGCCCAAGCGATGATCTTTTCCGCCGGCTGGTTTTCCAGCTCCGCGTTGGCCTTTTCGATGTCGATCACTCGGCTATTGGTCACAGCTACACTCAAGGTCTTGCCCTTTTCTTAACCCGTGCGGACTGAATCTTAGTCGTGACCCCACCCCTAAGTGAAGCCCCTCCGAAAATCACCGCGTTCCGTCGCCATATGACCGCGCGGGAATGAATGGGTACGGGGTACGGGGTACGGGGTACGGGGTACGGAGGACGGGGGACGAAGAATTTAGGAGTCGGGGGTTAGAAAATGACAAGCTATTTCCACGGGAAATAGCCGCGGACGGAAGTCCGCGGTTGGACTCATCAAAACGCCGCGCCACCCCATCCCTACACCCAATCACCACTTCACCAAATCACCAAATCCCCCTCCCCTTACTCCTCCGCCCGATACTCCACCGAGTAATTGGGGCTTTCCTTGGTAATGGTGATGTCATGCGGATGCGATTCCGCCAGGCTGGCTGCGGAAATCCGGCAGAACCTGCCGTTGCTGCGAAGAGATACCGTGTCGCGCGTCCCGCAATAGCCCATCCCCGCCCGCAACCCGCCCACCAGCTGGTAAACAAAATCCGACAGCGGCCCGCGATACGGCACGCGCCCCTCCACGCCTTCGGGCACCAGCTTCCGATAGGGCGTGCTGCTGCTTTGCCCATACCGATCAGCCGAGCCGGCAATCATCGCCCCTTCCGATCCCATCCCTCGGTAAACCTTATATCGCCGGCCCATGTGAATGACCTGTTCTCCGGGCGATTCGTCCAACCCCGCGAACAGCGACCCGAGCATCACCGCCGACGCCCCGGCCGCGATGGCCTTGGTGATGTCCCCGCTGTGGCGGATGCCCCCGTCAGCGATCACCGGAATGCCCGCCGGATTTGCCACGCGACAGGCATTAAGAATCGCCGTGATCTGCGGCACGCCCACCCCCGCCACAATCCGCGTGGTGCAGATCGACCCCGGACCGATGCCCACCTTCACCGCGTCCGCCCCGGCTGCGATCAGCGCCGCCGCCCCCTCTTCCGTCGCCACGTTGCCGGCTATCACGTCGATGTCGAACCGGGCCTTGATCGCCTTGACCGTTTCAATCACATTCCGGCTGTGCCCGTGAGCCGTGTCCACCACGATCACGTCCGCCTCCGCCTTGATTAGCGCCTCGACGCGCTCTAACTGCTGTACCCCCACCGCCGCCCCCACCCGCAGCCGCCCGCGCGAGTCCCGGCAAGCCCGCGGGAATTGCTCGAATTTGTCGATGTCCCGCATGGTGATCAGCCCCGCCAGGTGCATCTGCGCGTCCACCAGCAGGAGCTTTTCAACCTTGTTGCGATAGAGAATTTCCTGGGCCTTTTCCAGCGTGGTGTCCGGCGGGGCGGTGATCAGCCGCTCGCGGGTCATCACCTCGCGGATGGGCTGATCGCGGTTGGGCAGGAACTTCATGTCCCGGCGGGTCAATATCCCCACCACTTTGCCGCTGGGCTTGCCGTTGTCCGTGATCGGCACGCCCGAGATGTTCTGCTCGTTCATCAGCCGCTGGGCTTCGCTGACCGGCAGCTCCGGCGGCAGCGTCACCGGATCGGTGATCACCCCGTTGGCTGAACGCTTGACCTTCTGCACCTCGCGGACCTGATCCGCCGCCGACATGTTCTTGTGGATCACGCCCAGCCCGCCCTCAGCCGCCAAGGCGATGGCCAGGGAAGCCTCCGTCACCGTGTCCATGGGGGCCGACAGAAGCGGCGTGTTCAGGCGGATGCGCTTGGTCAGCTGCGTGGAGACGTCGATCTGGGCCGGCAGAAAATCGCCGTAGGCCGGCAAAAGCAGCACGTCGTCGAAGGTAATACCCTCCGCGACGATGCGCGGGTCCAAGGGGCGGCCGGATGAAGCTAAGCCGGAATGGGGGGAAACAACTTTGTCTTCCATGTCCCACACCTAACGACCCCGGAAAGTCTTGTCAAGCCCGACGGGCGTGGTCTGGCCGCAAAATAATCCAGGAACGCCAGAACAAAATGAACCGCCAAGTCGCCAGGAACGCCAAAAAAACAGCCAAGGCAAATATTTTGAGGCCATAAAGCTGTTGCCTCATGCCTTTGCGTAACTTGGCGTCCTTGGCGTCATGGCGGTTATTCGTTTTTTTTTGGCGGCTCAAAAAAAACCGGCCGCCCCTCGCGGAGCGGCCGGCAAATCGTCATTGCGCATGATCCGAAATCGCTTAAGACCCTGCTCTTACTTGTTGCAGGTGACGCCCTTGGCCTTGGTCGTGCCCTTGGTGTCAGACACTTCAAATCCGCAGTGCACCATCCAGGCGTCCGCCGCGTTAGTGAAGGTCTTGTGTTCCTGGAAAATATTGTCGTTGCCTTGACCTTCCTTGTCGCCGCTCGTGTAGACGTTGGCCTTCATGCCCGCGCTGCCGTAGCGGGTTTCCACGTCGTAATACTTATCCAGGTAGTTGGCGTGGCCGTCGTTCCAGGCGCCGCTGCCTTCCCAGATTTCGCCGTTATGAATGCTCGTCGGAGGCTTCAAGCCCGTGGTGCTGCCGTTGACGGGCTCATCGGTGCCTTCCGCGGTGTTGCGGTCGCAAACCATCAGAGCCTTGGCATTCGAATTCCCGCCCGACCATTCCTCGCCGCGGAAGTTTTTGAATCCGCTCTTGGCGGGATTCTTCCAGATGGACAAAAGTGCGTAGGAATAATTCTTATCCGTAACCTTGGCCTTAAAATCCGTACCCGGATCCCACCTGGTGCGGACCGAGTCCGTCGGGCTGACGATGTATTCCGGCGAAAACAGCTTGGCCTTGAGCATGATGGCATAACGGCCTTCCACGGTGTCGCCGTTGCCGCTCTTGTTGGTCGATTCTTCGGAGTCGCCGATGTCCCCGCCGGACGCGTCGTAGCCGATGATCCCGCCGCTGGCCGTGAAGCCGGGCATCTTTTCACGGTTGCTGTTGGCATGGGCCGCCAGGTTCTGATGCACGCCGCGAACCCGCGTGTTGTTTTCCATCTTGCGGGCATTCTTGCGGGCCGTGCCCAGGGACGGCAACAGGATGCCGATCAGCAGGGCGATGATCGAAATAACCACCAGCATTTCGATCAGCGTAAACGCCTTCCTCTTGGTTGTTCTGGTCATGATGTATCTCCTATAAATGCAGACCTGCACGATTCACCGGGGCGCCTGCCGCCCCACGCTTGCTGTCCCGGTCCTAGCCAGGCTATCCGCACCACGAGTGCGGATGACCGTCGGTTGATGAAAGCTCGGCTATGGGCCGATATCGCCGCAAAGGAGGGACTTGGTCAAATCGGAAAGCCTTTTTTGCCCGGACAACGCCAGGCGAAAAAACAACCGACGGACCAAGCATTTTGGGGTGTCGCTACGGGAAGGCGGGGGGAATCCGGGGGGAATCAGGGGGGCTTCAACGGTGGGCTTAAATCAGGCGGGATAATCAGGCAGGATATAAAATAGCGGATCAATATTCGAACGCCGGGTATATCAGCCCACAATCGGATACACCGCCAGCGACACCTTCGCTCTATTACGAGGATATCAACAGCCCCCAGCTTGTCAAGGGAAAATGCCCACTTTATATCCCCCCGACCCACCCTAAAAAAGCTCATTTTTTCGCCTGATGACCCGCCTGCATACGCCCCAACCACGTCCGCATAACCAAAAACATCATCGCGGCTTCACCCCCCCTTAAAACCTCCGGATCAGATGCGATTCAGCCAGGACCAGCTATGATGCCCTCCTGTTCGTTGGGTGCATGATGCTTAAAAGCGCAATTCTGGTGCTATTCACGTTGGCCAGTGCCGCCTTATGGTGCTCTCTGGCTCCTGATCTGCGCTCCTGGGACGGATCCTCCGGCCTTACCCTGTTTGATGCCGCCTCTTGGCCCGCCACAGCCAAGTGTCTAGCCCTCGGTTCCCTGGCGTCCCTGGTGCTGGCCGCTCTGGCTGTGAAACTGCGCGGCGACTGGTCCTCCGGCATGCTCGTCCTCTCCGGAGGCTTGGTGGGCTTAGCCGGAGCCGGCGGGCCGATCGACGGCTGGCTTCGACGCAACCCCCTGCCCGCCAGCTATGCCTGGCTGATGGCCGAAACCCTCCTCTGGCTTCTTGGCCTGCTGGTCCTGTCCATGGCCGCCCTCCTGCTGGCTGCTAACTTCCCGCCCCGCTCAGATTCGCCCACCACCCCGCACTCCGAATCCCCACCTTTGTCTATCCGCCAAACCTGGCCTCTGGATATCCCCTGCCTCCTATCCGCCCTGACTTCCGCTGCCCTCGGCGCCGGCGTGGCGTACTTGCTGATCCGCAACAGCTCCTCCCCTCAGGTCATCGCTTCGCTTCTGGTGGCTTTCGCGGTCGCCGGTCTGATCGCCCACTCCTCCTGGTCGCCCAAGAGCAGCATGGGCATCCTCCTGTCCCCCGCCGTCACCGCCCTGGGGGCCTACGCCTGGGGCTGCTTTTCCTACCCTTCGCAAAACCAGCTCCTGGCCGCGTGGTACAGCCGGGAGATTTGCGGTTTAATGTTGGCCCTGCCCCTCCACTATCTTTCCGCGGGCGTGGCGGGCAGCGCGCTGGGAATCGCCTGGGCGCAATACCTGCGTCCCGTAGCCATCACGCAGGCCTGATGGGAATTTTGCCTTTCCCTTGTGCCTGCATAAGCGAGGAACCTTCGTCATGGCTCAGACATCGCGCGTGGCTCTGGGGTTGGATTTCGGCACCGAATCCGTCCGCGCCCTTTTAGTGGACCTCGACGGTCACGAGCGCGGCTCAGCCGTCCAACGCTATCGCCACGGCCAGATCACCTCCCACCTGCCCGGCCACGACGACCCGCTGCCCGAGGATTTCGCCCTCCAGGATCCGACCGACTGGCTCAACGCCTCGGCCAAAGCCGTCCGCACCGCCTTGGCCGAGTCCGGCATCGACGGCCAACAGGTCATCGGCATCGGCGTCGATTTCACCAGCTGCACCATGCTCCCCTGCCTGCGCGACGGCACCCCGCTCTGCCAGCTCGAACGCTGGACTAAGGAAAAATACGCCTGGCCTAAGCTCTGGAAACATCACGGCGCCCGCGACCAGACCGACCACATCAACGACCTGGCCCGCAAACGCAAGGAAAAATGGCTCGATCGCTACGGCGGGACCATCGGCCTCGAATGGTTCTTCCCCAAAATCCTCGAAACCCTCGAACAGGCCCCGGCCGTCTATGACGCCGCCGAAGTCTGGATCGAAGCCGGCGACTGGTACGTCTGGCAGCTCATCGGCCCCGAACGCACCGACGGCCGCCCGCCCCGCTCCACCTGCCAGGCCGGCTACAAAGCCATGTGGAACTCGCGCGACGGCTATCCCTCCTCGGAATTCTTCCGCGCCCTGCACCCGAAAATGGCCGACGTCGTGGCCAAAAAAATGCCCGGCGTGCTCCTGGCCCCCGGCCAGTGCGCCGGTGAACTCGGGCCCCTGTTGGCCAAGAAAATGGGCCTGGTTCCCGGCATCGCCGTCAGCGCCGCCATCATCGACGCCCATGCCGGCGTCCCCGGCGCCGGCGTCAGCGAAGCGGGCACCCTGGTCATGGTCATGGGCACCAGCAGTTGCCACATGCTCAACGCCAAATCGGAAAAACTCTTCCCCGGTGTGGCGGGCGTCGTGGAAAACGGCATCCTCCCCGGCTTCTTCGGCTACGAGACCGGCCAAGCCGCCGTCGGCGACGCCTTTGAATGGCTCCGCCAGCTCTGCGGACGCGAATTTGCCGACCTCGATCGCAAAGCCGCCAAAATCGAACCCGGCGCCGCCGGCGTCCTCTGCATGGATTGGCTCAACGGCTGCCGCACCCCCCTGATGGACGGCGGCCTGCGCGGCGCCTTCACCGGCCTGACCCTCGCCCACGGACCCGAGCATCTCTACCGCGCTCTCCTGGAAGCCTCCGCCTTCGGCCTGCGCTGGATCGTCGAGGTCCTCCGCCAGGATCTGCCTGTCAAGCGCTTCGTGGCTACCGGCGGCCTGCCCCACCACAATCCCCTGCTCGTCCAGATCTACGCCGACGTGCTCGGCGAACCCATCCTCGTCCACTCTTCCCGCCAAGGCCCCGCTCTAGGCGCCGCCATCCTCGGCGTGCTCGCCGCCGGGCCGGAAGTCTCAGGCTTCACTTCCGCCACCGCCGCCATCACCGCCCTGGCCCGCCCGCCCGTCACCCAGCGCAGCCGCGACGCCCTGACCGTCAAGCCCAGCCCTAAAAACACCAAAATCTACGACTCCCTCTACAAACGCTACCGCACCCTCGCCGACGACCTGAGCAAACGCCGCCGCGTCATCGGCCCCTAAGCGCATCACGCACCCCAAACGGCACTCGCGGCCGTTTTTTTCTATCATCCCTTCCGATGGACCACTCCAAGCTCCGGCGATGGATGAGCGCTAATCCCTCCAGCCACCTCTGGCCGCTGGGCCGCAGCATCGCCTTGGCCGGCACCGTCGGCGCCGTCGCGGGCGCGGGAGCCATCCTCTTCCACCTGCTCTGCGTGCTGGTCATCCACCTCGGCCTGACCTATTTCTGCGGCTACAACCCCGACGGTCCCGTCAATGAAAGAGACTTCAGCGATATCTTCGCGCCCGCCGGCGCGCTGCCGACCCCCGGCTCCCTGTCGCCCTGGGCCCTCTTGGCCGTCATCGCCGCCGGCGGCCTGCTCAGCGGCGCCCTGGTCTACTACTTCGCCCCTGAAGCCGAGGGCCACGGCACCGACTCGGCCATCGACGCCTACCACAACAAGCGCGGGCTGATCCGTCCCATCGTCCCGATCATCAAAATGCTCTCCTCCGCCATCACTCTCGGCACCGGCGGCTCCGGCGGACGCGAAGGCCCCATCTCCCAGATCGGCGCCGGCGTCGGCTCCTTCCTGGCCACACGCTTAAAACTCTCCGACGCCGAACGCCGCACCCTCATGTCCGCCGGCCTGGGCGCGGGCATCGGCGCCATCTTCCACGCCCCCTTGGCCGGAGCCATGTTCTCCGTCGAAGTGCTCTACCGCGATCCGGACTTTGAATCCGAATCCCTCATCCCCTCCTTCATCGCCACCACCGTCGCCTACTCCGTCTATGGCCTGGCCTTCGGCTTTCAGGCCCTCTTTGAGGTGCAAACCCTCACTTCCTTCGACAATCCCCTCCTGCTTCTGCCCTTGACCGCCTTGGCCATCGGCATGGCCCTGGCCTCCTGGGCTTATGTCCGCTGCCTCTACGGCACCGAACGCCTTTTCAAAAAACTCGCTCTGCCCCGCGTCTTTAAGCCCGCCCTCGGCGCCCTGCTCACCGCCGCCGTCGCCTTAGCCGGCTACTACGCCCTTACCCCCTGGGGCGAGGAAGCCCGCCGTCACACCCTGGGCACGCTTTCCATCGGCTACGGCTTTCTGCAGGAAGTTCTCAGCGGCAACCTGATCTCCAACGCCCCCCTGCCCGTGGTGGGCATCCTCCTGATCGTGGGCTTAGGCAAAATCCTCACCACCTCCCTGACCATCGGCTCCGGCGGGTCGGCCGGCACCTTCGGGCCCAGCATGGTCATCGGCGGCGCCCTGGGCGCCGTCGTCGGGCTGGCATTCCAAAACTGGCTTCCCCATCTTCTGCCCGACGTCGCCCACGTCGTGGCCTTCGCCATCCTCGGCATGGCCTGCTTCTTCGCCGCCGCCGGCAAAACCCCGCTTAGCGCCCTGATCCTCGTTTCCGAAGTCACCTCCAGCTACCAGCTCCTCCTGCCCTCCATGTGGGTCTGCGCCTTAGCCTACCTGCTCAGCCGCGGCTGGACGCTCTACGCCAAACAGGTCGCCAGCCGCCGCGACTCCCCCGCCCACCGCAGCGATTTCATCATCGACGTCCTCTCCGGCCTGTCCATCCGCGACGCCATGCCGCGCGCCAACCTGCAATTCGTCACCGTTCCCCTCCAGGAACCCTTGGCCGACATCGCCCACCTGATGGCCAATACCCGCCAGACTTCCTTCCCCGTCGTCGACGCCCAAGGACGCTACTACGGTCTGTTCGGCTTAGCTGACATCCGTCGCTACCTCTACGACGCCGACGACATCAGCCTCCTGGCCGTCGCCCAGGACTTAGCCTCCCCCACCGTCAAACCCCTTTCCCTGGACATGGACCTGGGCACCGCCATCAGCCAGTTCGCCCAAGGCGACTTTGAGGAACTCCCCGTGATCGACCCGCAAAAACCGCAACAGGTCATCGGCCTGCTCCGCCGCGTCGACGTCATCGCCGCCTACAGCGCCCGCCTCCTCCACGTCCGCCGCGAACAAGCCGAATCCGCCGCCAACGGAACTGCGGTCTAGAGTATGAGATATGGGTCTAGGATAAAAAAAGCCCCACCTGGAAAGGTGGGGCCGGTGTTGTCTTTGTTCGCGTATGAGGTATCCAAAAAAACAATCCCAACTAACCGCGGACATTAATATCCACATTCTTATTGACTTGATTCCGCGTTTATCTGCGGCTAATACGATCAGCTTCTTGAACACGCCGCCGCAAACCCCTACGGCCAATTCAATATCAAACTGATCCCCGTCACCGTGTTCAGCCCCAGCACCAACCGCCGAAAGTTCCCGTCGTTCATCCGCCGATTCAGCCACGCCCCCAGCGTCGTCCCCACCGGAATCAGCGGCAATAGCCACAAGCTCAGCTCCAGATTGTCGACCTTGAGCATCCCCAGCATCTGGTACGGCACGAGCTTAATGAAGTTAACCAGGAAAAAGTAAATCACCGCCGTGCCGATGAACGTCTGCCGCGGCAATTTCTGCGTCAACAGATAAATCGTGATCACCGGCCCAGCCGCATGCGCCAGCGTCGAAACCACCCCCGCGAAAAATCCCGCCCCCACCGGAAACAGACGTGTCAACGAGCCGCGCACGTCAGTAAGCGGTTCAGCCCCCGGCTCAGCCGGGGGGTTCACCCCCGCCCCCGAAAGTGCGCCCGGTATCCCACTCTGGTCGTTTAGCGGGCGATCGCAGATCGCCGCGTCCCCCGACTCCCTGTCCCCCATCGCCACCTTGCGAAACAAACGATTCTTCAAAAACTCCCCCACCGGATACACCACGCAGATATACCCCACCGTCCGCTCCAGCGCCCGCCCGTGCTCGTCAGCGTCTCCCATCGCAAAAATCAGCACCGCCCCCACCGCGATCCCCACCACCGACGCCGGCACCAGCCGCCGCATCTGCTTGCCGTCCCACGTCCCCCAGTGGTGATAGATGCTCAGCACGTCCGCCACCAGCATCAGCGGCAAGAGCGAACCCAGCGCCTTCTGCGGCGAACCGACCGCCAGAATAAGCAGCGGACTGGAAATCACTCCGATCCCGCTGCCGAATCCGCTCTTGCCCATCCCCAGCAAAATAATCGCCGCCGCCGCCAGCACCCAGCTCACCAGCGGGTGCGGCCCATCCACAAACGGCACTGCCCAGGCCAAACTCATCCGTCTTCCTTTCAGCCTTCCGCGAACTGTGATTACTGATCCATTTCCTCGCCCCCGCGCCGTTTAGCGGGCGATCGCAGATCGCCGCGTTCCGGCTCCTTTCTCCCATGCTCCCAAGCCGGACCCCAGCGGTCCCCCGCGAAGATCCCGTTTCCCCCGCCCCCTCACGGCGTAAACGGCTCGGTAATCGTCTTCTCCACCCACGCGTTCTGCGTGTCCAGCGGCCGGTGAATCAGCAGGTATCCGTTCTCCTCTTCCAACACGCGGAACACCTGGTCCTGCTCGCCCAAACCCAGCCCTATCGCCTCCGCCTTGGGCTCGATCATCAGGGCGGCGTTTTCCTTCAGCCGCACCCACGGCCCCGCCGCCGGCGCCGCCAGATTCAGCTCCCAGTCAAACGGCTTAAACTCCAGCTCGTAGCCGGCAAAATCCCGCCCCATGATCTTCCCCACGTAGCCCGCCAACGCGTCCTGCCCGCCGAAATCCTCGGCATACCACTGAAAAATCGACGACAGCTCCAGCGTCTTATCCTCTTCCCGCACCCGGTTGCGCCTCGTGTCCGTCGTAAACACCCGCAGGTTGTCCTCCAAACCCTGCCCCAGCGTCGCCCCCCGATACGCCCGGTTCAACAGCAGCGGCGCCGACTTGGCCGCCCCCACCAGCGCCAGGTGAATCCGCGGCTCCTTGAAATCCTGGGCCAGCAGCTGCTCAAGCTGGTTGAGCGAAACGTGTTTTCCCGACACCAGCAGCAGACGATCGTTGAACAGACTCCACTCGTTTTCCGCCGGCGAATACCCCGCCTTAAATCGCTCCGCCACCGTCCGCAACACCGTCGCGTTATACAGATTGATGTAATACGCCAGCTTCTCTTCCCGCGTCAGCGCGCTCGGATCCACCGCCCCCAGCTTCTCCAGATAAGCCAGAAGGTCCTGGTAATGCTCCTCCCGCAGCGTTAGATAATCCACCGCGTCCCCGCGCACCGTTGCCGCCAGAATCACGTCCAGCGCCTGGTGATAATCCTCGCCCGCCTGCGTCGCCTGTCCCCACGCCCACGAACCGGCGCATACCCACGCCACCACCAGCATGCACATAATCCACTTCACCGCCTGCTCCGGAATATGCCCATTGCCCATGTCACGTCGCTCCACCTGTCGTTCTTGCGCCCTTCCCCTTTTTCAGCTCCCGGCTCCGCCGGGGGATACGCCGCCCCTTGTCTTATCCGCCCACTCCCGTCAACCCCAGCTTCTCCATCATCCGCTCCGCCAAATCATTCACATAAGGCCCCGCCCACGGACCAAAAAAGTTCAGACTCCGCGTCTCATACCCGCCCTCACGCAGAAAAACATCCTTACCCACCAGGTATCCTAAGTAATCCCCGTTAAAACTCGTCGCCGCCAGCGTCGCGCCCCGACGCTGTGCCCATGTTGCCAGTTCCTCAGCCAATCCTCCCGCGTAATCCGCCGGGAACCCCGCCAGCACCACCGGGCCGATCCGCACCATCTGCAGGTGCGTCTTGCCGTCGGTCAGCAGCTTCCCCCAGATCGGGCTGAACTGCCATTGCGTGCCCATGCAGATCCGCGTCGGCGGCATCTGCACCTCCAGCACCAGGCTGCCCAGCGTCACCTGTCCGGCATATTTCGTCTGCTCTTTGATCGCCGGCAACAGCGCTCCCGCCAGCGCCTCGCCCAGCAGTCGCGCCGATGCAAAACCATCCCCCGCCGGAAACCGCGTCGGCGTGGCGTCCCCCACCGCGCCGGCCGCAAAACACACCATCTTCGCCCCCGTCTCACGCTTAAGCGTCTCCACCAGCGCCCCCGGATAATCCGGGCTCAGCCGGTGCGCCCGCGCTCCGATCGTCGTCGCATGCGCTCCGAACACCACCAGAATCGCCAGCGGATTCCCCGCCGGCTTGGCCGTCACCGCCGCCTGCCCTTTGGCCTTGGGCTTGGCCTTTTCCTCCGCCCGCCGAAACACCACCGCCGTAAGCTGGTCATACGACTTGCCCCCCTTCTCCACGCGATTGTGCTGCATCCCCTCCGGGTACGCCGTCACCACCCCCACCTCCGCCGCCTGCAGCGTCGCCCGCGATTCCGTCACCGCCTTGGCCAGTTGCCCCGCCAACTTTTCAAAATAGGCCGCGTCAAACGCCCCGAACGTCGGTCGCTCAATGAACTTCCGCGCGTAACCCCCCGGCCCCGTGTGCGTGTGGCTGGCTGAAAAATAAATCTCCTCCGCCTTCAAACCCGTCTTGGCCAATACCGCCGCCCGCAGCTCCGCCGTGACCATCAACAGATCCGCCGTCAGAATCGTCACCTTCACGTCCCCGCACCCGACCGTCAGCGCCCGCGCCCGGCAAGGACCGTCCACCCCCTCCACCCGCGCGTGCGGATTGCGCGAATACCCCGCCATCGGATGCCCCTCCGCCGGGCTGATGTCCACTTCCGCCATCCCCACTTCCAGCGCCCCCTCCGCCAGCGCCGGCCCCGTCGCCCCCAACTTCGCCAGCGTCCATTGCTGATACGCGCTGTCTTCAAACCCACGATTGTCCGCCGGCCAAGGCCCGATCACCGCCCAGCCCGCCAACAGGATCACCAGCGCCACCCAGCGCTTCTTGATCCGCCAGCCCCGCCCCTTGGGCCCCGATGCCTGCGCACCGCCCCCCGCCTGCTCATCCGCCGCATAAGTATTTCCAGGCTGCATATCCCACTCTTAAGTTCATTAAACCCTGTTCGCCTAAACTCACCCACGCTCCGATCCCCAGCACCATGTGGCTGACCAGCAGCAGGGGCAAATTGCGATACGCCCGGAAATGCCACGTCCAGAATAACCCCGCTAACAGCGTCATCAAAGTCAAAGGCAGATTCGGCAAGTGCAGCATCCCGAACGCCACGCTGCTGCCGACAATCACCCGCCCCGTGGATGCCTCCCCTCGCCTGCCGGCCGACAACTCCGCCAAGCGATTGTTCAAGAAACATTGCAGCAACACCTGCTGGGCCGCCATCCCCATCGAATACTTCAACACCCACCAACCCGTCGGCCGCTGCCACCCTTCCGCGCCCATCACCCCGTGCGCCGCTACCAGACCCGTCAGCGCCGCCAACGTGAAAATCGCCACACTCTTTCCCCCCCGCCACCATCCCGCCGGCCTTAATCCCAACTCTTCAGCCGACTCCCTCGCCCGCAACCATGACTCGACCACCACCGCCCCCGCCACCACGCCCACCGCCACCGTCCAAAACGCCCCCCACCCCTTGCTCGCCTCCACCCACCGCCAAGGCTGCCAGATCAATACCAACAACATCCCCACCACCACCCCAACCTCCACCCCCGCAAGTACCCCCGCCCCCGGAAGCTGGCGCATCAACGAGCCGCGCACGTCAGTAAGCGGTGCCTCGTGTTCCCCCTCCCCCGGAAGCCCCGCCCCGAAAAGTTTCTTTCCCTTCTCCTCTCTACTCTCTACTTTCTCCTCTCTCTCTTCCCCCGCCCCCGGAAGCAACTCCTTTGGGTGCCACACAGCATCGCGCAGCGTGCTGTGTGCCTCACCCCCCACCCCTGCCCCCGGAATATCCCCCGGAAGTGCCCCCGGAATCGCCCCCCGTTTAGCGGGCGATCGCGGATCGCCGTCCGCCTTTTCGCCCCCCGCCCGCCCGCCATCGCCAGATGTCTCTTGCTTGGCCATCAGTCTCTTCCGCTTCCCCCCGCGTGGCGACCCTCCCCCGCTGCCATCATCCCCTAATCCAAATGATAAGCGAAAATCCCCCTCCCCCTCTTTAAGCCGCTGACAAAAAAGACGACTAACCGCCAAGACGCCAAGGACGCCAAGTTACGCAAAGTCACGAATCAACGATTTTATGGCCCAAAAAATATTCTCCTTAGCTGCTCTCTTGGCGATCTTGGCGACTTGGCGGTTCATTTTGTTAAGAGTTCTCCGCCAAAAAAAATCCCCAGGCTCCGCAGCCGACTCTAGGCTGAGGAACCCGGGGATCTGATTGGTGTCTTACCTATAACCTACCGCCGCCGCCAACCCAGCCCCGCCATCACCGCCAACACCATCGCCCCCGTCCCCGGCTCAGGAATCTCCGTCGCCGAATGGATCACAAAACTCACGCTCTGCTCATACATCATCGGGCTAGCGCCCGAACTCTGGCCGTACCCCATCGGGTCATCCTGAAATGCCTGAAAATCAAACTCGCCCGAATCGCCGAACAGATACCCCCGATACATCCGCGTGGTCACGGTGTACTGCCCCACCGCCAACGTGCCGATCGCTTCCAGATATTCGTGCGGGCCGTAGATGGTGGCCGTAGCAGCGCCCGTTGACACAAAGTACGCATCCAGAAAAATATTCGACCCTTCCTGTGTCAGGTGGGTGGCGAAATATCCCAGCGATGGCATGTGCTGAAAACTCGGCGCCACAATCGTCAACTGATCCTCTTCCGTCAGCCAGATCGTATCCTGCGCCGGTGAAGCAGGCGCCGACGAAAACGGGTCAAAGTACCTCCACTTCGCCGGACTGTCCCCCAATTCAATCTCCCTGCTTTCCCGCACGTGCAGCTTCCGCACGCCATGCTCAGGCCACAAAGAGACGACCCCGTCTAAATCCCCCTCTACTATAAAATCCGCCTTCCCCATCGAACCCCATCCCCCCGCCGCCAACATCCCAGCCGCCAACACAACCCAACGCAGGCGAATGACTGCCATGTCGCGTCTCCTCTGGCCAAACAGAATTAGGGTTTTCCCGGAGGCGATGCCCCCGAACTGTGGCTACTTAAGGTCAAGCAGTGAAATATTATCCCGCCATTCCCCGACGGCGATAAAAACACATCTTTTTTTTGACCCTAACCATCAACCACACAAAACATTTCCTGCGGCCAAGAGTGCCGTGCGCCCCTCCACCGTCGGTCTCTTCCGGGGGCACTTCCGGGGGCACTTCCGGGGGGCCAGGGAAGAAATCCCTGGGCATCGCCACCTTCCATCGTTTAGCGGGTGGACCGAAGGTCCCCTCCCTATACCACCCGGCAATCACCCCCTGAAAAATCCCCGCCCCCCAAAAAACCGGTTATAACAACACCATTCTCACCCCCCTTACACCAACCACAGCTCAAATCTTTCGCCCCCCTCCCCCCGGATCACCAACATGACTCTCCCCCACTCCTTCCCCTTCGACCCCACCTACCAATACGACCTGCCCGCTCTTCTCCAAGTCCCTTCGCCTCCGCCTCCCCCCGACTTCGCCTCGTTCTGGCAGGACACGTTCGCCCAGGTCCAGCGAATCCCCTTGGACATCGAGCTGACCGAACTGCCCCGCCGCGAAGATCAGCAGCGCGTCTTTGAAGTCCAATACACCGGCCTGGACGGCTTCCGCGTCGGCGCCTGGATTCGCTTGCCGCGCACGCCCGTGCAGCGCGGCATGGTCGTCAGCCACGGCTACGGCGGACGCGAAGGCCCCGACCTCTGGATCCCCGGCCCGCCCGCCGTCGCCATCTTCCCCTGTGCCCGCGGGTTCAACCGCTCCGCCCGTCCCGACCTGCCCAAAGAAGCCAACGCCCACGTCCTCCACGGCATCGCCGCCAAGGAAACCTACATCCACCGCCACTGCGCCGCCGATCTCTGGTCCGCCGCCAGCGTCCTGGCCGAACTTTATCCTCAAACCGCCGCTTGTCTGGATTATCTTGGCATCAGCTTCGGCGGGGGCATCGGCGCTCTGGCTCTGCCCTGGGACAGCCGCTTCCGCAAAGCGTTCCTGGGCGTGCCCAGCTTCGGCAATCACCCCCTGCGCGTCACCCTCGACTGCGTCGGCAGCGGATCCGCCATCCGCCAGCTTTACCTGCAAAATCCCGCCGTCCTGCAAGTCCTGCGCTATTTCGATTCCGCCTCCGCCGCACGCTCGATCCGCATCCCCACCGCCGTCGTCGCCGCCCTCTTCGACCCCGCCGTCCCTCCGCCCGGACAGTTCGCCGTCTTTAACGCCCTGGCTGGACCTAAACAACTTATCGTCCGCCAGGCCGATCACTTCGAATACGCCGCCTCCGACACCGAATGGCAGATGCTCAACAACACCCTCGACGCCTGGTTCCACCTGCCCTAGCGCCCCGCCCCCTGCGCATCCCAAAGCCCAGGGCCTCCGCGCCCTGGGAATCTCTATGTTCTGTTTAGCGGGCGATCGCAGATCGCCGCGTCCCCGCGTCCCCCCCTCCCCCCTACGCCACCCGCGGCAACGCGTAAATCTGCTGCAGCATCTCCGCCGCCGCCGGCGCCGCCAACGGCGCGGCAAAGAAATACCCCTGCGCCGAATTGCACTCCAGCGCCTGCAGCTGCGCCAGCTGCTCGGACGTCTCGATCCCCTCCGCCACCACCTGCATCTTCAGATTGTGCGCCAGCGTGATAATCGCCTGCACAATCGCCGAGAAGCTGCGGCTTTCCGTCAGGCTCAGAATAAACTGCCGGTCGATCTTCAAAATATCAATCGGAAATCGGTGCAGCGACGCCAGCGACGAATACCCCGTGCCGAAGTCATCCATCGCCAGCTTCAGCTTCAAATCGTGCAGCCGACCCAACACCCGCACCGTCGCCCGCGGATCGCACATGATGTCGCTTTCGGTCACTTCCAGAACCACGTGGCCGGGATCCACCTTCGTGTCCGCTAAAATCGCCCGCACTTGATCCACCAGCTCCGGATGAACCAGCTGCTTCTTCGACAGATTGACGCTGATCGTCAGCTCCCGCCCCCGGGGCAGAATGCTCTGCCAGGCCCGCAGTTGCCCGCACGCCTCGCGCAACACCCACTGCCCGATCTCCCCGATCAGGCCGATCTCCTCGCACAACGGTATGAAACTGCCCGGCGGCACCATCCCCCGCGTCGGATGCTTCCAGCGCAACAAGGCCTCAAACCCCCGGATGTGCCCCGTCTCCAGACAAATGATCGGCTGGTAGTGCAGCAGGAATTGCCGCTCTTCAATCGCCCGATGCAGATCGTTCTCCAATTGCAGCCGGGCCATCGCCTCTTCGTACATCCCCTCGTCGAACACCACCCACTTGCCCTTGCCCTCCGCCTTGGCGCGATACATCGCCGCGTCGCTGTCCCGCAAAAGATCGTCCGCCGTGGCCTCGTCCCCCTGGCCGTGCCGCACGCCGATGCTCACCCCCACCACCACTTCCTGCCCCTGCAGCCCGAACGGCTCGGAAAGCGCCACCCGCAGCCGATCCGCCAGATCCGTCGCTTCCCGCGGATCCTCCATCTGCGCCAGCAGAATCGTGAACTCGTCCCCGCCCATGCGCGCGATCATGTCCGGGCCCTGCGGGTAAAGCCGCCGCCCGTGCGCGCCTAGACATGCACGCAACCGCCCCGCCACCGCCACCAGCAG
The DNA here is from genome assembly GCA_020851735.1 of Phycisphaeraceae bacterium. GTDB lineage: Bacteria > Planctomycetota > Phycisphaerae > Phycisphaerales > Phycisphaeraceae > JADZCD01. Next base: position 53,090 of record JADZCD010000024.1, read on the forward strand.
CTCGTCCCCTTTTTCGTGCCCCAGACTGTCGTTGATGATCTTAAATCGGTCCAGGTCCAGAAAAAGAACCGCCCCCACCGCCGGCCGCTCCCCGTCAGCCTGGGCCAGACGCTCCGTCAAGGCCTGGCGGAACGCCGCCCGATTGGGCAAACCCGTCAAGGCGTCCGTGTTGGCCTGCACGCCCAGATGATTAAGCAGCATCTGCGACTTCAGCACCCCGCTCACCCGCGCCCGCAGTTCCGCGGCGTCAAATGGCTTGGTGATGTAGTCCGTCGCCCCCATGGAAAAAGCCCGCAGCTTCTGGGCCCGATCATCCGAAGCCGTCAGGAAAATAATCTGCATGTCACGCGTCGCTGGGTCTTCGCGCAGAACTCGGCAAACCTCGAATCCGTCCATGTCCGGCAAGTTCACATCCAGCAACACCAGCGCCGGCTTCTGCTGCCGCGCCGCCTCCAGACCCGACTTCCCGTCCATCGCCCCCAATATCTCCACCCCCAGCTCCTGCAGGCGCACCCCCACCAGCTTGTGGGTCATCGGAGCATCGTCAATCAGCAGAACTTGTTGGGAACTCATCTGTGGATTGTTCTTGGCGATCTGGGCCCTTAAACGGACAAACTCCAACACCGGGTCAGACAATTCCGCCCACGTAAACAACCCCAGATTTTCCCCGGAATCTTCCGTCATCCTCAGCACTCCCCGGCCGTCGAATCAGCGAATCGGATTGAAATGCTCTCCGTGATTCGCTTCTCCGCGGCTTTTCGATATCACCCGACAAATGCGCTAACACCGACACCTTAAAAGATCGGCCGAAAACCTTAGGTCATTGAGACACGTGCATGAAAACCGCAATCAGGGTCTTGCTCATTCGGCCCATAAAAACCTCCAAATTCCTCTTCGCTAGCTAGTTTTGGAAGTTTTCCTGGTTACACCCGACCCCAAGAACCCCCTGATAGCAGCCAGGGTTTCCCTCCGGAAGCTCCCCCGGAAGTGCCCCCGTAAATTGCCCCCGCCCCAGAAAGCAATCTCTTCCCTCCTCAGCCCCCGGCTCCGCCGGGGGATACTCGGCACGGTGCTCGGGTGCCACACAGCAGGCCGCGGGCTGCTGTGTGCTTCCGAACTCCGCGCCTTGCCCGTTCCAGCCCCCGGCTCCGCCGGGGGTACCTCCACCTCTGTCCTCCGCCATCTGATTTCCGCATCTTCACAGCAGACTCGGCACGTCAGGCTCCGACAGAATCGGATACGTCGCCCGATACACCATCCCCTGCAGCGGCGTCACTTCCACTTCCACCAGCCAATCCGTCCGCGGATATTGCCACCGCGAAAACATCGCCGTCGAGCGCCGCTTCTTCCCCGGCAATTCAAAATGCACCTCGCCGCCTAACTTCGTCAGATTCCGCCCGAAGTTCGGCAGCGACACATCGGCCGAAGTCGAAAACACCTTCTCCGCCACCCACAGTCCCTTGCGTATCTCGCACCGCAAACTCACGCTCACCTTGTGAATCGTCACCGGGCCATCGAACCCCTGCTCATATCGAAACGTCACCGGGTGATCCAACGGCGGATTCGGCAGCGTGCACCGAATCGTCGCGTCCCTGTAACTCATCCACAATCCCAACGCCTGGATGAATCCCCACACCCAAGGCAAACCCAGCAAACCGTAAACAATAAAAAGAAACAGCGCCGACGACTCAACCCTGCCCTGGCTGGTCATCACATAATGCCCCAGCACCGGCAAGCTCCACCCATACCACCCCAGCACCGCCGCCGCCCGCCAGCCCAAACACCCCCGCAGCGTCAGACTCGGGCGCATCACGTACCACCCCGAACGCGCGTCCAGCGTCGCCCGCGCCCGCGCCTGAAAAAATCCCCCCCGCCGCAATCCCCCCAGCACCACACACATCACCCCCGCCGGCACCAGCAGCAACCCATACGGAATGTCATCGATCCGCCGCAAAAGAAACGACCGCGTCGGCTCCTGCGGATCGTAATACGCCGTGTAGATTTCCTGAACCTTCAACTCCGCGATCTGGTCCTTCGCCCAGACCGCACTGCCCATGTAAAACAAAGGCCGCGGCACCATCTGGTAACCCAGCACCGTGTGCCCATTCACCTCATACTGGTATTTCACCACCGGGCGATATCGCCCGCCCCAGCCAAACGCCACCCCCTTCTCCAGCAGCCGCGCCTCGACAGGCCGATACCCGCTCAACGCCGCCCGCTGCCACTCCGCGTTTAGCAATCCACCCACCCACGCCGCCAAGCTCAGCAGCACCGCCAGCAATATGGTCAGGAATATTCGCAAAGCCTCTTCATCCTCACGCCCAAGCCCCCAGCGGTTAACCCCTCCACTCTTCTACTCTTCCCCAGCCACACCTCCCGATAAATCCGCCCCCCACCTCTAAAGCCCAGGGAAGAAATCCCTGGGCACTCCCCGCAAGTCTCCCGCAAGCCGACTTCCGGCTCCCGATCTTCCCGCGGCTGGGCTTCCGGGTTTTCCGGGAGCGGGCCTCCGGGGGCGGGGTTTCCGGCGGCGGGACTTCCGGGGGGCGCCGCTGTCCGTGCCGCCACGCCCGCTGGCTTGTATCATTTATGTTAATGATTGCCAAACTTCATGGCGTCCTTGAATCCCTCCACCGCGACACCGCCCTGGTCGCCGTCGACGGCGGGCTGACCTATCAGGTGCTCCTGCCCGCCTTCACCACCTCGCGCCTCACCAGCTCCCTGGGCCGCTCGGTCACCTTCCACACGCACTATTACCTGGAGGGTCAAGGTCAGGGCTCCTCGATGATCCCCCGTCTTTTAGGTTTCCTTTCCCCGCGTGATCGTGACTTCTTCGAGCTCCTGACCACCTGCAACGGCATCGGCCCGCGCAAAGCCCTCCGCGCCATGGCCGTCGACCCCGGGCGCATCGCCGCCGCCATTGCCGAGCGTGACACCGCCACCCTCCAAAGTCTTCCCGAGATCGGCCGCCGCACCGCCGAAACCATCATCGCCACCCTCCACGGCAAGGTAGACGCCTTCGCCGATCAGGGTCTGCACCCAGCAATCGCCACCCCCCCCGAACCCACCACCGGGAAAAAGAAGAAAAAAATCTCCGCAGATCCCAGCTCATCCCTCCCCGCCGAAACCCCCTCTCTACAAAACTCTCCTGAACCTGCGACCCTCGAATCCCCAAACGCCTCACTTGCGGGAACCAATGCTCCTCTTCCGGGGGCGGGGGCGGGCCGCATGGTGCGCGAAGCCGTGGAAGTCTTAGTGCAATTAGGCGAGAACCGCCTGACCGCCATGACCTGGGTCGATCAAGCCTTATCCGAAGGCCAACGCCCCGCCAATACCCAGGACCTCGTCGCCCGCGTCTACCAGCTCAAAGGCGCCAAGTGATTCATGGACATCTCAAGCCCCACCTGGAAAGGTGGGGCCGGTTTGTTCGCCTCCAATCCAAAGCCCAGGGCCTCCGGGCCCTGGGAACTTCGCGAAAAATACCCATACATGATTCCCGCAATATATATAAAGCCCAGGGAAGAAATCCCTGGGCCTCTTGACCTTTCCACGTTCCGTCGCCACCCAGCCTCCCCGGCGGCACGCAACGTGCGCTGCACCTACCTACCTCGGTTTCATCCCCCCCGTCTCTGCCGTGGGCTAGCTGACTCAGCGGTCGCATGCCTTCGTCCAATCGTCCCCTGCCCTACTCTCTACTTTCTCTTCCCCACCTTCATTCATTCCCCATTCGCAACTCGCCATTCGCCATTCTCTATCCCCCGCCTTCACTCCACCCCTTGCTCAGCCAGCCATCTTTCCGCATCGATCGCCGCCTTGCATCCCATCCCTGACGCCGTGATCGCCTGCCGATACACGCTGTCCGCCACGTCGCCCGCCGCGAAAACCCCTTCCACGCTCGTCGTGGAGCGGAACGGATCTTGGAGTTTGATATATCCCTTCTCATTGAGTTCCAGCTGCCCATTAAGAAATTCCGTGATCGGCGTGTGCCCGATGGCCATGAACAGTCCCCCCAGCTTCAATTCTGATTCCTTCCCGCTCACCGTGTCCCGCATCCGCACCCCGCTGATTTTTTCTTCGCCCAGCACGTCCACCACCGTCTTATTCCACTGCGGCTGAATCTTCGGATTCTTTAGCGCCCGCTCCTGCATGATCTTCGACGCCCGCAACTGGTCCCGCCGGTGGATCAGATGCACCTTGGACGCGAACTTCGTCAGATACGTCGCCTCTTCAATCGCCGAATCGCCTCCGCCCACCACCCCCAGCTCCTGCCCGCGGTACATCGGCAGCGCCCCGTCGCACACCGCGCAAGCCGACACGCCCCCGCCCGCCAGCGCCAGCCGCATCTCATTGGGCAGCCCCAGCCAATTCGCCTTGGCCCCCGTGGCGATGATCAGCGCCTGGGCCTGACACTCAAATCCGCTGTCCGCCTTGACCTTAAACGGGCGCCCGGACAAATCCACCGCCGCCACGTCCGGGAACGGCGTGTACAGCCCCGTCGACAATTCCGCCCCCGTCTTGATCCCCTCGTCCGTCACCACGCGCGTGCCGAAGCGCAGTGCCTGCTCAAAAAAAAGCTGCATCATCTCCGGCCCCAACACGCCTTTGGGAAATCCCGGATAGTTCTCCACTTCCGTCGTCAGCATCAACTGCCCGCCCGGCAACAGATCCTTGCCCTTAGCCCGCCCGGGAATGACCAGCGGCCGCAAATTCGCCCGCGCCGCATAAATCGCCGCCGTCCATCCCGCCGGACCCGAACCGACAATCACCACCGACTCAATCTTCTTGTCGCTCATAGTGCCCGGATTATAGGAAAATCCCCGCCCCCGCATCAGCCCCACCCCCAAACCTCTTCAAAGCCCACGGATTGAATCCGTGGGTCCCCTTGTCTGCCTTGCATAAAGCCCAGGGAAGAAATCCCTGGGCCCACCCCTCCGTCCTCCAAAGCCCAGGGCCTCCGGGCCCTGGGAACTCCGGGATACTTCTCTCGTTCCGCGGGCGGGCCGATTCCTCCCCCCCTCACTCCCTGTCAAACAGCGAATTATTATCCCCCGGCCCAAACCCTCCCACGCCCAATTCCCGGTTCTCCTCGGGCGTGATGCTTTCGTAACTTGCCCCCGAATAATTCAGCGTCCGCCCGTCCGTGTGCCCGTCCAGCCACGCCACGTTCGCGTGCCCGTGATGGCGAAAATGCACCGACGGAAACGGCACCAGACCTTCGTCCCCCACCGGCGGCTCGACAAATGAATACTCAATCACTTCCGCCGCGCCGCCGATCCGCCGCGCCATCCCCGCATCCGCGAACATCACCGTTTCCTGCGGCGCTGCAAAGGCATCCGTGCGGGCGCCTATGGCCGTAATCTTGTTCTTCCGATCCTCGGTGCCCACATACCTGTTGTTGTAGCCGTACCCCCCGCAGCCCGCCTCGAAATACGTGCTGGCCTTGCTCACCTTTTCGTCCGGTTTCCAGTTCGGCGTCACAAACGCCGGGCACTGCTTGATCGCCCCCTCCCTGCCCAGATAACCAGCCAGCGGCCCGCGCGCCGAATCGAACGGCCGATTGGTCTTCGTCCTCGTCCCATGCCACCTCTGCAGATTCGCCCCCGGATCCATGTCCGCCGCCCCCGGCACAAAGCGCTGATCGTGATCCGCCGCATACGCCATGTTCGCCGTATACAACTCACGCAATTGCGTGGCACATACCGACGACCGCACCGCCGCCCGCGACATCGACAGCACCACCAACAACAAACTGATCAACACCGCGATAATCCCCACCACCACCAGAATCTCAATGAGCGCAATACCCCCCACCCTCCCGGCTCCCGCGACCCGCTCTCCTGGCCCCGCGAACTTTTCCTGCCGCGCCATCTTCGCGTTCATCCTGCGTACCCCGTCAAAATGCCCCGCGCCGGGTTTCCCCAGCTCGGGGCGGTATGCATAGTGTAACCCTACACGCCGCGCCGCCGCTTAAGAAACAGCAGCCCGCCTAACACCAACATCGCCCCCGTCCCCGGCTCGGGAATCTCCACCGGCAGGGCAAAGTACAAATTATCCAGCGCGAAAAACGACGGCGTGTTCATCCCGAATAACCCTACGTCGCTGGACGTCAGCCAGAAAGTCAACCTCTTGACCTCGTTGCCCAGCCCCTCCAGATTCACCCACGTCCAGTCCGTCACCAGCACGTCCTGACCCGCCGGATTTCGATAGTCCGCCAGATAAAACTCCACCTCCCCCGTCTTCTGTCCCTCCGCGTCCCACCCCGAAATCGTCAGCAATAGCCAATCCTCGTCCGCCCCCGTCGCCCCGCCGAACTTCTTGGCAAATCCGTCGCCGTTTAACATCGACAGCGCCGCATACGTCGTGTTCGTGACATACGCCCCCAGCACCTCCGTCTCCACCGGCAGGTGCACCGTCGCCGGGCCGGCGGTGTCCGCCACCGCGTAGTTCGCGCTGCCTAGAACTCCTGATCCCGCAAACGCGCTCAGTGAATTCGTATAGCCCGCCGTCGTCACGTCCGTCTTGTTCGAATATGCAAATCCCGACCAGTAAAACCAATCCCCGTCGGAAAAATTATCAAACCCCACCCCCCGACTGTAAAACGGCTCAATCAACCCGACACCCCCCACCCCATCCGACGGATACGTCCCGCTCCAGGCCGACTCGGGCGACAACAGCAAGTCCTCGAAATCCATGAATGCGGTGATCGCTTCCGCTCGCGTGCTAGACGCCATAACCGTGAAAATCACCGCCGCCACGCTCAACCGCACACTCCCACGCACATAAAACAACAGACTCATGTTCCTTACTCCTTCAACTCCGGATAGAAACATCCCGGAGAAAAAATTTCGTAAAAATTCCTCTTACGCACGCGCAACCTGATTCATTCCCCTCTCCCCATGCCTCCGGGCCGCCAAGCCGCCTGCTTGATGGGCCTCCAAGCCGGGCCCTTCAGGCCCGGATCAACTCCCCTCCCCCCTCGACCCCCGTCTCCCCCGCCGACAAATCACCAGCACCGTCAATCCCATCCACACCACCCCCACCGGCTCGGGAATCACCGCGCCCACTCCTCCGCCCCCCGTCAACAGCGTCTTAAACGGATTAATGTCGCTCAGCGTGATCTGCCCATCACCATTCGGGTCCACCACCTGCAAATCCACCTCCGGATAAGCCGCCGCAAACGCCGCCGCATCCGTCAACGCCAACTTAAATGGATTAATGTCGCTTAGCGTCACCACCCCATCGCCCGAAAAATCCCCCGGAATCCCCGGCACCCCCTCCCACACGTTCATCACCCCCACCGCGTCCAGATCAAATCCCGCCGACCCATAGTTGGGATACGGATCGTAAATCGATCGCCCCGACGAATCCTTCGCCATCCCGTCCCCGACAATGTCCACCAGCCGCACCGCCGTCACCTTCTCCAATCCCAGCGCCGCCAGATCGAACGGCATGCCGTATCCCTGCACGTATTTGCCCGCCAAGCCATCCACGTCCGTCGGGTCCACCCCGCCGTAGCTGGACACCGGACCCGCCGTCAGCGAAGCCGACGCAAACCGCAAAAAGTTCTGCCCGTCCGCCGAAGCCTCCACGAACGCCAGCTCCAGAAAATCCTCCGTCACCGCATTCTCAAACACCGCAAAGTCATATCCCGGGCCGTCCCCGATCGGATCGTCAAACGTCAGCGTGATCTGCCCCCCCGCGCCCAGCACCACCACGTCATACGAATCCCCCACCGCCGGGCCCAAGCCCTTCGCCGGCGTCTGCCATACCGCGTCCACCCCGCTGCCCACCTGGTAATTCAAATACCCGCTCGCCCACGCCCGGATCGCCGGATCCTCCATCGCCACCGCCGTGGACCCCACCTCTTCCGCCGCCGGAGCGTAAGGCCCCGCCCAGCCTCCCGTCGCAAAAACCGACACCGCAACCATCGCCGCGCTACGCAGCTTCATCCGCATCGATACCATCGCCTGCTCCTTGCCCTGAATCGCGCAGGGCAACCCCAATTAAAAAAAACATCCGTCCCCGCGACAGGATTTTCATTAGAGCAACGAGGTTCGCTAAACCGTTGAGGGGAACAACAGTCGAGCCTCGTGGTCCTAATCGCGAGGACACACTCCGGCATCGACAGGCAGGTCTTCCGGCTTTGGGTGCTGATCGTCTCAGCCGCTACCCGCCGGCCTTCCCATCCCAGCCTCCCAGGCGGGCGCCTGGACAAACTGGCACAGTGGCTTTGGCGGGCCGCTTGTCTGCCACTAAAGCAGACCACCCATCACGGCGGCGCGTCCGCAGGGGATTTCCCTCGTCGCTCCCGAATAACCCGCAGCCATCCGCAGGCATCTTCCGGGGGCGGGGCGGGGGGCACCCCACTTCCCTTTTCACTTTTCCGCGCCGGGCCAACGCCCCGCGCAAAAAAGCACCTGACGAAGCACAAGCGATATTACCCGTTTCCCTTCCCCACGCCAATCCCCATTCCCGCCCCCTCCACGCCGGGGAAAACACCCTTCCCCCAAAGCCCAGGGCCACCGTGCCCTGGGAACCGCTGGGAACCGGGAACCCTCCCCGTTCAGCGGGCGGGCCGCAAGCCCCCTGCCTCGAAGCCCACGGATTGAATCCGTGCGTTGTCTTGAACAAGCCCAGGCATTGCATGCCTGGGTGCCGGGTGCCACACAGCAGGGTCTTCCTGCTGTGTGCTGCCTCCATCTGCGTCACGCCTAGGTGCCCGCGCCTTCTCAGCCCCGCATGTAAATGCGGGGCCGGCTCGATCACTTCCGGGTACTTCGGCCACTTCCGGGAGCGGGGGTTTACATCCGGGGGGCCACTTCCGGCGGCGGGGGGTCCCTTTCAGGGGGTTTACTTCCGGGGGGTCACTTCCGGGGGGTCACTTCCGGGGGGGGGCGGTTAAGTTGCTTGAAAGCCAAGCCGAGGTAGATAAGATGGTTGCCGACTTGCGGGTGTAGCTCAGTTGGTAGAGCACCACGTTGCCAACGTGGTTGTCGCCGGTTCAAATCCGGTCACCCGCTTTCCTCCCCTCCCCCGCCTCCCACGTCGCCACCCAAATCAGCCATTATTTCTTCCCCCTTCGTTACTTATCTCCGCTGTCGCCACGCCCGTTCCTCCCCCTCGTTTGCGCCTCCCCAAGCCGCACCGCAAGCTGCGGATATCCATCTCGCCCCCCTTGTCCTCATGTTATTCTGTCCTGATGCTCCCTAAACTCCCCATTTTGCCCGCGCTCGCCCTAGCCTTCCTCCTTCTCTTCCCACTCTTCGCCTCCGCCTGCTCGTCCAACAAACCCTCTGCCACCTTCACCACCCCCGCCGTCCAGCAAGTCTTCTCCTGCTTCCACAAGCCCGAAAGCTGCGCCTTCAGCCTCGACGGCAAATATCTTTTCGTCACCAACTGCGCCTCGGGGCGCTATGGCCCCACCGCCACCTTCGGGCTGGTCCCCACCAAAGGCGCCGTCAGCAAACTCTCCGTCAGCAAAGACGGTCAGCTCAAGCTCCTCGCGCAGCGCTGGGCCGACGGCCTCACCGCCCCGTTGGGCATCTCCGTCCTCCCCAAAGCCACTCGCCGACTCCCCGCCGGCACCCTTTTCGTCAACGTCGGGTTCTACCTGCAATGCGACGAAGATGGCCGGACCATCTCCGACCCCTCGCAATGGGGCACCGGTATCCTCCTGCTCCATCCCAAGACCGGCAAGCGTCTGGGCATGATCGCCTGCGGCATCGACAGCCCCCTTGCCAAAGCCCTCAACCGCCCCATGTTCGGGCTCAACGGCTCAGCCTTCGACAGCCAGGGCAACTTCTACACCGCCGAATGTGGCGGCGGCGCTTCCATCGTCCCCGCCGCGAATTTTCCCGATGAGCCCGGCATCCTCCGCTTAAACCACGACGCCCTGGACGACCTCGTCGCCGGCCGCGCCGATCCCAAGCAAATCGCCTTTCAAATCCTCCCCGCCGGGCCCAACGGCCTATTCTTCTCCCCCACCGCCGCCGCACTCTACGTCGCGACCTCCGGCTCATCCCAAGCCGCCGGCGGGCCCATCTACGCCCTGCCCATCAACTCCTTCCCCACCGACACCCTCCCGCCCCCCGTCGCCGATGGCCTCGCGCCCCTCGATGGCATTGCCATCACCCCCGCCGGGTCCATCATCGCCAGCCGCATGAAGGGCGACCTGATCATCATCCCCCCCAGCCAATCCGCCAAACCCCTGCGCCTCGTACCCCCCACCCTTTTCCGCTCCCCCTCCGACATCAAGCTCCGCCCCCTCTCCGATGGCTCCTGCCTCCTGGTCGTCCCCGAACAAGACTCCCAAGCCACCAAACCCTGGACCCAGCGCATCTGGATCATCTCCCTGCCTAAAGAACAATCCCCTCCCCAACCCTGACCCCATTCCCCTTGCTCTGCCCCGCGCATCAGCGCCAAGCTTTTCCCCTCGCCACCCAAAGCCCGCCGCCTCCGCGCCCCGTCACCCTCCCCGTTTAGCGGGCGGGCCGAAGGCCCCCAAGCCGGGCCCTTCAGGCCCGGATCCCCCCCTTCCCCCCTAATCCCGCGCTAGCAGATACCTGATCCGAATCTCCACCCCCTCCTTACCCTCCGCCAGCTCCGGACCCTCCGCCCGCCACCGATACAAACTCGCCAGCACCGCGCCGTCCACGTCCGCATACCCCGATGACTGCAGCAGCTCCGCCTCCCGCGCCTGCCCATCCCTCCCAAATCGCACCCGCACCATGATGTTCCGCGGCACCGCCGTCATCCGCGTCGCCAGACTAAACATCGGCCGCGCCACCGTGATCCGCAGCCCCTTACTCACTATCACGCCCCCCGGCTGCACCTCTTCCGCCTCCGGGCGAACCTGCGTGGGCGTCACACTCTGCTCCGTCCGCGGCAACGACGTCGGCCGCCCCGCCTCGCTCTCCGCCTCCGCTTTGGCCTCCGCCGCCGACGCCGCCCCCGGCATCACCATCGCCAACGATGGCCCATCCCCGATCGGCTCCGGCACATCCGCCAACACCGCCAATGCCGCATTCGCCCCCGCCTGCGCCTCTTGCGCCGCAATTGCCTGCGCGGTTTTTTCCTGGTTTTCCGGTCTTTCCAGCCCCCCCTCCACCGGCTCAACCTCCGCCGGGCCCTGCTCCACCGGCTCCGCCAGATCCTGCAACCCCGGCTGCTCCGTCTCCTCCGTAGGCCCAATTAATTTCCGGTAATCCTCATACGCGATCCACGCCACCGTCGTCACTTCCTTCGCCTTCGGATCCCCCAGCTTGATCTCCGCCGCACGCGGCACCGCACGCGCCAAATCCTCCACTTCCCCAGCCCCCGCCCCCTGCTCCCCCACCGGCCGCTCCAACCCCACCGCCAGCAGCGGCACCCCCATCAAATGCACCACCACCGCCAGCAGCCCAGCGATCACCAACGCCAGATTGTTCTCACGCTCCATCACGTCAACATCACCCCTGCCCTAAAAACCATTTCACCACCGAGAACACGGCCTTCGACCCTGAGGCTGAGTCTTGGACGCAGACCCGAAGGGAGATCACAGAGACAAAATAAAAATTCAATTACGTGAATCCCTACTCCGTGCCCTCTGTGTGCTCCGTGGTAAATGCCTTCTCCCCACTCTTAGCCGCCGGGCCCACCAGCGACACATCCTCCAAGCCCGCCGCCCGCAACCGCTGAATCAGATCCACCAGCACCGGCCCGCGATCCGTCTGCCCCTCCTCCTCCATCGCCACAAACAGCCGCGGCTTCTCCGCCTGCCCCGCCAATTCCGTCAACCGCGTGTTTAATTGCTCCGCCCCCACCAGCTGCTTATCCAGATACAGCCTTCCCTCCCGATCGATCGTGATCGCCGCCACCTTCGCCGGCTTGGCCTTCTCCCCCGTGCCCACCGGCGTCAGCCGCACCGGCAGAATCTCCGCCCGCACCACCAGCACCAGGCTGTAAATAAAAAACGTCAGCAACAGAAAAATCACGTCGATCAGCGGAATCAACTCCACCCGCGGCGATAAATCATGTCTACGTATCGGGCGCATCCCGCCATTTTACCACAGCCCCCCATAGAAACCCCACCACCTCCGACCCTCCCCGCTTAGCGGGCGGGCCAAAGGCCCCCTCTCCGGGCCCCCAAGCCCAGGCATTGCATGCCTGGGTGCCTTACCCCCTCCCCCAACCCCACCGTAACCCGCCTATTCTCCCTTCCCCTCCCTACGCGAACACCTCCGTCCCATTCTCCGCCGGCCGGCCAAACTCCGCCGCGCAGTGCTCGCACCTCTCCCGCCTCACCACCCGCTTGCGCCCACAACTTGCACACCTCACCTTCACCGGCCGACTGACCATGCACCACAGCAGCAGCACCCCCGCCAAACCCATCACCAATCCCAACACTCCCCACCACGCCATCCGCCGCCCACCCAGCGCCCACCGCCACGCCACCACCACGTTCACCAGACAAAACACCACCGCCGCGGCGCCCAGCACCTCAAACTGCCAGAGCATCGACTTTAGATCGAACTCGCAACCTTTCCACGCCACCGCCCAGATCAGCGTGCCGATGCCAAAGCTCGGTTCGAACACCGCAAACCCCGCCACCATGGGCACCCCGCGGCGCTGCTCCGGTATGTCCTGCCTCTGCACCAACTGCCCAGTGGCCGCGTCGTAGATCAGCACACAACCATCCCTCAACTGATCCGAATAATAGCTGGACCGCGTGTAATGCACCGCCAGCTTTCGTCCGCCGTCAATCGGCGCGATTCCGATGTACCTGTAATCCGCCTGATCCTCCAAGAGCGGCAAGACCACATTCCCAAACTTTTCCTCTCTGCCCACCAGCTCCAGCGTCTTGTCCGTCTGTATCACCAGGTGATGCGGCAGGGCTGCCCTGTTACCCACTTGGACAATTTCCTGCCCGGGCCTGGCCTCATACACCGGACGCATCTGCCGCTGCTCAGCGTCCAACTGGTAAACACCGCTGCTTAAGCACAGCCAAAGATCCTTTCCCATGACGTTGGGATTAGACAGCATGCGTCCACGGAACCGACTCTTAGGCTCCGCCCCATCCTCAGCAAAACCCTCCGGACCAATACTGCCCACGCGCGTCCACTCCGGCCACCGATAGCCCACCACCCGCCCCAACGCCGCCTCATAAACCCACCAAACCTCAACCCGCCCTTCGGTAAAAAACCATCGAACGTATGCTCTCTGCTCCTGATATCCCCCCTTGCGATCGCTTCCCTGCGCCAGCCAAACAAAGGCGTCATTGTCCAGAAGTTTTCCCGCCGTCGGTTGCGAAGCAGGCGATGTGATCAGCTGAGTTGTCGCCGAGTGGTCACCGTCCGTATCGCTGTCCTCCAGCTGTGCGATCCGATCGTCGCCTGATCCCTCCAGCATCGTGACCGTCCGTTTGCTCCTGGAACTGTCCTCAAGCAACAGAGCCTGGCCCTGTAAGTCCGTCCACGTCCGCCCGGGCTTGCCCACTTCGTGCTTCTCAATCACCAACTGACCGTCCGCCGTCAAGCGATAGTCAGTGGGCGTGCCCGTAAAGGCGATCGGCCCGTCCTTCATGAACGGATAGTCCGTCACATACTGGGCAAACAGAACCAACATCAAACCCCCGATCAGCACCCCATACAACAAGCCCACGCTCAGCGTAATCCCCTGCGCCGCCTTCACCACCACCGGCTGCTTCTCTTCGTCGCCCCCACTGACAAACACTCCCCACGCCGCGACCACCAACACGACCGTGCCCCCGAATACCCACAACACTCCATGCCAGAATTCTGGGCGCTTGGCCGCGTAAACGGATACCGCCAACATGAACGCGGCCGGCAACCACATGCTCCCGTACCACTTCGCCCGCCGCTGCATGATCAGCATCCCGCCGAAAAGCAGCGGTATCCCCACCAACACCGCCATCACCGCCGCCAGTGCCGTGCCCCACGCAAATGGCCCGCGCGGCTTAATCCAATGAACCACGGCGATCACTCCCGCCAGGGGAATCCCCATCGCCGCCACGTACAAACCCAGCATCGCCACACTCATGCCCGCGAAAATCCGCGTGCGACTCACCGGCCGATGAATCAATAACGCCCACTCCGTGCCCCGCGCCCGATAGCCCGTCAATTTCCCCAGCCACAAACCGATGCCAATCATCCCCAGCGAAAACGCCAGCAGGATTCCCTCGGTGTGCAACGGCAGCCGCGTCATCACCGGCGGCCGACTGAGGGTGTCGTCGTACCACTCCGTCAGCGCCACCCCCACAAACATCCCCAGCACCACCATCCCCAGCACCGCCCACCTCAACAACTCCCGCGCCTGTTTCCAGATGATCGCTCTCACTGGCCGCCTCCAATCTTCTCTAACAACGACGTCCTTACCCCGTGCTCGCCCAAATACGCGATCACCGCTTCGTCCAGGCTGATCGGCTCTTCCGTCACCGCCGCCGGGCCCAGCGCCCAGATCGCTTCCTTCTGACCCGACCTCTCCACCGCCACCAGACTCAGTTCATCCGCACAACGCACCGCGTAAAGCAAACCCGGTATGTCCGGCAATTTGCCCGCCGGCACTCCCTCTTTAAATGTCGCCACCACCCGCCGCACCTTCTGGCGGAACACTTCCATCGGGCAGCACACCCGCAATACCCCCTGATCCAGAATCGCCACGTGGTCCGCCACGCGCTCCACGTCCGCCAGAATGTGCGAAGAGAAGAACACCGTCCGCCCGCTGTCGCGCGTCGTCAGCACGATCGACTCTAAAAAATCCTGCCGCGCCACCGGGTCCAGCCCCATCGCCGGATCATCCAACACCAGAACCTCCGGCTCACTGGCCAGCGTCAGCGCCAACGCCAATCCCGCCCGCTGCCCGCGTGACAAATCCTTGCCCCGCTGCTTGCGCCCGATGCGAAAATGCTCCACCACCGCCGCGAACATCCGCTCATTCCAGCTATCGTAAAAACTCCTCTCAAAGCGCTCCGCCTCACCCACCTTCATCCATCCAAACAACGGGTGCCCCTCGGCCAGATACCCGATCCGCCCGCGCGTCTGGGGCGCCAAGTCCATGCTGTCCTCACCGAACACCCTGGACCTTCCGCGCGTGGGCTTCTGCAATCCCAGAAGGGCCCGAATCATCGTCGATTTGCCCGATCCGTTTCGCCCCAAGAGCGCAAACACCGAACCGCGCGGCACCGCCAGGCTCACCTGGTCCACCGCGCAGTGTTTGCCGTACCAGTGCGTAAGATTTTCAAATTGGATCACTGCCTCGCTCATGGCTTTTGCTCCGTCTCTCCCATGCCCGCCATCCCCCCCAGCTTCTTGGCCAGCGCCTCTTGAATCTGCTTGGACGAAAACCCCAGCCCCGCCGCCTCATGGGCCAGTTGCTCCACCGCCGCCTGCAAGCGTCGCTGCCTTTCCGCCGCGCTCAGCACCGGGCGCCGATCCGCCACGAAAACCCCCTTGCCCTGCTGCGCCTGCACAAACCCCTCGCGCATCAGCTCCGCATACGCCTTGGCGATCGTGTTCGGATTCACCAGCAAATGCTCCGCCATCGCCCGCACGCTGGGCAAGCTGTCCCCCGGCCTCAGCTTCCCCCCCACCACCGCCAGCCGGATCTGATCCACCACCTGCCGATAAATCGGCCGGTCCGACCCTGTGGTAACCCGTGGAAAGAACACCCGAATCCTCCTGCCCAAGCTGATGGAACTGTACTACTACACATAGTACAGTTGGCCCGCGCCCTGTCAACCCTTGATTTAAAAAAATTACGTAAAACTGGAATCCCGCCTCTAAAGCCCAGGGATTCCTTCCCTGGGCACGCCTCCCCGTTTAGCGGGCGATCGCAGATCGCCGTGCCCGGTGCCACACTGCATCTTCCAGCCCTCCGGAAGCGCTGTGTGCATGGCTCCCTTGGTCCTGATTCTCGCCCACCCCAGCGCCTCTATTATTCACCACCTCACCAAATCACCACTTCGCCAAATCACCAAATCTCACACTCCCTCCCCGTCGTCACGTGCCTTTGCCTTTCCCCAACCCCTAACCCCCAATCCCCAACCCCACTCCCCTCACCCCTTCTTCCTCATCTCATGCTTATTCGAATACTTCAGCGCATGCACCAGCCGATGCGCCGGCCAATCCCCCTCCAGCTGCGCGATCAACCGCCCCCGCATCTCCTTGGCCAGTTCCGCATACGCCGGCTCATACACCAGATTCTTCATTTCGTACGGATCATTCTTCAGGTCATACAGCTCATCATCATCAAATATCGCCGCCACGTACTTGTACTGATCCGTCACCACCATCCGCAGCATGATGTCATCCGTGTAGTGCCCGTGATGCTCGCACACCAGCTGGTCCGGCCACTGGGTCGTCTGCGGGCTGCGCGCCAATTCCAACAAGCTTCGGCTCTGCATCCCCTCCGGTATCGGCGCCCCCGCCGCCGCCAGCATCGTCGCCGTCGCGTCCATGTTCGAAACCAGCTTGCTCGTCTTCACGCCCCCCTTCAAACCCGCCGGCCAGCGCAGCGCCATCGGCACCCGGGCCGCCTCTTCCGGAAACGTCGAACCCTTGTCGAATAACCCCCCGTGACTGCCCAGCGTGTCCCCGTGATCCGCCAGCCAGATCACCAGCGTGTTCTCCGCCACCCCCTCCTCCTCCAACGTCTGCAGCAGCCGCCCCACCGCCGCGTCCGTCTGGATCGTCTGCTCGTAGCACCGCGCCAGCACCTGTTGCCAGATGTCCCACGTCGGCCAGGAATCCTGCCGCACCTTGCCCATCATCAAGTCGCGGTGAATGAACTGCCGAAACGGCTTACCGCGATAATCATCATTAAAACTCGGGTATTCCGGAATCGACTTGGGATCAATCATCCCCGCATACGGTTCCGTCGGGTAATACGGCTGATGCGGCCCCCAGAAGCTGGCCACCAAACTCCACGGCTGCTTCTGCTTGCTCATCTCCCGCACTTTCTGGGACGCCATCTCCGCCACAAAAAACTCCTCATGACCCTCCGGCGGACCCAACATCACCCCCGACCCGAACATGAATTGCCAGAACACCGGGTGGTGCAGCTCCATCGTCTTGCCTTTCCACTCCGGCCTGTTGATGTATTGCTCGATCCTCGCCGTCGCCTTGCCTAACCCCCGCTCCTTGGCGTACTGCGCATACGCCTCCGACATGTATGGCGCCCCATACCCCGTCAAGCTCCACCCCTCGATCCCGTAATCCACCGGCAATCTCTGCTCCCCGCAGTGCCACTTGCCCACATACGCGTTGCGATACCCCATCCGCGCCAAGTGATGGCTGTAAAGTTCCGTCCCCGGGGCGAACTCCACCCGATTGCCTGGCACATTTTTACTCTCCGAATTCCACTTCAGACCATGCTTGCTCGGATACACCCCCGTCATCATGCTCGCCCGCGCCGGGGTCGACACCGGCGATACCGAATACGCCCTCTCAAAGTTCACCCCCTGCGCGCAGAACTTCTCAAACACCGGCAAGCGAAACTCAAAAACCCCCGGCCGGCAATGCCCGTGGGCGATCTGGTGATCCGCGATAATAAACAGAATATTCGGCCGCTGGTCGCTCATGGGCAATACTCAAATAACTTGTTTGCGTTCGTAATTGACCACAACAGGCAACATTCTAAACATAATTTCACCTCCCCGGAAGCGCCGGGCGCCGGCCCCCTCCCCGTTTAGCGGGCGATCGCAGATCGCCGCGCTCGGGTGCCTGGGGCTAAGCGCAGCGTGCCCCAGCGCCTATTGTCCCTCACTCTTCAACGTTGTCTGCTTCCCGATACCCTAGCCGGGCACCTTGGTCTTTGAATCTTTCAAAATTGCCCCCTCCCCCGCGACCGCTACACTCAATCCCCGTCATCACCCTTGCTTATCAGGATTCCCCCATGCCTCCTTCCCTGCTCACCAACGACCAGAAGCAGCAACTCTGGGCCGACTTCCACGCCCGCCGCCCCACCCGCGTGCCCATGCAGCTGGATTCCAACCCCCGCATCTTCCTGCTCAACCCCGCCCTCAACACCCAGGGCTACACCTTCGAACAAGCCGCCGGCGACCCCAAAACCCATATCGACGTCTACCTGCAATATCAACTCTACCTCCGCACCCAGCTCAACCAATACACCGACCTGCCCACCGGCATTCCCGACGTCTGGCCCGTCAACTTCAACGTCTACAACGTCTACGAAGCCGCCTATTTCGGCGCCCCCGTCCAGTTCCCCGCCGATCAAGTCCCCTGCACCGAACCCTTCCTTACCGAAGCCAACCGCCAGGACATTTTCAAAGTCGACATCGAACACCCCCTGGAAAATCCCTTCATCAAAAAATCCTTCGCCTTCTGGCACGAAATGCAGAAGATCTGCAAAGACCTCAAATTCCAGGGCCGGCCTGTGCGTCTGGTTCCCTGGAACCTCTGCGGGTCCGACGGCCCGCTCACCGTCGCCTGCAACCTGCGCGGCTCCGACTTCCTCATCGAACTCCTCGACGACCCCGCCTACGCCGACCGCCTGTTGGATTTCATCATGCGGGCCGCCATCCTCCGCCGCCAGGCCTTCTGGGACTATTGGGATAACAAGACCGACCGCGGCGCCTGGCTCGCTGACGACTCCTGCGAAATGCTCAGCCTCGAAACCTACCAGGAGCGTCTGATGCCTCTGCATCGCCGCTTTTATGAAGCTACTCCCCCCGGCAGTCTGCGCGTCATGCACCTCTGCGGCGACGCCGGCCGCCTCTTCCCCGTCATCTGCCGCGAACTGGGCGCTCGTTTAATCGACACCGGTTTCCCCATCGACCTAGGCCAGCTGCGCCGTCAAGTCGGGCCCGACGTGCAAATCCAAGGCGGCGTGGAAGTCAGCACCCTCATGCAAAGCACGCCTGATCAGGTCTACCAGCGCAGCAAAGAAATCCTCCAGACCGGCGTAAAAACCGGCGGGAAATTCATCTTCAAGGAAGCCAACAACTTCCCGCCCGCCGTCCCCCTGGAAAACGTCGCCGCCATGTACCAAGCCTGCCAGGACTTCGGCCCATACCCCAATTGAATTTCACTTAACTAATTCCCACCTGGCAAAGCCCCACCTGGAAAGGTGGGGCCGGTTCGCACACTTCCGGGGTCACTTCCGTGTTAACTTCCGGGGGAAAGCCCAGGGAAGAAATCCCTGGGCACGCATCCCCGTTTAACGGGCGATCGCAGATCGCCGCGTCTGTTCCCCCCACACGCCGTGTGCCGCTTCACCCGGACAACTCCGTCCTATCCGAGCCGGGCTCTGTGAGCCCGGGCCTCTTTGCCTTTCCCCAACCCCCAATCCCCTCCCTCTCACCTCAGCCCCTCCCACGCTTCCGCGATCGCCCCCAGCCCCACGTCGCTGACCACGCTCACCGCCCCCATCCGCTCCGGCAGCACCAGCCGAATCTTCCCGCCCGACACCTTCTTATCCACCTGCATGTACCCGATCAGCTCCTCGGTCTCCGGCAATGCTTCCCCGCGCGTCGGCAAGCCGATCCTCTCTAAAAGCCCCATTAACCGCTTCAAAACTTCCGCCGGGCACCGCCCCGCCGCCACCGCCAACCGCGTGGCCGCCACCATCCCCAGCGCCACCGCCTCCCCGTGGTGATACCCGCTGGGCGCGCCGTACTCCTGCGCCGCCTCGATCGCATGCGCGAACGTATGCCCGAAGTTCAGGTGCGCCCGTTCCCCCGCCTCCTTCTCATCCGCCATCACCACCGCCGCCTTGATCGCCACGTTCCAGCGCACCAGTTCCACCAGCGCCGCCTTATCCAGCCCCAAAATCGCCGCCAAGTTCTTTTCAATCCACGCAAACAGCTCCGCGTCGCGGATCACTCCGTGCTTGACGCACTCCGCCAACCCGCAGCGCAGCTCCCGTTTGGGCAGCGTCCCTAAACTCTCCGTATCAATCGCCACCAGCCGCGGCTGATGGAACGCCCCCACCAGATTTTTCCCTTGCGGCAAGTTCACCCCCACCTTCCCGCCCACTGACGCATCCACCATCGCCAGCAGCGTCGTCGGGCACTGCACGAACGGCACCCCGCGCAAATAAGTCGCCGCCACAAACCCCGCCATATCCCCGATAATCCCCCCGCCCAGCGCGATCACCGGGCTCTTGCGCTCCAGCCGATTCTCCACCATCGTCTGGTATAGCCGACTCACCACCACCAGATTCTTATTCTCTTCCCCCGCCTCCACCGCCTGCATCACCACCCGATATCCCCCCGCTTCCAGCGCCCTGATCGCCTTTTGCCCCAGCGTCCCCGCCACCGCCGCGTCCGCGATCAGCATCGCCCGCTCGTGACCTGCCACCTGCTTCACCCTCTCCCCCAACGTCCCCAGCAGCCCCGGCTCGACGCAAATCTCGTAGCGATGATGCGGCAATTTCAGTTCCACGCTTGGCATATCAACCCTTCGCCTTCTTGTCCTGACTTTCCCTGCGCCTGGCTAACTCCGCCAACGCCTCCGCCGCATCCCCCGGCAGCCCCCGATCATACCCCCCCAGCCCCGGAAGTTCCCCCGCCCCCGGAAGTTCCCCCGCCCCCGGAAGTTCCCCCGCCCCCGGAATCGCCA
>JADZCD010000025.1 GCA_020851735.1 Phycisphaeraceae bacterium
CCGATTGCCGATTGCCGATTGCCGATTGCCGATTGCCGATTGCCGATTGCCGATTGCCGATTGCCGATTGCCGATTGCCGATTGCCGATTGCCGGGGAGTATACGTTAGGGGTGGAAAGTCAAGGGCAATTTGGTTTGCTTGCCTTGAACATCGCCAATCGGAAATCGGCAATCGGCAATCGACCTGCCCTACGCGACCCCAGACCCCAGACCCTAAACCCCTAATCCCCAAACCGCACCTACGCCGGCAATCGCTCCAGCTCCCGCCCCACGGCTTGCATCAGCGGCCCGACCGTTTTGGCGGAAAACTCAAACTTCGCCCCCACCGCCCGAAACAGGGCCGGCAGCGGTTTGGTGCCGCCCAGCGCCAGACCGGCCTGGTATTTTTGCAGGGCCGCAACGGGGTCTTTCTGATAGTTGAACCACACCTGCAGCGCGCCCAGTTGGGCGATGCCGTATTCGATGTAATAGAACGGCATGCCGAAGATGTGCAGTTGCCGCTGCCAGCGCGTCCGGCGGACATCCTCGTATCCGCTCCAATTGATGACGGAGCTGGTAAAGCGGCTGGAGATTTCCAGAAACGCGTCGTGCCGGCCGGCCGCGCTGGCGGTTGGATGGTCGTAGAGCCAGTGCTGAAACTGATCGACGGTCGCGATCCACGGCAAGAGGCGAATGACGCCCTCCAAGTGCGTGCGCTTGGCTCGCAGGGCCTGCGGGGCGTCGTAGAAGGGAGCCAAGTGATCGTCCGCCAGCAGCTCCATGGACATGGACGCCACTTCGCAGAATTCCAGGGCGCTGCAGTGGAGGAAGATGATCTTTTCCTTCCGTTCCGCCAACGTGTGAAACGCGTGCCCAGCTTCGTGCAGCAGCGTTTCCACGTCCCGGTGCAGCCCCGCGGCGTTCATGAAGATAAAGGGCAGGCGCTTAACCTCCAGCGTGGCCTGGAACCCGCCGGGGCGTTTACCCTTGCGGCTTTCTAGGTCCAGGCTCCTGGCGTCGCGCAAAAGCTGAAAATCCGCCGCCAGTTGCGGGCTGATCCGGCTGAGCACCGCCTGGGTCTTTTCGACAAAACCAGGGATGTCCGCCGGGTCGAACGGGCGCAGCGGCGGGCGACCTTTGACATCCACCGCCATGTCCCACGGCCGCAACGTGTCCACGCCCAATTCCGCCTTCCGCCGTTCGTCCATGGCCCGCACCAGCGGCATGCAGGTTTTCTCCACCGCGTCCGCAAAGCGATGGCAATCGTCGGGCGCGTAATCAAAACGCTTCTTGCTCAGCCAGGCGTAATCGCGATAGCCCGGCCGGCCGGCGTTGACGGCGATCTTGGCTCGCAGCGTCATGAGCTGGTCGAAAAGCTCGTCCCCCGCCGCCACGTCCTGGGCCCGCCGCTTTTCCGCCAGTTCCCAGGCTTCCTGCCGCACCGCCCGATCGGTCTCCTCGCCGAAGCGGGCGATCTGCTGCATGGTGTACGTCTGCCCGCGGTAATCCACCGTCATCTGGGCACAAAGCTTGTTGTATTGCGTGACCAGCTTGGTGACCTGCGTCTGCAGCGGGATGTTGGCCTCGCGGAAGAGATCGACGTCCGCCTGCCACTGGCGGGCCATGATGGCGAACTTCTTGCCGCGCAGCCCGGACCGCTGGGGGCAAGCCAGGAATTTTTTCTGCAGGTCGAAAGTGGCGGGCTTTAAGTGCGGCTCAACGTTCTCCACGAAGTCCAGATAGCGATTCTCGATGTCCGCGTCGTCGGCATGGCAGGCATTGTCGATGTATAGCCGTGTGCCGAATTCATCGACCACGGCACAGAGATCCGAGAAGTCCGCCAGCCACTTGCGCAGCGCAGCCGGGGAGTCGATTTCCCGCTGGGCCAGGAGCTGGAAATAAGGCTGAATAGTCGGCCAAGCGGCGCAATCCAGGTCGGCGGGAACGAAAGCGTTCTTGCGTCGGGGTGAGGAAGGCATGAACTGGCTCCGAGGTCGATCTGAGGAAAAGCCCATGGATTCCTTCCATGGGCTTTAGGAGCGTTTACGGACGAATTGGCGGAGTGCGCTGGCCTGACAACGTTTAAGTTCTACACCTTCGTCCCTTGCTTAAGCCCGCGCACTTTCATGGGCAGGCCGAACAGGTCGATAAATCCGCGGGCCGCCGTCACGTCGTACCCGTCCATGGCGAAGCTGGCCAGCTTCGTGTCGTACAGGCTGTGGGGGCTGTCGGCACTGACCGCCTGGGCCCGGCCCTTATAGAGCTTGACCCGCGCGGTGCCGGTGACCAGTTTGCTGGCGTGGTCGATAAAAGCCTGCATCGCCTCGCGCAGCGGGTGGAACCACTGCCCGTAATAAACCAATTCGCCGTAGCGCACCGCCAGTTGCTGCTTGTAGTGATACAAGTCGCGCTCCAGGCACAGCTGCTCGAGCGCCTTGTGCGCTTCGTAGAGAATCGTGCCGCCGGGCGTTTCATACACGCCCCGGCTCTTCATGCCCACCAGCCGGTTCTCGACCAGCACGGTCTGGCCCACGGCGTGTTTGCCGCCGAGGGCGTTGAGCTTGGCGATGATCACTTCCGGCTCGTAACGTTTGCCGTCGATGGCTGTCGGCACGCCTTTAACAAAGCCCACCTTCACGTACTGCGGCTTGTCAGGAGCCTTGGACAGCGGCGCGGTCATCACCAGGCAGCGATCCAACGGCTCGTTGCCGGGGTCCTCGATCTCCGCGCCTTCGTGGGAGATGTGCCAGAGGTTCCGATCGCGCGAGTAGATTTTCTTCTTGCTCTGGGCGATGGGGATGTGGTGCTTGTGGGCGTATTCCACCGCCGCCTCCCGGCTGCGCAATTCAAACGCCGGGTCTTTCCAGGGGCTGATGATCTTCAGCTTCGGGTCCATCGCCATGTACGTCAGCTCAAACCGCACCTGGTCGTTGCCCTTGCCGGTGGCCCCGTGCGCCACCGCGTCCGCGCCGGTGTCGTGCGCCACCAGCACCTGGTGCTTGGCGATCAAAGGCCGGGCGATGCTTGTGCCCAACAGGTAATCCTGCTCGTACGTCGCATGCGCCCGCAGCATGGGGAAGCAGAACTGCTCGGCGAACTCGCGGCGGAGGTCTTTAATCACCACCTCATCGGCGCCGGAGAGCTTGGCCTTTTTCTTAATGCCTTCCAGCTCATCGCCCTGACCCAGTTCCGCGGCGAAGGCCACCAGCTTCACGCCGGGGTAGCGATTCTTCAGCCACGGCAGAATGACGGAGGTATCCAGTCCGCCCGAGTAAGCCAAAACGATTTTCTTGGGATTCACGTTGCCAGCCATGGTCAGAGTCCTTTTCTTCGAGGAAAACGCAAGCGGAAAACGCAAATTGTAGCAAACCGGCATTGGTTGTACCTCCCGCGGGCGGATCGGCCGCCGGCCTCCGTCGCGCGCGGAAATGCGGGGCCCGGTGTCGCGCAGCCGCTCGCCGGGTGCCTGGAGCTAAGGCGCAGCCGTGCCCCAGCAGCGTGTCTCCTCTCTCTTTTCTACCCTCTACCCCGTACCCTGTACCCCGTACCCCTTCCCCAATCCGGCGGAGTTGACGTTAGCGGGCGGTTGCGGGATGCTCCTGGCAGGTATCTGTAATTAGTTCTAAGTTCCATGTAACTTTTCTTATCTGGCTTGTTAAGGATTTTCTATGTCATCGCGCATCGTCATGGAATTAACCACCCCGTGGCTCATGCAACCCGACCAGGCGGACAAAGGCGAACTCTTAGGCTTTCACTTAGCCGATCACGACGATCGCCAATGGCTGCCCGCGCCCGTGCCCGGCACCGTGGTGGACGCCTGCCCGGACCTCTATGGATTTCTTGGGCCCGCCTGGTTCCGCCGTCATTTTTCCGTGCCCGCGGATTGGGCCCATCGGCACGTGGTGGTGCGCTTTGAAAGCGTCACCGATCATTGCCGGGTTTACTTAAACAGCCAGCTCGTGGGCGCTAACGACGACGGCTATCTGCCTTTTGAAATCGACCTCAGCGCTGCCCTGCGCCCGGGGACGGACAACGTTCTGGCCGTCTGGATCGACAACATGCCCCGCCAGCAGGACCTGCCCGGCTTTGAGCGCGGCTGGCGCACCTATTGCGGCATCATGCGCGAAGTGAACTTGATCGTCACCGATCAGTTGCGTCTGCAAGCCACGCGCCTGTTGCGTGCCGAGCCTGATTCCGCCGGCGGAAATCTGGAATTGGAAATCGACCTGGCCAATCGCCGGGCCCAGGCGACCGAGGCGGCTGTGGAAGTGGTGGTGCGCGATGCGACGGGCAAAGAATTAGCCAAGCTGTCGGCCGGGCCGGCGCCGATAGCCAACGGCGGCGCCGCCACGCTGAACGTCACTGGCCCGGTGCCCAAGGCCCAGCCCTGGTCGCCCCGGCAACCGACGCTCTATCAACTGGAAGTCCGTCTCCTGGAAAACGGCCGGGAGATTGATCGATTCACCCTGCGCACGGGCTTTCGAACCATTCAAGTGCGCGACGAAGGCCTGCTGCTCAACGGTCAGCCGCTGGTGCTCACCGGTTTTGACCGCCATGAGGATTCCCCGC
This sequence comes from Phycisphaeraceae bacterium, assembly GCA_020851735.1. Taxonomy (GTDB): domain Bacteria; phylum Planctomycetota; class Phycisphaerae; order Phycisphaerales; family Phycisphaeraceae; genus JADZCD01. Next base: position 4,549 of record JADZCD010000025.1, read on the forward strand.
GCACGGGCCTGTGCCCGGACCTGGATATCGTCAAGGCTGACCTGCAAGCCATCAAGCGCGCCGGCGGCAATTTCGTCCGCATGGCCCACTACCCCCATCATCCCGCCGAGCTGGACCTCTGCGATGAAATGGGCATCCTGGTGATGGACGAAATCCCCCTCTACTGGTGGCGCGGGCTCCACTTAGGCCAGGACATCTTTAAAGCCAAGCGCGGCAACGCCCGCCGGCAGCTGACGACCATGATCCAGCGCGATCGCCATCATCCCTGTGTGATTTTCTGGTCCGTCAGTAATGAAACCCACGAAAACCTGCCCGAAGTCCGCGAAGGCAACGCCGACCTGATCCGCCACGCCCGCAAGCTCGACCCCACCCGCCTGGCCACGCATGTCGCCAGCCAGTGGCACGAGCAGATGGCCTTCGAGGCTGACGACGTGATCTGCGTCAACGGGTATCCGAGCATTCACTTGGACCGCTGGCGCAACCTGCCGGATGATTTTGACCAGGTGATGAACAAGCAGCCGCTCCTGCCGGAGTTCAACTGGGAAACCGCCCGCGATTTCTGGCGCCGCCGCCTGGAATGCGTGCACCAGGCCTTCCCCGGCAAGCCGATCGTGATCACCGAGTATGGGCACCCGGGCGTCAAGGGCGTCTGCGCAGGCCACATGAGCGAACAGCGCCAGGCCAGGGTCATCGAAAACGACCCCTCCGCCATGACCGCCCCCTACATGGCCGGTATCACCATCTGGTGCTGGGCGGATCATACCTGGCATGAAACCCTGAACTCGCCGATGACCATCGCGTACTATGGCGTGGTGACCCGCGATCGCCAGCCCAAGCTGGGCCTGGAAGCAGCCGCCCGCGCCTTCGCCGCGTTCCGGCAGATTCCGCGTGGCCCGGCCGCCCGCACGTAACGCCAAGGAATCGTCGCATGACGCGCACCCAAGTTGATCTGACCGGCCCGTGGAAATTCCTGCCCGATCCCGCCACCGAGGGGATGGCCTTGGTCTATTTTCGGCCCGGCCACGACGACACCAGCTGGGCCATGGTGCAACTGCCCTGCGCCTTGGATGACTGCCTGCCGGGGCTGGCCGGCTTTGAGGGTCCCGCCTGGTTCCGCCGCACCGTGAACATCCCCGAAGCATGGCGCGGGCAGCACGTGCTGATTCGCTTTGAGGGCGTCAATCATCACACCCAGGTCTTCGTCAACGGCGGCCTGGTCGGGTCGCACGCCGACGGCTACCTGCGCTTTGAGTTCCCCATTCACGAACACCTGCAATACGGGCGGGAAAACACCATAGCCGTGCTGGTCGACGGCCTGCGCCGCCCCGGCGAGGCGCCTGGCATGGAACGCGGCTGGCGGCACTACGCCGGGATCGTCCGCGAAATGTCGCTGCTCGTGCTGCCGCCCGTGCACTTGGCGGACGTGCACGTGCGCGCCCAGCCGCAGGGCGAGGGCGGACAATTATCCCTCTTGGCCACCTTCTCTCGCCCTAAGACCACCCCCCCGGGAAGCTACAGCCTGGCCGTGGACGTCCTTACGCCGAAGGGCGAAAAAATCGCCCGCGTGGCCGAGACGGTGCCCGATCCCGGCGGAGGTGGGACGCTGACCTTAAACGCCCAAGTCCCGCACGTCACCGCCTGGTCGCCTGACACGCCCGCGCTCTACACCGCCGAAGTCTCGCTCCTGCAGGGCAAAAAAATCATCGACGCGCTGACGGTTCCCTTCGGCTTCCGCCGCATCGAAGCCCGCGGCCGGCAGATCCTGCTCAACGGCCAACCGATCTATCTCTGCGGCTACAACCGCCACGAGGACTCGCCGCGCACCGGCATGGGCCCGGACCCGCAAACCGTTCGCCAGGACCTCTTGACCATCAAGAAGTCAGGCTGCAATTTCGTCCGCCTCTGTCACTATCCGCATCATCCCCTGGAACTGGACCTCTGCGATCAGCTCGGTCTGTTGGTGATGGCCGAAATACCCCTCTACTGGTGGCGCGGCCTGCAGGAGGGCAAAAACGAATGCGCCGCGAAGTTCGCCGCAGCCCAGCGCCAGCTGGAGAAGCTGATTCACCGCGACCGCAATCACCCCAGCGTGATGTTCTGGTCCGTGAGCAACGAAACCGAGGACTTCCGCCCGGAAGTGGCCGAGGGCAACGCCCAGTTGGTGCGCTTAGCCAAGTCGCTCGATCCCTCCCGCCTGGCCGTCCACGTGACTAATCACTGGCAAACCTATCCGCGCTTCGCCGCCGACGACGTGCTCTGCGTCAACGACTACCCCAGCCTCGGCGGGCGCAGCAGCGGAACCACCCGCCCCTACGATTACGCCCTGGCCACGCACACCTGGCGGCGCAACCTGGCCCAACTGCACCAGCTCTACCCGGACAAACCCATCTTCATCACGGAGTTCGGGCATCCGTCCCTGGAGGGCGTGCGGGCGGGCCTGTGGGGCGTTGATTCCGCCGCCGAGGCCCTCAAGGCTGAGTTTGCCGGCATGGACGCCCCCTGCGTCTGCGGCGCGCTGATCTGGTGCTGGGCCGATCACCCCTGGCCGGAGTCCTACCTGCCGCCAGCCCAGAACCTGCACGTCAGCCCCTACGGCGTGGTCACCCGCGATCGCCGCTCCAAGGGCTCTTTGCCGGGCCTGGTCTCTTCGCTGTTTCAGACCCGCCGACACAGCTAGGACGCGACCCCCCTCCACCCCGCAGCCAGATGCGTGGCGGCACACGCCGGGCGCCGCCTCCGGGCCCGCAGCGTGCGGTCTGCCTGTCTTAATTGTCTTGATAAAGCCCAGGGAAGAAATCCCTGGGCACTGTTTGCGTTGTCTCCCTCCACCCCGCAGCCAGGAGGGTGGTTGCCCAAAACACCCTCCCAATAAAAAAAAGGCGACGATCCGTTGTGGAATCGTCGCCCGGAGGGAAAAGAGAGACGCCTAAGTTAAGTTAGCCCTTTTTGCGCGCCCCTTGGGAGCCCGCGGGCTAGGGAAGCCTGCCGCGAACTGACTCAAGCTTCCGTAAGTAATGCGCTGGCTTCTTCGACAGCTGTCGGCAAGGCTTCTTTGACTTCCTGAATCTGTTTAGCTGTCAGATTCGTCTGTGCCAGCAAGTCCTTGCTGATCTCATTTACTTCTACGTCGCGGGTGTAGCCCAGGTTCATCTGCGCGGTCAAAACATCCGCCAGATGCACTAAGTTGGTCAGGGTTCTATTGTTAGCAGCCAATTCGCCGGGCCGATGGTGGTACCCGGTCACGTAAACAAAGCTGGAGGGGAATTTCCAGGCCTGGCAAAGTCCCGCCCCGAACTGTTCATGGGAAACGCCAAAAGTCTTTATTTCCGCCTGCCGCAGGGTCATCGACGGCACGGTCTGGCATTTTTCCAGAGCCTTGACGAACAACGAACGCCGGGCCTGCACTTCCACCAGAATGCCCAGGTCGTGAATCAGGCCCGCCAGGAACGCTTCATCCGGCAGGCCCAGGCCCGCGCGAACCGCCAGCAGCCGCGTCGCGGTGCCCGCGGCGATCGAATGCACCCACAAATCACGGGCGTTGAAGGTCGGGCAGATCTGCCCGCCACGGAAAAGCTTGGCCAAGCTGGCGGCGATGGCGATGTTTTTCACCGCGTTTAAGCCCAACAGCACGATCGCTCGGTTGAGCGAGCCGATCTGCCCGGGCAATCCGTAAAACGCGCTGTTGACGACTTTCAAGATCCTCGCGCCCAGCGCCGGGTCGTGCGTGATCACCTGGTGCAGGTCCTGGGCCGTCGAGTCCGGGTCTTCTACCAGCCGGATGATCTTGAGGGTTACCTCCGGCAAAGTGGCGATGTGGCTGATCTCGCCAATCGCTTCTTTGACGATTTTTTCCTGATCGTTGCCTGTGGTTGGCGAACCCGGCCCTGCGGCGACTTGACTCATAATTCTTGCACTCCCGTCCAGGTACGGGGACTCTTTTCCCTTAATCCCCTATCGGCGCAAACCCTAAGTGACTGAAGCTGGGGGGAATAAATGGCCTGTGCCGCCCGCGGTTTTTCCGCCGACCCCTTGTTTGGTGCGATTGGCGAGGGTTTTTTGACGCATGGATATCGGGACTTATAGGTCCTTGGAAGCCATCCCTGGGCCACAACAAACCTGCCGGACCGCGATCCAGTAAAATCACGGCATGTGGCGAACCTACATCCGCTCTAATCGCTGGACCAGCCCGTGGGCCAGCCAGGTCGAGCGTCATCCCGGCTGGGTGGCCAAGACCGCGCTGGTCGCCGCCCTGCTGGTGATCGTCCTGCCCCTGGCGCTGCTGTTTTTCACCGCCGTGCTGGTGGGCGTGGTGGTCTTCGCCGTCTTGTCCCTGACGGTGCGCCTGAAGGCCTGGCTGGGCGGAGTGTTTCGCGCCGGCAGCCTCGGCGACGGCCGACGCAATGTACGGGTGATCGCCCGCCAGGACCCTTGACTGATTACTCCGCGACCTGTTTTTCACAGCTGACTGCCATGAGAATCAAAACCCTTGCGTTTTCGTTTGGCCGGTTACTGGTGTCTGTGGCTCTGCTGAGCGTGATTATTTACGCCGGCGCCCTGCACGCGCAAACGCTTCCCGCCGACACCGCCCCGGCTGCCGATTCTTCCGCCGCCACCACGCCGACCACCGCCCCGGCGGAAAAAGCCGTCGAACCCGTCCAGATTCTGAATCTGCTCGGCCCGACCTTCGATCGCACGCCCTATTGGGGGTGGTTGGGCCTCTTAGGCGCGATTTTCCTGGGCCTGATCGCCGGCAAGATCGCCGGCTCCATCCTGCGCGCCGCCGCCGGGAAACTGCAGCGCCGCGGCTGGGAAGGCCGGGGCGTCGCCTTTGAAAATGCCGCCAATCCCGCCAGCCTCGCCCTCCTGACCTTCGCCCTCACCGCGGGCATGCAGTTGATCTATCTCGAAGAGCCCCTGCGCCTGTTGACCAATCGCTGCATCCAGTTTCTCTATCTGCTGTCCGTCGCCTGGCTGCTCTTTAACCTGGTGGACGTGGTTGATCTGGCCCTGCGCAAAGTCACCGGCCGGACCAACACCAAGCTCGACGACATGGTCGTGCCTCTGGTCCGCAAGACCCTGCGGATTTTTCTGGTCGTCGTCTTCACCCTGGTGGCCGCCCAGAACGTCTTTGGACTCAACATCACCGGCTGGCTGGCCGGCCTGGGCATCGCCGGCTTGGCCGTGTCCTTAGCCGCCCAGGACTCGATTAAGAACCTCTTCGGCTCCTTGACTGTCTTTTTCGACAAGCCTTTTCTGGTGCGCGACGTCATCACCTTCGACGGCGAGACCGGCACCGTCGAGGAGATCGGCTTCCGCTCCACGCGCATCCGCCTGTTCAACGGGCACCTGGTCACCGTCCCCAACATGCAGTTCATCGACCGCAAGGTCGAGAACATCTCCGCCCGGCATTTCATCCGCCGGGAGATGAACGTCACCATCACCTACGACACGCCCCCGGAAAAAATCCAGGAGGCGATCGCCATCCTGCATGGCATTTTGCACGAGCCGCAGGTCGTTGAGGCCGGCCGCTTTGATCTAAAAGGCTTTCCGCCCCGCGTGGCCTTTAACGAGCTCAACGCCGACAGCCTCAACCTCAAGGCCACCTACTGGTACCAGTTGGCTGGCGACTCCGAACGCAACTGGTTTACCTATCTGGAACACTGCCAGCTGGTGAACCTCAAGCTCTTTCAGCACTTCGCCCAGGCCGACATCGAATTCGCCTTCCCCACCCAAACGCTCTACTTGGCCGGCGATCCCAAGCGCCGCCTGGCCGTCAGCCCAACGCCGGACAATCCTTAGCCCGCCGCTCCGCTGGGCGCGGGGCTGGCCTCGCCGTTGGCAAACCGCTTAAAACTCCACGCGCAGCGTCGCCACCTGGAACGGCCGCAGCGCCAGGCTCGCCGTGTCGCCGGCAAATTGCAGCTTCACGTCGTTTTCCCGCGGGTTCTCCAATAAATCGTTGACCGCCACGCTCTTGGGCCGCTGTGCGAACGTCAACTTTGCCTTCGCATGCGAGCCGAACGACTCATACAGCCGCAGAATCAATCCCCGCTTGTCCTCCGCCGGTTTAAGCGTGTCGAGCACCACCGCCGGACTGTCGATCTTGATAAACGACCACGCCTCCGCCAGCGTCCCGCCCCCGCCCCCGGAAGCCGCCGCCGCTTCCTGCGTCAGCACCGGCACGTTCAATTCCGCCGCCGCCCGGATCACCCCCGCCTCCTGGAAACTGCCCGCGTGCGGCAGCAGCGCGTAGGTGAACTCGTGCCGACCCCGGTCCGCCGTGGTGTTGGGTTCCTGCGGCGACTTGATGCAGGTCATCCGCATCACGTCCTCGTGCACGTCAAAGCCGTACTTGCAGTCGTTCAGCAGCGCCACCCCGTAGCCGTGTTCGGATAAATCGATAAAGCGGTGGGCGCTGACCTCAAACTTGGCAAAGTCCCAGCTCGTGTTCCGATGCGTCGGCCGCTGCAGGTGCCCGAATTGAATCTGATACGTCGCCTCCGTCGCCCGCAGCCCCGTGGCAAAGGCGATCTTCAGGAGGGTGTGGTGATCGTACCAGTCCGCCGTCGTTTCAAAGTCAATCCGCCGCGTCGCCGCCCACAGCACCAGGCGCTGCGTGATCGTGCTCCGCGGCCCTTTGCCGATCATCGGCATCGCCCAGGTCAGCTCCACCGCCACGCGGGCCGGCGAACGCTCCGCCACGCGGATGCCTTGGCAAGTCAGCCCCGCCACCGGGTGCTGCTGGTAATAGTGATCAATGTCCCACGCTCCGTATTGCAGCGGGCGATCCTCAAATACCTGCCACTGATTGCCCAATCGCCCCGGCTCAAACACCAGCCGCCCGTGAGCCTTGTCCAGCAGCTCGACCATGCGCCCCTGGTCATCTAAGCGCAAGCGCCAATACTGATTCTCCAGCGTGCGGGCATCATCGGAAGCGGTGGGGGGGAAGTAGCCACCGGCCGCGCTCGGCACGCCGGGCACCGGCGGATTCGCCGCGTCGATCACCAGGTACCCGCCCGCCGGCACCGTCACCCCGTCCAGCCACCGCCCGTCGGGCAGGCGCATCGGGTCCGTCCGATCCCAGCTGAGCGTGTTGAACAGCGCCACGGGCTTTTGCGCGTTGCCCGTTCCGATCCGCCCCGCGATCGCCCCGGCCGCTTGCGCCGTCATGGCCGCGGTCTGTTCCAGAATCCGCCGCAGGCTCACCCGCGCGTCGTCGTAAACCTCGCCGATGGACGATCCCGGCAGAATGTCGTGAAACTCCAGGAAAAGCAGCTCTTTCCACAGTCCGTCCAAAGCCGGTTTATCCAACTTGTAGCCGTGCGGCTGCGCCAGCGCCGCCAGCCATTCCACATTATGCAAAGCTATTTCGCCCTGGCGGTGCTCCCGCTTGAGCCACGCCTGCGTGGTGTACGTGCCGCGGTGATATTCCAGATAAAGCTCCCCGTCCCAGATGGGCAATTCCCCCGCCCGCGCGGCCAGGCGCTTAAGCAGCGCCCCAGCCTTTTCGTGCCGCACCGTCGGCAAGCCCGCCTTCGGCGCCCAGGCGCTCACCCGCCGGGCCGTTTCGTGCATGATGGTCGTCGGCCCGCCGCCGCCGTCGCCCCAGCCGTAGCTCATCAGCGGCTCAAGCAACCGATCCCTCTGCCGGTACTCCCGCCAGCAGTCGACGACTTCCTTCACGTCCAGCACCGCGTTGTAGGTGTAGAACGGCAAGTCGCCCTGCCGCGTGGTGATAAAGTGCGTCGTCACCTCCGAGCCGTCCAGCCCGCGCCAGCGGAAGGTATCGTGCGGAAAGCGATTGAACTGGCTCCAGCTGATCTTGCTGGTGACAAAACCGTCCACCCCCGCCAGCCGCAGCAGTTGCGGCAGGGCCGCGGAATATCCGAAAACGTCCGGCAGCCAGAGCATCCTGCTGTCGACGCCGAACTTCTCCTTAAAGTACGTCTTGCCGTAGAGCAGCTGCCGCACCAGCGATTCCCCGCCGCTGATGTTCGTGTCCATCTCCACCCACGTCGCCCCGTCCGCCTCCCACCGCCCGGCCGCCACGAAATCCTTGATCTTCCCGAAAACTTCCGGGGCGTCCTCTTCCACCCACGCGTACGCCTGCGGGCTGGACTGCTGGTAAATCCAATCCGGATATTCCTCCAGCATCCGGCACTGCGTGGCGAAGGTGCGCACGCACTTGTGATGCGTGTGTTTCACCGGCCACAGCCACGCCAGGTCGATGTGCGCGTGCCCCACCGCGACGATGGCGGCGATCTCCGGCGAACCGCGCAATTCCGTCAGCGCCTCGTCCAGCGCCCCCTGCGCCGCGGCTACGGACGGATAGAACATTTCGTTGCCCGGATCGCGCTTCAATTCCGGCGGAAACGTCGCAAACGTCTTGTCGCGCAGATTTAGTCGCCCCAGCGACGCCTCCAGCGCCCGCAGAATCTTCTCCCGCGCGATCGCGTCCTCCGGCAATTGCCCCGCCATGTCCAGCAGCACCCGCCAGTCGTGCCAGAGCTTTTCCGTCGCGCGATCCACCCGCGCCAGCCCAAAAGCCGTCAGCTTGTGCCGGCAGTCGCAGCGGGCCGCGAAAATCACCGCCCGCAGGTCATACGTGCGCCCCGGCACAAACGGAAAACGAATCAGGTTGTGCTGCCGATCAACCGCCCCCACGTGCTGGCCGTCGATAAACACCTGCCCTTCCGGGCCGGCCGGCTGATAGTCCTGGTTGGCAAAGCCCAGGTAATTCACCCCCACGTCGATGCGCAGTTCCGCGTCGCCCACCGGCCAGTCCGCCGGCACCGTGCCTTTGGCGCGAAACCAGCCCCACACCTGCTTGCCGCCCCAATCTCCGCCAACGCTGATCGCCCGCCACGTCGCGCCCCCGCCCCCGGAAGCGCCCCCGCCCCCGGAAATGGCGCACACGTCCGGCGGCGCCGCGTAGATCGCCCCCGCCGGGTCTAACACCTCCAATACCTCCAACCCTTCCACCGCCTGGCTACCCCGCGTGCGCAAGTCGCCTAAGTGCGTGAAGTACCGCTTGATCTTGTCCACACGCAGTTGCAGATGAGTGCTCATGGTTCTCCGCCGCCAAAAAAAAGATAGTGTCCGCGCCGGGGCGAAACTCTACCCTAAGCAGCAATAACCTTCATCCCGCGGCCACTGGACCAAGGGCGAAAAATAAAGCCCACCAGTTTCTGATGGGCTTTAGCAAGGATTTCTCAGCTGTGTTGCGGGTGGCCGTTTCCGGGGGGAGCTTCCCGGGGGCTTCTTCCGGGGGGGGGTTACGAGGACGATTCCTCCGTCTTCACCGAGCCGTCGGCATAGCCGATCAGCCCGCTGTAATTGATCTTCCCGCCCACGATCTCGTACAGGATCGGCGTCTTGTCGGGATTTGACATCTGATTCAGCGGGCCGTCCGGCGGGACATACACATACCCCGGCTTCTCACCGGTCACCGGATTGGTCGTCATCGATTCATACTTGGCCGCGGGAATGTACGTGTCCGCCAATTCCGCCAGCGATCCGGGCATGGCCGAATCGTTCTGGCTGGCATAAGCGTGAATGGCCCCCAGCAACCCCTTCATGTTGCTCATCGATTCGCCCACCTGCGAACTCGACGCGTAGTTGGAACGCACCTGCCCGGTCGTGGAGTCATAGAACCAGTCGCTGCTGCCCGGCGGGCCGTCGCCGACCGTGTTCGTGCCGCTCATCGGGTGATTGGGAATCTGGTCCAGATACGGCCCATACACCTTGCCCGCTTCCGGGTCCGGGTCCAGGTTGCCCTCTTTGTCCGTTTTCTTCGTCAGCAGCAGGGGAAAGCTGGCCAGCGAGGGATATCGTCCGTGGTCCTGATAGTACGCGGTGACCTGCGATTGCAGACGCGAACGGTTGACGTCCGCGATGCGATCCTTCACGTTCTCCACCAGCCCCGTGAACTGCGGCACCACCAGGGCCGCCAGGATCGCCAGCACCAGCGTCACCAGCAGCACTTCAATGAGCGTAAAACCGCGGCCACCTCGCCGCGCACGTCGCGAATTGTGTTGATCTAGTCCAGCCACCGCTATCTCCTCCCAACTGGCCTCCCGATGGATACGACCTCCGCTTCGTCTGGATTTTTGCGTTCGGCGCGTAACGGTCCCCCCCGGAAGTTCCCCCGGAGGTTCCCCCCCGACAGTTATCGGCTCACCACCACCCGCAGTTCAGCCGAACTCCCTTCGCCACGCCGCTGGACCCTGAATCGTCAGCCGGATAAACGTTACAAACCCTACCACCGGCCCATCTTCACGCCGGGGAATCCCATCCCGCCGCGGCCTGGCGGTTCGACACCCACCCCGTCTTGATGTGTCGATGCACCGTTTCCAGCAGGCGGCGCCGGTCGATGGGCTTGGTGGCGTAATCGTCGCAGCCCGCTTGCAGGCACTTCTCCCGATCGCCTTCCATCGCGTGCGCGGTCAGCGCCACGATGACCCCGCGGTAACCAGCTTCCCGCAATTTCGCCACCGCTTCGTACCCGTCCATCACCGGCATCTGCATGTCCATCAGCACCACGTCAAACGGCTGGCCCCTGCGCCAGGCCTCCAGCGTCTGCTCATACGCCCTTTGGCCATGTTCCGCCACCTCCACCTCCAGCCCCGCCTTTCTAAGCAGGTAGGCGATCAAACGCTGGTTGTCCGGACCATCCTCCGCCAGCATGACCCGCCCGCTTAGGCTTTGCTCCCACTCCGGCCTTGGACCAGCCTCCGCCGCGGGCCTGTCCAGCTCCGCCGGCGTCCGCCGCAGCTGCGGCTTCGCCACGGGCCCCGTGGGCACGCGCAGGGTAAAGCAGCTTCCCTTCCCCACCGTGCTCCGCACCTGGATGTCGCCTTGGAGTATGCCCGCCAGGCGCTTGGAGATCGTCAGCCCCAGGCCCGTGCCCCCGAATTGCCGCGAGGTTGAGGAATCCGCCTGCGTGAAGGGCTCAAACAATTCACGGAACGTCCCAGCCTCGATGCCCGGGCCCGTGTCGTGCACTTCCACCCGCAGCCGGCCTTCATGGGCCTCGGATTCCTCGTAGCCCACCACCAGCTCCACATATCCCTCCGCCGTGAACTTCACCGCGTTGCCCACTAAGTTCAAGAGAATCTGCCGCAGACGCACCGGATCGCTCTGCATCGTCGCCGGCAGCGGCCCTTGATAACGCACGCGCAGGTCCAGTTTCTTCTGCGTCGCCCGGGCCCGCATCAGCGCCACCACCCCCTCGATCACCTGCAAGGGATCGCAGGAGATCAACTCCACCTGCATCTTGCCCGCCTCGATCTTGGACAAATCCAGAATGTCGTTGATCAGACTCAGCAGGTGCTCGCCGTTGCGGCGGATGGTGGCTAAGTGATCCAGACGCTCCTCTTGACTCATCGCGCCATCCTGCAGCAGCTCGGCAAAGCCCAGGATCGCCGTCATCGGCGTGCGGATCTCGTGGCTCATGTTGGCCAGGAATTCGCTCTTGGCCCGGCTGGCGTTCTCCGCCGCCAGTTTGGCCTGCTGCAGGGCTTCTTCCCCCTGTTGACGCTCGGTAATGTCCCGCAGCATCGCCACCGCCCACCACTGGCCGTTGAGGTTCACCGAAGACAGCGACAATTCCGCGGGAAACTCGCCGCCGTCCTTGCGCACGCCGTGCACCTGAATAATCCGGCCCACCACCTCGCCCTTGCCGGTTTCCCAGAAGCCCGGCAGGTGCTTTAGCGCCTGCGGTCGATGCCGCGGCGCCGCCAGCACCCGGTGCAGGTTGACGCCCATGATTTCCTGGCGGGTGTAACCGAAAATACGCTCCGCCGCCGGACTCCAGAACGCCACCTTCCCCTGCGGGTCCATCATGATCACCGCGTCCAGCGCCGCGTCGGTGATCGTCCGCAGCTTCGCTTCGCTGTCGCGCAGCGTCTGCTCCGCCAGCATGCGCTCGGTGATGTCCTCCGCCGTCCCCAGCACCCCCGTCACCTGGCCGGACTCGTCCAGCAGCGGCACCTTGCTGGCATGGGCCCAATGCAGCTTGCCGTCCGTACTCTGAAAGGGCTGGACAATGCCCAGGAGCGGCTGGTTCTCCGCGATCACCTGCTGATCGCACTGCCGGTAATACCGGCTGTCCTCCAGCCGCCAGGGCATCTCCGCATCCGTTTTACCCACCACCAGCTTCGGGTCCTGCAGGCCGCTGAACGCCGCGAAAGCCTTGTTGCACCCTAGGTATCTGCCTTGCCTATCTTTCCAGAACACCGCTTGCGGCACGGTGTTCAGGACCAACCGCAGCATGTGGCGGGAAGCGCTTAACGCCTGCGTCTGGGCGGTGATGCGGCCACACAATTTCGCCTCCGCTCCCGCCCACAAACACCCCGCGCCCCCCGCGGCCAGCAGGGCCAGCACACCTCCCCAGATCGAATCGTGGCCCCAGCTTCTATGCAGGGCATGCACTTCCTCCGTGACATCCCACCACGCCACGATCAAGGCTGCCCCTGCCGCCGCCCCGTCCCGCGCCCCGGGCGATTCCTCCCGGCACGGAGAGAAGGTCGCCCTGGCGATCCACTGCTGGCCGTCCTTGGTCAGCCCCAACGGCTCAAAGGCGATGGGCCCCGGCCTCTGCAGGTCCGTTAAGAGCTGCTCTGCGTCCGCCCGCGTGGCAAGCCGCCGCGTCCACGGGCCGTGGTGATGATCGTCTCTGGAATTCGTTGTGCCCAGCTCTTCCTGCCGCGCCGAAGAGCCCTTCTCCCAAGCATCGCGCCCATCCGCGGAGCCCGCCAAGGAATCATCCCCTTCCCGCCCAGCGTCCAAAAAAGCAAAGTCCACCGCGAAGTGCCGCTTGAGGTCCTCCAGCAACCTGGCCTCCGCCGGTTGCCCGCCCTCCATCGCGCCTTGCTCGACCAGCCCGTCCAGCGCCGCTCCTTCCAAGGCCTCAAAAGCCATGCGCAGGTATTGCCCGCGGCGGACCAGCTCGTTCTCGAAGGCCAACCAGCGGTTGTGGTAGTCTTGCCCCTGGACCAGCGCCAGCACCACCAACGCCAGCAAACCGCAGATCCCAAACCGCCACAGCCGCGATTTCTTAACCGGCGCGGGACTTGGATGATCACCCATATTCAAAACCGACGGCATGGCGATCCTTTCCAGCTTTGCCCGTGGTTCCCCAGGGACGCCTGCTTCTTCCCCGTGCGAAAAGAAACAACGCTCGCCGCGCCGCGAAACGCACCTGCGTACCTCGCCCGTAGTATGGAAACACCCAGCCACGGCGCAGCCATATCCGCCCGCGTTGTCCGCCGGTCTATTGTTTGAAGTTCGGATCGACGCAAAGAAGAGTTAAGAGTAGCCCACCCGTAAAACAAAAGAAAAAAACCAGCTTTTCGCTGCGGGCTGGGCGTTCACACGCGACGGGAACAAGGCTTCCTCCCAGTTGTTTTTTCTCGCGACCGTTCTTTCATGTATGCTTCGTATCCTTTATCTGGGAGTTTAAGCATGACTTTGGCCACGTTGCCTCCAAACACCTCCGTGGATCGTTGCGACCTGCTCATTCTCGACGGCCAGCCGCCCGTGTTCGGCTCCGAAGGCTTAGGCTGTCTGATAACCGGCGACATTGACGGCGACGGCCGACAGGAAATGGTCGTCGGCGGTTTCGGCGCCCTGCTCTGGTATCGCCCGTCCACCGGCCAGCGCGGACGCATCGCCGAGGGCTGCTTCCATGTCGGCCTGGCCCTGGCCGATATCGACGGCGACGGCAAGCCCGAGATCATCGCCAGTCAAGTGGTACACCCCGACGATCCCCGCAAGCCTTACGTCCCCGCCCAGCAATACGACTCCAAAAACCACTACCTCATGGCCTGGTACAAGCCCACCGGCAAATCCGCCGCCGATCCTTGGGCCTGCCACCTCATCGACCTGGACATGGGCAACGGCGGCGCCCACGACATCACCTGCGCCGATATCGACAACGACGGCCAGGACGAAGTCATCGCCAACCAGATCAGCGGCGATCCCCGCCTCTTCGTCTATAAGCGCCACACCGACCCCACCGCGCCCTGGCAACGTCACGTCGTGCAGAACGAGCGCTTTGAAGAGGGCCTGGCCGCGGCCGACCTCGACGGCGACGGCAAGCTGGAAATCGTCTCCAGCGTCAGCTGGTACAAAGCTCCCCCCGCCGGGCCTTTCTCCGGGCTCTGGCAACGCCGCAACATCGCCCCCAGCTTCCGCGAAATGGTGCGCCTAAACGTCGTGGACGTCACCGGCAACGGCCGGCCCGACGTGGTCATCGTCGAATCGGAAAACCTCGAAGGCCGCATGTCCTGGTTTGAAAATCGCCCCGCCCCCGACGGCGGCATCACCTGGATCGAACACCCCCTCGACGACGGCACGGTCTACTACGGCCACTCCCTCTTGGCCCGCCGCGACGCCGACGGCACCGTCCGCATTTTCTTAGGCGAAATGGCCGGCGGCGGTTGGAACGCCCCCTACAACTTCAGCGCTCGCCTGCAGGATTTTGTCTCGGCCGACAACGGCAAATCCTGGCAACGCACCGAAATCCACCGCGGCGCCGGCACCCACCAGGCCACCCTGGCCGACCTCGACGGCGACGGCCAACTCGAAGTCGCCGGCAAGGAATGGCGCATCCCCAAAATCCAGGTCTACAAGCAACGCACCTCCACCCCCACGGCCGCCAACTGGTGCCACCGCATCATCGACAGCGACAAACCCGAAACCGCCACCGACATCCTCTCCGCCGACGTGGACGGCGACGGCCGCGCCGACGTGGTCTGCGGCTGCTGGTGGTATCAGGCTCCCACTTGGCAACGCCATCCGATCCTGCCCGAACGCATCGCCCAGGTGATCGCCGCCGCCGACCTCGACGGCGACGGCCGCGCCGAACTCATCGCCACCTGCCGCCGCCCCGGCCAGCAGGGCTACGGCGCTCTCACCAGCGAACTGGTCTGGCTCAAAGCCCTCGACCCCCGCGCCGACCGCTGGGAGGTCTTCCCCATCGGCACCGGCATCGGCGATTGGCCGCACGGGTCCCTGGTCGCGCCCATCCTGCCCGGCAATCGCCTGGCCTTGATCGCCGCGTATCACAGCGCCCACTCGTCCACCGACGGCAAGAACCACTACCCCGAACTATTCGAAGTGCCCCCCGATCCGCGCCAGCCCTGGCCCAAACGCACCTTGGCCGAAATCCCCTACGGCGAGCAGATCGTCGCCGCCGACATCCTCGGGCACAGCCGCCTGGACCTCTTCGCCGGGCCGTGGTGGCTGGAAAATCTGGGCGACGGAAACTTCAAGCCTCATCGCATCGTCGAAGGCTTCTACCCCGCCCGCATCGCCGTCATGGACGTCAATGGCGACGGCCATCCCGACATCGTCATGGGCGAAGAGGTCCTCGACTTTGACAAGAAAGTCGCCCCCTTCTCCTCCCTGGCCTGGTTTGAACGGCCTGCCGACCCGCGCACCGAACCCTGGATCAAACACCCCATCGACCGCCTGCGCTGCGCCCATTCGCTGAATGTGGCCGACCTGGACGGCGACGGCCAGCCCGAAATCGTCGCCGCTGAGCACAATCCCTTCTACCCCTATCGCAGCCGCAGCCGCCTGTTCGTCTACAAACAGGACCTGGCCGCCCCCGCTGACAAATCCGCCGCCGGAACCTCCGGGACTATGGACTTAGGCTTCCATGGCCGAGGCTGGTGGCGGTATCAGCTGGACGACCGCTTCGAGCATCACGACGGCTGCGGCCTGATCGACTTAGGCTCCGGCCGACCGGGCATCATCAGCCATGGCTGGAAGGACAACCGCTACGTCCACCTCTGGGAGCCCGCCCCCCGGAAGTAACCCCCCCTCCGGAAGCGCT
The DNA here is from genome assembly GCA_020851735.1 of Phycisphaeraceae bacterium. Classification (GTDB taxonomy): domain Bacteria; phylum Planctomycetota; class Phycisphaerae; order Phycisphaerales; family Phycisphaeraceae; genus JADZCD01. The sequence continues at coordinate 20,390 of JADZCD010000025.1, forward strand.
TGCCTCTACGAGCCGCGCACGTCAGTAAGCGGTGCCTCGCTGCCCACCCCGCAAGCGCCCCTATCTATATAGCCCGCCGCATGCGGCGGGTGCTGGATTCCCCCCCCGGGAGTAAATCGGATGGGTGCCACACAGCATCGCGTAGCGTGCTGTGTGTTGGCTGTTCCCCCCGGAAGTCCCCCGGAAGCATCCACCGCCATTCTGAACTGTCTGCGGCCGATTCCTCCACCCCTCGATGCGCAACAAAAAAGCCCAGGGACTGCATCCCTGGGCTCACGGGTCCTTGGGGCTGAACCTGATGATCTCGCGCCTGCCCTTAGGCGCCCCAAAAAAGCGAAGGTGCCGCTTGCGGGGGACGGGGTTGGGCCGGCAGGTGACTGAGGTGTTAACCCCGCACCCGATCACTGATGCCTTTGGCCGCCGCGACTATGGCTCTCTCGTCCGTGAAAAAAGCCAAGCCCGGGCTCACCCATCCATCCTCAAGCGGCATGCGAGTCCGTTCTCCTTCGCCGACTTAATGCGACCATCCGTGGCCGTGGCGTCCGGGCTGACCCTTCCGTGAATCAGCCTTGTTCTTCTCTTCCGAACGTTCCCATTTACCCTTGCGGGCTGTTCTTCCTCATCGCCCGCCGGGGGTTCATCAGAATTCCCGGGCGTTCCGCCAGCAGCTTGGCCACCTGTTGCGTCCAGGCCTGGCGATTGCGAATCTCCAAGTGATCCTTCACGCCGATCAAAACGATTTCCGTGCCCACCTCCGCCATCTTCAGCAGGTTCTCCGGCAAGCGAACCCGCCCTTGTGCGTCCAGATCCACCCGCCGCGCCAGGCTGAACATCAACCTCTCATAGGTCAGCAGCTCTTCGGATTCCAGCTCGCTGCGATCCAGCTCCGCCGCCCGTTGCTCGAAACCCTGCTCGGTGTAGAGGCACAAAGCCTGCCCTTCCCCAAGCGTGACGTACAGATAGACCGGTTTCTCCTGACTCTTCGCCCTGGCCTTGCCTCCGCCTTTAGCCCGGCCGCCCCCCCCGGATCCCCCGGAACTTCCGCCTTCAGCCGACCCACCGACAGCCAACCCGTCGGACTGGCCCAGTTGTTCGCGGATCTCCGCGGGAATGGCCAGACGGTTTTTGGCATCGATGGCGTGTTCATAGGTGCCGACAAAAACCAAAATTCGTTACCCCCAACTTCCCCCTGTTCGTGGGAACTTACCCCACTCTTCCCCACGATTCAACACTTGTGCAGGATGTGTGGATAACCTGTCTGGACCCAAATAAGAAAATATGACCCTCGTTCAGCCAGCCTGGGGCCCTGGAATAACTGTTCAGCACACGGGAATCCGCACAAAATCACGACCGATGCCATCGTCCGCACCCGCGCGATCGGGCGTGGCCATGACAAAAAAAGCGGGAGTCTTCTCGCCGCCCGCCCGTCTTAGTCCTAATACGCGCCGTGTAAATACCGCAGTCCCCAAGAAAAAAGCCCGGTCGCTCCAGCGGCCGGGACCCATCCGCGGGCGCAGCTGTGGTCTGGCCTGCGAGATCGCCCCAATCCGTATAACCCCCGTCGCCCGCCCCCGCCTACTTGCCCGCCTTGGAGTCGCAGTCGGTTTTCGATTTGTCGCTGACCGTCGTGGTGTCCGCGACCGTGTAGCCGCAGTGCACCATCCAGCCGTCGGATCCGTTGGTGAACGTCGGCTGGGTCTCGAAAATGTTGTCCTTGCCCACCCCGGTGGTCGGGTTCACCAGCGCTTTAATGCCGCAGCTGCCGTAGCGGGTTTCCAGCTCGTAATATTTCTCCAGGAAGGAAACGTGCCCGTCGTTCCAGGCGGCGCTGCCTTCCCATTTCTCGCCGTTGTGCACGCTGGCAGCCATGTCCAGCGTCGTGCCGCCGCCCGTGGGCGGAGCCTTGGTCCCCGCCCCGATGTTCCGATCGCAGACCATGATCGCCTTCTCGTTGCTGTTCCCGCCGGACCATTCCTCCTTGCGGAAATTGCGGGTCATAAACGCCGACTGGTAGATGCACAGCAGCGCGTACGAGTAATGGTTGTGCTCCACCTTGGTGTTGAATTTTTCCCCCGGGTCCCAGCGGTGGCGGCCCCCGGCCGTGTCAATCGGACTGATCACAAACTCCGGCGAAACCAGCTTGCGCCGCAGCATGATCGCGTAGCGCCCCTGCACGGATTCGCCGTCCCCGCTTTCGTTCGTGTCCGCCCCGTCCGCGATGGTTCCCCCCCTGGCGTTTAAGCCCGGCATCTTGCCGCTGTTGCCGTTGGCGTGGCTGATCAGCACCTGGTAAATGCCCCGCACCCGCGAGTTGTTCTCCATCTTCCGGGCATTCTTGCGGGCCGATCCCAGCGACGGCAGCAGAATGCCGATCAGCAAAGCGATAATCGAGATCACCACCAACATTTCAATAAGCGTGAAAGCGGTGGGGCGTCTCATCAGCCAACCTTTCCTGAAATAGGAACAATTCCGGTCCGCGCACGCGATAACCTCCGCCGACAGGACTCGTCACCATGGGAGATCCGCTGATTTCACCTTCGTGGCTTGGCCTACAGCAATCCCAAAGTAGCCTCTTGCTTGAACATTAAGTTCATGTTCTGCAGCGCCTGCCCCGAAGCGCCTTTGATCATGTTGTCCAGAGCCGCGAACACCACCGCCTTGCCCTTGACCAGCCGCACCGACAAATCGCAGAAATTGCTGTCGCGCACGTGCTTGAGGTTGGGCAGATCGTTGCGAATCCGGATGAACGGCTCATCGGCATACGCGTCCTCGAACGCGTCGAACAAATCCTCCTCGCTGATCGCTTCCGAAGCCGGGTCCAGGTAGATGGACTCCAAAATGCCCTGATTCAGCGGCAACAGGTGCGGCACAAAGAGAATCTGCGCCTCCTGCCCGGTGGCCGCCGCCAGCGTCTGCTCAATCTCCGGCTGATGCCGGTGCGTGCCGACGTTGTACGCGGTGAAAGCTTCATTCATCTCCGGAAAATGCAGATGCGGTGCCGGCCGCCGCCCCGCCCCGGTGATGCCCGACGCCGCGTTGACGATGATCCCCGTGGGCTTCACCAGATTCCGTGCCAGAAGCGGCGCGATCGCCAAAGCCGCCGCCGTCGCGTAACAGCCCGGATTGGCCACCAGATCCGCCTCGGGAATCTCATCGCCGAAGAGTTCCGGCAAGCCATACACCGCGTCCGCCAGGTTCTCCGTGTCCGTGTGCGGATGCTGATACACCTTCTCGTACAACGCCGGGTCCGCCAGCCGATAGTCCGCCGATAGATCAATCACCCGCAGCCCCGCCTCCAAAAGCCGCGGCACATATTCCATCGCCGTTAAATGCGGCACACAGGTGAAGATCACCTCCGCCTGGTCCGCGATCGCCGGCGGGTCGATCTTCTGGCACTGCAATTCGCACAAGCCCATCAGCTGCGGAAATTCCTCCGCGATGTTGGGCAATTCATCACGCTGCGAAGCTAAGTACGTCAGCTCCGCCGCCGGGTGCCGGCGCAACAGCTGAATTAAATGCAAAGCCGTGTAACTGGTCGGTCCCAAAATGGCCACGGGAATCTTCATGGCCGCATTGTGCCCTACATCCCCTGGTCTGCCAACCCCGCAAGCACGCCACCAGCGCAAGCAGCAATCCTTCCGGTGTCCGCAACGTTTAGCGGGCGATCGCCGATCGCCGCGCCGGCTGCGATCCGCTCGGTTGCCACACCGCACCCCAGCTCAAGTTTTGCCTGCCATGCGCCTTCCGCAATGCAGCCCCCGGCTCTGCCGGGGGGTACACAAGGGTACGCTTGCCAAACAGACCGACTCCAATCCCCCAAACTGCCATTTTGGCGTTTAAGCGACGCCACCGTCGTTTATAAAACTAGAAATTAAAAACTCTTACGCATTTTGACCTGGCACAGGCCTTGCGATGTCTCTTCGCGTGAGCGCAAAAGAGATAAACCAGACATCCATATAAGAAAGGAGATTGGCCATGCTACCGACGCGCATCTTCCGTACTCGTTGGGAAACTCCGTTTGAAGTCATGCAGGACGATCTGAATCGCGCCATGCAACGCTGGTGGGGCGATTCCAGCGAGGGCCTGGCCGGCAGCTACCCGGTGGACATCCGCGAGGACGCTGACCACGTCTACGTCGACGCCGAGTTGCCCGGCTTTACCCGCGCCCAGATCGAAGTCACCCTCGAGAACGGCCTGCTTAGCATCCAGGCCCAAAGGCAGGCCGCGAAGAACGAAGGCGAACAGCACCTGCACGAACGGCGCTTCACCCGCGTCGCCCGCAGCTTCACCCTGCCCAACACCGTGGACGAAACCAAAGTCACCGCCACCCTCGAAAACGGCGTGCTGCACCTGACCCTCAACAAACGCGAGGAGGTCAAGCCCCGCAAGATCGAAGTCAAGTAAACGCCTCTCCCCCGCACCTCCCCAAACCAAGCCCACGGAATCAACCCGTGGGCTTTTTTCATTGCCCTCTCCCCGTCGGACGGCGGTTCACCCCCGGAAGAACCGCGTGTTCCTGGATTAAAAAAGAACCCTCTCCTTCCACGCGAAACAGCCGCGGGCGGAAGCCCGCCGGTTGGACTCTTCAAAACCCCGCGCGCCCCCCAAACTTCACCACATCGCCACATTCTCTTAATCTTTTTTTCCCACTCTCCCCTCCACCCTCATCCCCATATCCCCAGTTTTCTTAGTCAAAAAAACCGGCCCCTGGCAGGGGGCCGGTCCATGTAAGTCCAAGGTCGCGAAGCGGAAGCTTTGGCTCCCGTCGCGTCAGGCCGTCGCGGCCGCCGGCTGCGGCTTGGCCGGTTTGTCGCTTTCCCTTTCGCCGAAAATCAACAGCAGCGGCGCGGCAATGGCGATCGAGCTGTACGTGCCCACCACCACGCCCACGGTCATCGCGTAGGCGAACCCGCGGATGCCCATCCCGCCGAAGATGAACAGCATCACGATGGCTACCAACCCCGTGAACTGCGTCAGCACCGTGCGGCTGATCGTCTGGTTGATCGAATCATTGATGATCTGCGGCGTGGCAAACGCCAGCCGCCCGCGGTTCTCGCGGATACGGTCGAAGACCACGATCGTGTCGTTCAGCGAGTAACCGACCAGCGTCAGCACCGCCGCCACCATCGACAGGTCGATGCGGAACGGCACAATTCCCAGCGCCTGGCCGATGGAGGTATTGGCCAGATACGCCGAGAACCCGACCATCCCCATGGCAATGACCACGTCGTGGATCAACGCCACGATCGCCGCGATGCCGTAGCGGACGGTGCCGAATCGCAGCCAGATATAGAGGCCCACGCAGATGTTGCCCAGGATCAACGCCTGAATCGCCTTGTTGCGCATCGTGGATGACACCTGGCTGTCAAACTTGGTCACGCTCGCCAGACTGGTGTCGCGCAAGAGGGCGTCACGCGTCAGGGCCCATTCCGTGGCCGCCAGGCCGCCGTTTTCGATAAAGCGGTCCGGCTCCTGGACGTAATTGGTCTGATCGTCGCGCACGAGCACCACGGCCGAGGAGTAATTCTGCGTCTGGCCCGGAGCCAGGTCCAGGGGCACGATGGTGAAGGACCGGTAGCCGATCTGCTCGTATTCGGGGCTCTGGCGGATGCGCTCAATGCGCTGCCGCAGGTCCGCCACCGTGGGCGCGGGGGTCATGTCCGACAGGACGATCGCCACGCCGCCGACGTATTCCCCGCTGTCGAAGTTCACGTCCGGCCGATTGATGTTCTGCCCCAGCGCACGCGAATTGACCGGAAACACCGCCGCGCTCTGCAGATCCGGGGCCGCCTTATCCACATCGCCCATGCCGGCAAAATGAATCGGCCGCTGCGTGTCCAGCACGTCGGCGAACGCTTCCTTGATCTTGTCCGACACCTTGCGGGAATCGGTTTCCAGGGTCTGGACGGCAAAGCTCCGATAGCCTCCCGCTTCCGCGGTCCCCACGCTGACCACGCCGTTGACCCTGTCGGGAAGGGCCTTCTCCACGCGCTGGCGGGTTTCGTCCAGAGGAAGGGTCGCTCCCTCTTTAAGCTCAAAGGTCACCCGCGTGCCGCTGCTGAACTCGATGTCCAGCATGTCCGCGCCGCGTTGCCACAGGGCCCAGCCCCCCAGGGCCGCCAGGCTCAAGCTCACGCTCCAGAAAATATACTGCTTGCTCATCCAGTTGATGTTCGGGCGGAACACCCGCGCGATGGCCGGCACGACCATCGGCAGCATCAGGAGCTTTTTGCCCTTGGTCAGGTCGACCCACAGGTCCAGCACCACCCGCCCGCAGAATACCGCCGCGAACAGGTTGGCCAGCAGGCCGATGATCAGCGTCAGGGCAAACCCCTTCACGTCCGCCGTGGCCGTGTAGTACAGCACCACGCACGTGATCACCGTCGTCAGGTTCGAGTCCAGAATCGTGGTAAACGCGCGATCGAAGCCCAGCCGCAACGCCGTGTGGATCTCGTTGCCGCGCTCCTGTTCCTCGCGGATGCGCTCGAAGATCAGCACGTTGGCGTCCACCGCCATGCCGATGGTCAGCACCACGCCCGCGATGCCCGCCAGCGTGAAGGTGCCCTGGAACATCGCCATCGCCGCCAGGATAATCAGAATGTTGAGCACCAGGGTGAAGTTAGCCGTCAACCCCGCCACAAAGTAATACACCGTCATGAAACCCGCCACGGCGATGAAGGCATAAACCGCCGCCTCCAGCCCGTGCCGCAGATTGTCTTGGCCCAGTTGCGGGCCGGTCGTGTTCACGCTGATCGGCTCAGGACTCAAGGACCCCTGGATCGAACCCGCCTTAAGCGTCCGCACCAGGTAGTTCAATTCCCGCGGGTTGAACCCGCGCGGGCTGGTCACTTGCACATTGGTGAACAGCCGCGAATTGATCCGCGGCGCCGACATCACCCGCCCGTCGAGCATGATCGCCATCGGCTTGCCGATGTGCTGGCTGGACATCGCCCCCATCAAAGCCCCGCCGCGCGCGTCCAGCGAGAACGCCGCCGCCGGCAACATCGTCTCCCCGTCCATGGTTCGCATCGCCGACACTACCCGCCAGTCCCCCGAAGCCTGCGTGAGGCTGATGGCTGGCGTGTTGCCCAGCAGCAGATACACCTTCTCTCCGTACGCCTGCCCCACCATCGCCCGCTGCTGGGCCACAAAATTCTCCCACTGCTCCGGCTTGGCCTTGAGCTTGGCCAGCAGCTCGCTGTCGTCAACGAACTGTTCCAAGTCGTCGATCACAAACCAGCGGAAATCCAGGTTCTGCCCGTAGCGCGGGCCCCGCTCACGCAGGTTGCGCCGGTACGTTTCCACGTCCGGAATCATGCTCGCCGGCAGGCCGACGCGGAACTCCAGAATGCCCGAACCCTTCAGCAGGGCGATCAGGTCGGTCGGATCGTCCAGCGGGCCTTTGACTTCGACAAAACGTTCATAGGCCTCGGCGGCAGCCAGGAGATGATCGTGGCGACCGGGGTGAAGATCCAGGAAACGCTGTTTGGTTTCCTCATATTTCTGCCGCGCGATGGTTTTGCCCTTGCCCGGTTCATAGAGCAGCAGAACCTGCTCAAGCTCCTGGGGATCGACGTTGTCCGCCAGAACCTCTTTCTCGCGATCGGCATATTGCCTCTGCGCCGCGTTGTAAGCCTCGCCAAGGGTAATGGCCTCCGCCAGGGCGTCGTCGACGACTTTCTGCTGGGCCAGGCGGGCTTTTTCCTGCTCGACGGGCAAGGCGGCCAGAGCCTTCTCCGCCTCGCGCTTCTTCTGCTCCGCCTGCTGATACGCCTGCGATACGCCCGTCAGCGCGTCGTTGGCTTCCGCTAAGCGATTAAGCAGCTCCCGCTTGGCCCCGGAACCTTCCGCCAGGCTGTCCAGCAGCTCGCGGCGCTGATCGCCCTGGGTACGCAAAGCGCTCTGCAAGCGCAGCGGCGACAAGTTGCCGGCCAGCAGCGCCTGCCGCGCCTGCAGGTAGTCCTGCCGGCGCTGACGCACCTCCGGCGAGGCCACCGGCATCTGGATCTCAATGCGGTTGCCCGCCTGCGGCCGCCAGATCAGGTTCCGCACGCCGTCGGGGTCCACGCGGCTGCGCAAGACGCTGATCACGTCCTCGACGATTTCCTTCGACCGCCCACGCATCTCGACGGGCACGTTGACCTGATAAATTAGCGTCGTGCCGCCCGCCAGGTCGATGCCCGGCTTCAAACGCTCCTTGGGCCCGTAGTAGCCGGGGAACCAGATCATCAGGGCGCTGAACAGAATGACGGCGACGATCAGCAGCGGTTTCCAGAGGGGCTTGTTGTCCATCGTTGGCCTTCTTGATGAATATCCGGGGTTGAGTTCCAGGGAACGGTCCGGGCGATTATCCGGCGGACGATCCGGGGGACGTTCCGGGGGAAGATCCGGGGGACGATCCGGGGGTCCAGGGGCATCCGTCGACGAGCCCGCCCCGCAGGCGGGACACACACCGTCGAGGATCTGTCGTAACGAGCGATCCTGGTGATATTGACCTCACCAGGGAACCGTGACTCTTACTCTTCGCCATTGGGCAAAATCGAATTAATGGCGCTGCGGCTGAATCGAATGCGGGTGTTGCTGTTCTCGTCCACCTTCACCAGCACGTCGTTGGGCCGCACGTCCATCACCGTGCCGATGATCCCGCCCACCGTCAGAATCCGATCACCCTTCTTTAAGCCCGAGAGCATCGTCGCCCGCCGCTTCTTCTCCCGCCGCTGCGGCAACACCATCATCACCAGAAACACCACCATGATGGCCAGGAAAATAAAGAAGCTGTTGGATGAAGGCGGTTGCGCCGCGCCCGCCGGTTCGCCGGAGGTCGGCCCACCGCTTTGACCTTCCACTGCGGTCGGAGCGCCTTCCGCCCCCGGAACACCCGTGGCTGCGGGCGCAGGACTGGCCGAAAGACCGTTGGCGTCGGCTCCCCCGGCTTGAGGGGCGGCTTGGGCGAGCAGAAGGGGAATCGGATCAAACATAGTTAACCTTTCCTTGTCGGTTGAATCAGCCCAGTAACTGGACCCAGAGACGAAAATCAGCCCATCCGCATGGCCGATAACTTTTGACGCTGACGCTGGTTAATTCGCCGCCCGCGGTGGACCAAACGCCACCGGCCAGCGCTGGGCGACCAAAGACCAGGCATTGTCGGCAATCGCCCGCCGGATGTCCAGCATGAACCTTTGAAAATGCCTTAGGTTGTGCAGGCTCACCAAAATCGGCCCAAGCATCTCCCCCGCCGCGAATAGATGTCTTAAATAACTCCTCGAAAACCACCCCCCCCCCGGAATCCCCGGAAGTGCCCCCACCCCCGGCAATGCCCCCACCCCCGGCAATGCCCCCACCCCCGGCAATGCTCTGGAATTCGATACCCTCTCCCTCTCTGAGGGAGAGGGCAGGGTGAGGGTGGAGCCCATCATATTTCCCATCCACCCCCCGCACGCCGGGCAATCGCACCCCTCCTCAATCGGCCTTAGGTCATCGGCGAACTTGGCATTCCGCAACCGGATCTGCCCACGCGACGTGAACGCATTGGCATTCCGCCCGTTACGCGTCGGCAGCACGCAATCAAACATATCCACCCCCGCCCGCACCGCCGCCAGCAGGTCCCGCTCATACCCCACGCCCATCAGATACCGCGGCCGATCCTCCGGCAGCTTCGGCGCCGTATACGCCACCACCTTCCCGATCGCCTCCGGCGACTCGCCCACCGCCACCCCCCCGATCGCGTACCCCGGCAGATCATGTTGCAGTACCGCCTCCAAACACCAATCCCGCCACGCCAAATCCGTCCCACCCTGAACAATCCCAAATAACGCCTGCTCACCTTTCCGCCGATGCGCCTTAACGCACAACTCCAACCAGCGGACTGTCCTTTCGCACGCTTCCTTGAGCCTCCGCGGTGAAGCCGCCCCGTCCACCTCGCTCTTCAATTCCCTGCCCGCGCCAGCCGCGTCGCTTCCGGGTATAGCCCCGCATGGAAATGCGGGGCCGGCTTGTTGTCTTCCGCAATCTTCCCTTCCGGGGATTCTACTTCCGGGGTTTCCGGGGGCGGGACTTCCGGGGGGGCAGTCGTCGAACGCCATGATGATGTCCGCCCCCAGCTCGTTTTGCACTTGGATCGATCGCCCCGGCGTCAGATCCACCATCGCCCCATCCAGGTGACTTTTAAATCGCACGCCGTCGTCGTGAATTGTGCGCACGTCCGAGAGGCTAAACACCTGATACCCGCCGGAATCCGTCAGCATCGGGCCGTGCCAATTCATCCACCGTTGCAGCCCGCCCATCTTGGCCACCAGTTCCGACCCCGGGCGCAGCATCAGGTGATACGTATTGGCCAGAATGATCTGCGCCCCGATCCCCGCCACCTGACCCGGCAAGAGCCCCTTGACCGCCGCCTGCGTGCCCACCGGCATGAACGCCGGCGTATCAAACTCCCCATGCGGCGTCTTCACCCGCCCCAGCCGGGCCTGGGAGCCTTGATCCTTGGCCAAAATCTCAAATTCCAGGGCACTCATCGGCACCATCATATAAAAAGCGGAGATCAGCCTTGCCTGCGCGCCCCCAACAGAATGAACCGCCAAGTCGCCAAGAGCGCCAAGCAAACCATCTGAACGTCCGCAGGCAATAAACCACGTTCATAGTTGCATGGCTGGGCAATACTTGGCGTCCTTGGCGTCATGGCGGTTAGAAAGGAAATTATCAAGTTTTCCCACGTCGGGTGTGGCTTTCTTATCCGCGGATTCAGATAATGATCTATTCTTTCATGCCGCGCGCAACCTTGGGCTGCTTTTGGCTGTCCTTTCTGTAAGCCCACGGGTCGCAATAGCGCCTCTTGTTACCGATTGCCCTGTAGCCAAGAGCGACAAGTCGACCGCCCCAAAAGGAATGTCGCAATGAAGACTACCTTCCTGCCTCGCGCAGCAGCGATCCTGGCCGTCAGCTTTCTTTGTTTCCTGGCCTCATCCCCCGCACACGCGGAGAACGCCACCATGCCTTCCTCCACCCCATCCCAAGCCCCCAAGGCCTCCATCGCCAACGTCAAAAACTTTGAAAACATCGACTCCGACCTCTCGCACCTCAAAGCCATCCGCTGTGTCCTGGAATACCACGGCCAGACCGTCGACTGGGACTGGCTCCTAGGCGCCAGCGGCGAAGCCTTCTGTTACTACTACCATCCCGACGGCACTCACCTCACCCAGTTCGTCCATTCCTGGGACATCGCCAACTCCGCCCTGTCCCTCTATGGTTACGGCGGACAGTGGCGCGCCGCCTCCCCCGGCAATGACATCGCTCCCGCCTGGTCCGCCCTGGCATCCGAACTCGCCGCCGGCCGCCTCATCATCGCCCCGGGCATCATGCCGTATTGGAACGGCATCAACTCGCGCTGCGATCACTGGTATATCGTCACCGGCCTCGATCCCGCCGCCGGCAAGGTCACCATCCTGGGCGCCCCCGCCCCCGGAAGCGCCGATGCTCCCTTCGAAACGCCCCTGCCCACCGGCGACGCCGCCCAGCCCTATCCCCAAGGCCCACACCCCTGCTGGTACGGCATCCTGCGCCAAATCGAGCCCGGCAAAAACACCGGGCACTACGGCCCGGACAAGCCCATGATGACCGTTGCCCGCCTCGGCCCACCGATGGAACCAAAGTCCGCCGCCCTTGCCGCGCTTAAGCGGGCTGTGCAATTAGCCCACGAGCCACCCGTCACCGCCCAGACCGGCTGGGGCAAGGGCACTTACCTGGCCGGCCTCGCTGCCCTGCAGCGCCTGCATGACGACCTCTTAGCCGCCCAAGGCAACGGGCTGGATGAATATCAGCAACTCAATCCCACGAAGGATGAACCCTTCGCCGGCCTAAAGCCCGAGATCGCCAACCTTCGCCTCCTCGCCGCTCGCCGTCACGCCGCCGCCGGATTCCTAAAACAAGCCGCCCAACTTCTGCCTGACGCCCAAGCCTCCCTCCTCGCCGCCGCCGAGCCCTACGAACAATCCGCCACCCACGCCCAGGCAGCCTTTGACGTTTGCTTTAAGAGCGAAGCCGACTGGCTTAAGAACCAAGCCCTCGAACAAGGCGACCAGGACGCCTCCCACCACATCGGCTGGCGCAACTACCATCGCCAGGCCGCACGATTGCTGGCCGACCCCGCCAATCGAAAAGCCTTGGCCGATCACCTGGCCGCCATCCTCACCGCCGAAAAATCCGCCCTCACCCAGATCGAAAAAGCCCTGGCCGACTTGAACGATTCGACCACCCAACCCGCCGCCTCCCCCCCTGTGCCCAAACTCAGCACCGAAAAACACGCTGCCGTCATCACCGGCTACGAAACCCTGCCCATCGGCACCAAGGAGCAGCAGAACACCGTGATGATTTCCATGTCCGCCGCGCTGCGGGCCGTGGGCCAAGACGTCAGCTACGAATACCTCATGGGCGTCAGTGGCCTGGCTTTTCGCATTCAGCTCTTCCAGCCCGGCTGGTGCCCCAGTTCGCCCCACGCCCATTGCGGATTCAACGCCCAGGACGCCGCCAACCAGGCCACGGCCTACGAATTCGTCGGATTCGACATCAAAAAAGACGACCCCGCCTCCATCGACCAGGCCCGCGCCAAAATCCTTGCCAGCATCGACCGCGGCCTGCCCGTCCTGATGGGCAGCGAAGAGACCGGCCTGATCGTCGGCTACCGCTACGGCGGGCAGCGGCTGGTCTGTCGTCCGCCCTACACCCAGGACGACGGCTACGTCGCCATGAAAGATTGGCCCTGGGGCATCGGCCTGCTTCAAAAGCGAACTGAATCGCCGGACCAGCCCCAGCTGCTGCGCGCTTCCCTCCAGCGGGCTTTGGATTTATCCGCCGCCGAAAACTTCGGCCCATACGCCGCCGGTTTCCACGCTTTCGACCTCTGGATCACCCAACTGCGCGACGCCGATCGTTTCGCCGCCATGGACGAGACTGCTTTCAAAGCCGCCATGCACGCCAACGCCTACATCTACTATTGCCTGATCGACGCCCGCCGCTGCGCCGCCGCCTACCTGACCCAGATCGCCGGGAATTTTGACGCCCCTGCCGCCGCGCACCTGCGCGCTGCCGCCCAAACCTACACCCAATTGGCCGACGCCCTCAGCCAACCCTGCCCCACCGAAATCGCCCCCATGCCCAGGATGCTCCAGCCCGGCCAAGCCTGGACCCAGGAAATGCGCCACCGCCAAGCCCAGATCCTCGCCCAAGCCCGCGACCTGGACCGCCAAGCCCTGGCGGAAATCCAAGCCGCCCTGGCGCAAGCGAAGTAGGCAGCTGTGAAGCAAAAGTGAATTTACCACGGAGATCACGGAGACCACAGAGACGAACCAAGTCTTATTTGTCTTGAAATTCCAAGTCTTATCTCCGTGCTCTCTGTGCCCTCTGTGGTGAAGTGTCAGTGAATTTACCACGG
>JADZCD010000026.1 GCA_020851735.1 Phycisphaeraceae bacterium
CAACAAGGTGGTCATCGTCGCCTGCATGCGCAAACTCACCGCCATCCTCAACGCCATGCTCCGCGATGGCCTGCGCTGGTCCCAACTTAAACTCGCTCGGAATACTTGACAATGAACACAGCCGCTCTGTGGCCATATTGAATCCTGATCTGAAATCATCGCGTCGCTGCATAACATTCGGGCATACGGGGCCCCACTTAGCTGACTTCCAGGCGGGGGATTGCCTTCGGGGGCGGGGCTTGCGGGGGGAATTTCCGGGGGTCGACAGAAAAGAGGGGAAAAGGTAAAGTATTGGGCTCGCTGCTGGGTAGGCTCGGCAGCGGCAGATTACCCCAACGGCTAGCCAGTCCCTCCCGGATAGCGAGCCCCCCGGATAGCGAGTCCCCGGCCATGAGCCAACAACAGATCATCGACGCGGTGGAAAAGAAGTTCCTGAAGACCGATCTGCCTAAGCTGAGCATCGGCGACACGGTGGACGTGCACGTGCGGATCATCGAAGGCAGCAAGGAACGCATCCAGGTCTTCAACGGCGTGGTCATCGCCCAATCCGGCCGGGGCATCGGCCAGATGATCACCGTCCGCCGGATCGTGGCCAACGAAGGTGTGGAACGGGTATTCCCGTTGCACTCCCCGCGCATCTCGACCATCGAGGTCAAGCGCCAAGGCCACGTCCGTCGCTCCAAGCTCTACTACCTGCGTGAACGCGTGGGCAAGAAGCGCCGGCTGCGTGATAAACGCCGCGGCTTAGAACAGTTGATCACCGAGCCGGAGAAGGCGGTCGAGACCGAAGCCGCCGTCGCGACGGCGGGCAAGGGCAAAAAGGAATAATCTCACCCGGTGGCGGGGGACAGAAGCGATATCCAAGCCCTGCCGCCCTCGGCAGGGCTTTTTATTTGCGCGTTCCGGGCGCAGGGCTGAACCAGTGACGCGGCGGTTGCCCCGGCAATCGACCCCGATAGGATGGACCGCCTATGACCGAAGAAACACGAACCAGCGGCGGCGACCCGGTGGCGGACAGGCAGGCCAAGTTAGCCCGGCTGCGGACGGAGCTGGGAGTCGATCCGTATGGCCAGCGGGTGGATGGATTAATCAGCTTAGCGGCCGCCAAGGCGCTCTTTAAGCCGGAGCTGGAGGGCGACGCCCGCCCCGTGGCCGCAGTGGCTGGGCGCGTCGTTCTACACCGGGACATCGGCAAGCTGATCTTCATGACCGTGCGCGATTCCACCGGCGACTTGCAGGTGGCCGTGAGCAAAAAGGCTGTGGACGAAAAAGCCTTTGAATTAGCCAAACTCGTGGACTTAGGCGACGTCATCGTCGCCCGTGGCCCGGTGGGCGTAACCAAGACCGGTGAGGTTACGGTGTGGGCTTCCGGGGTGGAGATGGCTGTGAAGTCCCTGGCCCCGCCGCCGGAGAAGTGGAAGGGCCTGCAAGACCCCGAGCTGCGCTACCGCCGACGGTACGTGGACATGTACGTTAATCCAGAGGTCATGACCGTCCTCCAACAGCGCTCGGGCATCATCAGCGGTGTGCGGCGGTACCTGGAAAACCGCGGCTATACCGAAGTCGAAACGCCCATGCTCCAGCCCATACCGGGGGGTGCAGCCGCCCGGCCGTTCGTGACGCATCACAACGCGCTGGATATTGATTTGTATTTGCGCATCGCGCCGGAGCTATACCTAAAGCGCCTCCTGGTCGGCGGGATGCCCAAAGTGTTTGAGATCAACCGCAATTTTCGCAATGAGGGCATCTCCCCGCGGCATAATCCCGAATTCACCATGCTCGAGCTGTACGAAGCCTTCGCCGACTACCAGGTGATGATGGATATTGCCGAGGGCGTGATCCGCAAACTCGCCCAGGACGTGATCGGCAAGACCACGATTGCCTTCCGCGGATTGGAGATCGACTACGGCAAGCCGTTCCGCCGGGCCACCTATTTTGAGCTTTTTGAAGAGGCCAACGGTTTCCCAGTCTCCGCTCACGATCGCCTCGTGCAAAAGGCCCGCGAACTGCACCTGGAATCGGCCGGCAAGGCTCACGACGTGCTCTTGCAGGAAGTCTGGGAGCGCACCGTCGAGGGCGAAGAACGATTCGGCCAGCCGATATTCGTCATGGACTATCCGGCCAGTTTGTGTCCCTTAACGCGTCCTAAGCCCGGCAACGCCGCGGTGGCCGAACGCTTTGAGCTGTACATCGCCGGCATGGAAATCGCCAACGCCTACACGGAGCTGAACGACCCAGCTGTGCAGGAAGCCAACTTCCGCCAGCAGTTGGCGGGCCTGGACGATGAGCAAGCCAACTTCCGCAATCTGGACGAGGATTTTCTAAACGCCCTTAAGGTCGGCATGCCCCCGGCCGGCGGCATGGGCATCGGCATCGATCGGCTGATCATGCTCTTAACGGGCATGGCGTCGATCCGCGACGTGATCGCCTTCCCCTTAATGAAGCCGGTGACGAGTGGCGGTGAAGCGGAAACGCCCAGCGCGTGATTTGGCGGTTTGGCGAAGTGGTGATTTGGCGAAGGCGAGTGCATGTTAAGGGTGCAAGCTGTCTTTGAGATTGTCGCGGATGTATTGCTTGCACGCCTCGGGACTTTCCTTCAATAACGTTTCAAGCATTTCCTTTTCCGATTCACCAAAGGGAAGTAGGCGTGGGATCGTATGCGTCGCACTTTTACGGACATTATCCCAGAGGCGATAACCCGCAAGAGAGGCAAAGTTTACGCTGGTCGAGCTCTTGGGTTGCCAAACGGTGTGGCGGCAATTGGGGTCGATATGCTCAAAATACCATCGGGACAATTCGTTGTGTACTAAATGTTCCTTTCGAATGTCCGCTGGAGCATTGAGATTGCCTTCAGCATGGACGTAATTGTAAATGCCGCACTGGCTGCAGTAGTAGACCGTGCTGCTTGAATACCGTTGGGGAACAGGAAGAAGGCGAAACAGGCCAAAACCCCAGAAGAAAAAAACGAACAACACTGTCCCCACAAGCCATTTGTGTTCTCGGATAAATGACCACATCAATTGGTCTACCCCGATTAATCTCTGGCCAAACTCACTTTTCCCAAGGCGAAATCTGCACTTCCCAGCCGCGCTCCGTCGGCGGCTTGGTGTTAAACAGTTTCTCGTCCAGCATCGGGTTTTCCTCAACCTTGCTCAGCTGCACCAGCGATTCGTTTTCCGAATCGTCGATGGTGCGGACGCGCAGCGGCATTAAGCTATCGCGGTCGTACCACGAATCCACCTGCGTGTAGTCGATGCGCGCGCCCGGCTTAGGATACAGCCGCAGATGCACGGAATTGGCCGGATCATCCTCCGCCGATTCGATCACCACAGCCGAAAAGCGCCGCAGCAGCCGATCCTTATCCGGGCTGATCGGCACCGCGAACGGCCCTTGCCCTAAGGCCAAGGGATCGGGCGATTTGGTCGCATCACTGTTTGCCGGCGGAGAATCCCCGCTTACTGATGTACGCGGCTCGTTGACGCCATCACTTCCGGGGGCACTTCCGGGGGTACTTCCGGGGGTACTTCGGGGGGGGACGATTTCGTGGGCGAGGAACTGGTGGCGTTCGTCGAGTCGTTCGATCAGCCAGTGTCCGTCGAAGATGTACCAGCGGTCCTGTTTTTCCAGGCGTTCATCGACGAGCAGGCGGTCAAAGTGCAGGGCGAATTTTCCCGGTGGGCCAGCCGTGTAAAAGAGCGTGCCGAACCGGCGTTGCTTGTCGCCGAGGATGCCCTGCAGGCGGTCATAGACCAGCGTGGCCTTAAGGGTCTTTAGGCTGCGGTGCCGTTTGGCGATGCGGTCCAGCCACTCCTCAGCCTGGGGTGAAGTGACGATCCCCTGGGCCGGAGCGGATGTTTCATCGGCTGGCGGCGACACTTCCGCCGTCGCCGGCTCCGTGGCAGCAGTGGGGGGGGACTGTTCACCATGGGCCGGCGCCGATTGGCAAGCCAAGAGCGACACCACGCTAAACAATAAGCCCAGCGACGCGGAGCGGATGGACATCGAAGTTCCCCTGACCAAAAAGCGACCACGGGCGAAAGAAACGCTTTCGCTGCCGATATGGTATCGCGCTTTGCAGCAGATCCAAGCATCCGATCCAATCGGCCACCGTTGAACGTTGCTGACACAGACTCATGACGACGGTCTTTTTAACCGCGTTCATCTGCGTTCATCTGCGGCCATTTTTTGGGAATTCCTGCGTATCGAATGACTTTTCTTACGCCGCGGGCTGCCGAAAGCCCGGCCCCATGGAATAGAACACGCCGTGGGTCGGGTCCAGGTCGTGGATGCGGTGGGCCATGGCCTGGGTGATGTTGCCTAAGTGCCCCACGTACCAGCCCGCCAGACAGGGGTGGTGCGCCAGCCGGCTGACTTCCAGGGACATTTCCGATGCCGGGTCGCCCTGCGGGTGGATCGGCACGCACTGGATCAGGAGTATGCCCGCCCGGTCGGCCGCGTGATAGAGCAGGTCGCTGCCGTAGTGATCGCGGACCAACAGCACCGCGTCGGCCGACACCGGCAACATCCGGTGTTCGTCCGCCCGATCCACGGGGATGACCGACATGATCGGGTGCTCCTGCCCGTTAATGAGCAGAAGGGGCAGGTCGCCCTTTTGTCCGGGCCGCACGGAGGTTAAGCCCAGCGTCGAGCTCCAGACGTCGATGGGCTCGTCATTGACAAACAGGCTGAGCGTTAATTCATAAAGCGTCTGCTCGCCCAAACCCACCGGCCACCAGCGGTCGGGCTTAACGATCGTGACCCGCGGCACGACGGCGGACTCGGAAGATTCCCAGCCCGGCACGGGCAGCTTAAACCACTGCTCGTCTTCAAAGCCGTCGGACCCGTGCAGTTGGAGCAGCAGATCAACGTGCCTGCCGCTGGACACAGACAAAGGTGGGTTTACCGGGCTGCGCAAACGCAGCGGAGTTTCCACCACCGCCTGCTCGGTGTCCACATAGCGGATCAGCGGGCGGACGGAATCGAAGCGAATCGTGCGACGTGTGTCTTCAAAAAGCATGACGCACCCCCAAACAGCGGTTCAGCTTCTTTATCTACTATCCTTTATAGATCGGCCGGCGGCTTTTTCCAAGAGAAAAATAGCAGATCGCAAAATGTCAAAATCAGATGTCTGTGCCGACGGGGCAATTAAGAGAATACGTGCTTGAGAACCAGGCGTCTTAATTGTCAGGATGGGAAAAACACCAAAGAAAAACCCACGGCTGGTTGTCCGTGGGTCGTTGTTTCTTTCCTGTAACTCGATCGTGAATTTACGCCCCGGAGCGGGAGGTCACTTCCGGGGGCTACTTTCGGGGGGGGCCGTTGAAGAAGCGTTTGACCGCGTGCACCGTCGCCTGCCGGCCGATGGCGGCGATGGATTCGGTCAGCGGAATTTCCTTTGGGCAAACCTTCACGCAGTTCTGGGCATTGCCGCAGTCGGTGATCCCGCCGGGGCCCATCATCGCGTCCAGGCGCTGATCAGCCAGCACCTTGCCCGTGCCGTGGAGGTTGAAGTAGCGGGCCTGGCTGATGGCTTGCGCGCCGATGAACTGGTTGCCCAGCAGGAATTGCGGGCACGCCTCCAGGCAGCAGCCGCAGGTCATGCAGCGGGAAAGTGAGTAGCGGACGTCCTGATTTTCCGCTGATTCCTTGGGCCCTTCGCCCAGGTCGTGCGTGCCGTCGATGGGCACCCACGCCTGGATGGTCTTTAGGGCGTTAAACATGCGGGAACGATCCACCCACAGGTCGCGCACCACCGGGAACTTGGTCATCGGTTCCAGCGTGACCATGCCGCCGGGCGTTTCCTTCAGCAGCTCGTCAAGCAGGGCTGAGCAGCTCTGGCGCACCTTGCCGTTGATCACCATGGTGCAGGCCCCGCAGACCTCTTCCAGGCAGTTGCAGTCCCAGACCACCGGCGTGCTCTTTTCGCCCGCCACCGTCACCGGGTGCTCCGCGATGTACTGCAGGCAGGAGATCACGTTGAGGTTGGGCTTGTAAGGCACGTCAAACGTCTGCCAATACGAAGCCTTGCCGGGCCCATCCTGACGCTTGATCTTGAATCGAATGTTCTTGGTGTTCGCTGGGGCGGTCATGGGCAATCACCTGGGGAATGTTAAGAGGAGTTAGGAATTAGGTGTTAGGAATTGGGAATTGGGGCCAACCATTCCATGAGGAAACTTCCGGGGGGTTAGGCATCCACTTTTCCATACGTACGAGCCCGCGGCTGAATCAGCGGCGTCGGCACCGCTTCAAACTCGATCACCGGTCTGTCCTTGGCCTTATCGTACTTGGCGACGGTGGTCTTAAGGAATTGCGCGTCGTTGCGTTCCGTAAAATCGCTGCGGTAGTGGGCGCCGCGGGATTCCTTGCGCAGGCTGGCCCCGGCCAGGATGGCCTGGGCGTAGACAAGCATATCTCCCAGGGCCCGGGTGAAGGACAGGCTCTGATTGGTCCACATGCCCGTGTCCGAGAGCTTTAGTGCCCGGAACTGGTCGCGCAGGCGGTCGACGTGCTCCGCCGCGGTCCGTAGGCCGTTTTCTTCGCGCACCACCGTGCAGTAGTCGGTCATCACGTCGCCCAGCTGCCGGTGCAGCGTGTAAGGGTTGAACGTGCCGTTGGACTCAATGAGCTTGCGGGCCTTGGTTTCTTCCTGCTGGGCGAACTTCTGGTAGAGGCTTTCAGGCAGGTCCGCCGCGGGCGACTTCTGGTCCTGCACGTATTGCACCGCGCTGGGACCGCAGAACAGGCCGTCGAAAATGCACGAGAGCAGGGCGTTGGCGCCTAAGCGGTTGCCGCCGTGATACTGGTAGTTGACCTCGCCGAAGGCGTAAAGCCCTGGCACGTTGGTCATCATGTTCTTGGGGTGTCCGGGCACCATGCCCTTAAAGTCGGGCTTAGGCTCAAAGCTGGTGTACAGCCCGCCCATGGTGTAGTGCACGGCCGGGAAGATCTTCATGGCCACGTGGCACGGATCGTCGCCGGTGAACTTTTCGTAAATCTCGAAAATACCCGCCAGCTTGTGCTTGGTGGCGTCGGGCAGGTGGGTGCAGTCCAAGTAAACCATGCGTCCGCCGCCGATGCCCAGGCCGTCGCGGCAGGCAAAGAAAATCTCCCGCGTCGCAATGTCGCGCGGCACCAGATTGCCGTATTTGGGATATTTTTCCTCCAGGAAGTACCAGCGTTCGGCCTCGGGAATCTGGCCCGGCGGGCGGGTGTCGCCCTTCTTGCGGGGCACCCACACGCGTCCGCCTTCCCCGCGGGCTGATTCGCTCATGAGCCGACATTTGTCCTCGCCCGGAATCGCCGTCGGATGGACTTGGATGAATTCCGGATTGCCCAGCCACGCCCCGGCCTGATAGCAGCGGGCAGCCGCGCCGCCGGTGCAGATCACGCTGTTGGTGCTCTTGCCGAAGATTAACCCGTTGCCACCGGTGGCCATGATCACCGCGTCGCCGCGGAAGGCCCGGATCTGCATGGTCCGCATGTCCTGGGCGATGATGCCCCGGCAGGCGCCCTGCTCATCGACCACCGGCCAGAGAAATTCCCAGAATTCGTACTTAGTCACCTTGCCCTGCACTTCCCAGCGGCGGGCCTGTTCATCCAGGGCGTACATCAACTGCTGGCCCGTGGTGGCGCCGGCAAAGTGCGTGCGCTTAAACAGCGAGCCACCGAAAAGACGCAGATCTCGCTCGCCTTCGGAGGTGCGGTTGAACGGCACGCCCATGCGGTCCAGCAGGTCGATGATCTTCGGCGCCATGTTGGCCATGTCGTAGACCGGCGGCTGGTGGTTAAGGAAGTCCCCGCCGTAGACCGTCTCGTCAAAGTGCATCCATTCCGAGTAGCCCTGCTGGCGAGCGACCTTGTTGCAGGCGTTGATGCCGCCCTGCGCGCACACCGAGTGGGAGCGCTTGACGGGCACCATGGAGAACAGGTCCACGTCCAGACCTGATTCGGCGATCTTGATGGCGCCAGCCAGCCCGGCCAGGCCGCCGCCGACGATGATGATGCGAGGTTTGCTTGAAGCCATGTTCGCTTACCTTGGGCTTGGGAAATCGTAAGGTGGTGAGTTAGACAAGCCGTTGAACGATGGGGGGAGGAAAACGTCAGCCGGCGCAGGTCAGGGAGCTGCTTCGTGCGCTTCTTCCGCCGGCAGGGGCAGTTCCAGCACTTTATCATGGGGGGCCGCGGGCAAAGTCCTGCCCGCTTCCATCAGCCGGATCATCTCCCTCTGCTGATCAGCCACGGGATATGTGGCCGCCTTATAAATCGCGCCGGCACTGAACACCGCCAGCGCCAACCCCAGCCCCACGCAGAACACGCCCCAGCGCCGCTGGGCCGCCACGCTCAAGGTCAAACCCCAGGAGATCGCCGCCGTCCACAGGCCGTTGGCCCAGTGATACACGCAGGCGTAAACACCCACCACGTAGCCCACCAGCACCCACGGGAACGCGTGCTGCAGAGCGATGGCCGTGCTGGCCGTGGCCAGCGGTTCGCCGTGCGGGCCGTGCAGGTAGAAAGGGGTGTCCAGGTACCCGCCGAAGGTGAATCCCCAGCGCAGCTTGGCCCCGTGCACGAAGATGAACAGAAACGCCAAAATGCCCGTCACGCGCTGCAGGGTGTACCGCCAGTTATCCATGTAGGGATACTGGATGGAATTCGGATTGCTCCCCAGCGTGTAGGCGATGCCCAGCACCGCGTGAAAGCCGATCGGCAGCCACAGCCCGAGGATTTCGATGTAAATCAGGGCCGGCATGTTGTGGATGAATTCCACCTCGTGCTGGAAGTTGCCCACCAGCATCTGAAAATTCGTAAAAAGGTGGAAGATCAGGAACACGCCGATGGGCACAATGCCCGACAGCGAATGCAGTCGGCGGAGCAGAAAGTGATTTTGAGCTAAGAGCGACGGTTGAGGAGCTTGGGCGTTGGGGCTGGCATCAGCGGACACGAGATTTGTCCTTTCCAGGGCGTGCTGCAAATCAAATTAGCAGCCGTTAAGCTTTCCGGGGGGCGATCAATCTACCTGCCGGCCGACTCCCATCCCCGTGCGGCTGGACGATGAAGACAAACGATAGTCAACTCCTGAACGTTTTCAACTGCCCTCCACCGGCGTTTAGTCTCTTGGCGTTGCGCACTTCTGACAAAAAAGAGAACGATGTGCTTTGAGAAGGACGCTCTGGGGGCAATGGATCGTTGGGAATTTATCAAACCCTGACGTCGTGCCGTGGCCCCCGCAAGGGTCTGGCGGCGAATCACAAATAAAAGTCTAGACGCAGAATCCTCGCACGGAGCAAAGTCGTCCGCGCTGCGATCGATTCGGGCCCATGCCCCCGCCACCCAGCGTGGCTCAAACCTTCCGCCCGGCACTTACCCCCGGCTGGCGGTGGCCACCTGGATGTAGCGCTGCCGCAGCTCATACAGCGTGCCGACCAGCATGTTTTCTTCCTCTTCGCTGAGGTTGCCTTTGGTCTTCTGTTCGATCACGCTGAGCATGTCGATGTGGTGGCGGGCCAGTTCGGGGCTGTGGAAACGCTGCCCGGAGCGCGGGTCGGGGATGGCGCCCAAAGCCAGCAGGGCCTGGGTCGCCAGGGTGCTTACGAGCATCTCAAAGTTCGCCGGCGGTACGCCGCCCGGTCCCGTGGCTGAACCCCCAGCTCTCCCAGCCGCACCGGCGCCCGGCGCGTTCTTGGCCTTTTCCGCCAGCTTCTGCTTCTCAGCCTGGGCTTGGGCTTTCCAGTCCGAGTCGATGTGGATTTGGGGGGGCTGATTTTCCGCCATGGCGACATCTCCCTTGATAAATCAGAGCGTGCCCGGCCAGTATAGGTTCACCGCCGGGCACAGGCGAACGAGCCCGACCCGGCAGGTATAATCCCCCTGCCGAATTCCCGGCTGCGGAGAATGCTTATGGCCGGTCAGGACAGGGAAACCGGATTGAAGCTGGACATCAAGTTCGACGAGCATGGCCTGGTCCCCGCCATTGTGCAGGACGCCGCCACCGGACAGGTGCTCATGATGGCCTGGATGAATGAGGCTGCCTTAAAGCAGACCCTGGAAATCCGCAAAGCCACCTTCTATTCCCGCAGCCGCAACAAGATGTGGATCAAGGGCGAATCCTCCGGCCACGTGATGGAAGTGCTCGAAGCCCGCGTGGATTGCGATCAGGACGTGGTTCTCCTGCGCTGCAAGGCCCACGGCCCAGCCTGCCATGCCGGCTATCAAACCTGCTTCTATCGCGCCACCGAAGCTTCCGGGCCCATGAAATTCGTGGAAGAAAAAGTCTTCGATCCCGCCAAGGTCTACGGGCATTGAGCAGGTGGAGTCAGGAATTAGGAGTTAGGAATTGGGAGTAGGGGAAGAGGCATGCTTGGCATCGAATCGACGCTTGTCGGGGTTCGTCTCTGAATGGAGCAGTCACAAATACCATGGCCTAGCCTGACTTCCTACCCTCTACCCTCTACCCCATACCCCGCCTTAAATTCGCCAGTTCATCTTTCGCCCCAATTCTCCGTTAAACCAACTTTTTGCTCCCCCATGAGGCTTTCATGACCCCGGTCCGCTCCAGCGCGCGTCGAAAAAACGTCCGATCTTCCGCCGTGTTTCGCCCTCGCCTGTCCGAGCTGCGCCGCCGCCTGCGGAAGTGGAAGGCCTCCGCCCTGCTGATCAGCAATCCACGCGACATCCGCTACCTCACCGGCTTTGTCGGCGACGACTCCTGGGCCCTGGTGCAAGCCGGTTCCGCCACGGTCCATGTCCTCAGCGACTCGCGCTTTGAAGAGCAAATCCAGCAGGAAGCTCCGCAGGTCAAAGCCCTGATGCGCGAAAAATCGCTGGCCGAGGCGTTGGGCAAGCTGCGCAAAAAATTGCGCTTTACCCGCCTGGCCGTGCAGGCTGACTACCTGACGCTGGCCGAGCGCAGCCGGCTGGCCAGTCACGTCGGCGGAAAGTCGATCATCGAAATCGACGACGGCCTGATTCGCCAGCGGGCCATCAAGGATCAAGGCGAATTGGCCTGCATCCAAAAAGCCCACGCCATCCAAGTCCAGGCGTTCCAGTCCGTCCTAAAATCGCTTCGCCCCGGGCAAACCGAGTATCAGATCGCCGCGCAACTGGAATACCAGATGCGCTTGCTCGGCGCCGACGGCCCGTCGTTTCCCTCCATCGTCGCGGCCGGCGCCAACAGCAGCTTGCCCCACGCCATCCCCGGGCCCGCCAAAATCCGCCGGGGCGGCATCATCCTCTTTGACTGGGGCGCGCGGGTGCAGGGCTATTGCTCGGACCTGACACGCGTGGTCGCCTTGGGCCGCATGCCCGCGAAGATCCGCGAGATTTACGCCATCGTGCTCGAAGCCCAGTTGGCCGGCATCGCCGCCGTGGCGCCGGGTAAAAAATTAGCCGACGTCGACGCCGCCGCCCGCAACGTCATCAAAAAAGCCGGCTACGGCGACCACTTCGGCCACGGCTTGGGCCACGGCATCGGCCTGGACATCCACGAGCAACCCAACCTCTCCAGCCGCGCCCAGGGCGAATTGCAGCCCGGCCAGGTCGTCACCGTGGAACCGGGCATCTACCTTCCGGGGGTCGGCGGCGTGCGCATAGAAGACGATGTGGTCGTGACACGCCGCGGCGGCCAGGTGCTGGGCCATTTGCCCAAGGACCTTAAAAGCGCGATCATTTAGGCTCCAAGGTATCTGCGGAGAAAACACTGTTTTTTTCGTTCTCAGGCCAGGCCGATGCACCGCCTGACCACGGCTTACACGGAGAGCACAGCAAAGTAAGACAAGTGGTCAAGAAGAATAGGTTTCAGGAATTCGCTCCGTGCCCTCCGTGATCTCTGTGGTGAGTAAAGTCCGCGGCTGAGTATTTTTTAACGACGCACTATTGTCTCAAAGGGCTTGCGATGATCGATCTGAAAACGTTGCGTTCGCTGATCAAGCTGATGGTGGACAACAACCTCACCGAGGTGGATTTGGAGGGCGAGGGCGAAAAGGTCAAGCTTTGCCGCGGCTGCTCCGAGCGCGGGGCGACCATCGTTGCTCCTTCCCTGTCCGCATTGCCCGCCGTCGCTATGCCGGCCGTTGTTCCCGCCGCCGCCCCCGTTGCCGTGGCTGCAGCTCCCGGTTCCGCCGGGGGGGCGCCCGCCTCCGCCGACCCGAGCTTAGTGCCCATCAAGAGCCCCATGGTCGGCACCTTCTACGCCGCCTCCAGTCCCGATACCGAGCCGTTCGTCAAAATCGGCAGCCGCGTGGATCAGGAGACCGTCGTCTGCGTGTTGGAAGCCATGAAGGTCTTTAACGAAATCAAAGCCGAAGCCGCCGGCGTCATTACCCAGGTCCTTGTCCAGAACGGCCAAGCGGTGGAGTTCGGCCAGCCCTTATTCCTGATCAAGCCCTGACTCCCTTTGACCTGATCCCCAACCGCCCTGCAAAAAATCTGGCCTCCGGATAACGCTGGGCGGATAAAACTCCGCACTCTCGACCTTAAGGAACCTCCACTACCGTGTTCAGCCGCATTCTGATTGCCAATCGTGGGGAAATCGCTGTCCGCATCATCCGGGCTGCCCGGGAGCTGGGCATCCAGACGGTAGCGGTCTATTCCACCGCTGATCGCGACAGCGGGCACGTCAAGCTCGCTGACCAGGCCATCTGCATCGGCCCGCCCCCGGCCGGGGAAAGTTACCTCAACAGTCCGCGTATCATCAGCGCTGCCGAGGTCGCCAACGTCGACGCCATCCACCCCGGCTACGGCTTCCTGGCGGAGAACGCTCACTTTGCCGAGGTCTGCCGCTCCTGCCGGATCGAATTCATCGGCCCCAGCGCCGAGGCTATGAAGCTCCTTGGCGACAAAGTCCAGTGCAAGCAACTGGCCATCAAACACAAAGTGCCCACCTTCCCCGGCTCCAAAGGCGCCGTGGAGGGCGAGGAACAAGCCCTCAAAGTCGCCCGTCAGATCGGCTATCCGGTGATCATCAAAGCCTCGGCCGGCGGCGGGGGCCGGGGCATGCGCTTAGCCCACAACGACATCAGCCTGCGCTCGGGCATCCGCAGCGCCATGGCCGAGGCCGAGGCCGCCTTCGGCAATCCCACCGTCTACATCGAAAAATACTTGGAGCACGCCCGCCACATTGAAGTGCAAATCCTAGGCGACCAGCACGGCAACGTGGTGCACCTCTTTGAGCGCGATTGCTCCATGCAGCGCCGCCACCAGAAACTCATCGAGGAATCGCCCTGCCCGGTCATCGACGACGATGCCCGCCAGGAAGTCTGCAAGTCAGCCGTGCGCCTGGCCAAGGCCGCGGGGTATTTCTCGGCCGGCACCGTCGAATTCCTCATGGATAAACACGGCGATTTTTATCTCCTGGAGGTCAACACCCGCCTGCAGGTCGAACACCCCGTCACCGAGGCCGTCACCGGCATTGACCTGGTCAAGGCCCAGATTCGCGTGGCTGCCGGCGGCAAACTCGGCTTTACCCAAAGTCAGATCCGCCAAAACGGCCACGCCCTGGAAGCCCGCATCAACGCCGAGGATCCCCAGCGCGGGTTCGCCCCCTGTCCCGGCCTGATCGAACAACTCCAACTGCCCGGCGGGCCCGGCGTGCGCATCGACACCCACTGCTACACCGGTTACCGCGTGCCGCCGAATTACGATTCGATGATCGCCAAGCTCATCGTTCACCAGCCCACGCGCCAAGAAGCCATCGCCACCATGTCCCGCGCCTTGGGCGAATTGCAGCTAAGCCCTATCAAAACCACCATCCCGCTGCACATGGACCTCATGCGCAACGGCAGCTTCATCAAGGGCGACGTGGACATCCACTTCGTCGAACGACTGCTGGAAAAGAAGTAGGCCAAAGTTGCCGTGGGGGGGGGGGAAATCTCTCTTCCCACCGCGCTTACCGCGCTTACCAATCCAAGGGCTTCAGCCACGCCTGCCTTAGCGCCTCGATCGACTCATCCACCAATTGCCCCAACCGCTGGCTGCGCACTTTGACTTGCCCGCTGTCGCTAAATCGCCCCACCTGCGCGAATGGCACGTGCGCCTGCCGCAACAGCCGCACCGCCGCGTCCAGGTGCGCCGGCTCAACTTCCACCAGATACCTTCCGGGCGTTTCGGAAAACGCCAGGGCTGTCTCCGTCAGCGTGGACGACGCCGGCACCTGATCCAGCGCCAGCTCCAAGCCCAAACGGCCGGCAAATGCCATTTCCACCGCCGCCACCAGCAGCCCGCCGTCGGCACAATCGTGCGCCGACGCCAACAGACCGCGCTCAATCAACGCCGCCACCGCCGCCCCCGCCCGCGGCGCGGACGATAAATCCACCCGCGGAATCCGCCGGTCGATCTGTGGGCCGTCCAGCGTCATTACGTAATGCGACCCGCCCATGCGCGACGATGTCTGCCCCACCAAGAGCAACAGATTCCCCGCCGCCTTGGCGTCCATCGACCGCGCCTTGGTCACGTCCGGCACGATGCCCAGCCCCGTGATCAGGAGCGTCGCGGGAATCGCGATCACCTGCCCGTCCTCGGTGGTGAACTGGTTATTGAGCGAATCCTTGCCCGACACGAACGGCACGCCGTAGGTTAAGGCCCCGTCGTAGCATCCTTCCGACGCCCGCACCAGCGAACCTAAAATCTCCGCGTCCTGGCAGCTGGGCCAGCAGAAGTTGTCAAGAATGGCGATCTGACGCGGGTCGGCGCCTAAGCAGATCAAGTTTCGCACCGCTTCGTCAATCGCCGCCAGGGCCATCCAATACGAATCCCCGTCGCTGGCCAAGCCCCGCGTCGTGGCGATCTCGCTTAAGTTAGGCGCCATGCCGCTGGCGAGGGCGATCCCGCGCGCTGAATTCAATTTCGGCCGCAACACCGCGCCGTCGCTGGGTCCGTCCTGCCCCGGGCCCGTCAGCGGCTTGATCACCGAGCCGCCCTGCACTTCGTGATCGTATTGCCGGATAATCCAGTGTTTGCTGGCAATGTTCGGATGCCCCAAGAGCGCATACAGCGCCTCGCCCATGTCCTTGGCGGCCCGCCGCGGAGTACGACCGGGCGACAGTGGGGGGGAAACCGGCGGCGACTTCCTGGTCCACTGCGCTTGCCGCGTGGGGCTCGGCAAACCCTCGTGCAAGAAATGCATCGACAGCTGGCCCACCTCCAGCCCCCGATACGTCAAAACCAGCATCGGGTCGCCCGCGCCCGAGCCGTTCGACGGCGAGCTCATAGCCGAGCCGTCAGCCTGCCAGCCGAACTGGCCTAAGTCGCACATCGCCACGTCTTCCGCGGCACACAATTCCCGCAGTTTTTCCACGTTCCCCGGCGGCACCGCCAGGATCATCCGCTCCTGCGCTTCGCTGATCCAGATTTCCGTGTAGGAAAGCCCCGCGTATTTCAGCGGCGCCGTCTCCAGCGTCACCTTGGCGCCGATGTCCTTGCCCATTTCGCCCACGGCACTGGAAAATCCCCCCGCTCCGCAATCGGTGATCGCGGTAAACAGCGGCCGGCCGGCCGCATGGTCCTCTCCTTGGGTAGTCTGGGAATTTTCGCTGTCCAGCTTCCGGGGGTCGCGGGCCTGCAGGATCACGTCCAGCACCTTCTTCTGCGTGATGGCGTTGCCGATCTGCACCGCGTGGGCGAACTCGTCTGCGTGACTGTCCGTCAATTCCGCGCTGGAGAACGTCGCCCCGTGAATGCCGTCGCGCCCCGTCGCCCCGCCTAGGGCGATGATCCGGTCGCCCGGCTCCGCCTTGCCGAAGCACTTGTCCAGCGGAATCAACCCCACGCAACCGGCGAACACCAGCGGATTGCCCAGGTAATTTTCATCAAACCACACCGCCCCGTTGACCGTCGGTATGCCCTTGCGATTGCCGTAGTCGCGGATCCCCGCCACCACCTGCCGCAGAATGCGCTTGGGGTGAATCACGCCCTTGGGCGGCTCCCCGCTGTCCGGCATGGCCACGCAGAACACGTCCGTATTAGCAATCGGCCGGGCCGCCAGACCCGTGCCCAACACGTCGCGGATGCACCCGCCGATGCCCGTGGCCGCCCCGCCGTATGGCTCAATCGCGCTGGGGTGGTTGTGCGTCTCCACTTTGATGCACACGCCGTCTTCGTCGTCGAATTTCACGATCCCCGCGTTGTCCTTGAACACGCTGATGCACCAGTCCCGGAAGGAATCGTTTTCCATCAAACGAAACGTGGCTGCCGCGATGGTGGACTTAAGCAGATTGTCGATCGTGATCGACCCGTCCTCGTTGAGCGTGTGTCCCGGCCGCCCCGCCCAGTCGCCGGGCCCGGGCGTATGACCCGCGCCCGCCTGGTCCTGCGGCTGGCGATATTGAATCGTGGACTTGAGCGTCTTGTGGACGCAGTGCTCGCTCCAGGTCTGCGCCAGTGTCTCGAGCTCGATATCCGTCGGCTCCCGCCCGCTGGCCCGGAAATAATCGCGCACCGCCCGCATTTCCTCCAGCGACAAGAACAAATGCCCCTGCCGCGAAAGCTTGGCCAACCCGTCGTCGTCCAAGTCGCGGATGGCCACGTGCGTCAAGTGAGCCTGATATTCCTTCGTGTGCGGAAACTGCCCCGGCGTCAGTGGCTGAAGGTGAATGTCCTGTATCACCGGATTCGCCAGCGCCTTTTCCGCAAATCGCCCCAAGGCCTGACCATCCAGCCCCGCCCCGAAAAAGTCGTACCGAAAGCCCGTCCGCACACTAACACTCTCCCCGCTCCGGCCCCCGCCCCCGCCCCCGGAAGTGCCCGCCATCATTTCCGCGATCGCCGCCTCCGTCGATTGTGCCACCGGGTCCATCACCCCCGGCTGATAGTGCACCTCAACAGTCGCCCCCCCCGGAAGTGCCCCCGGCTTCATCTCCTCTCCCTCTCTGAGGGAGAGGCCAGGGTGAGGGTGTAGGCTTCCCTCCCCTGCCCCCGGCCGCGTGCCGATCACCGCTTCCTGATTGACAGGATCAGCCAGCAATTCCTCAGCGATGTGCCGCAATAGATCGCCCGACAATTCCGCCTCAATCAGATACACCCGTGCCGAGCGAACCTGCGTTAAGCTCGGGAACGTCTGCCGGGCCTCCGCCCGCACCGCTTCCCCCACCGGGTCGGGCTGGCCGGGCTTGGGCCAGACTTCCACCCGATGCACTTGGCTGGGCGAAAGCGCTCTAGTGGATTGGTCACTCATCACACTGCTCATGGGGCCCCCTTCACTGCCAGGCGTGGTCTACAAGGCGCGATGATAAGGCGCATCGCCCTTCTTCTCCAGCCGCCCACCCTATCCGGCTACCGGGTGAGGCTTAATTTAATAAGAGCCGAAAGAAACGATTAACCGCCATGACGCCAAGGACGCCAGGTTACGCAAAGTCACGAAGCAATGGTTTGCTGGCCAAAAATATTCACCTGGACTGCTTTCTTGACGCTCTTGGCGACTTGGCGGTTAATTTTGTTAACGGTTATTAGAAAATTCCCCGCTCTTGCAGGCACGCCATCACCTGCCGGGGCGGGTCGTCGTGCGGCTGAACGTGGATCGCCTGCCACCCCCGCCGCTGGGCCGCCTGGATGTTCGGCAGGTGATCGTCAAAAAAGAGAATCGCCCCCGGCTTCACCTTGGCCGCCTTTTCCACATATTCATAAATGCTCCCGTCCGGCTTAGCCAACCCGCACAAGTGGCTGGCGAACCGATACGTCAGCTTGCCCAGCCCTAAAGCGTTGGGCCCGCCCTTGGCCATCATCATCCGCCAGTGATTGGCGTTGGTGTTCGATAGACACGCGCTCGTCCTGCCCGCGCCCGCCAACCGCTCCACCAACTCCGCCGTCCCCGCGTAAGCCCCCATCAGCCAGGCGTTGGAAATCGCCTTAACCTGATTGGCCGTCAACCCCGTCAAGGCAGCCGTGCTCTGAAAGAAAACCTCGTCACTGACGCGCCCGATTTCATGCTCAGCCGCCAGTTGCTGCAGCTTGCCCGCGATCGTTTTCTCGCCCACGCTTGCCGGCAGCGTCACTCCCGCCAAGGCACACGCCTGTTCCCACCCGTCACAGATGCGGATCAGCACTCGCCCCAAATCCAGGCACACTAACTCAATGCCGTTGGAAGTCGTCATGAATGGAAGCACTCTCGTGGCTTAGATGTCTAACAGTTAACCGCCGCGATGCCAAGAAGAATAGGGAGTTAGGAATTAGGAGTTAGGAGAAAGATAAAATAGTTTCGTGGGACACTTCCGGGGGTTGCCCCACCTGGAAAGGTTGGGCTGGCCTGATCTTGGCGATCTTGGCGACTTGGCGGTTCATTTTGTTGGAAACTCTTAGCTCCGCAATTGCCCATGACCCCTGCCCACCCACTTGTAGGTGGTCAGGTCCGCGGCGCCCATCGGCCCGCGGGCGTGCAATTTGTCCGTGCTGATGCCGATCTCCGCGCCCAGCCCGTACACCCCGCCGTCGCTCAGCCGCGTCGAGCAGTTCACAAACACATTGGCGCTGTCCACCTGCTGGATAAACGTCTCCGCCGCGTCCACGCGCTCGGTCACAATCGCGTCCGTGTGCCGCGACCCGTAACGATTAATGTGCGCGATGGCTTCCTGCAAGCTGCCGACCACCTTGGCCGCCACGATCAATTCCAGGTATTCCTTGCCCCAATCCTCTTCCGTGGCCGCCTTGGCCGCCGGACACAGGGCCCGCACCTTTTCGCACCCGCGAATCTCCACGCCCTTATCCAAAAGCGCCTGGCAAATCCGCTTGGCTAAGCCGTTCTTGACCGCTTCCGCGTGAAACAGAATCGTCTCAGCCGCGTTGCACACCCCGGGCCGCTGCGTTTTGGCGTTCACGCAGATTTTGACGGCCATCTCCGCGTCGCACGCCTGGTCCACGTACACGTGGCAGTTGCCCGTGTAGTGCTTGATCACCGGAATCCGCGCCTGCTCAACCACCGCCCGGATCAGCGATTCGCCGCCGCGGGGAATGCACAGGTCGATCTTGCCGTCCATCTTTAAAAGTTCGCTCACCGCCGCCCGATCCGTCGTGCCCACCAGCTGCACCGCCCCCGCGTCCAGCCCAGCCGCCGACAGCCCTTCGCTCATCGCCGCGGCAATCGCCGCATTCGAGTGCAGCGCTTCTTTCCCGCCGCGCAGGATCACCGCGTTGCCGCTCTTGACGCACAGCGCTGCCGCGTCGGACGTCACGTTCGGCCGACTTTCATAGATGATCAGCACCACGCCGATGGGGACGCGCACCTTGCTTAACTGCACGCCGCTGCCGAGCACCTGGCCTTCGATGACTTGCCCCACCGGGTCCACCTGCCCGGCAATCTGCCGGACCGATTCCGCCATCGCCGCCACGCGCTTTTCATCGAGCTTGAGCCGATCCAGCATCGCCGCCGAAAGCCCCGCCTCCTGCCCCGCTTTCAGGTCCTTGGCGTTGGCGTCCACGATGGCCTTGGTGTGCCTCTCCAGACTTTCCGCCGCCGCCAACAGCGCCGCCGCCCTCTGCGCCCCGCCCGCGGAGGCCAAATTCCGACTGGCCGCCAAAGCCGCATCAGCCAGCTTGGCGCAGTAACCTTTTACGTCAGCAATATTTACCGTACTCGTGCTCATGGCCCGTTTCCCGCTTCTAGCGACAGAGATTTAAATCCTACCACGCCAGCCCACGAATGGGGAGGAGGATGAGGAGACAGGAGTTAGTGATTGGGAGATAGGAGTTAGGAATTAGGAGTTGGGAATTATAAGGTTCAACGAGCCACGACCGTAAGGGAGTGGTTGAATCGGGGCTTAATCACAGCCCCGCATGGAAATGCGGGGCCGGCCATTAAGCGTATTGCAGAAGTGCGAGGCTGGAACGTCGCCTGCCCCGAGCGTCATCCCCCTCGGGCGCAGCCGCGTGCGGAGCTCTGTCGCCTGATTAAGACCGTGGTACCCTTACGCATGTTTCAGCTGGGGATCAGCCTAAGGATCTACGCCATGTCCCACGCCGACGACGCCGAGGCCATTTTCAAGTCGGGCCTTAACTGCTGCCAGGCCGTGCTGCTGGCCTACGCCGCCGAACACGGATTAAGCCGGGACGACGCCATGCGCGTGGGCAGCGGTTTTGGCGGCGGCATGGGCAACATGGCGATGACCTGCGGCGCCGTCACCGGCGCCATCATGGTCATTGGCCTAAAACACCCCCGCCGCGATCGCGCCACCGCCGAACCCTCCGCCCAACGGGTGCAGCAGTTCGCCCAGCGGTTTTGCCAGCAGAACCGCTCGCTTTGCTGCCGCGAGCTATTGGGCCACGACATTTCCACCCCCGACGGCAAAGCCTCCGCCCGCGCGTCCGGGGTGTTCCAGGCGATCTGCCCCCAATTAGTCCGCTCCGCAGCCGGGATACTGGAGGAACTGCTGTGAGGCAAGGGCCACAGTATGATTGGGCTTTAGCCCTTAGCCACTCGGTCTGGTACAGCGTATACCGCGTATGCCAAGAAAACAACGCCGAAAATCATTGACCCTTGAACTTGTTCCCGCTTCAATGTGGAGAATTAATATCCGAGCATTAGTAGCGGATAATACCTGGGATGCGCTACGATGGAGTTTTGGTGCTACGCGTGATTTGCCCCCTTGTTTCTTTGCGTGGGAAATGAGTTTACCCACGCCTAACGAGAAAACTCCAATTGAATGTCGTATTTGTGGCGCACAAGAGGATAGACTTGAACTACACGAAAAATGGCAATACGACGATAAGCATCGTATACAGAGATTAGTTGATCTGATTCCGCTTTGCCACAATTGTCATCTGTCTTTTCATTTTGGGCGTGCTGATCAACTCGGCTTGGGAGAAAAGGTGAAGCGGCATATCGCCAAAATCAACCATTGGGATAAAAGACAGACAGACAAGCACCTGGTCGAGGCATTTAACAAGTGGAGACTCCGTTCTCAATACCCATATTCACTTGATCTGAATTGGTTGTACCAATGGATTCCCAAATCTAAGGTTCATTTTGATTGGCTAGAGAATCCAAGGCATTGGACTAAAAATAAAGTGGACTGGCTCTGTAGAAAACATCTCTTTGTTCGGCGCCTGTTCGCTGGCGCGAGCGGTGGGAGGATGATATACCAGGGTCCATGAGCACGACCAGCAAATCGCCAAGGAAGGTGCTGCTGGTGGCGTACGC
>JADZCD010000027.1 GCA_020851735.1 Phycisphaeraceae bacterium
CCCTGGGCTTTAGGGGGAAGGAGGGAACACAAAGGCAGGCAAGACAAGTAAGACACCCAGGCATGCAATGCCTGGGCTTGTGATACCTGGGGAATGGGGGAGATGTCGGGGGGAGCGGGGAGGTTCCGCGGCGGGGGCGGGGGGGGTTACTTGGGGGAGGGGCGGTTGGAGAGCCAGGTAGAGAGGAGTTGGGCGGCGGGTTTGCCCAGGACGCCGTAGCCTTTGTCGTCGTCGCCGCCGGAGTGGTAGGGGTCCCAGGCGTAGAACATGACGCCGGCGAAGGCGGCGGGGGTGGACGGGTCGTTGACGTTTGACCCTCCGGCGGAGCCGAGGGCGGAGACTGAAGCGGGGGCAGTGGTGGGGGCGGGGGACAGGAGGTTGTCGAAGGCGGAGAGGAAGGCTTGATAGCCCAGGGCTTGGGCTTGATGGTCGGCGGGGTCGTGGGAGTCGGCGATGTAATTCCAGGGGGCGGAGAGCGCCCAAGGGAGGCTGGGGTAGCCGACCTCGGTCAGGAGGATGGGTCGGCCTTGCGCGGCGGCGAAGTCGACGATCTGCTGGCGGATCTGAGCCCAGCGGGCGGTCAAGAGGGCGGGGTCGGGGTTGTCGGCGGCGGTGAGGGTGGCGATGTCCCAGTAGCCGTTGATGCCGATGGCGTCCAGGTGGGACCAGAATTGTGGTTTTTCGTAGTGGTCCCAATTGGTCGAGTAAAAGAGCAGGCGCGGAAAGCGGCGGCGGAGGTGCTGGATCAAGTCGACCCAATTTTGCGTCTGGGCTTCGGTACTGATCAGCTCCGAGCCGACAGCCAGGGCGTCGACGTCGGCTTCGTTGGCGACGGCGGCGGCGTAGTCCAGATATTGGCGATAGCTGCGCCACCAGGCGGACCAGTCCTCGGGGCTGATCTTGCCGCGCCATTCATTGCCGCGGGGATTGGAGAGCAGGACGATGGGCATCAGCAAGGTGCGCAGGCCGCGTTTTTTGGCGTGGGTTAAGAGGGCGACCAGGTCGGCGCGGCTGGGGGATTTGCCGGGGGCGACGACGACGGCGATGGATTCAGCGGCGCCGTTTTCCTGAAAGGCGGGGGTGAGGATTTCGACGGAATCAAAGCCCATGTCGGCGATCTGATCGATGGCTTTGAGGTAGGCGGGCAGGTCGGAAGTGTGGTGGAAGTTGAGGGCGAAGCCCAGGAGAGGGCGAGCGGGATCGAAGGATGAGGAGTTAGGAGTTGGGAGTTGGGAATCAGGAGGGGAGGAAGCGGAGGCGAAGTAGGCGCCTAGGACAGCTAAGAGATAAACGAGAAGTCCTACGGTGGCAAAGCGGCCGATGGTCATGACGATTGATGGTAGGCGTGATGGTGTATTAGTTTCACAAGTTTCGCACGGGGGGGAGGAGGAGGAGATCCGGGCCTGAAGGGCCCGGCTTGGAGGCCCGGGTTGGAGGCGTGGGTTGGAGGCGTGGGTTGGAGGCGCGGGTTGGGGGGATGGGGTGATTGTGCCCAGGGATTTCTTCCCTGGGCTTTATGATGGGCGTGGTTCGATGGGAGGATGGTTGGTTGGATGATGAGTTGGGCGTGTTGGACATCCATCATTTGTTTGCGGGGGCGCTTCCGGGGTTTCCGGGACTTCCGGGGGTTCCGGGGGTGGGGCGGGATTGTTGCATTTGGCGTTGTTGGATCATTTTCTGCTGGTTGTCATGGAATTTCTGGACGGTCTGGCCGGCGAAGTCCAGGAGTTGGATGGGGACGAAGATGCGTTGGGCGATGGCGCTGTCTTTAAGTTCCAGGGACATGGCGATGGGGGGCAGGTCGGCGGGGAAGGACAGATCGGTGATGCCGAACATGGTCAGGAACATTTTGAGGATGTTTTCCAGGCCACGGAGGTTGAGGTAGGCCTCGGCGGAGGCGTTGGGGGCGACGGCGAGTTTGCGCACGGCCTGGATGGGTGCGTCGGCGGCCAGGCCGGGCCCGGTCTGGTGATTGTCCAGACCGCGGCGGAGGAGGATGGGGTCGGGGACGTTGGTGGTGAGGATGTAGTTGCCGACGACGGCCATGTAGCCTTCCTGGGCGGTGAAGGCGGAGAGGTTTTGGCGGGAGGGAGTGTAGTTTTCGGGCAGGAGGGGGGAGATGATGAAATGGTCGACGGATCGGCCGGCGACCTGGAGGGCGTTGGGCTTGATGACAGCTTTGACGTGGAGGATCGGTTGGGTGGCGGGGGTGGGGGCGGGGGAGGAAGGTGAGGAAGTGGGGATGGGATCGAGGGGAATTTCCAGGGTTTGCATTTTCTGGAGGACTTCGCCCCAGGCTTTGTGGTAGGCCTGGCCGTCGAGGGATTCGGTGACGCTCAAGCTGACGAGGGGATTGGAGGGATTGGCCATGGCGACGGGCGAGAGGGTGGCGACGACGGCGCCGCCCTTGGCTTGTTCGATAAGGGGGAGGGTGATCTGCATGGCCTGGGCGAACCAGGAGGCGTTGTTTTCCAGGGAGTCTTGGGAAAGGTCGTCGAGCAGGCCACGGAAATCAATGCCTTTAAGGGAGTAGGCGGAAGCCAGGAGGTAATCGCCCTGGGGGAGATAGCGGAAGTAAGAGGAAGCGGATGAGCCGGTGGTCAGGCGCTTGGCCAAGGGGGAGTTGGGCTTAAGCTGCGAGCAGAAGGTCAGGCCGATGCCGGTGTCCGAGAGGTGGAGGTTGATGGAGGCGGCGCTGGCGTCGCGGAGGATGGTCTTGATGACCATGATGCCAAAACGTGCCTGGACCTGATTCATGCTGGTCGGGTTGGCGAGGGAAGGATCGGAGGCGATCTGGTTGTCGATCATGGCGATGGCCTGGGGGCCAAGGCGTTCGAGGTTCAGGAAGATTTGGAGGTCGGCCTGGTGGGAATATTGGGTAGCCAAGGCGCCTAAGCGGCGGGCGAAGACGGCGGAGGAGTCGGGCCCGGGCTGGTATTTGTCAACCAGCTCCTGGGAGGGGGACAAGAGGGCGTAGGAGTCGAGTTTGCGGCAGTAGGCGATTTCGCCGTCGGGCATGCGGATGGCGGAGGAAGAGTTGGATGCGTCGGAGGCGGCAGAGTCGGGGGTAGTTCCGGGGGCACTTCCGGGGGCGGGGGTGCTTCCGGGGGCGGGGGGGAAGTTGTTGAGGAAGGCCTGGTAGTTGGCGACGGGGAGCAGGAGCAGGACGGGGGGTTCGGAGGAGCCATCGAGCACGGGTTGGAGATCGTCCAGGACGATCAGGACGGAGCCTTGGTCGTTTAAGCCGGCGTTGAAGCCGGTGGTCTGTTTGATTTGGGCGAGGATGTCGGGGGTGGAACCGGCGAGGTTCAGGCGTTGGTAGAGCTGGTCTATTTTGGCGCAGGCCAGCTGGAGGTTGGGAGCGAGGATGACGACGGAGGCGTCGGCGGGAACCATGTTGAGAGCGGAGGGGAGAGTCTGGGCGGCACTGGGGAGGGAGAGGAGGCTAAGGACCAGGGCGGCGCACAGGGAGAGAGCAACGCGTGCGAAGCGGGTGGAAAGGGAAGGCATGAAGAGGCTCCTAATAGGTTCCCTCGGGAAGAAGGTCGCCGGAAATCCACGAGAAAGTTTACCCGGAAGTGGGGGGGGATGTCGGAGGGCGGAGGGGGGGAACTCTAAAGGGACCCAGGCATGCAATGCCTGGGCTTGTGATACCACGGGAATGGGGGAGGAGGGGAGGAAGCTGAGGCAACTCAGGTGACGCGGAAGTGCGGTGGGTGGGATGGGGAGAGAAGGGAACCTGCGGTTTGCCCGCTAAATGGGGGGAGGGCCCAGGGATTTCTTCCCTGGGCTTTAGAGTGGATGCCCGGCGGGTTATTCGGAGTCGGGGAGGGCGGGGGATTTGATGATTTCGCGGAGGACGGTGGTGGCGAAGCTGCCGTGGGGGAGGACGAAGGACAGTTCGAGGAATGGGCCGGCGGAGTCGGAGCCGGCGGCGAGGGTGGGGTGGGAGAGGATGACGCGCAGGGGGCGACGACTGCCGGAGACGCCCTGGCGGGTGGTGCGCAGAGGGGGGGAGTCGAGAGCGGGTGGGGGGGGATCATCGTCGTTAAAGGGTTCGCAGATTTCCGGGCGCATGGCGGCCAGGTCGTTTTCGCAGAGGCCCAGGTCGGCGAGGGCCTGGGTTTCCCATTCCAGGGGCTGGCCGGCGGGCTTGAGCATGTCGGCGCCCCACATCGGGCCGGAGGGACTGACTTGGAGATTGGGGACGCGGCCGACGGGGGAGTTTTCCAGATCGGCGGTGGTCTGGTCGACGGCGAAGACGGCTTCGCTGTCATGCTTCCAGGCCAGATCGCCGGGGAGGAGGCGAGCGAACAGGCCGGCGCGGAGGCGGCGATCCAGGACCAAGTTGAAGATGGCGCTTTGGGTGGCGCTGATCAGGAAGTGGCGTTGGGGGCCGTCGATGGCCAGGACGGCCTGGCGAGGGGATTTGCCCTGGCGGAGGACGTCGAGGGCCTGGCGGTCGTGATGGAGAGCGCGCGGCCAGAGGGCCAGGGCCTGGGCGTAGTCATGTTGGTCATAGGCTTGGCGGGCCTGCTGATTCTGCGGGGAGTCGGTGGGGAGGGGTTGGCCGAGCAGGAGGTCGAGCATTTCCTGCCAGCGTTCTTGAATCAGAAGGCGGCCGAGGAGGTGATTGTGCTGGCGGAAGCCGAAGCGCTGGGGCCCGACGAAATTGGGGACGCCTTGGCGGGCGAGGCGAGCGAGGATGGGCTGGGCGAGTTGGACGGCGGAGGGATCGATTTGGCGAATGCGGAGGACAAAGCGATTGCCGGCGTGATGGCCGCGGCGGAGCTTGCGGGTGTGGCGTTTGGACCAGAGAAGTTTGTAGGGGGTGTAGGC
Source organism: Phycisphaeraceae bacterium (assembly GCA_020851735.1). Lineage (GTDB taxonomy): Bacteria > Planctomycetota > Phycisphaerae > Phycisphaerales > Phycisphaeraceae > JADZCD01. The sequence continues at coordinate 4,840 of JADZCD010000027.1, forward strand.
GAAGCGTTCGAGGAAGCGGGCATCGTGGGAGGAGGAGGAGGGCAGGTGGACGGAAAAGAGCTGGCGGGTGACGGCGTGTTTGTCTTTTAGGCCGGCGTAGCCGATGGCGTGGCGGCGGACGTGGAACATTTTGGCCAGGCGGCGGGCGACGTCGAGAGTGGTCTGCTGGCGTTTTTCGACGTAGAGCCAGAGGTGTTCGCCCTGGCCGAGGGGATCGGTGGCGGGGATTTCCTCGACGATGAAATCTTCGGGTTGAGATTTGATGACGCCGCCGATGCCGGGGAGGTCGGCGGTGAGGTAGGAAAGGTCGCTTAGCGTGGGCGGGGCGGACATGGAGGTATGTTAGCGTGGGGTGGTGGGGGGAGGGATGTGGCGATTTGGTGATGTGGGGAGTGATGGCAGAGGGCGGGGCACGAGAGGCATGCGGTGGTTTTGGGGGGAAGGGGAGGGGGCCTTCGGCCCGCCCGCTAAACGGGGGGATGCCTAGCGAAGGAATCCCTGGGCTTTAGGGGAGGCAGTGATGGACGGCAGGCGCTTGCGGGGGGTCGTCTTCCGGGGGATTGTCTTCCGGGGGCGGCGGATTAATCTTCGGGGGCGTTGGCGCCCAGGAGGGCGTGGAAGGCGGCGATGAGTTTGCGGGTGATCGGGCCGGGGGTGCCGTCGCCGATGACGCGGCCGTCGACTTTGGTCACGGGGATGACTTCGGCGGCGGTGCCGGTGAGGAACATTTCGTCGGCGGTGTAGAGATCGTATTTGGTCAGGTCGGTGTGGATGACTTTTAAGCCCTGCTGATGGGCGAGGGCGATGACGGTGTTCATGGTCACGCCTTCGAGCACGCCGGCGTGGAGGGGGGGCATGACCAGGGCGGGCTGCCCGGCGAAGGAGCGGACGGTGAAGATGTTGTCGCCGGTGCATTCGGCGACGTAGCCGAGGTGGTTGAGCATGACGGCTTCGAGCACGCCGGCGTCGATGGCTTCGATCTTGGCCAGGATGTTGTTGAGGTAGTTCAGGCTCTTGATGCGCGGGCTGAGCGCGGCCGGGTGATTGCGCAGGGTGGAGGCGGTGATGACGGCCATGCCCTTGTCGTACATTTCCTTGGGGTAGAGGGAGATCGCGTCGGCGATGATGAAGACGATCGGCTCTTTGCACTGGAAGGGATTTAGGCCCAGCGGGCCGGCGCCGCGGGTGACGCAGAGGCGGATGTAACCGTCGGCGCGGTTATTGGCTTTGAGGGTCTGGTGGGTGGCGTCAAAAAGCTGGTCGATGGTGTAGGGAATGGTCAGGCGGATAGCCTTGGCGGAATCGAATAGGCGGCGGAGGTGGGTGCGCAGCTTAAAGACGCGGCCGTGGTAGGCGCGGATGCCTTCAAAGACGCCGTCGCCGTAGAGCACGCCGTGGTCGTAGACGCTGACGGTGGCTTGCTGCGGGGGAACGAGCTTGCCGTTGATCCAGATAAGTTGAGGCACGCGAAGGACTCCGGGAACAGGGGAAAGTCAAAGGGGAGATTATAGCATTGCGGGTGGGGGGTCGATGCGGGGAGGATGGATGGGGCGATTGCTGGTTGAACAGAGCCACGCGGCGATCTGCGATCGCCCGCTAAACATTACCCGGCGGCGATCTTTCCGGGGGGGGGTTATTCGCCGATGATTTTGACCAGGACGCGTTTGCGGCGGCGGCCGTCGAACTCGGCGTAATAGATCTGCTCCCAGGGGCCGAAGTCCAGTTGACCGTCGGTGATGGCGACGACTACCTCGCGGCCCATGACTTGGCGCTTTAAGTGGGCGTCGGCGTTGTCCTCACCGGTGGCGTTGTGGCGGTAGCCGCCGGAGGCCACGTCAGAGGAGGCGTTGAAGGGGGCGAGGCGCTGGAGCCAAGCGTCGTAGTCCTGGAGGAGGCCCGGTTCGGCGTCGTTGATGTAGACGCTGGCGGTGATGTGCATGGCGTTGACCAGGCACAGGCCGTTGCGGATGCCGCTCTTGGCGACGAGTTCTTCGACCTGGGGGGTGATGTTGAGGTAGTCGCGGCGATGGGGAGTGTTGAACCAAAGTTCCTGGCGAAAGTGTTTCATGGAACGGCTCCTGGAAGGCCCGGCTGCTTGACCGCGGGGAGTTGATCGGCAACACTGAATCGCTTGAGCATAACCAACCCTAAGGGAGAGTTCAGTCATGGCTAAGAAAGACCCATTCACTCCGACGGCGGCGGATAAGTTCACCTTCGGGCTCTGGACGGTGGGGAACACGGGGCGCGACCCGTTCGGGGAGCCGACGCGGTCGAAGCTGGACCCGGCGCGGATTGTGGAACTGCTGGGCGAAGTGGGCGGGGTGTACGGGGTGAACTTTCACGATAACGATCTGATTCCGATTGACGCCACACCCTCGGAAGCGGAACAGATTAAGCGCGATTTCAGGAAAGCGTTGCGGCGGACGGGTTTGAAGGTGCCGATGGCCACGACGAATCTGTTCAGCGATCCGGTGTTCAAGGACGGGGCGTTTACGAGCAACGACGCGCAGGTGCGGGCGTATGCGATCCAGAAGACGATGCGGGCGATGGAGCTGGGGGTGGAGTTTGGGGCGAAGATTTATGTGTTCTGGGGCGGGCGCGAGGGGACGGACAGCAACGCGACCAAGGACCCGGTGCAGGCGGTGCGCTGGTTCCGCGAAGCGATGAACTTTTTGTGCAAGTACAACCTGGACCGGAAGCTGGGCTTGAAGTTCGCGCTGGAAGCCAAGCCCAATGAGCCACGCGGGCACATTTTCGCGCCGGTGACGGGCAGCTACTTGGGATTCATCAGCACGCTGGACCACCCGGAGATGGTGGGGGTGAATCCGGAATTCGCGCATGAGCAGATGGCGGGATTGAACTTCCCGCAGGTGGTGGGCGAGGCGCTGGAGGCGGGCAAGCTGTTCCACGTGGACTTAAACGACCAGGAACCGGGGCGGTTTGACCAGGACCTGCGGTTCGGCAGCCAGAGTTACAAGCACGCGTTTTTCCTGGTGAAATTGCTGACGGATTACAAATACAGCGGGCCGAAGCATTTTGACAGCCACGCGTATCGCACGGCGGACTACGCGGACGTGAAGGAATTCGCGCGCGGTTCGATGCGGACGTACAAGATTCTGGAGAGCAAGGTGGCCAAGTTCAACAAGGACCGGGCGATCCAGGGCCTGTTGCGGAAGATCGTGCGTGAGGATCGGAAGCTGGCGGGGCTGGTGGGCAAGTATTCGCGCAAGAGCGCCGGGGCGCTGTTGGCGATGGACTTCAGCCGGCGGAAGCTGGCGGCGCGTCCGCTGCCGTATGAGGAATTGGATCAACTGGCGATGGAAGTGATTTTGGGGGTGAGGTGATTGAATTGAGTGGATGTGCGACGCATGGCCGCGGGCGATGACGCCCGCGGTTTTTTTATGGCACGCGCGGCGGACTGTAGTTCGGGGCGGGCATATGGATGGCGGTCATCGCGCAGGCAAACGTCCGCTTGCTCACCCGGCCGACGGAGCGGCCGGGCGTTTCTGTTCGGGCCGGCAGTATTTCCAGAGGGCGTGTAAGAGGATCGCGGGCGGAGGATGAGGGGGCAGGTCAGGGCGTGGAGTCTTGTTTGAGGGGCGGGGCGACGACGACGGCGACGGGGAGCAGGGCGACGTCGGCGGCGAAGACGGCGGGTTGCACCAGCAGATTAAGAAGATTCAGGGGGTCAAGAGTTTTGGACTTGGACCCGCTGAGAGCCAGGTTGAATTGCTCGGCGGAGGTCAGGGTGGGATCGGTCGGCGAGGGGCGGCGGGCGGATAAGGGGAGGTCTTTAAAGTAGACCGGATCGTGGCGAGTGGTGCCGGGCTCAGCGGCGACATCCAGGCGGGGCCAGTGGGCGCGGTCGAAGGTGGGGGAAGGTGAGCCGGGCAGGATGACTTGATGGGGCGTGGAGGTGGAGGAGGGGGAGGTGGCGGGGGCAACGGCGTACCCCCCGGCGGAGCCGGGGGCTGAAATTGCGGGAGTACTTTCAATCACGCTTCCGGGGGTGGTTCCGGGGGTGGTTGATGCGCTGGGTTGAGTGGTGGGTGGGGTAGCGGCATCGACGTACCCCCCGGCGGAGCCGGGGGCTGAGATTGCGGGGGTACTTTCAGTCACGCTTCCGGGGGCGGGGGCGGTATCGGACTGGGCCCAGGCATTGCCGAGCCAGAGGATGAGGGTGAGCCAGAAGCTGATCCAGAGGATTTTGTTGCGCATGGTGAGGTGCCCAGGCAGAGGAAGCGTGTATGCGGAGCCAAGGTAGTAGGGGTCTGGCTCTATGACGCAAGCATACACCCGCGATGGCGGTGGGCACAAGGCCAAGGGAAGAAACAGGGCGGAAGGAGGGGATTTTCAGGCGCTTCAGATCAGGACTCAATATGGCCGCAGATGAACGCTGATAAACGCAGATGGGATCCAAAAAGCTCCATGTCTAGTGATCATCTGCGGTTATCTGCGGCTATACGCTTGGACGTCTTTAGCTGATGCATAGCGTTCGATAGGCTGGGGAAAAGGCTTATATGGATTGCGGCGATTCGACAGGCTGAAGACCATCCGCTTTCGCGGGTGGGACCCGGCCGGCGGAGCGGCCGGGCTTTTGTCTCCACGCCTGCGGCATTTCCACGAAGCGCCTTAGGCTGGGGAAGATTCGGTGGCGGGAGAGGTGGGGGAACGGTGGGCGAGCAGGCGGCGGGTGTAGTCGAAGATGGCCAGGAGGGAGATGGTGGTGGAGATCGAGGCGAAATTGACCAGCCAGTCGACGATGTCGCAGGTGCGGCCGGGGATGAAGCGCTGGTGGTACTCTTCGAGGGCGGCTACCAGGAGGGTGATGAGCCAGGCAAAGACATAGCGACGGTCCATGCCCAGGCAAACGACCAGGCCCAGCATGCCCCAGACGGTGACGTGGCCACAGAAGTGCAGGGTGTGATCGGACAGGCCGAACCAGTGCAGGGGACGGCTGAAGTAGGAGGCAGTGAGTAATAGAGCGCCGACTGTGGCGGCGGCGAAAGCCAGAAGGAGCAGGCGATAGGCCAGCATGCGGCGGGCGGGAGTGTTGGCGACGGCGAGCATGTTCCTAATGGTAGTCATGGCGAAGAGGTATTGGGCAAGGGGGGTGCCCGAATTGGAGAGCGTGGGAGGGCGGCGGGAGAAGCGGCGTAAGTCGTTGTTTTTTGGTGTTTTACGTGTGGATTGGTGGGTGTGGATAGCCAATGCGCCTTGGGGGGATGATGCGTTTGGGCAACAGTTTTTAGGCTTTAGGGTGGGGGAAAAGCAACGATGTGCGAAGGTTTGCGAGAGGTTAGGTGAATGATATGCTTTGCGTTTTTCCCCCTTTGCGGGCGGGAGGGTGGTTAAGGCGGGGGGAGGGGTGGAATTGGAGGGGGGCGGTAAGCGGGGAGAATTTTGACGTTGGCAAGGAGGCTGCGGAAACAAAGCCGCGGCCGGGACGAAGTCTTTTTTTGGGGGTCAAGAAAGGGATTGGCAGGACCATGCAAGAAGCGATTGCCAAAGCTGAGGCGCTGGTGGAAGCGCACCAGTACATTCGGCGGTTCCAGGACAAGGTGGTGGTGGTGAAGGTGGGCGGCTCGATCATGGATGAGCCGGCGGCCTTGCGGAGCTTGCTGGGGGACATCAGTTTTCTGGCGACGGTGGGGATGCGCCCGGTGCTGGTGCATGGGGGCGGGAAGAATATTACGGAGGCGATGCAGAAGGCGGGGTTGGAGGCGCAGTTTGTGCAGGGCAGGCGGTACACGGATGAAAGGACGCTGGCGATCGCCGAGCACGTGCTGGTGCGCGAAGTTAATGAGGTGATTGTCAAGGAGATTGAGGGGCAGGGGCACCGGGCGATGGGTTTGCATAGTCTGGCCAGTTGCGCGGTGTTCGCGCGGCGGCTGTATTTGACGGTGGAGGATGGGGGGACTTCCGGGGGAGGAGATGGAGGACGATCCAGCACACAGCACGCTGCGCGATGCTGTGTGGCACCCGAGGGGGGAACTTCGGGGTCCACTTCCGGGGGAGGTTCCCCTTCCGGGGGGGGTGGGCAGAGGAAGATTGACATTGGATTTGTGGGGGAGGTGGAGTGGGTGAATGGGAATCTGCTGCGGGCGCTGGTGGAGGCGAAGTGTGTGCCGGTGATCGCGCCGATTGCGCGGGACAGCGCGGGGGGGAAGTTGAACGTGAACGCGGACAGCGTGGCGGGTTTTGTGGCGGCGGCGATGAAGGCGGAGAAGCTGGTGCTGGTGTCGGACACGCACGGGATACGGACGGACGCGGCGGACGCGGAGAGTCTGGCGATGCACCTGACGCGGGCGCAGATCGGCGGGCTGATTGAGAAGAAGGTGATCACCTCGGGGATGCTGCCGAAGGTGGAGGCGGCGGTGGTGGCGTTGGAGGGGGGGGTGAACAAGGTGCACATTATTGACGGGCGGATCGGGCATTCGCTGTTGTTGGAGATTTACACGGAGAAGGGCATCGGGACGGAGATTGTGTTGTAGGGGTCGGAAGAGGCAGGCAGGAAAAGACATGCGGAATTTCATTGCCATTTCAGACGTGCCGGCGGGCGAGATCCGGCGGATTCTCCAGAAGGGATTTGACCTGCGGGAGCAGCGGCGGCGCGGGCAGCGGGCGGCGGCGGCGCTGGCGGACAGGACGTTTGCGCTGATTTTTGAGAAGCCGAGCCTGCGCACGCGGGTGAGCTTTGAGCAGGCGATTTACGAGTTGGGAGGCCAGTGCATTCCGCTGAGCGACGCGGAAGTGGGCTTGGGCAAGCGGGAGACGCCCTGGGACGTGGGGCGGGTGCTGGGGGGGATGGTGCACGGGATCGTGGCGCGGGTGTTTGAGCACCGCAAGCTGATTGATCTTTCCGAGTCCAGCGGTTTGCCGGTGGTCAACGCGCTGAGCGATTACTCGCACCCCTGCCAGGCTTTGGCGGACGCGATGACGATGATGGACGAATTCGGTCAGGACCTAAAGGGAAGGAAGGTGGCGTACATCGGGGACAGCAACAACGTGGCGCGGAGTCTGACGGCCATCTGCGGGAAGCTGGGGGTGAAGGTGGCGATGGCCAGTCCGAAGGGGTACGAATTTCCGGCGGGGTTTGTCGAGTCGTTGCGGCAGCGGATTCCGGGGGAGCCGGGGGATCCGGGGTTGGTTTATGAGGCGACGGATGATCCGCGGGAAGCGGTGCGTGGGGCGGATGTGATCTATACGGATACGTGGGTCTCGATGGGGCAGGAAGAGGAGCAGGCCAGGCGGATGAAGGCGTTCAGTGGTTTTCAGGTCAACGCCCAGTTGGTGCAGTTGGCGGGGCCGCACGCGATAGTGATGCATTGTCTGCCGGCGCATCGGGGGCAGGAGATCACGGCGGAGGTGATGGACGGCCCGCAGAGCAGAGTGTTTCCGCAGGCGCATAATCGGCTGCACGCGCAGAAGGGGTTGCTGGCGGTCATTGCCCAGGAGATGGGGATCGGGGGGTAGGGATTGGGGGGGAAATGAAGGTGCGGGGAAGGGGTGAATCCGGGTACACTTTGGGGGTCAGGCCGAGGGCAGGATGGTTTTGAGCGGACGGAGTATCCCCCGGCAGAGCCGGGGGCTGAAAGGCAGAGGGGAGTACCCCCCGGCAGAGCCGGGGGCTGAAAGGCAGAGGGGATTACGCCCCGGCGGAGTCGGGGGGTGACACTTGGAGGGGATTACCGCGCGGGGGGCATCGTCATGGAAGAGAACCAGGATCCATCAGCGTTAGAAAGTGGCCCGGGCGTCGATCCGTCGCACATGCTGTTGATTGTGACCGGGGCGCATCTGCGGGCGGAGATGGCGGACCGTCCGCTGGCGTATTGGCTGCACGATCAGGTGGACAAGTGGCTGCGGGGTCAGGAGGGGAAGCTGAGCGTGCCGGTGGCGGCGGTGGTGTGTTCGGACATCTGGTATCTGAATCAGCCGGTGCTGCAGAAGCGGCCGACGATCAGCGTGGGTGGGCCGGGGGTGAATGCGCTGACGTCGTTTTTTTATCGCCGGCTGGACCCGGCGCTGGTGAAGGACAATGAGCTGATCGTGCAGCTGGACCCGGAATTCGTGGATCTGCGGGTGTGTCTGTGGGGTAAGGACCACGCCCGGACGGTGCAGGCGGTGCACGGGTTTGTGGATCATTATCTGGATGGGTATTTGCGGGCGGTGGCGACGCAGGTTGAGCCGACGGGGGAGTAAGGTGGGGGAAAGATCGGGTGTAGGGGCGTGAAGAGTGGGGGTGGATTTACAGGAAGTATCCGGGCCTGAAGGGCCCGGCTTGGGGGCCCGGGGAATGTAGAGGAGTGGGGCCTGTTTTTTTTGGGGGGGGTATCGGTGCGTTCATCGGAGGAGTAGGGGGTATGATGGCGGGCCTGAGGAGGGGGGATTCTGGTATAACTAAAAAAACGCAAAAGATGCGTAGAAGCTGATCGGAAGTGCGGGACTGGATAAACTTTGGGAGGTGTCTACGACTTTAGTCATGTCGATGACGGACGTCGAAGCGACCGTCCAGCGTGCGAGCGAGGTTCTGCGCGCCGGGGGGCTGGTGGTATTTCCCACGGAGACGGTTTACGGGATCGGCGCCTTGGCGACGAGCGCGGCGGGGTTGGCGCGGTTGCGTGAGTTTAAGGAGCGTCCGGACGCGCAGCCGTTCACGGTGCACGTGGCGACGCCGGCGGATGCGGAAATGTACGTGGACGGTTCGAAGCCCCTGGTGCGGCGGCTGATGAGGAAGCTGATGCCCGGGCCGGTGACGCTGGTGGTGGATGTGGAGGAGGAAACGATCGCGGAGGGGCTAAAGCAGTTGGGGTTGAGCGAGGAGCATCGGGGGGCGTTGTGGCATGGGCACACGATCGGGCTGCGTTGCCCGGATGAGCCGACGGCGCAGCGGGTGCTGGCGGCGGCGGGCGGGCCGGTGGTGGCCAGCAGCGCGAACAAGCGTGGGCAGGACCCGCCGGTGGACGCGGCGGAGGCGGCTTTGGCGGTGGGCGGGGCGGCGGGGCTGATCATTGACGGGGGGCGTGCGCGGTTTGCCAAGGCGTCGACGATTGTGCGCATCCGGACGGGCGCCAAGGGAGCGGAGCAGATCCAGATCGAGCGTGGGGGGGTGTTTGACGAGCGGTACATCCGCAAGCTGTTACAGTGGACGATGGTGCTGGTCTGTTCGGGGAACACCTGTCGGTCCCCGATGGCGGAATTGATCGCCAAGCAGATCTTGGCGGAGGGGCGGAAGGTCGGGCCAGAGGAGTTGGAGCAGGCGGGGATCCGGGTGATGTCGGCGGGGGCCTATGCGGCGGCGGACGTGCCGCCGAGCCCGGAAGCGGTGGAGGCGATGGCCCGGCAAGGATTGGATTTATCCAAGCATCGTTCCAAGAAGCTGACGGTGGGGATGGTCCGCGAGGCGGATGTGATTTATTGTATGACCGGGGCGCACGTGGAAGCGGTGCTGAGTCTGGACGCGGCGGCCCGCGGCAAGACGTTTTTGCTGGACGAGAACGGGGACATAGCGGATCCGATCGGGTCGAGTCTGACGGTGTACCAGAGATGCGCGGAAATGATTCGCCGCCGGCTGGAGCAGCGGTTAAGGGAGCAGGAGCCATGAGAATCGCACTGGGCGCTGACCACCGGGGCCGGGAAGTTCTGGAACGGCTGGATCAGTTGATGCGCGAGCATGGCCACGAGGTGGAGGTCATGAGGATCAAGTCGCGGGGGATGTGCGATTACCCGGACGTGGCGTTTCCGGTGGCGCAGGCGGTGGCCAAGGGTCAGGCGGACGTGGGGATCCTGGTTTGCGGGTCGGGGATCGGGATGAGCATCGCGGCCAACAAGATGCGGGGCATCCGGGCGGCGCTGGTGCACGATGAGGTGGGGGCGGACATGAGCCGGCGTCACAACGACGCGAACGTGCTGTGCCTGCCGGCGGACCTTTTGGGGCAGCGCTTGATTGAGCGGATCGTGGAGATCTGGCTGGGGACGACGTTCGAGGGCGGGCGGCATGCGCGGCGGGTGAAGAAAATCGAGGTGATGGAACAAGGCGGCGACCCGCGCCAGGTCGACGAGCAGCCGACGCAGACCAATCCACATCCGGCTGGGAAAATGGTGGGATGACGGCTAAGCGGCGGACAAAGGGGCACGGGGGGCGTGGGGGTGGTGAGGGGGGTGATGAGGGTGTGGCAACGAGGGGGGTAAGAGGGAAAACCATGACAGAATCAGGCAAAGGGACAGCGATGGGGGAAGTGGACTGGGCGAAGATACTGCCTTTTGTGCGGCTGTTTAAGGCGTTTGGCATGTCGGCGGACTTGCCGAAGATGCTGATGGCGTTGGCGCTGGTGCTGGTGGTGTATCTGGGCGGGGTGTTGCTGGATTCGATGCTGGGGCACCGGGTGTATGCGCGGGAATTTGATTCCTATCTGTCGCGGCCGACGGTGGAGCAGTTTGACCAGTGGCGGCGGGCGCAGGCGATTGCGACGGAAGGCGTTTTCGACGCGGCGCTGCGGGTGAAGCTGGACGCGTTCCAGCGGATGGTCATGGCGACGACGCGGCTGGACTTCGGGTTTTCGGAACTGATCGAGCCGCCGCGGCAGCGCTCGACGACGGTGATGGGTTCGTTGCGGGAGATGGCGGTGAGCCTGCCGGCGTGGCTGATGCACACGCAGCCGTGGTTTCTGCTGATTTATTCGGCGGCGGGATTGGCGATCTGGGCGCTATTGGGCGGAGCACTCTGCCGGATGGCGGCGCTGGAAGCGACGATCGGCGTGCGGGCGGAGCCTACGGAAGCGGTGCTGTTTTCCTGGCAGCGGTGGGGGTGGTTTTTCGTAGCGCCGCTGATTCCGCTGCTGGTGGCGGGATTGATCGGATCGATCATGTCCATAGGGGGATTGGTGTGCTTTAATTTGCCGGGACTGGACATGCTGGGCGGACTGCTGTTCGGGCTGAGCCTGTTCGGCGGAGCGTTGGTGGCGTTTCTGCTGGCGGTGTGGGCGGTGGGCGTGCACATGCTCGGGCCGGCGGTGGCGGTGGAAGGCAGCGACGCCTTTGACGTGGTGAGCAGGGTGTTCAGCTACGTGGTGACCAGGCCCTGGCAGTGGTTTTTCTACACGATTATTTCGCTGGTGTGCGGAGCGGCGGCGTATCTGGTGGCGGGGGCGCTGGTATTTCTGACGTTGCGGGTGACGCACTACTGGGTGGGGCTGTGGGTTTTCGCCGAGGCGGGCAAGGGCGTCAATCGCTTTGAGGCGATGCTGGACGATCCGACCTTCGGCGTGCTGGCGTACACGATCCGCTGGGATCAGCTGGGGGTGACGGGAAAAATCGCGGCGGGCCTGATGGCGGTCTGGACATATTCGCTGCTGGGCTTGCTGCTGGCGTATGCGATTACGTTTTACGTCAGCGCCCAGACGCTGATTTACCTGTTGCTGCGGCGGTCGGTGGATGGTACGGCCTTTGGCGAAGTTTATGTCGTCACCGCCCCCCCCGGAAGTGGAACCGCCCCCCCCGGAAGTGGAACCTCCGCCCCCGGAAGTGAAACCCCCGCCCCCGGAAGTGGAACCCCCGCCGACGGAAGTGAAACCGGGGATAGCGTGGCGGGGAGTGGTGGGGCGAAGGATTCGGCGACGACGGCGGAGGCTGACGAGTTGGGCCCGCTGTAAAAAAACTTCGTTGAGCAGATAACCGGCCAGGATTATTGACAGGCGCAAGCGAAAAGCGCCAGGATGGCAATCATGTCGCGTGGCGCTTTGGTGGTGGCATTACTGTTGGTGGGAGTGGGGATCGGCTGGGCTGTGCTGTGGCGGGACGGGGCGGAGTCGGGCGGGGGAGTGGCGAAACCAAGTGCGGCGAAAAAAAGCGAAGGCGTGGTTCGCCTGGTGAGTTTTTCGCCGGCGCTCACGCGGATTGTGGTGGACCTGGGGCGGGAGTCGTGGCTGGTGGGAGTGGGGGAGCATGACGCGGCGGCGCCGGCGGGGACGGCGGTGCTGGGGAATTACCTGGCGCCGGACATGGAAAAGCTGGTGACGGCGGCGCCGACGCTGGTGCTGGTGATGGCGGGCAAGGAAGGGGCGCACCAGAGGTTAAAGGAATTGGCGGACCGGCAGGGATATGAGCTGGCGGTTTTTTCTACGCCGCACGACGTGGCGGGGGTGTTGGATTTGATTCACCGGGAAGACGAGCAGGCGGATGTGGGGAAGGTGCTGGGCGCGCCGGCGGCGGCGGCGGAGATGGCGGAGCGGATTCGCCTGCGCTTGGCGGCGTTGGCGCAGGTGACGGCCCAGACATCGATGCGCAAGGTATTGATTGTGTTTAACGCTAATCCGCTGTGGATCAGCGGGCCGGGGTCGGTGGAGGATGATCTGCTGCGGTTTCTTGGGGCGCGCAACGCCACGGGCGCGGAGGGCGGGGCGGCGATGAAGGTGGACAGGGAGAAATTGTTGGGCATGGCTCCGGACGCGGTGGTGATGCTGATTCCGGGGATGGCGGGGGCGATTCCGGGGACGCTTCCGGGGGGGGGAAAGTACCCCCCGGCAGAGCCGGGGGCTGGGGACGGGGTGGATGGGCAGGTTTCGGGGGCGCTTCCGGGGGCGAAGCTGGGGGGGGTGGCGGAGGATGCACGGCTGGCGATTTTTCGGGGGTTGGATATTCCGGTGGTGCGGGAGGGGCGATTTTCCTTAATTGACGATCCGGCGTGTTTGCTGGTGCAGAGCAGTGCGATCGAGCAGGTGGCGGGATTGCTGGCCGAGCGTATTCACCCGGAACGGGCGGAGGAGATCAGGCGGGTGATGAAGGCGGCCATGGCTGAATTAAGGAAAATGGCGGGCGGGCCGGCGGCGGCGACCACGGGCGGTGAAGAGGAAGGCCAGCGCCGGGGGTCGAGTGGTGAATAACCAGGGTTGGCTTAAGCATGGTCGGCGGATGACTGCCAAGATGATTTTGTTGGCGGGGGTGATGTTGGCGGCGGGGGGTTTGCGATTATTTGTCGGGCAGGAGCTTGGTTGGCCGGCGGGGGGATGTGGGGCGGGGCTGTGGAAGCTGCTGGTGGGCGGGTGGGCCAGCCAGTGGTGGCCGGGGGTTTTTGAGGAGCCGGGGGCGATGACGTGGATGGACATCCGGCTATTGCGGGTGGTGTCGGGCGCGGTGGTGGGGGCGGGGTTGGCGGCGTCGGGGGTGGCGCTGCAGGCGTTGTTGCGCAACGCGCCGGCGGAGCCGTTTATTCTGGGATTGTCCAGCGGGGCGGCAGTGGGCGTGATGGGCCAAGCGCTCTTGGCTTATGGTCTGGGGATGCAGCTGGGGGCGAATCATATTGGGGCGTTGCTGGGGGCGGGGTTGAGCATGGCGATTGTGTTCGCGGCGGGTCGGCGGCACGGGGTGATTGACCCGTTGGGGTTGCTGTTGACGGGCGTGGTTTTGAGCACGATCAACGGGGCGGTGGTGATGATGCTCAATTACCTGGTGGGGCCGGGGGGGCTGCGGGAGAATCTATCGTATTGGATGATGGGCAACATTGACGAGGCGGTGAGTTCCGGCACGTTGGTGATGGTGCTGGGGGTGACGGTGGCGGGGATCGGGGTGATGGTGAAGCTGGGGCGGGCGATGGACGTGCTGACGTTTTCGGAGGCGGAGGCGATCAGCCTGGGGGTGCGGGTGGGGGCGTTGCGGGCGGTGCTGTTTTTGATGGCCAGCGTGATGGCGGCCGGGGCGGTGGTGCTGGCTGGGCCGATCGCTTTTGTGGGGTTGATCTGCCCGCACGTGGTGCGATTTTTGCTTGGGCCGGGGCACCGGGCGCTGGTGATCGGGTCGGCGCTGGTGGGGGCGACGCTGATTTTGCTTGCGGACGTGGCGAGCGTGCTGCTGGACCGGGGGCTGGGCAGCGGGCAGATGCCGATCGGGGTGTTCACGGCGATGATCGGCGGGCCGGTGTTCTTGTGGATTTTACGGCCGCAGATGGGGCGCGGGCAGGAGTGACGGGGGAAGAGGAGTTAGGAATTAGGAGTTGGGAATTAGGAATTGGGGGTTGGCCAATCGCCGGTGAAGACTTCGGTGGCTGGGCCGGTCATGAGGACGTGGTCGTCGGTGGGGCGCCAGTCGAGGGACAGATCGCCGCCGGGCAGGTGGGCGAGGATTTGGCGCTGGGTGCGGTTGGTCAGGGCGCCGGCGACGGCGACGGCCGAGGCGCCGGTGCCGCAGGCTAAGGTGATGCCGCTGCCACGTTCCCAGGTGCGCATGGTCACCTCGCGGGGGTTTTGCACCTGGACAAAGTGGACGTTGATGCGGCGGGGGAAGATGGGTTGATTTTCCAGGAACGGGCCGAGGGTTTCCAGAGGCACGGCGGCGACGTCGCGGCAGAACAGGACCAGGTGGGGATTGCCCATGGAGACGCAGGTCATGCGCGGGTCCAGGCCGGAGCTTTCGCGCCAGGCGTTTGAGGAAGTGGGAAGGATCGCCTGGTCCATGGGGAAATCGACGATCCGGCCAGGCTCGGCCAGATTAACGGGGATGTCTTTGGGGGTGAGGATCGGCGGGCCCATGTCGACGGTGACGAGGTTGACTTTGCCGTCGTGGTTGAGGGTGTAGGAGAGGGTGAGCACGCCGCGTTTGGTTTCGACGCGCATGGGGTTGGCTTGGGAGAGACCGTGGTCGTGGGCGAGCTTGCAGACGCAGCGGATGCCGTTGCCGCACATTTCGGATTCGGACCCGTCGGCGTTGAACATGCGCATGCGGACGTCGGCGGTGGTGCCGGGGGAGGGGGGGAGGACGAGGATCAGGCCGTCGCCGCCGACGCCGAAGTGGCGGTCGGCGATGAGGGGCGCCAGGGCGGCGGGATCGCGGACGGACTGTGCAAAGCCGTTGACGTAGACGTAGTCGTTGCCGATGCCGTGCATCTTGATGAAGCGCATGATCAAGTCCTGGGCTGGGGAAGGATTATAGGCGGCGGGCCACGTTCCTAGGGTGAGAGTAAAATAACCGCAATAGCGGCGGTCGGCATCCGGGGTAAGGCGAAGGCATGCGGGGAATCCGGGGGGTGGCGGGTCGGCGCGGGGCGGCGGCGACGGGGGAGGGGGAAAGAATGAAGGAAGCGGAAGCCGTATGATGATCACGGTATCGGCGACGGCTTAAGGAGCAGGTAACAGGAGGCAAGGACATGACCCAAACGCCTGGATCGCAAGAACCGGGGGAACAGCCTACGACCGGACCGAGCGGGCCGGGCGGGCGGGCGCCGATTAACACGGCGGGCTTGAATGCTCCTCCGCCGCCGCCACCGCCGGGGCCGTATGGCTATCCGCCGGGCTACGGGCAGTTCATGATGGCGCCGCCGACGCCGCCGCGGCGGCGCTGGTGGTGGTGGTTGCTGCGGCCGGTGGTGGGAACGGCGGTGAGTCTGGGGGTGCTGATGATATTGTTTTTGATCCTGCAGGCGGGCTTGGGCGAGGGCGGGGTGAGGGAAGTGGAATTGACGGCGGGGGCGGAGGATCAGCGGATCGTGGTGCTGCCGATCGAGGGAGTGATTGACGAGGGGACGGTGACGTTCGTGCGGCAGGCGCTGGGCGTGCTGCGTGACCACAAGCCGGCGGCGGTGGTGCTGCGGGTGGAATCGCCGGGCGGCGAGGTGGGGGCGGCGGACCGCACGTGGCACATGCTCAAGCGATTTAAGGACGAGCAACATCTAAAAATAGTGGCCAGCTACGGGGGGCAGGCGACCAGCGGGGGGTATTACGTTTCGATGACGGCTGATGAGATCATCGCTGAGCCGACGTGCGTGACGGGGAGCATCGGCGTGCTGTTGACGGCGTTCACGCTGGAAAAAGCGATGGAGAAGCTGGGCATCACGCCGGAGGTTCTGCCGGCGACGGGGGCGACCAGGAAAGACCAGGGGAGCATGTTCCGTTCCTGGACGCCGGAGGATCGCACGGCTTTGCTGGGGATCATCGACCACATGCAGGAGCGGTTCATCACGGTGGTGGAGCAGGGCCGGGGCCTGTCGCGGGAGCAGGTGCGGGTGTTGGCCACCGGGGAGCCGTTCACCACGCCGGCGGCGATCCAACACGGACTGGTGGACGCCGAGGGGTACCTGGATGAGGCCATCGAGCGTGCCAAGGTGCTGGCGGGGATTCCCGTGGAGGTCAGGCCGCAGGTGACGGTGGTGCGGATGCGGGCGGAGTTCGGGCCCTGGTCCATGCTGGGCATGCGGGGCGGGGACTGGCCGCGGCAGACGGCGCAGATGGCTCGTGCGGTGATGGAGGAGCTGAACGCGGTGAAGCTGGAATATCGGACGCCGCTGCGCTAAAAGGGCTGGGGATTTTGCTCCCGGCGCGGGGCAGGGGTAAGATCGGTTAAGGTCATTTAAGTACCCAGGGTCAGGGCCCGGCGGCCACTCAACTTGAATAGAAAGGAAAGGCTCATGGACGGACTGCGAGAATGGTTAAGGCAGAATCAGTCGATCGTCACGGTGGTGGTGGTCGTGTTGCTGGTGGCGGCGCTGGGGATAGCGATGATGAACATGCGGCAAGGCGGGGGTAAGAAAACGGCGTATTTTTACGATTTGAACAAGAAGGAGTTGTTCGTGGACTCGGTGGACAAGCGCCCGCCGTTTGAGGTCGGCTCGGGGGCGGCGCCGGACGGCGGTCCGGCGGGTGTGGCGGCGGCGGTATTCGCCTGCGGCGACGGGTGCGCCGATGAGAGCAAGCGGTTTGTGGGTTACGTCACCAAATACACGGACCAGGCGGTCAAGTGGCTGGAGGAAGCCGACGCGATGGGGACGGATCCGAGCACGCAGGGCAAGCGGTCCGAGCTTTGGATGAAGGCGGAGATCAGCCAGGTTTACATGCTGCCGGACGGCACCAAGTGGCTGAGCATGCAGGACCCCTCGTATGAGAAGGCGATGGCGGGCTATCGGGCACGCTGCACCGGCGACGACAAGCTGACGACGTGCGCTCCGTGATGGGGATGCGTTTGGTTTAATGGTCAAAATCAAGAAGCCACCGGCGAAAACAAGCCGGTGGTTTTGTTTAGGGGGGGAAAGCGAAGGATACGGATTGCGGGAATGTCGCAGGCGAAGGAGCACTTGCTCACCCGGCCGGCGGAGCGGCCGGGCTTTTTTGTTCACGCCTGCGGGTTAATTGCGCAGCGAATGAAAATCGTGGGACGGGAGGCCAGGGAGCATCAGCCCCGGCAGGTCTGGGCGGCGAAGGTGCAGACGGTGTCGGTCAGCTCGGAGGTCTGGCGGGTGGTTTGACCTTCCAGGGACATGGGATTGGAGGCGTTGAAGGTGTGGTTGGCGCCGGCGATGATGCGCAGGGTGGTCTTGGCGCCGCCGGCCTGGGCTAAGCGGTGCGCGGCAGCGAGGGGAACGGTCGGGTCGTGTTCGCCGTGAATCACCAGGCAGGGACAGGCGAGGGTGGCGATGGCCTGGAGGGGATTGAACGCTTTGGGGTTGGCTTCGATTTCCGCCAGCCATTGGCGGCCGACGCGGAGGACCTGGCCGGTGCGGGTGGAGGGGGATTCGACAAAGCCGCGGGCGCGGAGTTCGATTTTGTCCGTTTCGCTTAGACCACAGGCGTCGTCGGGAGCGGCGGCGGTGATGACGGCGGCGGGCGGTGGATTAGCGGCCGGGTCCATGGTCAGGCGCCAAGCGGTTAAGAGCGAAGTGATGCCGCCGCGGCTGTGGCCAAAATAAACAACCGGGAGGTTCGGGCGTGGGATGCCGGGCACGCGGGCCTGGCGGGTGGCGGCGGTGATTAACTGGAGGTCTTCGATCTGCCGGCCCCAGGTGTCGCGTTCAAAGAGGTCGGGGCGCTCGAACATGTGCAGGCGATCGAAGGTGGCGATGTTGTTGGCCATGCCCGCATGGCTGAAGTTAAAGCGCAGCGCCAGCATGCCGCGGCGGGCGGCGGACTCGGCCAGGTAGGGAATGAACCCGTAGTCCTTGTAGCCTTTAAACCCATGGGCGAGGATGAGCACGGCAAAGGGCGCAAGGCCGCCGAAGGGCACGTGGGTGGTGCCCAGGATCGGTTGGCGATCGGCGCCGGGCAGGGTCCATTCGATCTGCTGGGTGGGCATGGGTCAGAAAAGTATAGGGTTAAACGGGGAGGGAGGGGGGGACTGGTTTTTTTGGGGGGGGGTGTTTATCCGGGCCTGAAGGGCCCGGCTTGGGGGCCCGGGTGGGGGGGGCGGGGTGGATCGAGGGCGTCAGTGATGGAGGCGGGCGATGACGGCGTCGGCGAATTGTTCGGTGGAGAGCGAGCCGGCCAGGTCGCGGGTTTTCTGGTTGTCGGCCAGGGCCAGGTTGTAGGCGTTTTTCACGCGTTCGGCGGCGGCGCGGCAGGCGGGGTCGGTGCGGGTGTCGGCTAAGTGGTTGAGCATCATGACGGCGGACATGAGCAGGGCCAGGGGGTTGGCGATGCCCTTGCCGGCGATGTCGGGGGCGGAGCCGTGGACGGCTTCGAAGACGGCTTCGCGGTCGCCGATGTTGGCTCCGGGCACGACGCCCAAGCCGCCGACGAGTCCGGCGCAGAGGTCGGACACGACGTCGCCGTAGAGATTTTCCAGGAGCAGGACGTCAAAGCGGGCGGGGTCCTGGACCATGCGCATGCAGCCGGCGTCGATGATGAGTTCTTCGTATTCGATCTGGGGGAAATCCCGTTGATGGACCTGGCGGGCGCAGCGGAGGAACAGGCCGTCGGTCAACTTCATGATGTTGGCCTTGTGGAACACGGTCACGCGGCGGCGCTGGCGCTGGGAGGCGTAGCGGAAGGCCCAGCGGGCGATGCGGGTGCAGGCGATGTCGGTGGCGACCTTCATGCTGGTGACCACGCCGGCGGTGATTTCGTTTTCGATGCCGCTGTAGAGGCCTTCGGTGTTCTCGCGGACGATGACGATGTCCACGGCTTGAAAGCGGGTGTCGACGCCTTTTAAGTTGCGGACGGGGCGGACGGCGGCGTAGAGATTGAGTTTTTTGCGCAGGCCGACGTTGACGGAGGTAAAGCCCTCGCCGACGGGGGTGGTGCAGGGGCCCTTAAGGGCGACGCCGTGATCGCGGATGGCCTGGAGGGTCTGATCGGGCAGGACGGGCAGGTTGTTTTTCAGGGCGCTAAGCCCGGCGGAATGCTCGATCCAGGAGAGGGGGGCCTGGGCGGCGGCTAAGACGCGGCAAGTCGCGGCGGCTACTTCGGGGCCGATGCCGTCGCCGGCGATCAGGACAATCGGATGGTTCATGAGGGAATTCCAGACAGGCGGATGGTTGAGGAGAATCTTCCCCCAAGCATAGGCGGGAATGGGGTATCTGAAAACCCCCCTGGAACACACGCAAGCCCCGGAAAATGTTCTGGGGGTGACGGACGCTGGGATGGGGTGGAGCGGGGGGGAGGAAGGGAGAGGGTGGGGGTGATGCGTATCCGAGCCTGAAGGGCCCGGCTTGGCGGCCCGGAGGGAGGGCCGGGGGGAGGAGAGGAATTTGGGGGGATCAGCCAGCCCAGGGATTTCTCCTGGGCTTTTGGGAAAATTGTTGGTTAACGGCGATGCAGAAGCACCCTCACCCTGCCCTCTCCCTCAAAGAGGGAGAGGAGAGAGCTGAGGCAGTAGTTTGTTCGGCGGTGCGCTGGCGGAGCAGGTCGAGCATGTCGCGGACTTCCTGGGCCATTTTGGTGTTGGGGAATTCGCGGATGATCTGCTGGCCGACCTCCAGGGCGCGGGACCATTCCTTGTCCTGAAGGGAGAGCTTGAACTGCACGCCGAGGTTGTCCCGCTTCTTGCCGATGACGCCGCGGGCGGTTTCGCGATAGGGTTCGGCTTCTTTTTCCGACAGGTAGCGGTCCAGCTGTTTCATCAATTCAAGGGCCAGATCGACGTCGTCGCGTTCGGCGGCGGCCAAGAACTGGCGTTCGAGGGCGCTCTTGCGGGTGTCGTAGGCCTGGCGGACGCGTTGTTCGAGATTCTGCACGCGCGGGGAGTGCGGATAGGTGCGCTGGATGCGGCCGACCTCGGCGTAGGCTTTGTCCCAGGCGTTGGAGGCCAGCAGGTCGTCTAAGCGGGCGAGGGCGGAGTCGATTTTGCGATTGACGTCGGCGGTCTGTTCCTGGCTGATCTGGGCGCGGAGCACTTCGGCTTCTTCGTGATAGCCATAGGTTTCGCCCATCTGGTTAATCAGGACCAGAGCGCCGTCGATATCGCCCTTGTTGACGTCTTCCTGGATGGCTTGGCGGAGGACCTGGCGGTCCTTCTCGCGGTAGACGATGCGCTTGGCGGTTTCGGAGATAAGCAGGCGTTCGTTGAGGGAGGTAAGCAGGGGGGTCAGGTCGGCAAAGCCCTTTTGCAGGGAGTCTTCCAGGGGGGCGATGGCCCAGCGGATGGCGCTGACGGCCAGCAGGACCAGGCCGGTTAGGCCGGAGATGGAGGTGAGCAGCCAGAGCAGGACGATGCCCATGGCCCACAAGGTATTGGGAGGTTGCGGAGCGGCGGCGGCGGAAGAAGTGGCCGAGAGGGTGGAGTTGTAGGCCAGGATGCCCAGGATGACGGCCAGGGCCAGGAGCATGTAGGCGAGCAAGAGCATCTTTACGATCGAGCGTGAATTCTCGGCGGGGAAGACGGAAGTGTCCGTCGCGGGAACCTGTTTTGCATCCACGGCAATGACTCCTAGATGATTGAATCACATATCGGATGGCGAAACGTCGAATGTGGGCGGAGCTTTCTTACATTTTAGGGAAGTTGGGGTTGGCAGGCTCGCAGGGCGTGATTTCCTTTCGGAGAGCGGGGGGGGGAGCATGCCCAGGGATTTCTTCCCTGGGCTTTGTGAGAAGCAGGTCAGCAACCGGGGGTGGGCTGACAGGTTCCATTGCCGCAATCGAAGGAGACGGGGATGAGGCAGAGGAATTTTAGGGGTTGGGTGCTGACGTTGCGGAACTGGTGTTTTTCGTTGGGGGGCATGAAGACGACGTCGCCGGCCTGGATGGGGCGGATCGTTGAGCCGTCGAGCCCGCCGAAGACCTGGCCGGCGCCTTCGAGGACGAGGATTTCATGTTCGTAATTATGCTGGTGAAAGGGGGTGCACCCGCCGGGCTCGACCTCGAAGAGGCGCATGCCGAAGGTGGGGGCGCCGTCGGCGCGGCCGACGAGCAGGCGCATGGCCACGCCGCGGGCGCCGGGGAGGGTCATGGCCTGGGGGGGCACTTGTTGGCTGTGGCGGATAAACATAGCACACCTTTGATGCGGACATTGTACCTGCCGCTGACCGCGCGGGGAGAGCGGAGTTCGGGCGTTTGTTGCGGCCGTAGAGGCGGATCAGGAAAGGGTTCGCGGCGCCAGGCATAGCCGGGCACCGCAACGTCCGCAGCGGAAAACGTGGCCCGCTAGAGGATCATCGGAAGATGGGAGGGGGGAGGATACTTTTTCGGACGCGGCGGGGGAGGATTTCGGGAGCGGCGGCGAAGACTGGGACGGACTTGCGGAGGTTCCGTGGCCTCCGGGGGGGGAGGGCAAGTCTAAAGAGGCTAAGTAGATTTCCAAGGCGGCTTGGGCGGCATGGATGCACAGGCCGGCGGGGGTGACGGTGCTGAAGGTGAAGGATTGTCCGGGTCGAGGTCGGGCGGGGCAGTTTTTGTCCGGCGCGGTCTGGAAGCGCAGGGTCCAGCAATGATCTGGGGGCGAGACGGGAGAATCCGGGGAGCTGCGGAGCGGGGAAGAGGGGGCCGAGTCGACGAATCCTTTGGCGGCGGAATCCAGATTCTTGCCCAGGTCCAGGCAGTGGTTGACCAGTTCGTCAGCCAATTGGTTCTGGTCGCGGAGCACGTGCTGGATGGTCCACTTGGGGAACTGGGCGAGCAGTTGGGTGGCCTGTTCGTGGAGGGGGATTAGGTCGGGGGACTTTACCTTGTAGCGGCCGGTGATCTGGCGGACGAGCAGTTCGGAGTCGCCTTGGATGGCCAGACTCTGGGGCTTGAGCGTCAGGGCGAGTTTGAGCCCGCGGATCAGGGCCTGGTATTCGGCGACGTTGTTGGTCAGGTCGCCCAGGAAATAGGCGCACTTGCGCAGAAGGGCCTTGGAGGCGGCGTCGCGGAGGACCACACCCGCGGCGGCGGGCCCGGGATTGCCGCGCGACCCGCCGTCAATATTTAAGAGAAGATCCATGGGGGCCCGTGGAGCTGGGGAGTGGTCAGGCGTGGGGAAAGGAACTTAAGGACAATTCCGGATGACCTCAGGCGGAGGTTGAATTGCTGGAGAAGGATTCCTTAAGGGCATCGACCAGATAAAGAATGCGGCTGCAGTTGGGGCAGAGAATGGCTTTGCTGGGATTGCGGAGCAGGGAGTTGAGGAGCTCGACGGGGATGGACATGTAACAACCGCCGCAACTGTAATCCAAGTGGCGGCGGTCGTCTTCGATCACTTCAGCCATGGCGGCTTCTTCGTGGGTTTCGGCCGCCCGTTCGTAGGATTCGAGCAATTCCGGGGAGAGCTGGGCGGCGGCTTCCTGGCGCTGGGCGGTGAGCTTTTCCAAGTCCTGGCCGATCTCCGCCTGGGCCTGGGTGACTTCTTTGGCGGCCAGGTCGACGAGCTTGGTCTGCTCGGCGATACGTTCGGCGATTTCCTTAACCTGCTGGGCGAAGCGATCGACTTGTTCGAGTTTTTCTAAAGCCTGCTCTTCGATCTTGCCCTTTTCGATTTTCAGGGTGTTTACTTCCACCAGCAGGGCGGAGTATTCCTTGTTGCTGCGGACGTTATTCATCTGCTGGCGGAACTGGTCGACGCGGGTCTGCATGTCGCGGGCCTGGTGCTCGAGCGACTGGGCGTTGACTTGGGCGGTCCGGTGCTGCTGGTTGAGCTCGGTTTGTTGTTGCTGGTATTGCTCGAGGCGGGCCTGTTGGGCTTTGTGGCGGCGGGTGGCGGAGTCCAGACGGGCGCGAATGCCGCGAAGGTGCTGGTCCACCAGGAACAAGGCGTACAACTTTTTCTGCATCGGGATAGGCCTCGAGGACGGATTGACAAGCTCTTAATTGTACCACGGCGGAATAGTCTGGGCGAAGACGCGGGGGCCGGGGGGGAAGGCAGGGAAGTGAGGGGGGAAAGGGGGGATGAGAGGGGGATGAGGGGGGGATGAGGGGAAAAGAGGGCGGGGAACTGGAAAAATTCTGGTTTGGACTTAAGAAGAACAGCCTGGTTGATGATGTTAAGAAGGGAATCTATAATCCCGGCCAATAACTTGGTTTGGGGGTGTAGCTCAGCTGGGAGAGCGCTTCCATGGCATGGAAGAGGTCAGGGGTTCAAATCCCCTCACCTCCACTTAAACCAAAGAACCTCGTCCGGACCGCCCGGACGGGGTTTTTTTATGTCGACTTGCCTGAGATGGCAAAAATAGAGAAAGTTCCCATGATTTGATTGGGGCTGGGCAAGCCCAGGCTCAGGGGGCAGCTTCATTTAGCAAAGGAGTCAGATCCGTGGCCAAGGTAGCGATCATCGGAGGGGGCAGTGGCAAGTTTGTGCGCGAGTTGATGGTCGATTTTTTCACGTTTGAGGCGTTGCGGGATCTGAAGATCACGCTGATGGATATCAACGCCGAACGGGTGGACCGTTCCAAGCGACTGGTGGAAAAAATCATCGGGGAACTGAAGATTCCCGCCACCGTGGAGGCGACGACCGATCAGCGGCGGGCGTTGGCCGGGGCGGATTACGTGATCATCACCATCATGGTCGGCGGGTTCGAAAGCTACCACGCGGACGTGGCGGTGCCGGCCAAGTACGGGGTGTATCAGGCGGTGAGCGACACCATCGGCCCTGGGGGAGTGATGCGGATCATCCGCACAGCGCCGGTGTTGCGGCAGATCGCCGCGGACCTGGCGGAGTTGGCGCCGCGGGCGTGGGTGCTTAATTACGCCAATCCGATGGCGATGAACATCTGGACGCTTTTGAATGCTGGGCAGGAGCGGTGCGTGGGGCTTTGCCACAGCATTCAGGGTTTTGTGTATTGGCACATGCAGTGGTGGTTGGGCGTGCCGGAGAAGGAGCTGACGTATACGGCTGCGGGCATCAACCACGTCAATTTTTACTTAAAGCTGGAGCGGAACGGGGAGGATATGTACCCGCGCTTGCGTGCCGCCCGGGAAAAGATTGTGCGCGAGCATCCGCAGGAGCAGGTGCGGTTTGAGCTGCTGGATCACTTAGGCTACTTCCCGGCCGAGGGGCCCTGGCATCAGACGGAATATTACCCCTGGTTCCACAAGGACCAGAAGACGGTGGACCACTACGCGGTCGGGGCGTTTATGGGCTACAACTTTGATTTGCAGCATTTTAAGGACCGCACCGCGGAACTGGACGCCCAGATTACCGGGACCAAACCGATTTCGTATGAGCGCAGCCAGGAATATGGGTCACGGATTTTGAATTCGCTGGTGACCGGCGAGCCGGGGAGCTTCTACGGCAACGTGCGCAATCACGGGCTGATCGACAATCTGCCGGCCGACGCGGTGGTGGAAGTGCCGTGCCTGGTGGATCGCAACGGGATTTTCCCCTGCCGAATGGGGCGGATCCCGCCGCAATTGGCGGGCGTGATGACGCCACACATCGCGGTGCATGAAATGGCGGTGACGGCGACGGAAACCAAGGACCTGCGGCTGGTGCAGCAGGCGATCGCGGCGGACCCGCTGGCGGGGGCGATCTTGACGTTGCCGAAGTTGCGGGAAATGACCGAGGAAATGCTGGCGAACAACAAGGCCTATCTAAAGGGCTGGAAGTAGGATGGAAAGTTAAGCGGCCGCGACAGGGGCGGGGAAACGGGTGGGGGGTGGAGCAGTCATGGGCATACTCAACTTCGGTTCGCTGAACATTGACGCGGTGTATCGAGTTCCGCACATCGTGGGGCCGGGCGAGACGCTGGGCAGCGTGTCGTTTGCGACATTTGCCGGGGGCAAGGGGGCTAATCAGTCCATGGCCCTGGCCCGGGCGGGCGCGACGGTGGCGCACGGCGGGAAAGTCGGCCCGGACGGGCGGTGGCTAAAGGAAAAGCTGCGGACCGCGGGGGTGAACGTCAAGCACCTTCTGGAGGTTAATGAACCCAACGGGCAGGCGATTATTCAGGTGGATGACCGGGGGCAGAACTCGATTATTCTGTTTGCCGGCACCAATAAGCAGATCACGCGTGAGCAGATCGATCGGACTTTGGTGGATTTTGGGCGTGACGACTGGCTGCTCTTGCAGAATGAGATCAACGAAGTGACGTACCTGATGGAGAAGGGGCAGGCGCGGGGAATGAAGATCTGCTTCAATCCCGCGCCGTTTGATGATCAGGTGCTTGGTTACCCGCTGGACTTAGTGAGCCTGCTGATTCTTAATGAAACGGAGGCGAAAGGGTTGGTGGGGGAGGCGCATCTTTCGTGTGACGCGAAGAATCATCAATTAGCGCAGCGGGTGCGGAGCAAGTTTCCGCGGGCGCGGATTGTGCTGACCTGTGGGGAGAAGGGGGCGATTTATTGTCACACGATGGATTTCGCGCCCGGGCCGGACTGGATTTATGCCCCGGCGGCGGCGGTGACGGCGGCGGACACCACGGGCGCGGGGGACACATTCATCGGTTATTTTTTGGCCATGTTGGCGGACGGGAAGACGCCGCAGGAGGCCTTGGGCATCGCGCAGAAGGCAGCGGCGATCTGCGTGACGCGGCCGGGGGCGATGGATTCGATACCGACACGCCGGGAGGTCGATGAGTTCCCGTTCTAGGTCGAGCCGAACAGGACTTCGTGTTTTCGAAGCGGTCCGAATTTTGTTTAACAGAGCCGGCGACGGTGTCGGCGAACCGGGCTCACAGAGCCCGGCTCTGATCATCAAATATTTTCCCCGCGCTAAAGGGAAGTGGAAGATCAAACGCGGGCGCGTTTTACAGGTGGTTTTCCAAAAAGGTCATTAGGATGCGGACAGGCGACATATGCCGATACAGCCTGGGGGGAGTGTTGGCAGCCATCTTGGCGATATTTCTGGTTTGGCCGATCGCGCTGACGGTGCGGGGGGCGTTTATCAGTCCCGACGGGCAGGGGACGCTGTATTACTTAACAAGCATTTTTCGCGATCCGACGCTGGTGGCGGGTTTGTGGAACAGCTTGCGCATCGCGGTGTGTACCACGGCGGTGGCTTTTTTGATCGCGTTGCCGTTGGCGGTGCTCTCGGCCCGCTACAAATTTCCGGGCAAGGGTTTGCTTTCGGGAATGGTGCTGGTGCCGCTGATTCTGCCGCCGTTTGTGGGGGCGATCGGGGTGCTGGCGCTACTGGGTCGATTTGGAGCGGTCAACGCGCTGTTGGGGAAACTGGGGCTGATCGATTCCCAGCTTCCGGGGGTGGATTTTTTAGGCGCGGGGTTCGTGGGCGTGGTGGTGATGGAAGCTCTGCACCTGTTTCCGATCGCGTATCTGAATTTCGCCGCGGCGTTGGCCAATGTGGACCCGACGCTGGATGAGGCGGCGCTGAATCTGGGGGCGGGGTGGTGGCGGCGGTTTTATAGAATTACGTTGCCGCTGATCACCCCCGGATTATTCGCGGGCCTGGTGATCGTGTTCATCTGGTCGTTTACGGAATTAGGCACGCCGTTGATGTTCGGGTATCGGCAGGTGACGGCGGTGCAGATTTTTGAGGGTTTGCGTGACGTGCAGACTAATCCGCGTCCGTTCGCGCTGGTGGTGGTGATGCTGGCGGTGGCGGGGGGGCTGTATCTGCTGAGCCGAGCGGTGTTAGGCGGGCGCGGCTATGCGATGACGGGCAAGGCCAGCATCGCCGGGGGGGAAAAGCCCTTGGTCGGGCTCAAGGGGTGGGTGGCGGCGGGCGTGTTTGTCGGGGTCACGTTGCTGGCGGCTCTGCCGCACATCGGCGTGGCGATAGCGTCCTTTAGCGTGGATGGGGCGTGGTATCGCTCGATATTGCCTTTGGAATGGACGGTCGATCACTATGCCGCGGCGCTGGGCCACCCGCTGGCGGTCGGGGCGATTCGCTTGAGCCTGGGATTGTCAGCGATGGCGATGGTGCTTTGCCTGTTGGTGGGATTCGCCATTGCGTATCTGTCCGTGCGGGCGAAGGTGCGCGGGGCGTGGCTGCTTGATGCTTTGGCCATGTTGCCGCTGGCGGTGCCGGGCTTGGTCATGGCGTTCGGCTACGTGGCGATGACGTTGGCCTGGCCGTTCGGGAGCGGGCAGCCGCTGGAGGGGAAATTGGCGGTGCTGGGCATGGCGCCCAATCCGCTGCCGCTGCTGGTGATTTCGTATGCGGTGCGCAGATTGCCCTATGTGGTGCGTTCAGCCGCGGCGGGGTTGCAGCAGACGTCGGAAACGCTGGAAGAAGCAGCGCTGAATTTAGGGGCCGGGACGCTGCTGACGCTGCGGCGGATCGTGGTGCCGTTGGTGGCGGCCAATCTGATCGCGGGGGGGATACTGGCGTTTTCATTCTCGATGCTGGAGGTCAGCGATTCGCTGGTGTTGGCCCAGAAGCAGGCCCACTTTCCGGTGACGCGGGCGATTTATGAATTCTTCAGCCGGCTGGGGGATGGGCCTTCGATCGCCGGGGCGATGGGGGTGTGGGGGATGCTCTTGTTGACGCTGACGTTGATCAGCGCCTCGCGGCTCTTAGGCAGGCGCATGGGGGCGGTGTTTCGGGTGTGAGGGGGATGAACGATGTTGCCATTGAATATTCTCTACATGCATTCGCACGACACGGGGCGGTACATCCAGCCCTACGGCCATGCCGTGCCCACGCCGAATATGCAGAGATTGGCGGAACAGGGAGTGTTGTTTCGCCAGGCGTTTTGTGCCGGGCCGACCTGTTCGCCGAGCCGGGCGGGACTGCTTTTCGGGCAGGCGCCGCATTCGGTGGGCATGATGGGGTTGTCCAATCTGGGGTGGTCGATTCGCGACATGAATCAGCATCTGCACCATCACCTGCGTCGGCACGGTTACACCACGGCCCTGTGCGGCACGCAGCACATTGCCCGGCGGACGCAGGACATCGGGTACGACCAAGTCGTGGCGTGCCAGCCGCATACGCTGATGGAGGCGTCGATCGGCTGGCTGGAAAACATGGCGGCTCGGCAGCGGGAGGGGGGTAAACCGTTCTTTCTTTCGCTGGGACATTGGCTGACGCATCGCCACCTGTATCTAAAGCCCGGGGAGGAAGACAAGCCGGGGTACCTTCCGGTGGCTGGCCCTATGCCCGATCACCCGACGGTGCGGCAGGATTTCGCGGCATTTACCGCCAGTGTCCGGCAATTGGATCGGGACTGGGGACGGGTGTTGGCGACACTGGAGAGCACGGGACTGGCTCAAAATACGCTGGTGATCTGCACGACCGATCACGGCATCGGCTTTCCGCACATGAAGTGTTCGCTGTTTGACGGGGGGCTGGGCGTGATGCTGATCCTGCGCGGGCCGCGGGGGGGTGAATTCACGGGCGGGAAAGTCCACGACGCGCTGGTGGCGCAGATGGACCTATACCCGACTTTATGCGATTGGCTGGGTATGGAGCGTCCGAACTGGTTGCAGGGGGTTTCGCTATTGCCCTTGCTGCGGGGGGAAAAAGCCAGCGTGCGGGACGAGGTGTTTGGCGAGATCACGCATCACGTTTCCTATCAGCCTGAGCGATGCGTGCGGACGGCCCGCTACAAATACATTCGCCGCTATGGGGAGCGACCATTTGCGGTACAGCCAAACGTGGATGACGGCCTGGCCAAATCACTGTGGCAGGAACAGGGTTGGGCGGATCAGCCGCAGCCGCGGGAAGCGCTGTATGACTTGATGTTTGATCCCTGGGAAGCCCGCAATCTGGCTTTGGAGGAGGAATATGCCGAGCGGGTGGCTGATATGAGTAATCGGTTAGACGACTGGATGTGCCGGACCGACGACCCCTTGCGCTTTGGGCCGGTGGCGATACCCGCGGGTGCGGGGGGGCGGTTTATTGAGGCGGATGAGATCAGTTCAAGCGGGCCGTGGCGGGAAGTTCCGTGAATCGTGGAGACATAGGCATGGCTGAAGAAACGGTTCGCCAGGTTTTCTGTCGGTGATGGCGTTGGCGGCTTGATTGTGGCAGCGGTTCGTAAACCCCAGCGAAAGCGATCAACCCTGACCTAGGCGGATCAACACCTGCCGGGCGGTGTCGCGCACGAGGGGGTGAGCATTGTCGTCCGTGGCCAGGTCGCGCACCTTGGCCCGCAGGGCGGGGTGGTCGTGCTGGGCCAGGTCATTGCCCGCGGCGATCAGAGCGTTGCGCTGGACCATCTCCAGCTTCATGCGTTTTAAGGTTGACCCGCGGAAGTGAGTTTGGCGGTCGGCGGCTGACCAGTTCAAAACTTCCAGCAGATCCAGACCGGCGGCCAGGTCGCGCGGCTTGTAGCGAGGATGGGGAGGCGGTGAATCGGGCAGGCGCAGGGGGTTGTTGAACGGACAGACTTCCTGGCAAATGTCGCAGCCGGCGATCCAGGCGCCCATCTGGGGAAAAAAAGCGGGGTCGATCAGGCTGCGGTGCTCGAGGGTCAGGTAGGAAACGCAGCGGGAAGCGTTTAAGCGGTAGGGTTCGATGCAACTCGTGGGGCAGGCATCGAGGCAGCGGGTGCAGGAGCCGCAGTGTGAGGAGGTTTTGCCAGTTTTCTGGTCATGCCGGGGGGGCAGAGCCGGGCTCTGTGAGCCCGGTCCGGCGACACAGTCGCCGGCTCTGTTCCGAATCTCCAGCGTCGTCACAATCTCGCCCAACAGCAGCCAGGAGCCCAGTTGCGGGTGGATGAGCAGGGTGTGCTTGCCGATCCAGCCCAGGCCGGCGCGGGCGGCGTGTTCGCGTTCTAAGAGGGGAGCGGTATCCACCGCGGCGCGGAAGGTTTCGTTGGGCCAGTGGGCACGCATGGCGTCGGCCAGTTTGAACAGGCGCTTTTTCATGACCACGTGGTAGTCGTCGCCCCAGGCGTAACGAGCGACCCGCCCGCGCGGAGATGGAGTCTGGGGGCCAGGGGCTGGGGTCTTGTCTTCCCTAACTCCTAACTCCCAACTCCTAACTCCTTCTTTTTCCGCATACCGATCCGCGAAGCAGAGGATTGACTTGGCTCCCGGCAGGAACCGCTTGGGGTCCAGGCGCACTTCCAGGTGGTTGGCTAGATAAGCCATCTCGCCATGCTGGCCGGTCTGCAGCCAGTGGCGGAAGAACTCCTCTCGGTTCGCTGGCTGGGCTGGGGCGACGCCCGCCAGAGCGAAACCCTCAGCCCGAGCCAGGCGCTCGATGGTCGCGGCCACATCCGCAGGCTGAGGGCCAGGGGCGGGAGTGGAGGGGGGAAGGGAAGATGGCGGGGAAGCAGTCATGAAGCCTAAGTTTAGCGGCATTTGGCCGGCGATCCGGTCGGCAGGAGGCATCCGGACCTGAAGGGCCCGGCTTGGCGATCCGGCGAAAATCGGGGCTACAGCAACTCCAAGTCCTTTGGCGGACCGGCATTGGCGGCCGGGCGGAGGCGCCACTACAATCATTTCCCGACCCCCCGGAACCCCCGGCCCACCCGGACTGCCCGGACTCCAGGTCCCGGCCGCCGGTCCTCGGACCCCGGAAGGACGCTTGGCGAGGCTTTTTCTCCTATGCCCTACGACCTAAAGCCGTTCGACGTCGATGTCGAGACCACGCCTTACGTGGTGGATCGACTTTCCCCCGCGGACACCGGCAATCGCTGGGTACTGAACTTCGGCCCGCAGCACCCGGCCACACACACCACGCTGCGGTTGGTGCTGGAGCTGGACGGCGAACGCGTGGTGCGGGCGGTGCCGCACATCGGCTATCTGCATTCGGGGTTTGAAAAGCTCGGCGAACACCTGGATTACAACCAGTACGTGACGATCGTCAGCCGGATGAATTACGTCTCGCCGATCAGCAACGACATCGCCTGGCATGCGGCGGTGGAACGGCTCTTCGGCATCGATCTGACCCCGCGCTGCAAGGTGGTGCGGACGATTCTGGCGGAACTGGGGCGTATTCAGGACCACCTGCTTTGCGTGGGGGCGGCCGCGATCGACTTGGGGGCGTTCACCGCGTTTTTGTATGGGTTTAACGAACGCGAACGCATCTACGACATCATGGACTTTATCAGCGGGCAGCGCTTTCACCCGGACTACACGCGCGTGGGCGGAACCATGGCGGATCTGCCCGATGAGGCGATGTTCAAGAAGCTGATTAAGACGTTCATTCGCGAGCAATTGCCCCCGGCCATCGCGGATTTGGAGCGGCTGCTTAATCGCAATCGGATTTTCCGCGATCGCACCGAGGGCATCGGGACGATCAGCAAAGAGGAAGCCATCGCCTGGTCGATCACCGGCCCGGTGGCGCGGGCGTCGGGCGTGAAGCGCGACTTGCGCAAGGACGAGCCCTACCTTTGTTACGCGGACAATTGGGATGGCCTGGGCGCGCCGGCGGTGAACTTCAAGGTGCCCGTGGCTGGCGGCGGGGACGTTTATTGCCGGTACCTGGTGCGGTTGGAAGAGATCCGCCAGTCAATTCACATTATCGAGCAGTTGATTGATCACATTCCCGGCGGGCCGATGAACGCCTACGACGACAGCAAGATGGTTAAGCCGCCCAAGTCGTCGGTGTATGGGTCGATCGAGGGGTTGATCCAGCATTTTGAACTGGTCATGACCAACCGCGGCTGGCAGGCGCCGGTGGCGGAAGTTTATACCGCCAATGAAACGGCCAACGGCGAGTTGGGGTTTTATATTGTGGCTGACGGCGGGCCGCGGGCCTGGCGAGCCAAATGCCGCCCGCCGAGCTTCATCAACTACCAGGTGTTTCCCAAGATGATGGAAGGCCACCTGCTTTCGGACGCCGTGGCTATTTTGGGCAGCTTGAACATCATCGCGGCCGAACTGGACCGCTAGGAGCGACAGGGCCGAATGCCGATTTCCGATAGCTGATGTTTTCAGAGCCTTTAACCCCTGCGTAACCGTTTGTCCCGGCCGTTTGGGTTGAAAAATCGGCAATCGGCAATCGCCAATCGAAAAACAGGATTTCCTCATGGCCTGGATTGCAAAGAACTCAGCGGGGACCCAGATAGAGAGGCGTGAGCAGCCCTATCTGACGGATGAGCTTAAAGCCAAGTTCGAGGCGGAAGTGTTGCCGCGCTATCCCACCCGCCTGGCGGCGACGCTGCCGGTGCTCCACGAACTCCAGCACCGCTATCACTACATTCCCTATCAAGCCATCGAAGAAGCCGCGGCGTTTCTGGGCGTGGCGCCGGCCCAGGTCCTGGATACCGCCAGTTTTTACGAGGAATTCTGGCTGGAGCCCAAGGGCAAATACCTGATCATGGTCTGCCAGTCGCTTAGCTGCGAGTTGCTCGGGCACGGCAGCCTATTGGAAAAGATCAAGAGCAAGCTGGGCATCGCGCCGGGGCAGACCACGCCCGACGGCCGGTTTACGCTGATGACCGCCGAGTGTTTGGGGTCCTGCGGCACCGCGCCTTGCGCGTTGGTCAATGAAACGCTCTATGAAAATATATCGGTGGACAATTTCGACCGTGTTCTGGACAGTCTGCAATGAACTGGTTTGAGCGAATCTGCCGCCACGCGGGGTTGACCGTGCATCACCTGATGCAGCCGATCAGGGACGCCAAGCCGCGACCGATTCGCCGGCAGGTGGAAGAGAAGAAGGTCAACGAACAGGTTACGCTGCGGCGAACGACGATCGAGGAGATTCAAATCACCCCCAAACCCTGAGAGCGAGTTGGCGACAGGTTCAGGGACGGGTGCCCAGCGAACGAAGGAAACAGTGGTGCTGGCGGACGGCTGACGGCTAAGATCAGGGAGCTAATTGAGGAGTCCCGCGGGATGGCTTTGTCTGAACCTGTGCTGGTTAAACGCATTCCCACGCCGCCCTGGGGCGATCCGGCGGACCGCAAGTACGTCGGCTACGATCACTTTACAGCCACGGGGGGTTACGCGGGGTTAAAGAAGTCCCTGGGCATGGCTCCCAAAGCGGTGGTGGATGTGGTGAAGGACGCGGAACTTCGCGGGCGTGGCGGCGCGGGGTTCCCGGCCGGGATGAAGTGGAGTTTTCTGCCGCCGGAAGACGGCGGGCGGCGGTTTTTGACGGTCAATGCCGACGAATCCGAGCCGGGCACCTTCAAGGACCGCCTGCTGCTGGATTTCGACCCGCACCTGCTGTTGGAAGGCATCGCCATCAGCATGCACGCCTGCCGGCTGGATACGGCCTACATCTACATTCGCGGCGAGTATCACCATCAGGCCAAGACGCTGCAGAAAGCCATCGACGAGGCGTACGCCCACAAGATTTTCGGGCCGGACTCGATTCTGGGGCTGATCAACAACTTCTGGCCGCAGTGTTACGTGCACCGCGGCGCGGGGGCGTATATCTGCGGGGAAGAAACGGGCTTGCTGGAATCCTTAGAGGGCAAGCGTGGCTGGCCGCGGATCAAGCCGCCGTTCCCGGCGGTGGCGGGGGCTTTTGCCCGCCCGACGATCATCAATAACGTCGAAACCCTGGCCATGGTCGGGCCGATCATGGAGCGCGGGGCGGCCTGGTTTAAGTCCATGGGCAAAGGGCGGTCCGAGGGCGTTCCGCCGACGGCGCCGGCCAGCTTTGGTCCAAAGCTTTTCGGCGTGTCCGGGCACGTGCAAAGGCCGGGGGTTTATGAGGAAGAATTGGGCATCAAGCTGTCGACGCTGATCGACAAATATTGCGGAGGCATGCGCCCGGGGAGCAAGTTCAAGGCGGCTATTCCGGGGGGGATTTCCATGGGGGTGCTGGGCCCGGACCAATGGGACGCGGAGCTGGACTTTGACATCGGCAAGAAGTACAGCTGCCTGGGTCTGGGCACGGCCGGGGTGATTGTCATGGACCAGCACACGGATATGGTGGCGGTGGCCCGCAACATCGCCCGCTTTTTCGCCCACGAGTCCTGCGGGCAGTGCACGCCCTGCCGGGAAGGCACGGGCTGGATGTACAAGATTCTCAGCCGAATCGAAGCCGGCGGAGGTACGCTGGACGATCTGGATCTGCTTTTGGAATTGTCCGGATCAATGGGCGCCTTGCCGGGCACAACGATCTGCGGTCTGGCGGACGGCGCCAACTGGGCGGTGCGGACGATTCTCAACAAGTTCTGGGCGGAGTTTGAGGCCCGTGTTTCCCAACGCCGCAGCAAGGTGTCGCTGGCGGCAGCGGGCGGGCGATAATCTGGGTGGGGTGACGTGGGGTTAGGCAAGGAGAGCAACCATGCGGGCAGAAATATTCAGCGCTTGGCCGAGGTGGAGCTTAGCCGCGGTGGTGGCCGTCGCGCTGGCCGCGTGTACGGAGGTGAAGGTCAACGACAGCGACATTCACAATATCTCCTACGGCGAACTGCAGAGGATGCTGCAGGAGACGGGGCAGAAGACTCTGTTGATCGATGCCCGGCC
This sequence comes from Phycisphaeraceae bacterium, assembly GCA_020851735.1. Lineage (GTDB taxonomy): Bacteria > Planctomycetota > Phycisphaerae > Phycisphaerales > Phycisphaeraceae > JADZCD01. Next base: position 39,222 of record JADZCD010000027.1, read on the forward strand.
GGCCAAGCAATACGAAGCGGGGCACATTCCCGGGGCGATCAATCGATTCCTGACCGACGTGGTGAAGAAGGACGCGGAGCTGAAGGAGGCGGATCGGCTGATCGTTTACGCCGGGGGCTGGCAGGATAATCTGGGGCCCGCGGTGACCAAGCGCCTGATGGCGATGGGATATGACGACGTCTATCTGTTTCGCGGGGGTCTATTGCTCTGGGAAGGCCGCAACGGCAATCCGGGGGCAAATCCGGGAGAGCTTCCGGGGGCGGGGGCGGGGGAGAACGACGCCCAGGACGCGGCCGAGTTACGGGAATACGACGCTAAGTAGACAATTCGTGTGGGGGAGACCGGGGGGGCGTTCTTAGTCGGACTGAACGGGAATCCGCAGGCTCTTTTTTAGAGTCTGGTGTTTGGGCGCCCAGAGCAGGCCGGCGAGAATCAACAGGCAACCGGCGGTCACGATGCCCAGGGCTTTGCGTCCTTGGGCCAGGCGGGTGAGGCGCCAGCGTTCGGGGGGATAGGGGTCCACGTCGCCGCTGACGCGCGGCAATTCCTTGTGCAGCCAGCGTTCGACGGTCTGGTCGGTTTCCACGACCATCAGCCGACGGATGGCTTCGGGGGACAGGCTGTGGGGCAGGGCTGTGGCGTCACGCATGCCGTCAGCCTCGCCCATGGCGTCCCAAAGCACTTCCTTATCCACCGGCTGCAGGTGCAGGTAAGAGAAGGCCAAGCGTTCTAAGAGAACCGGGTCGCCGTCAGCCAAGGCTTTGTTGAATTGCTCATAGGCCTTCTGCTGCTGGGCGATGCGCTGGGCCTGTTCGCGCAGCAGGTCCGCCTCCCAGGCCAGGCGCCGGCCGGCCAGGTAGGGACGGACGAGCATCATGGCGGTGACCAGCAGGGCGCCGCAGAACAGAAACACCCAGCCGGGCAATACAGCCAGCGTGCGTCGAGCGGTTTGTGCCTGGTCCTCGGACATACGCGGGTATTATCGGTCAAAAGCCTGTGGAATGCCCAATTCGCCCTTCATCACGCCTGATTTTAGCTCGATGGGTCTCTTTAGCCTTTGGATCGTCTCGATTTATTCCAGCTATGATTGGGCGGAAGATCAGCCCTAAGAAGCGTGGATTTTGTCTAAAATGCGGCGTCCCGGCGGAGTGGAGTAGTCTTGAACCTGCATAACCAACCCACCTCGGAACCATCGGTGGCCCTGGGCCGCGGGAATGGGGGGGGGCGCATCTATCTGGAGACATTTGGCTGCCAGATGAACGTGCTGGACTCCCAACTGGTGCAGAGCCAGCTGCGGGCCTTAGGCTACCGGTTTGTGGAGGATTGGCGGCAGGCGGACGTGGTGCTTTACAACACCTGTTCGGTGCGGGAACACGCCGAGCAGAAAGTCTGGAGCCGGCTGGGCGAGGTCGCCATCCACAAACGGGAACAGCCGGGCGTGATCGTGGGGGTGTTAGGGTGCATGGCTGAGCGCGACGGCCTGGGCATGGCCCGCAAGTACCCGCAGATCGACCTGCTCTGCGGGCCGGGCGAGCTGGATCGCCTGCCGTTTTTAATTGAGAACGTGCGCAAGACGGCCCAGGAAGAACAATTCAGTCGCCAGGCGGTGCAGGCGGCCCTGCAGGGCAATACCCATCGTCGCTCAGGCACGCTGGCGGCGGCGGAGGACCGCCTGGAAATGCTGGATCTGTCCCGGTCGTTCGATCCGGACGAGCACCGGGGATCAGCCTATGTGCGGATCACCCGCGGCTGCAACAAGTTCTGCTCCTATTGCGTGGTGCCGTTTACGCGGGGCGCGGAAATCCACCGCCCGCCCGATCACATCGTCGAAGAGTGCCGCCGCCTGGTGGACGCGGGCGTGGTGGAGATCACGTTGTTGGGCCAGACGGTCAATCACTATCACTTTCATCACGGGGCGGCCGTCAGTTTTGAAGGGCGCCAGCAGCCGCAGGTGGGCTTGGCGGTGGGGCGCAAGGGGCTGCCCTCGAAAGCCAAAGGCGAGACGATTGTCGGCGGCCGCATCACCACTTTCGCGGACTTGTTGGCGCGCATTCACGATCAGGTGCCGGGCCTCTTGCGGCTGCGCTTTGTGACCAACTTCCCCCGCGACTTTGGCGACGACATTCTGGCGGTCATCGCCGAAAAGCCGCGCATCTGCCGGTATCTGCATCTGCCGGCCCAGTCCGGATCCAACCGCCTTCTGGAACTGATGAATCGCGGCTACACCGTGGAGGAATATCGCCAGCTGATCGCGCGGATTCGTTCGGTGCTGCCTGACGCGACGCTGGCGGGGGACGTGATCTGCGGATTTTCCACCGAGACCGAGGAAGACCATCAGGCCACCTGCGACTTGCTGCGTTTTGCCCGCTACAAGAATTGCTTTGTGTTCAAATATTCCGCCCGGCCCGGCACGACGGCGATGGATCGGCTGCCCGACGACGTGGATGAAGCGACCAAGCGCCGCCGCAACAACGAACTGCTGGCGGTGCAGAGCGAAATCAGCGCCCAGGTGCATCGCTCCTTCGAGGGGCATACGGTGCGGGTGTTTGTGGAGTCCGTCAGCACCAAGGCCCGCAAGGCCCAGGAGCAGCTCGGCGGGCAGACCGTTGAACTGGGCTGGCAGAAGCCGGTCACGCAGCTCTGCGGGCGGACCGACGGCGATCTGATTGTCATGTTCGACGGCGACCCCGCGCTGATCGGCTCGATGGTGGAGGTGACGGTGGAGCGATCCGCGCCGCTGACCCTATTCGGTCGCTTGGCGGACGCCATGCCGGCGGCCAGCCCATCGGTGGGGTAGTTCCAGCGGTTCGTCGGATCGCGGCTTCTTCGCCCGGGGCACACTTACACACCAACGCCGGGGAGGGTACGACGTGGCTCAACGCTGGGGCGGCGGCCATGGGCCCCATGAGCAAGCGCAAAAAAAACAGGCTCCCGCGTGAACGGGAGCCTGTCGAATGAACTTACTTACCACGAGTCCGAGTCGGATCAGGCGCGACGCATGCGGCGAGCGACGCCCAGACCGCTGAGCAGGCTCAAGCCCGCCCACACCGCGGCCGGCAGGGGCACGATGGACACCTGCACAACCAGGTCGTTGTAGTCCGTGTCGCTGCTGTACGCGGGAAGATCTTCCCAGGCGATGACCCAGGTCTTCAGAGAGCTGAGGCCGATGACTTCGAAGGTCACCATGTGGTCAATGCCGTCTTTGTTCAGCAGAGGATCAGAGCTGAAGCGCTTGCCGGCAGTCGTTTCCAGAGCCCAGCTGAAATTCGGGCCCAGGAGCTGAGTGGTGGACTGGCCGGGGGTAGCGCCGGCGAAGATCGTCGTGTCCGACGAGCCGTCGTTGATCAGGAGGTCGTGACCGAGACCGGCAATCTTGGCTTCCACGCGAGCCTTGACGGTGCCGTCTTTCCAGTAATCGTCGTCAGCCGCGCCGGGGCCGGACTTGAGGAGCAGCGGGCCGCCGGAGCCGACAGCGGACGTGTCGTCCACGTCCACCACGCGCACGAAGTCGATCTGGTTGCTGGCGAAAGTCAGCGTCAGAGTGGTGGAAAGGTCGCCGGACACGCCGATGTAGCCAGCAAAGCTGGAGCTGTAGGCGTTAACAAGGGCTTCCTTCAGGCCCAGGCCGGGGTCCGAGCCCACGGGGCTGATGGCAGTCTTCAAGGAAGCGGCAGAGGCCGAACCGGCAATCGCCGCGACCAAAAGACCCATCGCAAACTTCGAGCGAACGTTCCAAACTTTCATAGTTGCGTCTCCCTCACATAGGTAACAAAAGTGATTCTGTTCTATACACTTAACACACGTTTTATCACGTCGGAACCCCCAAGTGACGGTCATAGTTCCATGCCGCAGGCTCCGCCTGTTGACTACGCCCGTTTAAGGTTTAGTTCCGTCTAGACCCTGGATTTCCGAAAAGGAATCTAAAGAGATGAACTTTAGCCTTCCCCTCCTGTCTGAAAATCAGTAATTCCTCCCTCAATCAGTTTCGACCAGCTAATATTATCCTCGAAGGTTAGAAATGCAATTGTAAAACAGCATTTTTTCTAGTACTTGTGGGCGTTTTTGACGGACTAGACCATCTGATTTGTCAAGATGGACAAGCCTGCGAGATCGGGTAAACCTCTGGCGCAGGTGCGGGATTTTAGGCCAGCGATTTTGAAAGACAAGCGCCTGACGCAGACAGGCCGTCTGGGGTAAAACAGGGGCTTTGGGTATTCTAAGTAGAACCAATGGGAAAAACGCGTTTCCGCAGGGGAATGGCCGGTGCGAATTCATGGAAAAATAATGCATCGTTACTCCAAATCATCAGGCCCGTCGGTCGGCAACGACTGCCGGGCGGGTTTTTTTGTTCCGCCGGCTGTCGGTGCGTGGGCAGGCAAAGGCACGCCGAGCGCATCGCGACATTAAACCGCCGCCGGGTTACGCGATCGATTGATCCGGTTGCTTGCAGGAGAATTCAAAATCAGTAGCGTGGTCAGGCCGAGAAGGGAAGCAGGGGCGCAGGGGCACGGAGCCTGGGGAATTTTGCGTTTGAGTGCAATGCTCAATCCTTATGAAAGGAAGCGCGAGCCAGAGGTTCGCGGAATTTAATAACCCCGTTGCGAGAGAAAACGCTGTGTCCCACACCATTGCCCTTTGGCCGGCCGATCAAAATCGCCTTTCCGATCCCGCCGTGCCGCGGCTGACGGTTCACCCTCATCCCTCGGCCGGCCGGCGCGCCACGGTGCTGATTTTCCCCGGCGGGGGTTACCAAAATCTGGCCCCCCACGAAAACGAACCGGTGGTCAAGTGGTTGCAGGCGGCGGGGTTTCATACCGCGGTGGTCAGCTACCGGATCAACGCCGCGAGCCTGCATCCGGCTCCCATCCTCGACGCCCAGCGTGCGATTCGTCTGCTGCGGCATCACGGCCCGGAATGGGGACTGGGCATCGGCCCGATCGGCGTCATCGGCTTTTCCGCCGGCGGGCATCTGGCGTCCATGCTGGCCATCCGTTTCGACCGCTACGGCTGCGAACAGGATGATCTGGCCGCCCGCTATTCATCCCGCCCCAACGCGGCGGTGCTTTGCTACGCGGTGCTGGATTTTGTCAATTATCCCGGCAAGAACCACCCCCGGCCGACGTTAGGCAAAGAGCCCAGCCAGGAATTGGTTGAGGAACTGAGCACCGTCCGCTGGGCCTGGAAGCAGATGCCTCCGATTTTTCTGTGGCATACGGTCAACGACGACGTGGTGCCCGTGGAAAACAGTCTGGCCATGGCCATGGCGTGCCAGAAGGAAGGTCGGCCCGTGGAACTTCATCTCTATGAAGAGGGTCTATGCCACGGCCTGGGCGTGTCCGACGAAAAAGACCCGCGCGTCATCAGCTGGAAGCCTCTGGCGGTGGATTTCCTTCGTCGTCATTTGCCTGTGGGAGATTGACGTTGAGCGCCACCCCGCGTCTCGTGGTCGATGGGCACCTGGACCTGGCGATGAACGCCTTGGGCGGCGAGCGCGATCTGGCGCTGGCGGTGTCGGAATTACGCCAGCGCGAAGGCAACGCCTGGGTGAAACTGCGCGGCACAGCCACCGTCAGCCTGCCGGAGATGCGCCGCGGCGGCGTGGCGCTGTGCGTGACGACGGTTTTGGCCCGCAGCAAGCCCTGGTTGCCGGCCGATCGCCCGTTGGATCGGCTGAATCTGGATTGGCCCTGCCAAAACATGGCCTACGCCATCGCCCAGGGACAGTTGGCTTACTACCGGGTGCTGCAGCAGCAGGGGTTGGTCCGCCTGATCGCCCATCGGCAGGACCTGGAGGCGCATTGGAATCGCTGGACAAGCAAACCCAGCCTGGCGGAGCCGATCGGCCTGATCCTGATGATGGAAGGGGCGGACCCGATCGTCGTGCCCGAGCAGGTCCACGAGTGGTTCGCCTGCGGGCTGCGCTGTCTTAGCCTCGCCCACTTCGGGCACAGCGCTTACGCCGCCGGCACGCCGTCGCCCGATCCGCAAAGCCCCGAAAAAGACGGGCCGTTGACCGCCGCCGGGCGCCTGCTGCTGGCCGAGATGGAAAAACTCCCCATGGCCCTGGACTTGACGCACCTGGGCGACACCAGCTTCTTTGAGGCCATCGACTCTTTCCGCGGGCCGGTGTGCGCCACGCACTGCAACACGCGCACGCTGGCGCCGTCCGTCCGGCAATTGTCCGACGAGCAGATCAAGCTGATTCTTGAGCGTGGGGGCGTGATCGGCGCGGTTCTGTATAACGGCATGATTCGCGGCACGGCCGATCAGCCGCTGCCCCGCGAGGCGATCAGCCTGCGCGATCTGGCTGATCACATCGACCACATCTGCCAACTGGCCGGCTCGTCCAGCCACGTGGGCATCGGCTCGGACATGGACGGCGGCTTCGGCTTGGAGAAAGTCCCGCGCGACGTGGACACGATCGCCGACCTGCAGAAGATCGGGCCGATCCTGGCCGGCCGGGGATATTCCGACAGCGATCTGGACGCCATTTTCCACGGCAACTGGATCAAGTTCTGGGGCCGGGTACTGCCGGCGAAGAATTAGACGACCTGCACGCGGCTGCTTAATGAAAAATCGCTGTCCACAGAGCGATCAGCAGTAATACCAGCAGCAAGGCCAAATAGAGCGAGGGAGTCGCGGAGTAAAGCCACGTGCGCCGAGCCCGATCGCGACGGGACAGCCAGAAGGACATGGCTATTCCTTATAGGTAAGCGAAGTCGAGATCAAGCCCGCGTTACCGGCAGCAGCGATTCCAGCGGTGAAACTTCCGGGGGCGTGGCTTGCGGGTTTGCTTTCGGGGGCGGGGGTACTTCCGGGGGCGGGGGCGGATTCAAAGCAGATCTGGCCCAGGGCGTCGCAGGCGTATTTGACGTCTTGTTTATGCAGGAAAGGTCCAAAGCTGAAGCGCGTCATGCCGCCGGCCCCGTGGGTGCCGAAGGTCTGGTGAGCCAGGGGAGCGCAGTGAATGCCCGAGCGGGTGAGAATGCCGTAGCGTTCTTCGAGCAAGTCCGACAGCGCCTGGGGCGATTCGATGCCGTCGATGCGCACGGAGAACACGCCGCAGCGATGCTTTAAGCCCTGGGGGCCGAAGTAGCGCAGGCCGGGCATGGCGCCGGTGTCGGACAGGCCCTCGATCATGGTCTTAATCAGTTCCTGCTCGTGCTGCCAGAGTTTTTCCACGCCATGCTGGAGAATCCAGGCGACGCCTTCGGACAGGCCGATGATGCCGATGGCGTTGTGCGATCCGGATTCAAAACGATCGGGCAAGAAGTCCGGCTGCGTGTCTTTCTCGCTGACCGAGCCGGTGCCGCCCTCGCGGATGGTGTGCAACTGTTTTTCGACGCCGGGGCGAATGTAGAGTCCGCCGGTGCCCAGGGGTCCGAGCAAACCTTTGTGTCCGGGAAAGGCTAAGAGGTCGATGTGGTCCGCTTCCACGTCAATCGGCACATGCCCGAGCGTTTGCGCGGCATCGACTAAGAAAAGCACTCCGTGTTCACGGGCGATGCGGCCGATTTCGCGGATCGGCTGCAACGTGCCGGTGACGTTGGACCCGTGCACCAGGGCGATCAAGCGCGTCTTGGGCGTGATGGCTTGGCGGATGTCGTCCGGGTCCACGAGCCCGGTATGCGGATCGCATTTCACGCGCGTCTGGGCCACACCCATCTGATCGACCACCGCGTTGAACGGCCGCAGCACCGAGTTGTGGTCCAGCCAGGTGGTGATCAGGTGATCCTTGGGTTTGATCGCCCCGCGGATGGCCAGGTTCAGGGCGTCGGAAGTATTGAGCGTGAAAATGACCTGTTCGGGCTTAGCGGTGTCGGCATGGATCAACTGGGCGATGCGGCCGCGGCATTGCTGCATCAGTCGGCCGGCTTCGCGAGCCTCGGCATAAGCCCCCCGGCCCGGGCTGGCGCCCAGCTCGGTGGCGTAGCGCATCATCGCCTCATGGACGGCTGGCGGCTTAGGAAAGCTCGTCGCGGCGTTGTCCATGTACAGCCGGCGGGGCGACGGGCGAGATTGACTTGGCAAACCTGAGGAATTCACGAACGCAACTCCGTGGAACAAATCCCAGCGTACTGGGAATGCGTGATTTTACGTCCGGGGACGGCAGGGCCCGCTTCGTCCCCGAAACGACGGTGTGGCTCACGGCGCCGCTTCCGGGGAGGGAATCCAATAGATTATAGGAAACCGCCAACTGGGGGAAGTATTAACGCTGTTTATGCCAGCCAGCGAGCCAGGAGCAGCACACCTGCCGCCAGACCGACGCCCGCCAGCACCAGCCAGGGCCAGCTACGCAACTTTTGGGGCAGCCAGCTTGGGCGAGCCGTGGGTGTCGCTGGCGGTGTGGCGGCAGACGGCGCCGGCGGACGCCGAATGATCGCTCCGGGGCGGGCATCGATGAGTTCGATGGTTTTGGGTGGCGCCTTGGATGTGGGAGAGGGTGCAGCAGCAGCGTTGCCGTTAGTCTGGGCAAAGCTAAGCAGCGGCGATCCTTTGCCAGCCGCGACATCCTGGCTGGATGGTGCTGGAGGCGGGGATGAAGAGAGCGAGGGAGGAGAGGGGGGCGATGCGGGGCTGGCTTGTGACGAGGACTCCGTCTGATCGCCAAAGCTCGGCGGGAATAGATTCATTTTCGCTTTGGCGGACTGCAAGCCCGAGGCTGCCACCTGTTTTGAGCGCAGATTGCGCTGGGCTGAGGCTGCCGACTCAGCCGTGGGGAACAAGAGGCCCAGTTGATCGCGATCAAAATAGGACGGAAATCCTGTCCCGCAATCCGGGCAGGAGGAATCCAGCGGGTTCACCTCCACCCCGCAGCGATGGCAGACTCCCAGCCAGTGGCCCACGCCCGGCACGAATCGGGCCGGCGCCCAGAACTGATTGGTGCTGGGCCCGCGCAGGACCGTATCGAGGGTGATTTTCTGGGCCTGGATTTGTTTAATCAGCAGTTCGTAGCTGCAGCCGGGCAGAAACGGATTGGCCTCGTCGCGTATGAACCAGGGGCCCATGGCGATTTGGGTTGCCTGCCGGCTGAGCTGTTCCAAGTAACCGCCGCAGCGGGTGCATCGTTCCACCGGCGGGATGGTTTGGCCGCAGTAGGGGCAGATGATAAAGCGGGGTTTGTTATCCATGGCGGGCGAATTCAGCCAATTGGCCTTTTGACAGCGTGCTGACGGCTTCTTAGCGTGGCACGGATGAGCAGAATTTCGCGGAATAAAACGTGGCTGGTCATGGTATCGGCAATCCTGGCCGTCGGGTGTCATGACGGCAGCCAGTCAACCGATGGACTGGAGCTTGGAGGCGGGAAAAACCAGTTTAACTCGCCCAAATCCGATTTACCATCATCGGCGGGCGGTTCCGGCGGAGCTTCCGGGGGCGCTTCCGGGGGCGCGGGCACTTCCGGGGGAGGCGATGCTGGCTGGGCGCAGCGGCCGGTGGTGGTGCTCAATGGCGGGCCGGTGGGTTGGGACCAGATCCGCCGCCCTTTGCTGGAGGCAGCGGGGGGGCAGGTTTTGGTTGAGGTGGTGCTGGATCAACTGGTCGAGCAGAAGCTGGCTGAGCACTCCTGGACTATCGCACCCGCTGACGTGGAGCGCGAGAAAAAACTTTTATTAGACGAATTGGACCCCGATCCCAACAACGCCCAGCGATTTCTAACGGAAATCCGTCAGCGGCGGGGCCTGGGCGACAGCCGCTTTCAAAAAATGCTCGAGCGTAACGCCGGGTTGCGCCGCCTGGTGGCTGACCAGGTGCAGGTGCCCGAGGCTTCGCTCCGCCAAGCTTATCAGACGCAATATGGCCCGCGCTATCAGGCTCGGCTGATTACCGTCGAGTCATTGACCAAAGCGGCCGCGGTGGTCCAGCGGGCCCAGGCGGGCGAGAACTTTGCCGACTTGGCGGTGGAATTGAGCACGGACGTGAGCCGGGCCCAGGGCGGGCTGCTTTCGCCCCTAAGCACCTTGGACGCCACCTATCCAGCCGTGATCCGCCAGACGCTGCAAAAAATGCAGGTCGGGCAGATCAGCGACCCGATCGCCCTGGAAAATGGATTGGCTGTTTTGAAGCTGGAGCGTAAAATCGAGGGTCAATCTGTCGCTTTCGACGATGTAAAAAGCGAGTTGTCCGCAGCCCTGCGGCGGCGGAACGAAGGCATGTTGATGCAAAGGCTGGCCAGCCAGCTGGTGCGTCAGGCTGAAGTGTTGGTTTTAGACCCGGTTCTGCAGCAGAGCTGGGAGGAGCAGAAGCGTAATTTTTCAAAATAGCAGGGGGGGCGGGATGAGGAGTTAGGAATCAGGAATTAGGAGTTGGGAGTCAGGAATTAGGGAAAGGCAGTGCCGAGTACTGGACTAACGGAAATCAATCGCCCCTCAACCCCAGACCCCAGACCCCAGACCCCAGACCCTCTACCCCATACCCCACCGACGCCTACTTCCGAAACAACGAGTGCCGTTATGGAAATCAAACTAGCCAGCCGCATTGAACGTTTGCCCCCTTATGTGCTTAACCGCCTAAAGAGCATGATCCACGATCGTCGCCAGGCCGGCGCGGACGTGATCGACATGAACATGGGCAACCCCACCGATCCCCCGCCGGACCCGGTGGTCGATAAGATCCGCGAAGCGGTGCTCGACCCGCGCAACGGGCGCTATTCCGTGTCGGCTGGCATCCCCAACCTCCGCCGGGAGATGGCTCTTAAATACAAGCGGCGCTGGGGCGTGGAGCTGGACCCCTCCACCGAAGTCATCGCGACCATCGGCTCCAAGGAGGGCTTCAGCCACCTGTGCCTGGCTCTGCTGGGCCCCGGCGACATCGCCGTGGTGGCGGACCCGGCCTTTCAGATTCACACCTACGCCGTGGTGCTGGCCGGCGCCAGCGTGGTGTCCGTGCCGTTGGGCAATGACCAGGCCTTCCTGGATCGCATCGGCGACGTCCTGGCTCACTTAACGCCCAAGCCCAAGCTCGTCACGCTCAACTACCCGCACAATCCCACCGCCATGACGGTGGACCCGGAGTTTTTCAATTCCGTCGTGCGCATGGCTGAGAAGCATCAGGTCATGATCGTCCACGACTTTGCCTACGGCGAAACCTGTTTCGACGGGTACCAGGCTCCCAGTTTTCTCCAGGCTCCGGGGGCCAAGGAATACGGCGTGGAGTTCACCACGCTCAGCAAGCCCTACAACATGGCCGGCTGGCGCATCGGGTTCTGCTGCGGCAACGCCAAGATGATCCAGGCCCTGGCCACCATCAAGGGCTATTACGACTACGGCATCTTCCAGGCGGTGCAGATCGCCGCCATCATCGCCATGCGCGAAGGCGACAAGCACATCCAGGCCCAGGCCAAGATTTACGAAAAGCGCCGCGACATCCTCGTGACCGGCCTGCGCAAGCTCGGCTGGCAGGTCGATTCCCCGCGCGGGTCGATGTTCGTCTGGGCCAAGGTCAACCCCGAACACTTAGCCCGCTTTAAGAACTCCACCAACGAGTTCTGCCTGGGCATGGTCGATCAGGCTGAGGTGGCCATGACCCCCGGCGCCGCCTTCGGCGCCTTGGGCGAAGGCTACGTCCGCATGGCCCTGGTGGAAAACGAACAGCGCATCCGCCAAGCCCTCCGCCAACTGGGCCGGGCCCTCAATCGCCAGCCGGCGAAGGCGAGTGCGTAGGGAAGAAGGCTGGAATTGGCTGGAAAATCAACGAGATCGGACAGCTATAGGTGCTCGGTCATATGTAGGTGGGGCGGCCGTCCTGACTGAGGATGATCATGACGGGCGGGACGTCCGTCGCAGCGCCCGACGTCATAATTGGAATGATGTCTGATTCGAGGAAAATAGCGGTGACGAATTCCGATGTAAGTGAAGTATGCCGTAATTTGTTGAACAGGCATATAATGATCGTTGGTCACTGGAAGGACGAGCGATCCAATCAACTTGTTGTCCAAAATTTCAAACGAGATGGCGCGTCTTTCATTCCGGTATTCTCTGACGAGGCCAATTTTCGTAATGAGATCATAGGAAGTGGCTTTGAGGATGACGGAATTTCAATTGATTGCAGGCTTTTTGTTTCTTTATTGCACGGCGACGAAGTATTGATTTTGAATCCAGGGAGTCATCATCCTTTAGAACTACGGAAAGCTGACTTTATATGAATGGCTGATCATTCGGCCGGGTGCCTGGGCCTAACTCTTTGTGCCCCAGTGGTAGATCAAGAGAAAGTTGCTGGAGCACGCGTTGCTTAGCCCCAGGCACCCAGTGATATTCCGGTTTACCGTCCGAGAAAGAAGAGAATGTCACTGGAGAAATTCAAAAGCTTCTCCGATGTGGGATACGGTGTGTGTGGGGTTATTAACTCCTGTAGGTAGGCCTCGACGTTTCCTGTTAATCCAGATGGTGGCGATTCCCAAGCTGGAGGCGCCGAGTATGTCCGCTCGAAACGAATCGCCAATGTGCACGACTTCTTGAGGGCCTACGTCCATTAGCTTCAGGGCCATAAGAAACGGCTCGGGTCTGGGCTTGTAAGCTCGGCATTGCTCACTAGTCACGACAGCATCAAAGCGCCAGCCGTGGTGCCGAATCGCACAATCCAGATCGACATTGTCGATATTCGAGACAAGGCACGTAGGTATTGTCAGTTTGTTGAGAAAACTACTGGCTCCGGGGACGACTGGTGGGGCTCTCCAGTAAGCAAATAACTCGGCGGATAACACAGCGGCATTCAGATTGACTTGGTGCTGATCAAGCAAGGCTTGCAGACTTTGGAGCTCAAGCTCTCTTTGACACTTGAATGAGCTGCCGAAGGAATCGTGACAAAGCTCCGCAAATCGCCAGGAGCTCAGTACCTGCGCGGAAGTACAGAGGCATGGGGATTCCGCGGTGATTTGGCGAACAATCTGGTCGATGATGACGTCGTCTTCATCCACCAGAGTTCCGTAGAAATCCAGAAATACCGCTTTGTATCGCATGCTGCCTCGCAGACGAGGATGGTGACGAGTATGCGTCGGCCAGGTGGCTGGGGCTAAGTCTTCGTGCCCCAGCGTGATTATCCAGGAAGATACACTGGGGCAAGCGTTGCGTAACCCCAGGCAATCGAGGCGTTCATGTTACTAAAAACCACCGTTTATTGAATGGAAGTATGGGGTAGATAGGCGTTGAGTGATTGTTGAATTTTCCAGACAATAACCAGTGCGGTAATGCAGAGCAGTAGATTCACTGTTTCGGCTATTATCACGACTCCCGCAACAAACTTCATGCCATCAAGGCTGCTGGCTGGAGATCCCGCGAGCATGCGGGCGGGTAGTCCAAAATAGGCGGACATAATCCACAAAGTCCACCAAACGATCAAGATCAAACTGGACCTGTCTGTGTACCAGCCCGTTGGATTCTTGCTTGTTTTCCATAAATCCTTCATTGCGGCATAGGGCAACCACAAACAAAAAATAGGGACGAAAAAGACCGCCACGGCTGCGCCGGGGGTAAATCTCATGTCGTCGGCGCCTAATGCCCTGACATTCCGATTGGCACAATAAAACCAGCACAGAAAAATGACGGCAGTCAGTAGAAAGCCAATCGCTTCAATTTGAATAATAGTCTGGTGGCGAGATGAATAAGCGGCCACCTGGCCTTGGCGAAAAACTCCCTCGCCCAGCAGTTGCAGTTGTAGCCATGACGAGACAGCACTCACGGCAGCCAGGGCTGAACCCACAATCAGCAGCCCAGCAAGCAGTTTTGCCAATAAGGATATATCACGAAATGTGTAGGTGTTACGCATGATGGCAAGAGTCTCCTGTGCCTAGGTGCAAGCATTCCATGATGCGACGTAATCACGTAGCCAAGGCCTCGCATCGGCGGTTTGGCCGAAGAATCTCAATGGACCCCCTCAGTAAACCGTCACCCCCGGCCCCCTGGCGAAAATCATCGTCCACACATAGTCAATCACGAGTAGCCCCAGCGCCGCGGCACAGACCACCTTTTCCTTGCGCGTCCAGCCGGCTTTCTTGCAGATCAGCGCATACCCGACCACCGCCGCCGCGGGAACCAGATAAACCAACAGCAGCCCATACGGCCGGGCGGCGATGTAATCCGGGGAGAACGACCCACCGGACAACCCCAGCGCCCGGATGGCCGGCATGACGATTTTTTCGCGGGCAAAATGGGCCGGCTCAACCTTGGGCACTTGAATCAGGGCCAGCACGGGCAGTTCCCCCAGCCACAGCGAATTTAGAAATGGCAGCGTCAAAATCGAAATGACGCAGTACGCCATCCCGAATCGGACTATCCACGAGAAAAGCTTGCGGGCAGCCATGAAATCCCCTCAGGAAAGATGCGGTAAGTTTACCCATTTTGCTCCATGGAAAACAGCCGCAAATAAAGGCGTGCAGCCTTGGGCCTTTCCTCGTCATGGTCCCAGCGGCAAGCCAAGCGAAATCGCCCAGTGTCCACTTTTCTCCTCCCGGTGTACCCTGTTCGCTCTCTTGCCTTTGTTCTTTCCCCCGCGAGGCTGATCCATGGTCCGTGTCTTCCAAGTCAAGCTCCCTCTGGATCATGGCCCGGACGCCATCCCCCGCGCCGTCGCGCGCCTGCTGTCCATTCCTCTTGCCGACGTGGAGTCCTGCCAGGTGCGGCGGCAGGCGGTGGATGCCCGCAAGAAGACGGAGATTCGTCTGATCTATACCGTCGACGTCCGGGTGAAAAACGAAGATCGCGTGCTTAAGTCTCACCCCGCCCACCGCGTCACGCCCGCGCCCGATGAGTCCTACAAGCCCGCATCGCCCGGCTCCGAGCCTTTGCCGCATCGGCCGGTGATTGTCGGCAGCGGTCCGGCTGGACTTTTTGCCGGGCTCATCCTCGCCCAGGGGGGCTATCGGCCCATCATTCTCGAGCGCGGCCAGCCCGTGGCGCAGCGGTGTCAGGACGTCGCCCGCTTCTGGCGTGACGGCACGCTTGATCCGGAATCCAACGCCCAGTTCGGCGAAGGCGGAGCCGGCACGTTTTCCGACGGCAAGCTCACCACGCTCATCAACGATCCCCGCTGCCGAAAAGTGCTCGAGGAACTCGCCGCCGCCGGGGCGCCGTCGACCATCCTCACCTCCTACAAGCCGCACATCGGCACCGATCGCCTGCGCCAGGTCGTCCGCACGCTCCGCGACACAATCACTTCCCTGGGCGGAGAGGTTCGCTTCCAAAGCCGCCTAACCGGAATCCGCACCGAGGCCGGCCGCGTCAGCGCGATCCAGGTCAACAACAGCGACCTGATCCCCTGCACCGCTCTGGTGCTGGCCATCGGGCACAGCGCCCGCGACACCTTTGCCATGCTCTATCAGGCCGGCCTGGCGATGACGCCCAAGGCCTTTTCCATCGGCGCCCGCATCGAGCATCCCCAGCAGCTTATCGACCAGGCGCAGTTCGGCCCGGCGGCTGGGCATCCCCAACTTGGCGCGGCCGACTACAAGCTGGCGTTCCACGCGCCCGGCGGGCGCTCCGCCTACACCTTCTGCATGTGCCCCGGCGGGCAGGTCATCGCCGCGGCCTCCGCGCCCGGCGGCGTGGTCACCAATGGCATGAGCCTGCACGCCCGCGCCGGCGCCAATGCCAACTCAGCCTTTATGGTCAACGTCGGGCCGCAGGATTTCGGCGATGCGCATCCGCTGGCGGGATTTCGATTCCAGGAACGTTGGGAAAATCTGGCCTTTCACTTAGCGGGCGGAACCTACGCCGCTCCGGTGCAGACGCTCGGCGACTTCATGGCCCAGCGGGCCTCGGCCGCCCTCGGCAGCGTGACGCCGACCTATCAGCCGGGGATCGTGCCCGCGGATCTGCGCCAGTGTCTGCCCGCCTACGTATGTGACACCATCCAGCTTGCCGCCCCCGCCTTCGGCCGGCAGCTGCGCGGGTTTGACAGCAGCGACGCGGTGTTGACCGGTGTGGAGACGCGCAGCTCCTGCCCCGTGCGCATGCCGCGCGGCGAGGATTTTCAGGCCAGCATCGGCGGCGTCTATCCCGCCGGCGAAGGCGCGGGCTATGCCGGGGGAATCATGTCCGCCGCAGCCGACGGCATACGCGTGGGCGAAGCGATCATCGGGCGATTTCGGGCCGGGTAAAGAGGCGGACTGTAATCGCTGCCGTGGGCTGAAAAATTGGGGAAAAACGGCGGTTTGGAGTCTGTTCCCCCGTACACCCGGCAAAACGCGGCGCCAATCTTTCATATTCCTTTTTTGAACGCTTGGCTTTTGTCATTTCCGCGCTACAGTAAATAAGTCGTCTGACGGTTTATTTATCCATTTTTGACCCCATGAATGTTTAGTGGAGCCATCTGATGTTTCGCCTCCCGAGGCTCGCTGTGTCATTGTCCCTGGTCGTGTTGGCCTTGGCTGCGCCGGCCTGGGCTGCCGACCAGCTCAACGTCGCCCAGACGCTGGCCAACACCAAGTCCATCCTCGCCTCCGGCGGGCAGGCTGACATCGTCGTCATTGGCGACAGCCTCTGCTTTGAAGGCTTGGGTTGGGCCAGTTGGCTGCCGCGCTTCACCAACCTGATGCAGAATCACTACGGCAACGCCGGGCGCGGCTACCAGGAATTCAACCCGCGCTACGGCGCGCATGACATCACGGGAGCGATCATCGGCAGCGGGCCGAACATGGACCTTGCCGGGGGCAAAGCCCTCAACGGCATCTGGCTGGGCTTAAAGGACGTCGGCGGGACCGCCGCGATTGACACCTATGACGCCCAGGTGGCCCTGCACTACGGCACGACGAGCGTGGGCAGCCAATTCGCCATTCGCGACTCGGCCGGCAACCTGCTGGATGTCGTCGATTCCTACGCGCCCACCACCGGCGCCGCCGCCTGGACGCACACCTTTGCCACCGCCGACCATGAGCTGAATATCCAGGTGCTCGATCCCAGCGTCGCGCTGCTCTTTGGCGTGAATAACACCAATGACAACCCCGGCGTCCGCGTCCACCGCGGCGCCAACAGCGGGTACGGCACATCCAACTACATCGGCCGCGACCCCAGCTTCGACGCGCAACTGGACTTGCTCGATACCGACCTGGTGATCATCTCCCTGGGCCAGAACGACTATTACAGCCAGGCGGCTTACCAACAGGCGTTCCCCTATCTGATTAATCGCCTGCTCAAGACCGTCGACGACGTATTGATCCTGGGCACCTACGATTCCGGCAGCTCGCGCTTACCCATGATCTGGAGTGTCCAGGAACAGACCGCCGCGAATCTGGGCGTGGGATTCATCAACCTGGGCACCACGGCCGGCGACAAGAGTTTCTTTCGCGACAACGGCTACCTTAACGACGACAACGTTCATCACTCTCCCGCCGGCGCCGACTACCTCGCCCAGCTCATCTTCAACGCTTTCCTCACCGACGGGGCCTCCCTCGTGCCCGAGCCCACCACCCTGTTCTGGCTCGCCCTGGGCCTGACGCTGTCGCTTCGCCGGCGGTCAGGACGAACGAGGCGGGAGACGGAGCCTGGTTTCCCGCGTTAGGGCTGTGATCTGGTCCCAAGCCTTTTGTTTCCTCAAGTCGGCCGGGGCCAGCCAGGAACCGCCGCAGGCGAACACATTGGACATCGCCAGGTACTCGCCGACGTTCCGCGGCGTGATCCCGCCGGTGGGCATGACGTCAATGTCCGGGTACACCGCCGCATAGGCCTTGAGCGTCTGCAGCCCGCCGAAAGTGTCGGCCGGAAAGAATTTCACCGCCCGCAGCCCCGCCCGCCGGGCTGTCTGCACCTCCGTAGGCGTGACGACTCCGGGCAGATAGAGCAGACCGCGCTGCGCCGCGGTGTGTTGCACGTCGGGGTCGAATCCGGGGGACACGATGAATTGCGCGCCGGCCTCATGGGCCGCGACGCACTGCCGGGCATCAAGAACCGTCCCCGCGCCGATGCACATGCCCTGAACTCCGGCGGCCCGTCGGATGGCCTCCAGGGCCGCAGCCGTCCGGAAAGTGATCTCCATGCACGGCAGGCCGCCGTCGCAAAAAGCCCTGGCCAGCGGCGCCGCGTCGTCAGCCTCATCCACCGCCACCACGGGCACAAGGCGGTGCTCCCTGAGGAATTCAAGCGTCGCGTGGTTGACCGTGTTCATGACATCCTGGCCCTATTTCTTTTTCAGGTTGCGGAGCGTGACCATGTCCTGGCTGTGCTTGTAGTAGTCGTCCAGCGGATAGCAGCCGCTGGGCAAGCCGTGGCGCGGGGCGGTGGTGCAGTCGCTGAAGGTTCGGCAGATCTTTTTGCGGTCGATGTCCCTGCCGGTGGCCACGTCCAGCAGGATGGACGGATAACTGAGCACCATGCGGCCGATGCCGACGAAGTCAATCCCCTCCGTGCGCAAGCAGTGTTGCGCCACGTGCGGCAGATAGTCCTGCAGGTAACTGTAGGCCGAGCCCACCAGCCGCACGCCCGGGCAGGCCTGCTTAAGCTGCCGCGCCACGCTGATCTGGCGGGCGACGCCCACGAGCGGGTCCTCCGGCGGTGCATATCCGTCACTGGGCGGAAAAAGAGCCGGACGCTGGATGTGCGGGTTGTAGTACGGGCTGCCGGCCGAAAGGTTGACCAGTTCAATGCCCAAACTCGCGCCTAGCTCCAGAAACTTCACGGGTTCGCTCAAGTCGATCTCCAGCGGTTGTTCCGGGCGATTGCCGAAGCTGTAGCGATAGGGCAAACAGCGCTGGTAATCTTCGGGAATGCCCGGGCCAAGCGTCCCGCCCGTCGTGCGCTGGGGGTCCGGCTTGAAAGGGACGAAATCGAACGCGCTTAATCGCACTCCGACGTGCAGGCCCGGCGCCTGGGCCCGAATGCCCGCCACGATCTCCCGGAGAATGCGCGTGCGGTTTTCAAACGACCCGCCGTAGGGGCCCCGTCGCGTGTGCGCGCCGAGGAACTCGTGCAGCAGATAACCGTGACAGTGCTTAACGTCGACAAAGTCAGCCCCGGCACGTCGGGCCAGGACCGCCGCGGCGATGTACGCGTCGATCAGCCGTTTGACCTGATCGTCGCTGATGACCTGCGCGTCGGAAGTGACCTTGAATTTTGGATCCAGAAGAGGATGCCGGAACGCGACCAGCGGCTCGAGCACGCCCCTTGGCCGGCAGAACCTTCCCGAGTGCGTGAGCTGAAAGCCCACGAGCATGTCGTCAGAATTACCGAAGTGGGCGCGATGCTCTTCGCCGAGGGCCGCGCGCAGGCGGGCGATGTCGCCGAGATTCGCTTCGTTGAGAATCAACTGGTTAGGATTGGCCCGGCCTTCGGGGACGACGGCCATGGCCTCGCCGCCCCAGATGAGCTTGGCCCCGCTTCGGCCGAACTTGCGCCAGCGGCGGAGCATCGGCTCGGTGCTCCCGCCGGTGGGGGTGCCGTCCCAGCCTTCCATCGCGTGCACGCATAGGCGGTTCGTCAGCGTTTTGCCGCACACCGTCACCGGTTGCAGCAGCGGCGACCCGCGCCCGGTGATGATCTGGTCATCCAGTTCAAGGTCGATCACGCGTTCCCGGACATAGCTGCGGAAATCCTGGGGCGTCGGCAGGGACGCAATGCGCCGGATCGGGTACATCATGGCTCCTTACGGCCGGAGGGGGCGTCCGTTGGCCCGAAAAAGTGGTACACACCCTGGCCGCGCGCCAAACGCCCGACATACAACGCCAGTTCGCGCAGGTGGTAGTCGCCCCACATGCTTGCTTCGCCGCAGGGTATGGCCTGCCCCGGAGGGATCAGATCCCAACCGTTGGGCCGGTGATACACGCTGTGCCGCAGCAGACCCTGGTGGTCAGCGTCCGTGGACAGATAGGGTTCTTCCAGCAGGCGCCGCGTGACGGTCAGGCCCGCCTGGGTATAGCGCGTGCCGTCCTGGGTTTCGCCCCGCCGGGTCAGATACCGGCCCAGGCGCAACAATCCCTGCGCGGCGATGGCGGCGGCGGAGCTGTCCACCGGTTCGTGTCGGTTGTACGGGTCGGCAGGGCGATGCAGATAGTCCTTGCCCAGCAGGTGGAGATTCGGCGCCCCGGTGTCCCAGTAGGGCACGCCGTCGGTGGGCGTATGATCAATGTAGAAGTCGCACACCGCGCACGCCGTACGCCGCATCATCGCCTCGACGGCGCCGCGGCCTCCACAGGGCTCCAGGTCGCTGTCGCCGCAGCACTCAAGGAATTCCAGCTCCTCGGGGTATCCTAGCGCCAGCCAGGCCAGCCCCCGGGTCCACGTCGTGAACGGTGAAAATCCCTGCTGACTGCTGGGACAGCGGTACGAGCGGTCATGAAGGTTGAATATGCTTTCGTGCGCCACCCGTCCCCGCACGTCGTAGTAATCCCGGCCTTGGCCGTACCACACGTTGTAGCGGGCGGTCGTTTCCGCATGCCGGATCAGTCGCTCCAGCAAGGAGATCGGCCGATCCTGCTCCCCTTTGAGGACGTGGCCCAGCAGATGCCCGAGCGCCAGCGATCGGCAGGAGCGGATGGTGTCGGCAAACAGCGAGTGCGGCCCGTTGAAGGAATAAATGTAGCCGCGGCCGTCGCCCAGGTCGGTCCAGCGTGCGGCCTGCACCGCCCCGCTGACCTTCAGCGCCAACTCATAAAAACGTCGCTCGAAGTCGTTCTCAGCCATGCGCCCTTCGCGCATCAGGCGCCAAAGATTGCCATAGGTGCTCACGTTGTTGAACCCGTGGTCGTGGACGCCTACGTGCGAGACGTGGCTGGCCATCCGTTCGACCGTGCCCTGGCGGCCCAGCGCCAGGAATCGCTCGTCGCCCGTGGCGTCGAATTGCAGAAGAGCCGAGCCATACACGAAGCCCTCGGTCCACTCCGTCCAGCCTCGCGCGGTGTATTGACCGTGCCGGGTGAAGACCGGTGTTCCGCTCCCCGGAGGGAACCGCCGCTCCACCGCCAGGAGTTTTCCCGCCGACGCCTCCCACATTTGCGTCACCGCCGGCTCAAGGCTCGCGGGCGTCACTTGGGGGTCAATGCTGATCATGCTCCACTCACTTGTTGTTCGCTGGGATCAACAGGCAACGCGGCCGATGGTGCGCTGCGCCGCTGGCTACAGACGCGGGAGCGACAGCCCGCCGTCGACCAGGAGCACCTGGCCTGTGGCATAGGGCAGATCACCGCGGGCGAGCATCGCCACCGCCTTGCCCACATCCTCGGGCTGCCCCCAGCGTTTCTGCACGCAAATGCCCGCGGCGATCATCGCGTCGTATGGCTTCTGCACCGCCTCGGTCATGTCCGTTTGGATAAGGCCCGGCCTGACTTCATAAACCGGAATGTCATAAGCGCCCAGATAAGCGGCCCAAAGCTGCGTCGCCATGCTCAAGCCCGCCTTGGAAACGCAATACTCCCCGCGGGACGTGCTGGCGATGGTGGCGCTGATCGACGAGATATTGATGACGCAACCCTGCCACGCGGGGTCCGCACGGCGCTGCGCGATCATCCAGGCAGCCGCCTTCTGGGTCAGGAAGTAGGGGCCCTGCAGGTTGATCTTCAGCAGTCGCTCAAAGCTCTCCTCCGTGACTTGAAGCATGTCCCGCCGTTCTTCCGGCGCCACGCCTGCGTTGTTGATCAGCACGTGCAACGCTCCGAACGTCGCTTGCACCTGGTCCAGCATGCGCGCCCGCGCGCTGGGGTCAGCCACGTCCCCCTGACAATACGCCACACGAGCGCCTTGCCGCGTAAACTCGTCGAGCACCGGCTGCACGTCAGCGCGTGATCGCCGCCCGTTGATCGCCAGCGCGAAACCTTCCTGGGCCAGGTGGCGCGCGATGCCCAACCCAATGCCGCGGCTTCCGCCGGTGATCAAAGCGACCCTCAGGCCATGGTTCATCGCTCAATCCTCCGGGCACCAAGGTATCTGATCCAGGTCGTGCTGAACAATGGCATTATCAGCCGAAATGACAGCAAATCCCGCTCGAACCATGCCGCCTGCCTGTGGGCCGCCGGCAGTTCATCGTGGACTATCTTATTATATGTCCGCCCGCTTTCGATCTATAGGACCATCGCACTGACGGTACGCCCGCTGGTTGAAATGCGTCCTCATCCGCCGGCGGTAGGGGTCCGTCGGCAGCTTGCCCTCCTTGCTCGGTCGGCCCACGTGCGGCGGGATCGTTGAGATGATGCCGTGTTCCTCGCGCAGGAGGTGAATAATTGGCGTCAGGTGAACTTCCTGGGCGCAAAGCGGTGGGCATACGTCGCCAACGTCTTCCGCGCCGCCACCTACGCCATCCGCAGCACTCTCCGTGGTCACTTACTGGTCGTGCTCATGACCCATGGGGTATCATCTCTCCACCCCTCGCGCCAGTGAACAGGCGCCGAACAAACAGGGGCTTTCTACAGAGCCGGGGTGTCCCCATTTCTGTCCCCGCTGGCTGACGTTGCGTAAACCCAGACTTCAAAGCGTCTTAGAGTGTCTGTCAGGCCGTCGCCTCCCTCCATCGGTCCGGTTCCTGACCTGAAATGATATCTTGGTGGCTTGGAAGCCATCCGCCATGAAGCACAACATCCTGTTGATCCAAGTCGACCAGATGCACGCCGGCTGCTTAAGCCTGCTTGGCAACGCGAACGTCCACACTCCCCATCTTGATCAACTCGCTCGCGAGGGCACGCTTCTGACCAACGCCACCTGTCAGAACCCGCTCTGCATGCCATCGCGCGCGTCCATGCTCAGCGGGCAGTATCCGTCCACCAACCGTCAGTTCGGGTTCAGCGGGCTGTGCAGTCGACGGACGCCGTGGATGCAGCAGACGTTCAAACAGGCTGGCTACACCACCGCCGCCTTTGGCAAGTTCCATCTGGTGTCGGTTCCGCAAGACTGTTGGACGTTCGATGTCGCCGCCGGCACGCTGCCGGAGGACGAAGACCTCGCCCGTCCAGCCGGGTACACCTACCGCGCCTATTGCCAGAAGAACGGGATCGCCTGGCGGACGGATCAGATCCATGGCCATCCGCTGGTCGATGGCGACGACATGCCGGTCCTGCCAACCTCCGCGAAGCCGCACATGCACCGCTGGGAGCAGATGGCCTGCAAGTCCGACGTCCCTGCCGAGCACAGTCTGGAAACCTGGACCACCAGCCAGTGCCTGACCTTCCTCGACCACCAGGCGGACAGCGAGCGCCCTTTTTTTGTCTGGCTGACGTACGATCGCCCGCACTTCCCCACGACCCTGCCCGAACCTTGGTTCAGCCGCATTCGCCCTGAGCAGATTCAATTGCCGCCCATTCCGACCCCCGCAGAGATGGCCACCTGGACGCGGTCGATGTTCGACATGCACGTCAAACACACGTCAATACACAACCTGGGCGAAACGAGCTTCCGCTTCATACTCGCCACATATTTCACCCTCATCGAGTGGATCGACAGCGAGATTGGACGTGTGCTCGACAAGCTGCGCGCCCTGGGGATGGATCAGAGCACGACCATTGCCTTCTGTTCCGACCATGGCGACCAGGCCGGTTGGCATGGTCAATGCGACAAAGTCATGCGCTCGCAATCGGAGGAAATCACGCGCGTGCCGCTGATCATTCGTCCCGCACCTATGCTGGGGGCCACGGACAACCGCAGTCCGATCAATGAGCCGGTGGAGCTGGTGGACTTGTTCCCGACATTCTGCAACCTGACCAGCATCCGATCGCCGCGGGGACTTGACGGCCGTGATCTGAGCGCGGCACTGATCCACGGGGCCGATCTCGATCCACACCGCGCGGTTGTGTGTGAGGAGTTCAATCGGCGAATGATCACGCAGGACGGGTGGAAGCTGGTGTTTTATCTTGACAACCCGACGGAGCATTCGCTCTTCGATCTCAACGCGGATCCCCACGGGTACCGCAATGTTTATCATGATCAAGCCGCCCGCTCGCAGCGGATGCGCCTAAAGCGTTCACTGCTGCAATTTCTCCTGGAAAGACAGTACGGCCCGGTGACGGAGGCGGATATCGCCTGGGTGCAGCGGTGCCTGGACCCCGATGACCCG
This sequence comes from Phycisphaeraceae bacterium, assembly GCA_020851735.1. Taxonomy (GTDB): domain Bacteria; phylum Planctomycetota; class Phycisphaerae; order Phycisphaerales; family Phycisphaeraceae; genus JADZCD01. Next base: position 63,180 of record JADZCD010000027.1, read on the forward strand.
CAGGTTCCGCTGCTGCTGCGACCCTACGAAGGCCTGCACTGGTTCGGCGGCGCCGCGGTGATCTTCCAGCGCGGGCGGTATCTGCTGGTGCCGATGTGGGACAAGCAAATGATGTTGTTCGACGGCGACGGCAAATACCGTAAGCGCGATCGCGCGTGCGCGCCGGACGTCGAGCACATCGAGACCATGCTGGACCTGGGCATCAGTGAGTGCATGCGTCACATCGCACAACTCTCGCCGTATGAGACGCGGCGGGTGACACAGAACCCGGTGGCCATGGCCGAAACGCAGGCCCTGGCTATTAGGCCGTAGCCGCGCCAGCCAATGGAAGTCGCCAACGCCTGGCTTCGTCATGCAGCTTAAGCCTTTCTTCCCTCACGGGCGCGTCAAACAGAAAAGGGGGACACTCCACATTTCCATGCCACGAATCACCAGCACCGCTGACCAGAATCTGCAGTGTCCCCGTGTCCCATTCCCCGTGTTCCATGCAAGAGCCTGTAAAAACAATATGGTAAATTACGTCAAAATTATGGCTACAGGATTGTCCGTGGTATTTATTCCGCTTGCCCTGCATTATGCATTGCCGGGCATGCGTAATATAGTGTCTAATACTGTGTCCACTGAAATAATGCGATGGGGTGTGACAACAGGTGTATTATGCTATTTGTCTGGGAAGTTGTGGATATTATTATTGATATTTAAAACAAAGAGGGGTGGATGGTGGGCATCTTGTTTAAGCGTGACGGGAGTTGTTGTTGTGTGTGGTTTTGTTGCTTTACGTGTGTTTATCAAGGGGTTCAGTGCCTTTGAATAGGGACTGGGCCTGGATATGAGGACACTACACGTTGGCGTATCGAGCATCACCGGCGTCGCGGACAAACAATCTGTGTTTTCCCCATTTGGCTCGCCGTCATTGTGTCGGTGTCCCGCTCACCGCACGCCAATCAGCAGCGACCGCGGAATGCCCGTGTAAAAGTTATACGGCTCGCTCTCAAACCGGAACCCAGCCTCGCCGATCAGCCGCGCCCAGGTCGTGGTCGGGAACAACCCGCAGAGGTGCCGGTCCTCGATGATGCGCGCCTGCCCGCCATTCTCGCGGAAGAAAAACCACATCAGAATCTCGTAGACCGTGTCCGTGGGGTCCGCGTCGTAGGTGTATTCCAGGCAGGTGATCTCCAGCCCCGGGCGCTTGCGGGTGTAGGCGCTGGTGGCCGGGTCGACAAAACTCTCTCCCAGGCAGTCCGGGGCGGTGATGAACATGCCCTTGTCACCCAGGTGCGCATTGGCCGTGGCCAATACCGCCCGGATGTCCTCCTCGCTGAGCATGTAGCTGATGGCGTCATGCACCATCACCACGTCAAACGTGCGATTTAAGCGCAAGCTGCGCATGTCCCCGAGGTGAAACTCAACGCTGGGCACCAGCTTGCGCGCCACCTCGAGCATCCCCGGCGATAGGTCCGACCCGGTGAACGCGAAATCGTCGCTCAGGTGCGACATGTTGTGCCCGCCGCCGGCGCCCAGCTCCAGCACCGTATGCCGGCCCGGCCCCAGCCGCGCGCGGATGGCGCGGCGCCAATAGCCTGCCTGATCCACATAATGCGGCGGCGGACTGATGATCGGCCAATAGCGGGCCAAGTCCGTATACATCCGCGGCAGAGCCGTGGGATCCATGGTGAGGTTCACTTCGCGTGGCGACATAAGGCAAGACTCCTTGGCATCACCGCTCCCAGCCGCGGACAAGCGAAAGTCCAAGGCGATCATCCTAGAAAACGCCACGAGAACGTCCAGCCGAGATAATAGGAGGGAGATTGGAGTACGTCAGATTATGGCACAAGGAACAATGACCGTTTGTTTTCTTTGTCTTCCTAGCCCGCAAGCCCTCTCACGCGTCCAATCTCTCCTCCCGCTCTCTTGCCGCCTACCCCGCCGCGCGTGACAATATCGCCTGATGTGGCCGATCGGGCCCCCATTACCTCCTGCCGCCGTGGCGATCGCTTTGCCCATGCTCGCGCAGAGCCTGCTGTGGTTCGCCCAGGGTGTGTGGCTGGTGCTCGGACTCCTGCTCTGGCTCGCCCTGGCCTTCATTTCCGCCCTGCTGATCTGGGTGCTCTGCCGCTACCTCATCGCCAGCGTCCGCATTCGCGCCGCCTGGCAAGCCGCCGCTGCCGCCCGCCGTCGCGCCGACGGCTCGCTGTATCCCCCGACCGATGAAGCCCTCTGCGACCGCTGCACCCGCGTGTTCGTCGACGTCCACATTCTGCCCGACGGCCGCCGCCTTTGCCGCACCTGCTACGATCAAGTCATCCCACTCAACGAGCCCAACCGCCCCGCGCCGGCGCCATCCCCAGATACCGCCGTCGAAGCTAAATCCGCCCCCGCCATGGCAACCCCCACCAACCCCTCTAACTGCCGGGAGCCTGTGTGATGGATGACAGCCTTTCCCAAGAGTATTCCTCCGCCCCCAGCCCGCTGGATCAGCCGATCTATCCCATGACGGACAAACGCGTGCTCAGCGTCCGCGACCTGCTGGACTACTTCAATCGCCAGGGCCCGCTGCGCGTGTCGGACCTGCACCTGAAAGTCGGGGCCCAGCCCGTCTACCGCGTGGACGGCCGCCTGCAGCGCACCAAGGGTCAGCCCCTGACCCCCGCCCACCTAGAAGCCATGGCCCGCGCCGTGCTGGCCGAGGGCGACTGGCAACGCCTCAAAGCCGACGGCGCCGTGGACAGCTCCCTGCACACCGCCGGCATGCACTTTCGCCTCAACTGCTTTCACGAAAACGACGGCCTGGCCCTGGCGATCCGCTGCCTGGAATCTGCCCCGCCTCCGGTCGAGCAGATCGGCTTTCCCAACCAGGTCTGGCGTGACATCGTGACTCTCCAGCAGGGCCTGGTGCTGATCACCGGCATCACCGGCGCCGGCAAGAGCACCACCATCGCCTCCTTGATCAACCACATCGTCGCCCATCGGCCTTGCCGCATCATCACCCTCGAGGACCCCATCGAATACCCCCTGAGCAGCCAGTCCGCCATCGTGTCCCAGCGGGAGATCGGCCGCGACGTCCCCAGCTTTGAGCGCGGGCTGCGCGACGCCCTGCGCGAGGACCCGGACGTGATCTTCGTCGGCGAAATGCGCGACCGCGAGTCCACCGCCTGGACACTGACCGCCGCGGAAACCGGGCACTTGGTCTTCTCCACGCTGCACACCCGCGACGTGCGCGGATCGATCACCCGCCTGCTGGACATGTTCCCTCCCGATCGGCAGAACGAAGTGGCCAGCCAGCTTTCCCTGGGCCTCTCCCACATCATCGCCCAGAAATTGGTGCCGCGCTCCGATGGCCAAGGCCGCGTGGCCGTGATGGAAATCCTCCACAACACCTACGCCTCAGCCAACCTGATCCGCACCCTCAAGCTCGAACAGCTTTACTCCGTGCTCCAGACCAAGACCAACGACGTTCCGACCGAGCGAATGACCACGTTGGAGCGATCGTTGGCCCGCCGCGTGGCCGAGGGCGTCATCGCCGCCGGCGAAGCCGAGATGTGGGCTAACGATGTCACCGCCTTCCTAGGCGAAATGCGCATGGTCCAGGGCCGGGAAAGCAAGGGGGCGTGAAGATACCGCCTGCCTGAAGCCTTCCGCACAATTCGTGGTGGTTAACGGAAATAGAGTGTCGGTCATGTTGCATATCACGAGCCGACACGGGCTGACTCGATCGCCCGCAGGTCCGAGATGCCGTAACGGATCGACACCAGCCGTTCGAGGCCAAATCCCGCGCTGCCGCCCTGCTCGACGCTCGGATCACGGCCCAGGGAGCGCAGGATCGCCGGGGTGAATCGCCCCCACGCGGCCACGTCCATCCACTCGCCGTTCACTTCAATGCCCGCGCACCATGCCTGGTCCCAGACTAAGGTCTGCATGCGCTCCACCCGGCACGTCCGGCCGTCCAGCAACTCATCAAGCAGGTGCATCACCAATCCCGTCAGATGTGAGATCTCGACATCCGGCCCGAGCATGAAGATCTCCGCCTGGTGGAAGGCCTCCAGGTGCATCCGATCCTGCTTGCCGTTGCGATAGGTCTTGCCACAGGTGGTCAGACGCTGTGGCCCCGAACGGTGGCGGGCCGACAACAGCAGTGGGATCGTCAGGTCGTGCCGCAGGTATTGCCCGTCGTTGATGCGATGGATATAACCCGGTTGATCACGCATGTGCTCCTGGCCGACCAGCTCGAGAACATCCTTCCTGCAGACGATCTCGGGCAGTTCGACTTCGGTGAATCCAGCCAGCAGCCCGCGCATGGCCTGCCACGTCTGGCCCACCGGGCTCTCAGGCACGTCGGTCAGCACGGGATGGGCCAGCAGCTCCACGATCTTCTGCGGCAGGTCTTCGGGCAGGGGTTCGCCGGCCGTGTTGCGTCGCTCGATCATCTGAATCTCCTTTCGCAGTTGGTCTCGGATACGTTGAAGTCGCTTGCGCATGGCGGCTTCACTGCACCCGTCCTCCCGCGCCAACGCCGGTGCGGAC
>JADZCD010000028.1 GCA_020851735.1 Phycisphaeraceae bacterium
CGTTTGGTGGTGACGCTTGAGGAACACAGCCTGATCGGCGGGTTAGGTGGGGCGGTGGCGGAATGGCTGGTGGATCGGGAGGTGGAAAGGACGGGGGCGGTTCCGGGGTCACTTCCGGGGGCGGGGGTGGAAGCTAAGGCACCGGTTACTCACGTGCGCGGCTCGTCGATGTCTTCACTTCCGGGGGCGGTTCCGGGGGCGGGGGCGAGGTTGTTGCGGGTGGGGACGATGGACCAGTTTTTCCATGAAGCGGGGGAGCAGGAGCATTACCGGGGTCTGCATGGATTGACGGTGCCGGCGATTACCGAGCGGGTGCTTAGGGCGCTGGGGAACGGAGCTGCGAAACCAAGACTGGAGACCACCGGCGTGTTCGGGCGAACTTTTTCGGGCGGAGGTGTTCATTGAAGACGCTCTCCGCTGTGTTAGTGGAGCTCAATAAGCCGCTGGAGCTTTGGGAATTGGAGATTCCGGCGCTGGCGGCGGGGCAGGTGTTGGTGGAGGTGGCTTTCAGCGGCGTTTGTCACACGCAGGTGCTCGAAGCCCGTGGGCGGCGGGGGCAGGATCGGTTTTTGCCGCACAATCTGGGGCACGAAGGCAGCGGCGTGGTGCGCGAGGTCGGCCCGGGCGTGCGGAAGGTCAAGGTGGGCGAGCGCGTGGTGCTTTCGTGGCTGAAGGGCAGCGGCGCGGACGTGCCGGGCGTGACGTATCGGTGTGAGGGCAAGGTCGTGAACGCGGGGGCGGTGACGACTTTTAACCGCTTGGCGGTGGTCAGTGAGAATCGGTTGACGGTGTTGCCGGCGGGGTTGGACATGCGGCTGGCGATGCTGTTGGGCTGTGCGCTGCCGACGGGATTGGGGAGCGTGATGAATACGGCGGTGGCGCGTCCGGGGGAGAGTTGCGCGGTGATCGGCTGCGGGGGCGTGGGGTTGTGCGCGGTGATGGGGGCGGCGGTCAGCGGGTGTCATCCGCTGATTGCGGTGGACTTGATCGACGCCAAGCTGGAGGTGGCCAAGGCGCTGGGGGCGACGGCGACGATCAACGCCGGACGGCAGGATGTGGCGGCGGGGTTGGCGGAATTGTGTCCGGGGGGGTTGGACGTGGCGATTGAAGTGACGGGGCGACCCGAAGCGATGAGGACGGCACTGGAGGCGGTGCGGCAGCGTGGGGGACGGGCGGTGATCGTGGGCAATGCGCCGTTTGGAAGTGAAGTAGCGATTGATCCAAAGCAGTTTAATCAGGGCAAGCGCCTGCTGGGCACGTGGGGCGGGGACAGCGATCCGGACCGGGATTTTCCGCGTTTTGCGCGGCTGCTGGCCGACGGCAGACTCAAGGCGGAAGTGCTGCTGGGGCAGAGTTACGCCCTTAGTCAGGTCAACGCGGCGCTGGATGACTTGGAGGCGGGGCGGGTGGTGCGGCCCGTGATTGATATGGCGATGGCGGGGTGAGAAATGATGATGAATAGTGCCCAGGGAAGGAATCCCTGGGCTTTAGGAAAGGCGAATGTCGGCGTTAATACTAATTTCTACATCCAAGACCGGCCCCACATTTCCATGTGGGGCTACCCCCCCGGAAGTGTCCCCCGGAAGTGTCCCCCGGAAGTTTTTCCTAACCCCTAACCCCTAACCCCACACTTCCAACTCCCATGCTCATAGGCATTGATTTCGATAACACGATTGTCTGCTATGACGGGGTGTTTCACCGCGTGGCGGTGGCGGAGGGGTTGATACCGCCTGTGGTGGGGCAGGGGAAGAATGACGTGCGGGACTATTTGCGCTCGGTGGGGCGGGAGGAGGACTGGACGCGGCTGCAGGGGCTGGTGTATGGGCGGCGGATTCTGGAGGCGCGGCCATACGAGGGGGTGTTGGAGTTTTTCCGTAAGGCGAAGCGCGAAGGGTTGGTGGTGAAGATCATCAGTCACAAGACGAGGCAGCCGTATCTGGGGGAGCTCTATGATTTGCATGAGGCGGCGCTGGGGTGGCTAAGACACTACGGTTTTTTCGATTTGGGTGGCAAGGTGGAAACACCCTCCGCATGCGGCGGGCTATATAAGGAGAATTCCAGGGGCGAAGGTGATGTTTACCTGGAGCTGACCAAAGAGGCGAAGCTGCGGCGGATCGCGGAAGCGGGCTGCACGCATTTTGTGGATGATTTACCGGAGTTTTTGGCGGAGTCGGGCTTTCCTGGGGATGTTCAGAAAATTCTTTGGAACCCAGCCGGCGGTCAAGTGGCTGGGCCATGGATGGCGATACGGGCATGGAAGGACCTTTGGCCCATACTGCACACGGTGGGGGTGTGACGATCCCCGGCGTGAATGTGGACGCGGACCTGCCGGCCTTGGCGACAAGGCTATGGGCGGCGGCGGGAATGAATGCGCGCGCGGCGGGGGGAGCGGAGGGGCGATTAAGTTTGGCGCCGTTGGGCGGGGGGGCGAACAATCGTGTGTATCGTGTGGCCAGGGAAGGGCAGGGGGTGCCGGAGGGGCAGGGGGTGCTGAAGGTGTATTTCCGCCATCCGGGTGATTTGCGGGATCGGCTGAAGGCGGAGTATGGATTTTTGAATTACGCCTGGCAGCGGGGGATTCGCTGTGTGCCGCAGCCCTTGGCGCAGGACGCGGAGGCGGGGGCGGCGTTATACAGCTATATCCAGGGGCGGCCGCTTAACCCGATCGAGGTGGACGCGGGGGCGGTGCAGCAGGCGATGGACTTCTGGGCGCAGCTCAATAAGGGGCGGGACACGGCGGAGGCGCAGGCGCTGGGGGCGGCGTCGGAGGCGTGTTTTTCGTTGGCGGAGCACTTGGCGTGCGTGCAGGGTCGGATCAGCCGTTTGGCGGCGCTGCCCGCGGAAAGGGCCGAGGAGCGTGACGCGAGTGATTTTGTGCGGCGGGAATTGGCGCCGGCGTGGCGCGACGTGGCCGAGCGGGCGATTGAAGAGGCTGGGCGCCTAGGCTGGGCGATGCAGGAAGAATTGCCGGCCGAGCAGCGGCGGATTTCGCCTTCGGATTTTGGGTTTCATAATGCGCTGCTGCGAACGGGCGGGACGGAGCCTTCGTTGGTATTTCTGGATTTTGAATATGCTGGTTGGGACGACCCGGTTAAGGCGGTGTGCGACTTTTTCTGCCAGGTGCGGCTGCCGGTGGCGGGGGCGTATCTGCCGGCGTTCGCCGACGCGGTGTTGGCCCGGGAGGACTGGGCGCGGGAACGGGCGCGGGTGGCGGTGCTGTTGCCGGTGTATCGGGTGAAGTGGTGCTGTATTCTGCTCAATGATTTTCTGCCGGGGGCGGGGGGAAGGGCGCGGCGGAATTTCGCGGGCGCGAGCCACGACGAACAGGAAAGACTGCGTGGCCAATTGGAGAAGGCCAAGGTCATGCTGGCTGCGGCGCGGACGGCGGCGACGGACGAAATTGAAAAGGGCAAGCGCGGGGGCAAGGGAGAATCGACGCGATGACACGGACGGTCATGGTGCTGGGATCCAACGCGTTTTCCGGGCAGGACCTGGTGGATCTGCTTTTGGATGATCCGGGCTACCGGGTGATCGGGGTGAGCCGCTCGGCGGAACTGCCCGGCTGGCGGTTGCGGTATCGGGCGCGGCAGGACCAGGAGCGATTCAGCTTTTTCCGGCTGGATTTTAACCGGGACATGGAGGGGCTTTTGGCGCTGTTGGACCTGGAGCGGCCGTGGGGCGTGGTGAATTTCGCGGCCCAGAGCGAAGTAGCGCCGAGCTGGGAGCATCCGGAGCACTGGTTCCAGACCAACACGGTGGCGCTGGCGCGGCTGATCAATCATCTGCGGCGGCGGGATTACCTGGAGCGTTACCTGCACGTTTCCTCGCCGGAGGTTTATGGGGCGTGCGTGGGGACGGTGCGTGAGGACGCGGGGCTGAATCCGAGCACGCCTTATGCGGCGTCGAAGGCGGCGGCGGACCTGTTGTTGGGCACGTTCCGCAAGCAGTTTAATTTTCCCTTATTGACGGTGCGGGCGACGAATGTCTATGGGGCCCGCCAGCAGCTGTTTAAGATCATTCCGCGCAGCGCGATTTACCTGAAGATGGGCAAAAAGATTCCGCTGCACGGTGGGGGCCAGGCGGTCAAGAGTTACATCCACGTGCGGGACGTGTCGCGGGGGGAGCTGGCGATTTTAGAGCGCGGGCGGGTGGGCGAGCTGTATCACTTGTCCCCGGACCAGGGCGTGGCGGTGCGCGAGGTGGTGGGGGCGATGGCGCGGAGGATGAAAATTCCCTGGGAACAGGCGGTGGAGATCGTGGCTGAGCGCCCGGGGCAGGACGCGGCGTATGTGATTGACAGCGGCAAGGCGCGGACCGAGCTGGGCTGGCGGCCGACGATCGGCCTGGAGGAAGGATTGGCGGAGGTGACGGCGTGGGTGGAAGCGCATTGGGAGGCGATCAGCAGTCATACATTGGATTATGTGCATCGGGCTTAAGGGCCTGATTAGACAAGGAGCATGGCTTGTTCACACCGCAACAGATTCTTGAGCATTACAAATCGGAAGCGGCCAAGCACGGGGAGTCGGGCACGAGCACGATTCAGGACCTGCGTACGCGGCAGCTGGAGATCGAGGCGTTGTTTGCGTACGTGCGCGATGGGATGAGGGTGTTGGAGATCGGCTGCGGCAACGGGTATGTGGCGCAGGCGATGGTGGAGCGTTTCGCGGTGGACCTGGCGGCGACGGATTTTTCGCCGGAGATGATCGGCATCGCCCGGGCGCGGCGGCTGGCGCAGGCGCGGGGGAAGGTGAGCTTCGCGGTGGGGGACGTGCTGAAGCTGGCGGAGCGCGGGCAATACGATCTGGTGTTCACCGAGCGGTGTTTGCAGAATCTGCCGACGTGGGAGGATCAGCAAAAGGCGCTGATGAACATTGCCGGGGCGCTCAAGAGCGGGGGGCAGTTTGTGATGCTCGAGTCGTTCACCACGGGATCGAATAATCTGAATGCGGGGCGGGCGGAGCTGGGGCTGCCGCTGATCCCGCCGCCGTGGCACAACCTGTTTTTTGATGAGGCAGAGACCAAGGCGTTTTTGGCGGCGCAGGGTTGCCGGTACGTGGACCAGAATTGCTTTTTGAGCGGGTATTACTTCGGTTCGCGTTTGCTCATGCCCAAGCTGCTGGCGGATCCGGCGAAGGCTAAATCTTCGTCGGTGCTCAATGACTTTTTCTGTGCCTTGCCGGCGGCGGGGGACTTTTGCCCGATGAAAATTCTGCGCTTTAAGCGGGAGTGACGCCAGGAAGTGACGGGAGTCTGGTGATCGTGACGACGGTGTGGCTGGGGATCGACTGATGAACCTTTGCTGACATGGAACGCGCATGGCTGAGAGCACGCCCACGTTTTTGCCGCCGAGCTTTTCCAAGTATGACCGGGACGGCCAGCTGTATAAGGAGCTGGTGGACCAGATCTACGCGCGCTACCCCCACGGGGTGACGCTCACGCCGGAGTACGCGCAGTTTGTCGAGGAAAACCTGCTGCGGTTCACGATTCGCCTGGCGCGGTACAAATTCGTGGCCCGGCTGCTGCGCCCGCGCGACCGGGTGCTGGAAGTCGGGTGCGGATCGGGCCTGGGGGCGATTTTTCTAAGTCAGCACTGCCGGCAGGTGACGGGGCTGGACGTGAAGGAACATGAGATCAACGAGGCCCGGATGATCAATCGCCGCGCCAACGTGAGCTTTGCCGCCGGCGACTTTTTCGCGCTTGACAGCGCGCAGGCGTGGGATGCGGTGGTGATGCTCGACGTGATCGAACACATGGACGAGCCGCTGGGTCAGAAGCTGGTGGCGCAGGCGGGCAGGATTCTTGCGCCGGGGGGCATGCTCGTACTTGGTACGCCGAGTTTGTATTCGTATCCGCATCAGGGGCCCTTGAGCCAGGCGTCGCACGTGAAGTGCTACGACCAGGAGGAACTGCTGCGGTTGATGGAGAACTACTTTGGGCGGGTGCTGCCGTTCTCGATGAACGATGAAATGGTGCACACGGGGAACCCGAAGATGGCGTGGTATTACTTCATGGTGGCTACCGCCCCCCGGAGAGGCTGAAAAGTAAACGTTGTCGATGGCGGAAAAATACCGATCTTCACCACGGAGAGCACGGAGAGCACGGAGAGGAAAGGCTGAAAACAAAACGATGGTTTGGCTCTGTGGCCTCTGTGATCTCCGTGGTGTAAATGGTTCGACGGTGTGTTCGCGGAATATAGTGGCGACTGATTCATTAACAGGCAATAAAAATCCCATGTCCACACCTGCCGTTCGCTTTCTTGATCTTTCCGTCACCGATGCCGCGGAGCGCGGGGAGCTGTTGGCGGCGGTGGCGGGGGTGCTGGAGCACGGGCGGATTGTGCTGGGCCCGGAGGTGGAGGAATTAGAGAAGCGACTGGCGGCGCGGGTGGGGCGGAAGTTCGCGGTGGGCGTCAGCTCGGGGACGGACGCGCTGTATCTGGCGCTGCGGGCGGCGGAAATCGGTGCCGGCGACGAGGTGATCACCACCAGCATGTCCTGGATCGCCACGGCCAATGCGATCGCGCTGGTGGGGGCTGAGCCGGTGTTCGCGGACGTGCGGGAGGATTTGAATATGGATCCCGCCAGCGTCGCCAGGCTGATCTCGCCGCGCACCCAGGCGATTTTGCCGGTGCACAATCAGGGCAAGGCTTGCGCGATGGATGAATTGACGGCGATTGGCCGGCAGCACGGATTGCTGCTGATTGAGGATTGCGCCCAGGCGTTTGATGCGGAATTCGCGGGGCGGAAGGTCGGCTCGTTCGGCGACTTGGCGTGCCTGAGCATGAATCCGATGAAAGTGCTGGCGGCGATCGGCGAGGCGGGGATGGTGTTTACCGATGACCCGGCCTGGCGCGAGCGCTTACAGGCGTTGCGCTACAACGGGACGATCAATCGCGAGGATTGCCACTGGCCCAGCCACAACGGCAGGTTGGACACGATTCAGGCGGCGATGCTGCTTAGGCGCTTGGATCGGTTGGATGGGAGTCTGCGGCGGCGGCGGGAGATCGCGGCGATTTATGACCAGGGATTGGCGGAGCTGGCGGGGCGGTTGGAGATTCCCCGTGAAAGTTCGCAGGACAAGTGCAGGGACGTTTACTACACGTACACCATGCGCACGGATCAGCGTGATGCGTTGCAGGCTTTTTTGGAGCGGCGCGGCATTGAAAGCCGGGTGCGGCACCCGATCTTGATGCCGGAGCACACGGCCTATCGGGGCCAGGCGCGCGGGGAATGGACGAAGGCGGCCCAATTGGTGCGGCAGATTCTTTGCTTGCCGATCCATGAGAAGTTGACGGATGAACAGGCGCGCTACGTGGGGCAATGCGTGCGGGAGTTTTTCGCGGCGGTGAGGGGAAAATAGAACGAGGAAATTCACCACGGAGCTCACAGAGAGCACGGAGATAAGGCACAAGAATTAAACAAAATCTGGTTCGTCTCCGTGGCCTCTGTGCTCTCCGTGGTGAAATGACTTGACGAGTTTATTTATGCCCAGTGTGTTCACACATCATCAAGAGGTATTTGCCGTCGGGCCCGACTGGCTGGACCGTTTGCGGCAGGAGGCGGCGGCGGCGCCGTTGGGGCGGGCGCGGCTGTGTCTGCATCGACGGGCGGAGGAAGCGATTCAGGAGATGGTCATTGCCTTTCGGGGGGATTCGCTGGTGCGGCCGCATCGGCACCGGGGGCGCAGCGAGTCGCTGCACGTGGTGAGGGGGAAGTTGGCGGTGCTTATTTTTGATGAGGCTGGCAGGGTGACGCAGCGGGTGAACCTGGCGGCCCTGGGCGAAAAGTGCGGGACTGGGATGGGGATGGCAGCCGCGTGGATGTATCGCTTAAGTGAAGGGCTCTGGCACACGGTGGTGCCGCGGAGCGAGGACCTGGTGGTGCACGAGGTGACGCAAGGGCCGTTCGATCCGGCCGAGCAGGAGTTCGCGCCGTTTGGGCCGGCGGAAGACGGGGCCCTGCGCAAGTTTATTGAACAGGCGCTCAACGAGCGGCCGTAGCGGCTAAGTGATGGTGAAGGTGTTTTTCCCCGGGGACATTCCGGGGGCAATCCGGGGGCAGGAGCACGAATGGCTGAGATCAATCTGCTGGATCTGTATCCAAAGTCCAAGCGCCCGATCGATGAGCGGGTGCGGGTGATCAGCGCGGAGACGCGGGCGATTGCCCGGCAGTACGGCCAGGAGTTTTTCGACGGCGATCGGCTGTACGGCTACGGCGGTTATAAATACGACGGGCGCTGGGTGCCGATCGCCAAGCGCATCGGGGATCACTATCGGCTGGCGAAGGACGCGGCGATTCTGGACGTGGGGTGCGCCAAGGGATTTTTGCTGCATGATTTTCGGAATCTGATGCCCAAGGCGAAATTGGCGGGGTTGGATATCTCGGAATATGCGATTCAGAACGCGATGGAATCGGTGCGCGGGGATTTGACGGTGGGCACGGCCAGCGATTTGCCGTATGAGGACAAGAGTTTTGATTTAGTGATCTCGATCAACACGATTCACAACTTGCCGCGGGAGGAGTGTGCCCAGGCGCTGCGCGAGATTTCGCGGGTCAGCCGGGGGGCTGCGTTTGTGACGGTGGACGCCTGGAGGACGGACGAGGAGAAGCAGAGGCTCTTGAAGTGGATCCTCACAGCTCAGACATACATGAGTACATCCGACTGGGAGCAGTTCTTCGAGAAGGCGGGTTACCGGGGCGACTATTTTTGGTTTATCCCATGACGGAGGCGGATGAGCTGAGGCAAATATCTTTTATAAACTCAATATAAGTTGGCGCGATGATCAGCTGCGGTCATGGGTTGAGCACCTGATAAAAAGTTGAACCATGTTCTTCCTAAGTTATCGAATTTCCCTAATTAACCCAAAAAAGTATTAAAACTGCCTAAAAACTTTACTCGATAATTGCCTGTTTTACAAGCATTTGCGATTTACTTTCGGTGCCATAGACATAAATATTATTCTAATTATTCATTTGTTTTTTATATTGACATTACCTGGTTATTTGACTAATTTATTAATAAGGAAACAGGTGGGCCGCTTCCTCTGGGGGACATGCCATGGCGGGCGCATGCGGCGGGAATGGACATTCTAATTACATCCCAGCTTTTGAATTCAAGAGACGTGATTATTGCTTTTGGACAAGCGTCCGCGCCTAGAATGATTTGAATCTATTTGCAGGCAAACAGGGAAACGGATTGTCTGCAATAGCGTGGCGGGAAGCATCGAAACAACCATGCAGAAGGAATGGAGAGACGTGAAAACCAAACACTTATTCCGAGTTGGGGCTATCCTGATGGCGGTGGGGTTGTGGGCTTGGCCGACGCTGGCCGGCACGGTGGTGATGGATTTCGATGGCATGATTCTCAGTCAGAACTTTAAGTATTTAGTCGGCGCTTCCTCGCGGGAACACGAAGTGGGTATTTTTGAGTGGACGCGCACGGGGGGCACGCACGGGGGGTTGCCCTCGGGCACGTTCACGTCGGTGTGCGTGGAAGTGGACCAGTTTCTGGCGTCCACGACGTATGACGTGATTCCCGTGGCGGACGGGCCGATCCCCGGCTCCGTGCTGACCGGCGGATTGTCCGGCATGGGCGCGGCGAAGGCGGATATGCTGGCCAAGCTGTGGGCGGCTTATTTCAACGACGTGGACACCAATGACGAAGGGGCTGCCTTCCAGGTGGCGGTCTGGGAAATCGTCTACGACGACGACATGGATCTGTTTGCCGGGGGCTTTCGGGCGAACTATGCCGACTTAGGTTCCGCTCCGTCGTTTGTGCAGTTGGCGCAGACGTGGCTGGATGCGGTTCCGGGCTTAACGGACACGGCGAGCCTGAAGCTGCTGTCCAATGAAAAACAGCAGGACCAGCTGGTGCTGGTGCCGTTGGCGCCGGCGGTTTACGCGGGTTTGATGCTGCTGGGCGGCCTGGCGGCGAAGCGCTTCCACAAGACAGTCAAAGCCTGAGCAGGCTAAAACGATTGCTGCCTTCTCCAGAAAAGCCCCGGCCCTGTCCGGGGTTTTTTGGTTGGGTGGGGGGAAAACAGGCGTTTGGCCAGGTCAAGCGAAGTGGGAAAGTCAGGGGTCTGATGGGGCACAGGCCCGCAGGGGCACGTCGCCGATCGTGGCGCGTCGATAGGATGATTCGGACAGCAGGACCAACGACAAATAGACGGCGTAAAGGCCGAGGGCAACAGCCCAGGCAATGAGATCGCCGCGCAGGCGCTGATGATGATGGATGGCACCGATCACCACCTCAAAGAACATCAAGACAAACAGGGCCATGGCGAACAGAATCTGGTAAAGAACCAGTTGAAGACGACGTTTGCGGTCGGGAAGTCTGAGGCGGACAGGCCGGCCGCCGATGCCGGCGCGAACCAGGCACAGGATCAGGGGAATAACGAATATCTCAAAAGCTTCCTGGTCGTCGGCGTTCAATTTCACCTGCCAAGTAAGCCATAAGGCGACCGACCAAGGCAGCAGAACATCCCAGAACATGCTTCGCCATAGGATGCCGGGGGGAGAGTCGTGTGGAGTGGCTTGGTCGAGATTGGCCATAGGAGAAGTATCGGCAGGGCGGCTTGGCTGACCATGGCCAGAACAATGGCTTCGTCGTGGACAGGTCTTCGAGCGCGAGAAATATCACGCGCCGGTTGAAGTTTATCAAGTGATCGAACGCGGACATAAGGCATCTTCACGAACGGCGGTCACGGCGCGGCGGCCTGGCCAGTAGACCGACAATCGCAAGAACAAGCGACGAGATGGCGGCTGGTTCGGGGATGGCAGCGGCGCTGCCGCCGGTCAGAAGGGATTTGAAGGAGTTGATGTCCGACAGGGTCAGGCGGCTGTCGCCGTTGGTGTCGGCGACGAAGAGGTGGTCGATGCCGGGGAATTGCGCGACGTAGGCGTCCCAAGCGGAGAGGGCCAGTTTGAAGGGATTGATGTCGGAGAGAGTGACTTGGCCGTCGCCGTTGAGGTCGCCCGGCGGCCAGATGATGTAATGCAGGAGCCAGAGGCGTTCGTAGGCGGCCTGTCCGCCGGCGCCGTCGGGATCGAACGTGCCCGAGCCGGTGATCCAGCCGAAGTTGTTGATGTCGTAGGCGCTGGTGAGGGTCCAGCCGGAGGAAGGATCGATCAGGGAGTTAAGGTCGACGGCCAGGGTGTCGGGCTTCCACAGGGCGGCGACGTTGCCGAGATTGTTTCCTAAGGCGTCGTATTTGAGGGCTTGGCCGACGATCAGGCCGGTGTCGTTGAGGGACCGGGCTTCACAGGTGGTTTTGCCGTCGGCGGCGGTCCCCAGGTTGCCAAGCTCGGTGGCTGCGGAGCTGGAGGCGTCCCAGCGCACGGCGCGGGAGCCCATAAAGGCATGGGCAGCGTCGAATTTGCTGGCGGAGCCCACGATGGCGCCCAGGTTGTTGATGGCTAAGGCTTCACAGGTTGTTGAGCCGGAGGAGAACGTGCCCAGATTGCCCAGTTCGGTGGCGGAGGTTTTGGAGGCGTCCCAGCGCACGGCACGTCGCCCTTGCCAGACATGTGAGACGTATTTGTTGACGTAGCCGACAACCGTGCCCGCGTCGTTGATGGCTGCGACGTCAAATAAGGTAGTGCCTTCAATTGAGGTGCCCAAGACGCCCAATTCGGTGGCGTTGCCGGCGGTGTCCCAGCGCACGGGGCGGAGGCCCTAGGCGACGTGGGCGGAAGTATATTTGCGTGCGCGTCCGGCGGCGATGCCGGCGGAATTAACAACCAGCGCGCGGCAGTCGGTATAGCCGTTGGAGGACGTACCTAAGTTGCCCAATTCAAATGCGGAACCGGAGTCGTCCCAGCGTACGGCCCGATCGCCGCAGGGCAGGCCTTGGGCGTCGAACTTGACGGCATAGCCGACCGCCAGGCCGACGTCGTTGATGGCGTAGGCACCGGCGTAGGTGGAGCCGTTGGAGTCTGTGCCCAGGTGGCCAAGTTCCGTGGCGATGGTGCCGGCGGCGTCCCAAAGCACAGCACGGGTGCCTTTGTCATCGCCCAAGTCATCGTATTTCTCGGCTTGGCCTACGGCACTGCCCGCGTTGTTGACGTCGGACACGCCATAGGCGGTGTAGACGCCGTTAGAGGTTCCTAGATTACCCAGCTCCACGGCGTTGCCCAGAGCGTCCCAGCGGAGCGCGCGTGTGCCGAAGTAGTTGCCGGAGGGACTGCGTTTTGCGGCGTTGCCGACCGCGCTGCCGTGGCTGACAGAGGAGCCTTCCCATTCATAGGTGGTCACGTAGGGGACATTGGCTGGGCTGCCGTAGACGGTCAGGTAGGTGGAGTGGGCGGGCGGAGCGGCCAGCCATAGGCCGGCGGCTATTGCGGCAGAGGCAATGCGAAGGCAGGGGGGCGGGGGCATGTCATGAGACCTTCTATAAGGAGATGAATCGGGGACGTGCGGCGGTGACGGCGGGCGGTCGAAGTGCGGGGCAGCAAAATCAGACAATAGAACATTTTAAGTGCGCTGGCTCATGGTTGTCCAGAAAAATCAGTTAAGCGATATGACGCTGTCATTAGCGGCAGAGCTACGCTGCGGAGCGGAAATTGGCTGATGATGAGCCTTCTGATAGGCGCAAACAGCGCTTGGCGGGCCTTTGTTTACCTATCTTTCCTCGCTTCTCCATAGGCTGTCATCGGCATAGGCCAGCGGCGGGTGTGCCGTTCGGCTGATTTTTAGTCATTCCACTGGCCCGGCTTTGCTTTGGCGGTAATTTTCCTGGACGACGAGTGTGAGGGTGGCTTGGCTAGGGGAAGGCGGTGGATGGCGGCGCACCCGCGAGCCAGAGAGGGGGCTATAAAACCCCCGCCCCCGGAACCCCCGGAATCCCCGGAAGCAACGTAGCAACGAAGTAACGAGCGAACGAAATAACTTTTGACCAAGGCGTTGTTCACTAACGTTTTTGAGGCAGTGGAGTAGAAAAGAATGAATACGTTTAAGCGGATGATTCTGGCCCTTGTCTTAGGTGTCGGCACGGCGGGAGCTGCGCAGGCGGGCACCGTGACCGCTCATCTGGATGGCCTGGTGGGCAAGAGCTTTAACTACAAGATCGCGGGCGCTAACCTTTCAGTGACGGCGGGCATGTTCACCTGGACGCGCACCGGCGGCACGCAGCAGGGTTCGCCCAGCGGCGTGTTCCACACGTTCTGCATCGAAATGGATCAGTACATCTCCCTCGGTAAGACGTATACCTATGATCTGATCGACCCCTCGCAAGGTCCTAAGCCCGGCATTCTTCTGGGCGCGGGCCCGATGGGCATGACCAAGGCCCAGGCGATCGCCAAGATCTGGGCGGCCCACTATGACGAAGCTCTGACCAGCGCGGACAACGCGGCGGCTTTCCAGGTGGCGGTGTGGGAAATCGTCTACGACGCGGATACGAACCTGTTTGCCGGCGGCTTCCAGGCCCGTTACGCCAGCTTGAATAGCTCACCTCTCTTTGTGAAGCTGGCGCATCAGTGGTTGTGCGGCCTGCCGAATCTGACGGAAATGGCGAATCTGGGCGCTCTTAGCAACAACAAGAATCAGGACCAGCTGGTGGTGATCCCCGTGCCGATGGCGGTTTGGACTGGTCTGGCTCTGTTAAGCGGCATCGCCCTCCGCCGCAAGATGCGTTTGACGGCCTGAAGACGAGTTGGGTCCCTATACCTCCTCTGCCCTTCTTCTTGAAGGACCAGCTCTAAAACCCTCAGCTTTCTGGCTGAGGGTTTTTCTATTTTGAGACAGAAGCCCTGAAGGCGGGACGATTCAAGGTGATCGCCGCTGCGGGGAGCTTAGGGGGCGTCGTGGTCGTCGCTTTCGTGGCGGAAGGGGTTTTCCCATTGCGTGAGGCTGGCCTGGATTTCATTGGCCAGCTCGTTTTGCCCGGCTTTTTGGGCGATATCCAGAGCTTTGGCGGCGGCTTGGCGGGCGGGTTCAATGCGCCCGGCGTCGGCTTGGACTTGAGCCAGCAGGTACCAGGCCAGGGGGTCCTGGGGGGAAAGATCGGCGGCTTTGCTTAAGGCGGCGGCGGCTTGATCCAGACGGCCCTGCGTGGCCAGAGCCAGGCCCAGATAGTGGTAGGCGGAGGGATCGTGATCTCTTAGTTGGGCGGCTTGCGTGAGGCAGGGGGTTGCTTCCGCGATCTTCCGCTGCTTGAACAAGACGATTCCCAACCGCAGGCAATTGAGCCCCTGGCGGGGGTTGACCGCGACGGCTTGGCGGAGGCGGGCTTCGGCTTCCTGGGTCTGGCCGACGGCCCACAAGGCTTGGCCTAAGGTGCGCAGGGCGTCGTCGTCCTGGGCGTAGAGCGCCACGGCTTTGCGGGCTGGGGCGATGGCTTCTTGAGGTTTACCGTCCGCAAGATAAAGGCGGGCAAGCAGAGTGTAGGTCGGCGGAATGGCTTGTCCGGAGGCTTCCATTTGCGTAAGCAGGGCGATGGCTTGCGGCATTTTGCCCAGCGCGGCCAACGTGCCGGCGATGTTGTTTTGAATCAAGGGGTCGCCGGGCTTGTAGGCCAGGGACTTCTGGTAATGGCTGAGAGCTTGCGCCCATTGCCCCTGGCTGGCCAGGATGGCGGCCAGGTTGTGGTGGGCCATCCAGATCGAGTCGTCCTTGGCCAAGGTGTCGCGCCAGAGTGTTTCCTGGTCACGATAGATGCGCGTGTGGGCGAAGGTCAGCGCGCCCAGCACGCTTAAGAGAACGGCGGCGCTCACGGCGGGGATAAGAGGATGGGCGCGCTCGAGCGGGGCCCGGACGAATTGCCAACACGCGGCGGCCAGGACGATCAGGCCCAGGCTGGCGTGATATTGGAAGTGATCGGCCACGAAGGCATAGCGGAACGGAAAAACATCGACGAAACCCAAGGCGGGAAAGAGCGTGCCGGCAAAGAACAGCACGGCAGCCAGCGGTCCGCGGCCCAGGCGCTGGCGCAGCGACCAGAGGGCCGCCACCACGGCCAGGCCGGCGGCGGGATACAGCCACAGGCGCCAGGCGTCGGCGCGGATCGTCCAACGCGGATAGATGAACATCAGGTCCGTGGGCCAAAGTAATTTCCAGGCGTAGAACCAGACGGCCTGCCCGGCGATCAGCAGGCGCTGGGGCCAGGAGAAATCAAACTCCGCGCTAAGGGCGGCGACGGCGGTGCCCACGCGAAATTTTTCCAGCCAGGCGGTGGCCTGTCCGAAGCTGATTCCCACCACCAGCCAGGGAAGCAGGGGCCAGAAGGTCGGCCAGGAGATTCGGCTGCGCTTCCACCAGTAGATTAGAAGCAGGGCGGCGGGGAGGCTGGCGGTGACGGTTTTGCTTAAGAGCGCTAGAACGAAACACGTGCCGGCCAGGGCGAACCAGGGCCAGGGCCGGGGCTTGGGTTTTTCGTCGGGCTGCGGCGGATCGAAATGAAAATACGCCCAGGCGGCCCACAGGTAGAAGCACAGGGACAAGACGTTTTTGCGTTCGGTGACCCAGGCGACGGATTCGGCGTGCACGGGATGAAGGGCGAAGATCGCGGCTGCCAGCCAGGCGACTGTTGGGGCCAGGCCCAGCCGGCGGAGAATGCGCCAGACCAGTACGGCGCTCAGAGCGTGGAGCAGGATGTTGACGACGTGGTAGCCGGCGGGCCACAGACCCCAGAGACGATACTCCAGCCAGTAGGTGGTGTGGACCAGGGGGTAATATTGCGGCGTGGCCTGGGGATTAAGCCAGATTTGAGCAAGACCATCGGCAGAACGCAGGACCTGGTTGTCGGTCACGTAGGCGTCGTCATCCCAGATAAAGCCCGCGGTCATGGCGGGTAAGTAGGACATGAGTACGAACGCCAGCAGGGCGAAACCACTCAGGGCGGACTTGAGGGGTGAACCATCAGGCGGGAATCCCGGCAAGTCCCGGCATGCGCTCGCCGCGTGGGATCCAGGGCGTGGATCAACACCGTGGGGAGTCTGAAATGGGAGAGGATTTTCCGGCGGAACATCGGTCATAACGCTCGATTGTAATACCTGTATCAGTTAAAGCTTGATAAACCAGTTTGCCCCGCCCAACGTAGGTAGGCATAGACTACAGGTGGGCTGGCGAACCAGGCCCCCCCCGGAAGCCCCGGAAGCCCCGGAAGGCCCCCGCCCCCGGAACCCCCGGAAGACTCGGCCACCAGCAAGGGCGCACTGATGAAGACTCCACACGTGCCCGGCATTTTGGTTTTGATCATATGTTTGCTGGTGTTGACAGTGTCATTTGTCTACAGCTATCAGCCCGCCTATCTGGAAATAATTAGACCAGCTGGGCGGGACGATCACGGCCAGGCCGGCGACAAAGCTTCCAACAGATCGGGGAAATTAGCCATGAGCGAAGACCAGTGGCGACAGCAACTGACGGCGGAGCAATTTCGGATCACCCGGGAGAAAGGCACGGAGCGCCCGTTCACGGGGGCGTACTGGAACGAGCACCGCGCGGGGATCTATCACTGCGTGGCCTGCGGATTGGAGCTGTTCAGCGCGGATACGAAGTTTGATTCCGGCACCGGCTGGCCGAGCTTCTATGCGCCCCTGTCGGCGGACAGCGTGGAAGAGCACAGCGACACGAGCATGGGCATGACCCGCGTGGAGGTGGTCTGCCCGGGCTGCGGGTCGCATTTAGGGCATGTTTTTGACGATGGTCCGCAGCCCACCGGGTTACGCTACTGCATTAATTCCGCGGCCTTGAAATTCGAGCCCAAGCAATGAACAGGCTGCTTTCTTTCTGGCGCGGGGCGGTGGGTCAACGCTGCGGGTGGTGGGGGAGCGTCGCGGGTGTGCTGCTGGGGGTGGCGCTGATCGTCAGGTTTTCATGGCCGTCCGGTTCCTCGCTGGCCCAAGTGAGGCTTGATCCTGATCCGCGGCCGGCCCCGGAATTTCCGGCGGGGCTGGACTGGCTGAACACGCCGCGGCCGCTGTCGTTAACGGAATTGCGCGGCAAGGTGGTGCTGCTGGACTTCTGGACGTTCTGCTGCGTCAATTGCCTGCACGTCATACCGGAATTAAGGGAACTTGAAGAGCGCTATCCGAAGGAACTGGCGGTGATCGGGGTGCACTCGGCTAAGTTCACGAATGAAAAGGATTCGCGGAAAATTCAGCAGGCCATTGAACGCTACGGCGTGACGCACCCGGTGGTCAATGACAAGGATTTTAAGATCTGGTCGCTCTATGGCGTGCGGGCCTGGCCGACGTTCGTGCTGATTGACCCGCAGGGGCGGATCGCGGCGGTGCACGCGGGCGAAGGCGTGCGGGCGGCGCTGGAAGGACCCATTGCGCAATTGATCGCGCGCTATGACCTGCCGGTCAATGGGCCGCAGGTTGTTTCCCCGGAAACGTCGGCAAGTCGGCCACCAAGCGCCCAGGCGGAGGCGAAAGAGTCGGCGCTGCTGGCGTTTCCAGGCAAGATCATGGCGGGCAAAGAGCCCGGCGGGCAGACGCGGCTTTACATAGCGGATTCCAGCCATCACCGCATTCTGGCGGCCGATCCGAAAACCGGACAGGTTCTGGAGGTGATCGGCAGCGGGCAGCCCGGACTGGTGGACGGCGATTTTGCCAGGGCTTGTTTCACGCGGCCCCAGGGATTGGCGTTGGAGGGCCAGTATCTGTTTGTGGCGGATACGGAGAATCACGCCATCCGCCGCGTGGATCTGGCCAGGAGAGTGGTGGAAACGTTTGTCGGCACGGGCGTGCAGTCGGCTGATCCATCGCAAGGCGGGGTGGGGCGGAATGTGGCGCTCAGCTCGCCCTGGGATTTGTTGGCAGCCAAGGGCAAGCTTTATGTGGCCATGGCTGGTTCGCATCAGCTTTGGCAGGTGAATTTGGTGACTTTAGAGGCGGCTCCCTGGGTCGGCAGCGGTGTGGAAGGATTGCAGGATGGGGCGGCGTCCATGGCGGAATTGGCGCAACCCAGCGGCTTGGCGACGGACGGCGAAAGGATCTTTTTCCTGGACAGCGAGGCCAGCGCGTTGCGCCTGGTGAATCTGGCTGGCGGACAGGAAGTGACGACGCTGGTGGGGCACGGATTGTTTGAATTCGGCGATCGCGACGGTGCGGGGGGCGAAGCGCTGTTGCAGCATCCGCTGGGCGTGCTGTATCGGGACGGCGCGGTGTGGGTGGCGGACACGTATAACCACAAGATCAAGCGATTTGACCTGGCGACCGGACGCATGACCACGGAGTTGGGCACGGGCCAGGCGGGCATGGCGGACGGGTCGCCGCAGGAAGCGCAGTTCAATGAGCCGTCAGGCCTGGCGTATGCCGGCGGGTGCGTGTATATCGCGGATACGAATAATCACGCCATTCGCGTGTACGACTTAAAGTTCCAAGAGGTCCGCACGCTTACGTTGCGGATTGGGCTGCCAGCGGAGACTCTGCCGGCGTCCGGGCCGGCACCATGAGGGCAGAATCGCCAGGCGACGGTATGGGGGCGGATGGAGGGGAATCCAGCACGGGGCGCAAGGTCAGGGCGTGAGTTTTAAACAGGGCCCAGACGGGTTGACCCGGCTGCAATTCCAGATCGACGGCGGCTTGGTGGGTGATCTCGACTAAGAGCGGCGAATTTCCAAAGCCAGCGTTCAAAAGTGTGAAAGTCCGCCCGGCCAGGCGGAGGATGTTCAGCACCTGGGCGGGGAACTGGTTTTGCATGGAGATGAATTCGACGGGCGCGGTGGCCAGGGCGATGTCGCGCGGGTGCAGGAAAGCGTCCACGGTAGAGCTGGGCCAGAGGGTGGGCGTCAGCGGCGCTTTGACTAACAGCGGGGCGGGTGACGACGCGCGGGCGTGCGGGACAAAGTTGCGGGCAAGGGGGATTAAGAGCGTGGCGCCGCGCTGAGGTTGATGTTCGACCACGCGCAGGCGAAGAACATTGGTTAGAGCCGGCTCAGGCAGCTTGGCCAGGATCAGGGGGTTGGCCCGCAACGTCTGGAACGGGCCGTGCGCGATGGGGCGTCCGCGATCGACAAGCAGCAGGTGGTCGGTGAGCGAAAGGAGGTCAGCCATGTCGTGGCTGACGACGAGCATGGGGATGTTGGTGACCTGCTGAATCTGGCGCAGGTAAGGGAGGATGGTGGATTTCAGGTCGGCATCGAGGGAGGCCAGCGGTTCATCCAGGAGCAGAAGCTGGGGCTCAGCGAGGATGGCCCGGGCCAGGGCGACGCGCTGCTGCTGCCCGCCGGAGAGGGTGTGCGGCAAGCGCTCAAGCAGCGGGCTTAAGCCCAGGATTTCGATCAAGGCGTCCATGTCCAGGCGCCGGGCGCGGCGAGGGGGCAGGGCGTAGCGCAGATTGCCGAGCACGGTGCGATGGGGGAAGAGGCGGGCGTCCTGAAAGACCAGGCCGACACGGCGGCGATGGGCAGGCAGATTGATGCGGCGGCGGTGGTCGAAAAGAGTGCGGCCGGCCAAGTCGATGTGGCCGCGGTGGGGTTGGCGCAGGCCGGCGATCAGGTGCAGGAGTGTGGTTTTGCCGGCACCGGATGGGCCAAAGAGCCCGGTGATGGGCTGGGCGATAGCGGCCTGCAGGTCCAGGTCGAAGGAGCCGGCGGAGAATTGCAGGTCGAGCTTCAACATGCGGAGGTTAGTCCGAGCTTGCGGTGCATGTGGCGGGCCAGGAATTCGGAGGTCACCAGGGCGGCTAAGGAAAGAGCGAGGCAGAGCAAGGTCAGGCGCAGGGCGGCCGGGGCGCCGGTGGGGGATTGCAGAAGGCTGTAGACGGCCAGGGAGAGCGTCTGGGTCTGGCCGGGCAGATTGCCGGCCAAGGTGACGGTGGCGCCGAATTCTCCCAGCGACCGAGCCAGGCAAAGGACAAGGCCGCTGAAGACGCCCGGAAGAGCCAGGGGGAGAGTGATGGTCAGAAAGACGCGCCAGGGCGAAGCGCCCAAGGTGGCGGCGGCTTGTTCGAGGCGCTGGTCAGCCAGCTCAATCGCCAGGCGCACCGAGCGCACGAGCAAGGGAAGGGACATGACGGCCGCGGCCAGGACGGCGCCGCTGGTGGTAAAGGCCAGGCGCAGGCCGAGGTAGTGTTCCAGCATGCGGCCGAGGGGACTGTGCCGACCTAGAAGAAGCAGGGCCAGGTAACCGGTGACCACGGGCGGGACGACCAAGGGGGCGTAGGTTAAGGCTTCCAGCAGGCTTTTGCCGGGGAAACGCTGGCGGGCCAAGACCCAGCCTAAGGCGAGGCCGGGGAGACTGATGGCCAGCACGCACCAGAGGGCGACTTGAATGGATAAAGATAAGGCGCTGCGTTCGGCGGAAGAGAGGGTCCACCAGTCGGACATGGAGGCGCTGCCAGCCGCTGGGGATTTGGCCAAGGCGGGGATGGGCGTAAAACCATAACGGGTGAACACGGCGGCGGCCTGCGGCGAGCGCAGAAAATCCAGGAGGCGCTGGGCGTGGGGAGCGGCGCTTTTGGTTAAGGTGACGGGAAAGACGATCGGCTCGTGCGTGTTTTCGGGAAAGGTGGCGACCACGCGCACGGAGTGGGAGGCTACGGCGTCTGAGCCGTAGACGATGCCGAGGGTCGATTCGCCGGTCTCGACGAAGCGCAGGGCGGCGCGCACGTCGGCCGCGGGCGCCAGGTGGTCCTTAAGCTGGTCCCACAGGCCCAGGTTGATCAAGGCTTGCTTGGCGTAGATGCCGGCGGGCACGTGGTCGGGATCGCCGACGGCCAGGCGGCCTTGCAGATGAGCGAGCGCGGAGGGAAGGGAAGTGTCCGAGGTGGAGGAAGGTTGATTCTTGGGCGCGATCAGGACGAGGGTGTTGGACAGAAGGTCGCTGCGGGTGGCTGTCTGAATCAGGTTCTTGTCAGCCAGATCGTCCATCCACGGCACGCTGGCGGAGATGAACAGATCAGCCGGCATACCGGCGGCGATCTGCTTGGCCAGGGTGGACGACGAGCCGAAGGCGGCGCGGACGGGAACGCCGGTTTGCTGTTCGTAAAGGCGGGCGAGTTCGGTCAAGGCGTCGGTCAGGCTGGCGCCGGCGGCGATGGTCAGGGCAGGGGAAGAGGGAGCCGTCGGCGGGCGAGGTTGGCTCCACCAAAGAGCCAGGACGATGGCGGCCACCAACAGGCCGGCGGCCAGGGGAATTTTTTTGGCTGAGTGGGAAGAAGAGTTGTATTTACTCATAGACCAGCTCCGTGGCGGCTGGGGGAAGAGGTGATTGGTCGGCGATGGATTGATGCAGCCGGCGCAGCTCGGCGGGAGTCAGAGGTCCACGGCGCCGGGTGGAGATGGCGCGGACGCGGTCGAGCAGGCGCGGGGCGTGCTGCTCGGCCAGGAGCACACCTTGATGTTGCAGGGCGTGGCGCAGGGCGGCGGACCCGGTGTGCTTGCCGATGACAAAAGGCGGCGCGGTTCGGCCGACCTGTTGTGGGTGGAAGGGTTCGTAGGCGCGACGATCGGCCAGCAGGGCGCGGACGTGGATGCCGGATTCGTGCTGGAAGACCGCTTGTCCGACGATCGGTTTGTCGGGGCTGAGCGGACGGTCGGCGGCACGCGCGACCAGATCGCAGAGTCGGCCCAGACAGGTGAGGCGGTAGGCGGAGAGGTCGGCGCCCAGGGAAATCTTCAGGGCCAGGAGGACCTGTTCCAAAGCGGCGTTGCCGGCCCGTTCGCCTAGGCCGGTGACGGTGACGTCGGCGGCGTAAGCGCCGGCGGACAGGGCGGCCAGGGTATTGGCGGTGGCCAGACCCAGGTCGTTGTGCCCATGAAACGCCAGGGGCAGGTCGGGCACGGCGGCGCGGAGGGAGCGGACCAGATCGGCGGTGGAGAAGGGATTAAGCAGGCCGACGGTATCGGCCAGACGCAGGCGGTTCGCCCCGGCGGCGTGGGTGGCGAGGGCGATTTCACGCAGGAAATCCGGATCGGCACGTGAGGCGTCCTGAGCGCCGATCGAGACGAAGGTGAAGCGCTGTTTGGCCAGGGGAATCAGGCGGTTGAGCTGGTCGAGCACCCAGGGGCGGGTGTGTTTGAGGGCGGCAAGGTGAATGTCAGAGGCTGGCAGCGACACGTGCGCGGCCGGGACGCCGGTGGCGGCGGCGGCGTCGAGATCGGCATCCACGGCCCGGCACCAGGCGGTGAGGCGACAGGGCAGGTTCAGAGCGACGATGGCCCGCATGGTCTGGCAGGCCGTCGGGCCCATGGCGGGTGAGCCGACCTCCAGTTCGGGGACGCCCAGCTCGGCGAGCGCGGCGGCGATCGCCAGGTGGTTGTTATGACGGAAGGCCACGCCGGGGGCTTGTTCGCCGTCGCGCAGGGTGGTGTCAATCAGCCAAGGGAGCATGGGGGATGTTGGGGGTTAGGAGTTGGGAGTTAGGAGGTGGGGGGCATTCACCAAGCCAGCCCCGCATTTCCATGCGGGGTGACAGACCAGCCCCGCATTTCCATGCGGGGTTTAGGTCAACAGCAATTCGGCGGCGGGCTGGTTTTCCTCGAGTTTATCGAGGATTTGATCGATTTTTTCCTCGTCGATTTCGCCGTACCAGTGATTGCCGGGGTGGACGACCATGACCGGCCCTTTGTCGCAGAGCTTAAAGCAGCCGGTGCTGGTGACCTGGGCGTTCAGGCCGCGGTCGAGGATTTCGTTCTCCAGGTAGGAGAGCAGGTCGGTCGAGCCCTTGCGGTGGCAAACGCCTTTGGGCTCGCCGGTGGTGCGGAAGCTGGCGCAGACGAGGATGTGGATGTCGGGTTTCTTGATGGCCATGGTCAATACTCCGAGGGGCATGGGTTGTTTTATGCGTACCCCCCGGCTGAGCCGGGGGCTGAAATAAGGGGCACTTGCGGGGGTTACTCCGGGGGCACTTCCGGGGGTATTTCGGGGGTTAGCCGCAGCCGGTGGCGCTGCCGGAACAACTGCCGGGGCCACACTTAAATTGGCGGACGGGGATGCGGATTTCCTGGCCTTGGTAGAGGTTGGTGAGGGCTTCTTCAATGAGGGTTTCGGTCATGATGACGCGGACGCCCATCTGGCTTAGGACGGTGCGGGGATTCTCGCCCGCGCCGCTGCAAAGGAGGGCGCGGCAGTCCTTGAGTGTGCGGCCCAGCTCCAGCCAGCGGTTAGCGCCGCCACCGGGCGAGGGCGCGGGGCGGCGGTCGATTAAGGCGAAGGTGGCGGGCGCGGAGGCGGCGTCGGGCGGGGTGTTGGCGTCGGCGGCCGGGCCGAAGATCCACCATTCGGAAGCTTCGCCTAAGTGTTGATTGACCAGCACGCCTTCCTGGCTGGCGACGGCGACGTAGGGGCGGACTTCGCGGGGTTTTAAGGGGCCTTGGGCGATTTGGCGCAGGAGGGTGAGGGTGGCGGGGGGCGTGGATTCGGCAAGCAGGCCGGCGGCGTCGGCGCGGCAGCGGGCGCAATGACTCATCTGCGGCAGGAATGCCCCGGCCTGGCGACGCAGGTCAGCGACTTGCGCGGAAGGGGGCGGGGTCAGGTGTGCAAAGGGCGTGTCCTGGACCGGCAGCAGGGGGATTAAGTTGAAGATGTCCGCGCCGAGCGTGGCGGTGAATTCGGCCACGTCGGCGACGTGATGATCGTTGACGCCCGGAATCAGGATGGTGTTGATCTTGACGGCGATGCCGTGGGCTTTTAAGGCTTTGATAGCCTCGACCTGGCGATCAAAGAGCAGCAGCGCGGCGTCAAGCCCGCGCAAGGGTCGGCGGCCGTCACGAATCCAGGCGTAGATTTTTTCGCTGACCAGCGGGTCGACGGCGTTGACGGTGAGCGTGACGTGGCTGATTTTCAGCTCGGCCAGTTCGGGGACAAAGGGCGAAAGGTTAAGGCCATTGGTGGCCAGACACAGGAGCATGTCGGGATATTGAGTGCGGACCAGACGCAGGGTCGACATGGTCTGGTCGGGATTGGCCATAGGGTCGCCGGGCCCGGCGATGCCGACGACGCTAAGACGCGGATTCCCAGCGGCGATCTGGTTTAGATATTCCAGGGCCTGCTCGGGCGAAAGCACGACGCTGGTGACGCCGGGGCGGGATTCGTTGGCGCAGTCGTATTTGCGATTGCAGAAATTGCACTGGACGTTGCAGGCCGGGGCGACGGGCAAATGCACGCGGCCAAAGTGGTGGCGGGCGTCGGCGTTAAAGCAGGGATGTCGGGCAAGGTCCAGGGGCATGGGATGATCCACAGGTTCGGGGGTTAGAGGTAGGTGTATCCCACGGGCGATTCCTGCTGTTTTTTCTCGAGGATTTCGTTGACCAAGCTGTCAAAGAGCTGCTGGGCGCCGCGGTAGCCCATGTGCAGGATGCGGGCGCCGCCGATGCGGTCGTGAACGGGGAAGCCCACGCGCAGCAAAGGGATGTCCAGCTTGCGGGCCAAGGCGTAGCCCTTGGAAGCGCCGATGATCAGGTCGGGTTTAAGGGCGCGGGCGTGGGTTTCGATGTCCAGGAAATCGACGCCCTCGACCACGCGGGCCTCGGCTGGTCGCTGCGGGGCGACGGCGGCGATTTGCCTGGCGAGGTGGCTGGTCTTTTCGCCGGTGGCGCAGAGGATGGGCACGACGCCGACCTCGGCTAAGAAGGAAGCCAGGCCCACGACCAGGTCGGCTTCGCCGTAGACCACGGCTTTGAGTCCGAGGAGGTGCTTGTGGGCGTCGACGTAGGCGTCGATGAGCCGGCCGCGCTCGGCGGCATGAGGGGGTGGCGTGGGGCGACCGGTGAGCGATTCCAGAATTTTGAAGAAGGCGTCGGTCTGGCGGATGCCGATGGGCAGGCCCAAGGTGTGGCAAGGTACGGCGTGGCGGTCCTGCAGGAGGCGGCCAGCGGTGGCGGGTTCGGCGCGGACGCTGTGAAACTGGATGGTGGCGCGGGAGCCGGCCATGCGCGTGACGTCGGCCACGGGCGTGCCGCCATCAGGTATGCGGTGGTATTCGGTCCAGGTTTGGCCGTCGAGGGTGTCGGAATAGTCGGGCAGGAGGATCAGCGGGAGGCGGAAATCGGCGAAGATTTCCTTTAGATAGCGCAGGTCGGCGGGCGAGACCATGCCGGGCAGGAGGTTGACCGCGTCGTGCGGCGCGCCGGGAGTGTCGGCGGCGGGGGCCAGTTGATCGACGATGCCGCGCACGGCTTCGTGGAAGCCGCAGACGTGGGTGCCGGAGTAGCTGGGGGTGGCGACGTGGACGACCGGCGGGGCGTCGGGGAAGTCGCGGCGGAAATCGCGGAGGTAGGAGCGGACGTCGTCGCCGATGGTCTCGGCCAGGCACGTGGTGGCGATGCCGACGAGGCGCGGGGCATATTGCCTGATGACGTTGAGCAGGCCGGCGCGGAGATTCTGCTGGCCGCCGAAGATGGCCGAGGCCTCGGCGAAGTTGGAGCTGGCGATGTCCACCGGCTCGCGGAAGTGGGAGATCATATAACGGCGGATGTAGGTCGAGCAGCCCTGCGAGCCGTGCAGGAGCGGGACGGCTCCTTCGACGCCGCGAAAGACAAAGCAGGCTCCCAAAGGCGTGCAGAGCTTGCAGGCGTTGCGCGAAGAAGCCGCGGCGTGCGATTCCACGGGCAGGGAGAGGGGCGTGGTCATGGGCGGGCCTCCGTGGCGAGGGCGGCGATACCCGTACCCCCCGGCAGAGCCGGGGGCTGAATTGTCTCGGCGGGGCGACGGGTGAATTGCCAGACGGGGCTCATGACCGAGTCGTGAACCTCGCGGGCGAAGTGGACCATGCCCTCGAAACCGGCGAGGGGGATTTTGCGTTCGTGGTTGTGATCGCAGAACGCCACGCCGAGCTTAAAGGCGATGGGGCGCTCCTTGACGCCGCCGATGAAGAGATCGACCTGCTTTTCCTGGATGAATTTGGCCAGTTCCAGGGGATTGGTGTCGTCCACGAGGACGGTGCCGTCGTCGCAGATCTGGCGGAGGTGGTCGTAGTCCTGGGCGTTGCCGGTCTGCGACCCGGCCATGACGGTGGTCATGCCGAGGGTGCGCAGGGCGCGCACGAGGGAGAAGGCTTTGAACGCCCCGCCGGTGTAGAGGGCAGCCCGTTTGCCGGCCAGGGCCTGGCGGTAGTGGCGGAGGGCAGGCAGGGCGGCGGCGATCTCGCGGGCGACAAGCGTGCGGGCCCGGGTAAGAATCGCGGGATTTTCGGGGAAATACTCGGCCACGTCGTAGAGGGCTTTGGCGGTGTCTTCCAGGCCGAAGTAGGAGACTTTGAGGAAGGGTATGCCGTACTTTTCCTTCATCATCTGGGCGAGGCTGGTCATGGAGCCGGAGCATTGGACGACGTTGAGCGAGGCGCCGTGGGCGCGGCGGATGTCGTCGATGCGGGCATCGCCGGTGATGGTGGCCACGACGTCGACGCCCATTTCCTGGTAATACCTGCGGAGAATCCAGGTTTCGCCGGCCAGGTTGAAGTCGCCGAGGATGTTGATGCTGGTCCTGGGGATGCCCAGGGTGTCGGCGGTGCCGACGAGCGTGAACATGGCCTCGCAGGCGGCCCGGTAGCCGTCCTTCTTGGTGCCCTTAAATCCTTCGGAATGCACGGGCAGAACGGGAATGTTTTTTTCGGCGGCCACGCGCTTGCAGATGGCCTGGACGTCGTCGCCGATCAGGCCCACGATGCAGGTGGAGTAGACGAAGGCGGCTTTGGGCTGGTATTCGTCGATAAGTTCGACGAGGGCTTGATAAAGCTTTTTTTCGCCGCCGTAGATGACGTCTTTTTCCTGCAGGTCGGTGGAGAAGCTTAAGCGGTGCAGTTGCGGTCCGGAGGAAAGGGCCCCGCGGATGTCCCAGGTGTAGGCGGCGCAGCCGATGGGCCCGTGGACCAAGTGCACGGCGTCGACGATCGGATAGAGCACGACGCGCGAGCCGCAGAACACGCAGGCCCGCTGGCTGACCGACCCGGCCAAGCTTTGCTTATCGCAGGCCATCGCGAAAGGCTGGGCGCCCGTGACGTGGACTTGCGGCTTGCGTTGGTCGAGGAGGGAGATCATGGGAGGAGGGGTTAGGGATTAGGGGTTAGGGTTGAGACCGGGAATTACTCCACGGCGAGGATGACGCTGGAGGCTTTAACGACGGCGATGGCGGGTTGGCTTTC
Organism: Phycisphaeraceae bacterium; assembly: GCA_020851735.1. Classification (GTDB taxonomy): domain Bacteria; phylum Planctomycetota; class Phycisphaerae; order Phycisphaerales; family Phycisphaeraceae; genus JADZCD01. The sequence continues at coordinate 27,028 of JADZCD010000028.1, forward strand.
CTGCAAGTTCAGGCGTTCTGCGGCTGAGCGGGTGATGACACTGACGATTTCCAGGTTGCCCGGAAGACTGAGCGTGACCTCGGCGCTGATGGGCCCGAGGCTGATCTTCTTGACGAGGCCGGGGAGTTGGTTGCGTGCGGAAAGTTTCATGGGCGTGATTCCCCGAATAGGACTTACATGACCAGTTCGAAGGATTCCTCGGGTGCGTTGCGGTCCTGGCGGTCCATGAAGATGTTCAGAATCATTTCCAGCAGACGGAGGGCGCCGCGGTAGCCGACGGTGGGGAAGTCGGCGTGGCCGACGCGGTCGAGAATGGGGAAGCCGTGGCGGACAAAGGGAGTGTTTTCATCGCGGGCGATGTATTTGCCGTAGGTGTTGCCCATCAGGAGATCCACGGGCTTGTTCTTGATCCACTGGTGCAGGAGGAACATGTCGGCCTGGGGACCCTGGCGGACCTGGGTGGCGCGAATTTGCTCGCCGAGGACTTCGGCGATGCGGGCGAGGAATTTTTTGCCGGGCGTGCCGGTGACGATGTAAGCGGGGGTCATGTCCAGGTCCAGGAAAAATTCGGACAGGGCCACGAGCTGATCGGGATCGCCCCAGAGGGCCACGCGCTTCTGGTAGAAGTACTGATGCATGTCGGTGATCATGTCCAGGAGGCGGCCGCGCTCGTCGAGGACTTCGGGAGGGACGAATCCGCCGTTGAGTTTGCGGAGTTCAGCGATGAAGCGATCGGTGGCGCGCAGGCCGATGGGCAGGCCCAGGACGTGGGCGGCCACGTTGCACTTGTTTTCCAGGGCGCGGGCGGCCGGGCCGGCGGTGGTCGGGCCTAAGGCGATGGTGGCGATGCTGGCGCCGGTGCGGGCCATTTGTGCCGGGGTGACGCCGCCCTTGGGGTAGAAGGCGTGCTTGCCGGTCTGGGGGGCGTCGAGCACGTCGGAAGTATCGGGGAAGGTGATGGGGTCAAAGCCCATCAGGCGCGTGAGGCGCTTTAGCTCGCGCATGTCCGCGGGCTCGACCCAGCCGGGGATGAGGTTGAGCTGTTGTTTGTTCTTAGGCAGGTCGTCGCCGCCGGCCAGGTAATCGACGATGCCCTTGGCCATGTTGGCAAAGCCGGTGACATGCGACCCGACGTAGCTGGGCGTGTTGGCGTGGATGACGTGACGGCCAGCGGGGATTTTGCCGTCCGCGCGGGCCTTGTCCACGATCTGGGGAATGTCGTCGCCGATGGTTTCCGAAAGGCAGGTGGTGTGGACGGCGATGACCTGGGGGTCATACACGGAGAACATGTTTTCAATGGCCTGGAGCAGGTTGGCCTGCCCGCCGAAGACCGAGGAGCCTTCGGTGAAGGAGCTGGTGGCGGCCATGACGGGTTCTTTGTAGTGGCGGGTGAGCGTGGAGCGGTGATAGGAGCAGCAGCCCTGCGATCCGTGGCTATGGGGCAGGCAGCCGTGGATGCCCAGGGCGGCGTACATGGCGCCGATGGGCTGGCAGGTCTTGGCGGGGTTGATGGTCAGGGCGGAACGTTCGAGGATTTCCGTGGGGGTGTGGCGAAGGAGCATGGGAAGGTCCTTGGGAGTGGGGGGTAGGGGATGGGGGGTAGGAATTAGGAGTTGGGGTTATTCGTCGCTGCCGGCGACGGGGGTTCGGCGGCGGGCGTGGGACTGCGGCAGATCGGGGTCTTCCTCGTCGGCGAGGGTGCCGGGGGAACCCGTGGCTGCGGCGGATTGCTCCCACGGCGGGGGGATTAAACCCCAGACGCGGGCGTTGACCATGCGGTCGATCTCACGATAGAAGTTGACGGCCCCCTTGAATCCGGCATAGGGTCCGCCGTAGTCATAGCTGTGCAGCTGTTTGCAGGGCACGCCCATTTTCTGCACGGCATACTTTTCCTTGATGCCGGCACAGAAGACGGCGGGTTTAAAGTGAGCGATGAGGCGTTCGGTTTCGTGGTGGCTGATGTCGTCGAGCACCAGGGACTGGTCATCCATCTGGGCCATCATGCCTTCGTAGCCGGCCACTTCCACGCCCTGCTTTTTGAGGATTTCCAGCTGCGCGGGAGTTTTGCGCGGGTTGTAGAGGTCGCTGTCGGGATCGACGTGGAGTTCCTCGATATTGCGGCTGTCGGCGTCGACGGTGATGTCGGGCAGGACGCGGCGGCCTTCGTAGTCGTCGCGGTGGGCAAATTCGTAGCCGGCGGCGACCGTCTTCATGCCGATCTCTTCGAAGAGGTCCTGATAGTGATGGGCCCGCGACCCGCCGACGAAGAGCATGGCGGTTTTGCCCTGGCAGCGTTTGCGGATTTCATTCTGGACTTCAAAGACGGCGGGCATTTCCTCGCTGAGGACGTTTTCCACGCGGTCGGTCAGTTCCTGTTTGCCGAAATACTCGGCGATTTTGCGCAGGCTCTTGGCGGTGCTCTTGGCGCCGATGAAGTTGACCTTGATCCAGGGGATGCCGTATTTCTTTTCGATCATCTCGGCCACGTAGTTGATCGAGCGGTGGCACATGACGGTGTTCAGGTCCGCCACGTGGGCATTCTCAAAAGCGTCGATGGTGGAGTTGCCGCTGAAGGTGGCCACCAGGGAAATACCGCAGCGTTCGAGCAGTTCCTCGATGACAAAGGAGTCGCCGCCGATGTTGTATTCGCCCAGGAGATTGATCTTGTACTTGCCGGGGTGGGGGGTGTTGTTGCGGCCGATGACGTGCTTAAAGAGCTGGTTGTTGGCGATGTGGTGCCCGGCGGACTGGCTGACGCCCTTATAGCCCTCGCAGGAAAAGCCGAAGACGTTGATGCCCAGTTTTTCCTTCATCTCGCGGGTGACGGCGTGCACGTCGTCGCCGATCAAGCCCACCGGGCAGGTGGAGAAGACGGCGATGGCCTTGGGGTGGAAGAGGTCGAAGGCTTCCTGGATGGCGGCCTTGAGCTTCTTTTCCCCGCCGAAGATGATCTGCTCGTCCTGCATGTCGGTGGAGAAGCAGTAGGGGATGAAGTTTTCGTCGCTGTCGGTGGGGGGCTTGGTCTGGTTGCGGCGGGTCAGCCAGGAGTAGTAACCGCAGCCGATCGGTCCGTGGGTGATGTTGACGATGTCGCGGGTGGGCCCGAGCACCACGCCCTTGCACCCGGCATAGGTGCACCCGCGCTGGGTGATGATGCCGGGAATGGTGCGGACGTTGGCCTGGATCTGGGGCAGGGAGATGTTGGGCTTGTTCTGGTTGACGACGATCTGCTTTTCGCGCTTGCGGGCGACTTTCTTGGGGTAGGGTTTGAGCAGATCATCCTTAAAGGCCTCCATGGCGGAGGCTGGGGAGGGGGAGGCGGCAGCCGTTTCGGAAGACGGGCTCATGGGGATTGGTTTGTCGTCGGGGGGGGACATCATGGGCGCTCCTATCGCGCGGCTTGGGGGTCAGGGGGTCTTTGGCGTACCCCCCGGCTTTCCGGGGGGAGCCGGGGGCTGAATCATGGGGGCGTATCGCGGTGTTTGGAGGTATTTCGCGGGTGTCAGGCGGCGACTTCGAGAACGCCGAAGTCCAGCAGCAGTTGTTCGAGCTGGGGGATGTCCATGGGCTTGGGCACGACGAACATTTCGTTGGCGTCGATGCTGCGGGCCAGCTGGCGATATTCGTCGGCCTGGACGCACTTGGGGTTCCAGTCGATGACGGTCATTTTGCGGATCTCCGCCCGCTGGACGTCGTTATCGCGCGGAACGAAGTGGATCATCTGGGTGCCTAAGCGCTTGGCGAACTCGGCGATCATTTCTTTTTCGTTGTCGACCTTGCGGGAATTGCAGATGATGCCGCCTAAGCGCACGCCGCCGGCCTCGGCGAATTTGACGATGCCCTTGCAGATGTTGTTGGCCGCGTACATGGCCATCATTTCGCCGGAGCAGACGATGTAGATTTCCTGGGCTTTGCCCTCGCGGATGGGCATGGCGAACCCGCCGCAGACCACGTCGCCCAGCACGTCGTAGAAGACGTAGTCCAGGGCGTTGCTCTCGGCATAGGCGCCTAATTGTTCGAGCAGATTGATGGAGGTGATGATGCCGCGGCCCGCGCAACCGACGCCCGGCTCGGGCCCGCCGCTTTCGGTGCAGAGCGAGCCGCCGTAGCCGCTTTTGCGGATGTCGTCCAGCTCCACGTCCTCGCCTTCCTCGCGCAAGGTGTCGAGCACGGTCTTCTGGGCCAGGCCGTGGAGCAAGAGGCGGGTGGAGTCAGCCTTAGGGTCGCAGCCGACGACCATGACTTTCTTACCCATCTCCGCCAGCGCGGCGACGGTGTTCTGGGTGGTGGTGGATTTGCCGATGCCGCCTTTACCGTAGATCGCCACTTTACGCATGGATGGGCTCCGCGAGTTTTCTGGTTGGAGGGAAGTTGAGGGTTTGCGTTTGGGGGTCACGAGTCGGAAGGGTGATATGCGAGACGCGTGCCAGAAGCGCGGCAGCGCGGAAAAAATTCCGACGTAAGCGGGCGGAGCGGCCAATAATGCTAAAAAACTAGCAAGTCGCTGGCGGTTTTAAGTCGTGGCGCAAGCGGTGGGTGTGCGCCGCGGCATCGCAGGGATGGGGGCGGGCATCGGCAGAACGGATTGGTGGTTGGCGTGTGCGAAGTGATGCCGGTCGCTGTCGATTGTGGCGTGACAAGTATGTAGGTGGGCAGAGAATCGTCCGACGCGGCGTTTCGTAAGTTGTTTAAAGGTAATAAGTTGAGATTGATAGGACGAATTTGTAGTCGCCGTGCCGAAAAATGACAAGGTTGTCTTATCGGTAGCCGGCGGGTAAGTGCGGCATGAAGATCACGAGGAAAAATGAAAGGCCGAAGCTGGATGAATGGAATGCGTGACCCTCTTGGCACGGATGTGTCGGAGTGGGTCTATATAGATGTCAGCGCTGAATGGGGGCCGCTTACTTGGCGGACTTAAACAGGCGCTGGTAGTCGATGTTCAGCTTTTTGATTTTGTAGCGGATGATGCGATTGGTGATGCCCAGGTCGCGGGCGGCTGCGGGGATGCTGCCGTGGGAGCGCTTGAGGGCGTCGACGATCATGTCCTTTTCGAGCACCGCCACGCGCGTGGGCAGGGAGCCGGTGGCGGGGACGTCGGAGTTGTCGGGCGTCTGCAGGGTCGGCGGCAGGTTATGGCCGTGGATGACGCCTTCTTCCGAAAGCAGCACCGCGTGCTGGATGCAGTTCTCCAGTTCGCGGACGTTTCCGGGCCAGTGATAGGCGAACATCATGTTGATGGCGGAGGTGCTGATGCGGCGGACGGGCTTATTCATCTGCTGGCCGTATTTCTCGGCGAAATGGTCGGCCAGGAGCAGGATGTCGTCACGGCGTTCGCGCAGGGGCGGCAAGTGAATGGGAAAAACCTGGATGCGGTAGTACAGATCCTCGCGAAAGGTTTTGCCGGCCACCGCGGCTTCCAGGTCGCGGTTGGTGGCGACGATCAGACGGATGTCGACCTTCTGGGGCTTGTTGGAGTCGACGCGTTCGAACTCCCGTTCCTGGAGCACGCGCAGGAGCTTGGACTGGGTGGAGAGGGAGATTTCCCCGATCTCATCGAGAAAGAGTGTGCCGCCGTGGGCCTCTTCCACGCGGCCGACGCGTTGGATCGAAGCGCCGGTGAAGGCGCCTTTTTCGTGCCCGAACAGTTCGGATTCCAGCAGGTTTTCGTTCAGGGCGGCGCAGTTGACCTTGACGAACGGTTTTTCGGCGCGCGGGCTGGAGTAGTGAATGGCCGAGGCGACCAGTTCCTTGCCGGTGCCGGTCTCCCCGCGCACCAGGACGGTGGTGTCGGCAAAGGCCACCTGATGGATGCGGGTGTAGACCAAGCGCATCGAGGCGGAGTTGCCAACGATGTTGCCCGGCTGAAAGTGTTCCTGGAGGTTGGAGCGTAAGCGCTGGTTTTCGGCTTCCAGGCGCTGGCGTTCGAGCTTAGCCAAGCGGCGGGACATGAGTTCGTTGGCGATCATGGACGCCACGATGCCCAGGAGTCGCTGGGTTTGGGTCAGGGCGGGACTGTCTTCCAGGGCTATGTCCACCGAGAGCGTGCCGATGACCTGCGCGCCTAAGGCGATGGGGACGCAGATAAAGAATAAGGGCCCAGTGTCCTGGTGATCGCGGCGGTGAATGCGATTCTGGAAGTCCGGTTCGTGCGCGATGTTGGGAATGATTGCGGGCAGGCCTGTCTGCAGGACGCGCCCGGTGATGCCTTCGCCTTTCTGATAGCGCAAGTCGGGGCGATCCGGGTCGGGCAAGCGGGAGGCCGCTTCAACCACCAGCTCCAGACCGTCGGGGGAAAGGAGCATGATGGTGCCGCGGGACATGGCCAGGTGTTCTTCGAGGATGGCTAAGACTTCCTCGAGCATCTGGCGCTGGCCCGAGCGCGAGGACAGGCCTTGGGCGATAAGGGCAAGGGCATCCAGCTCCCGTTCGTGGCGGGATTTGGAGGCATGATGATCCGGAGGATGGGTTAGTTGGGCCGCCATGGACGCGATGGGTTTAGGTCACTTCAAAAAACTGCTTGAGGGTGGCCGTGGGCGTCAGGGGTGATCGGCCGGGGTGTGGCGGGGCGACAAAACGATCGCGTGCCTCCCATGAAAGAGCTGCCCGCTGTCCTGGCTACACCGCCAGGATCAATCGGCGGAGTCTGCTGTCTGTTGATATGCAAAAATCGGGCCAGACCCTGCCAGCGGCCTATTTGCAGAGAAAACAGGCAAGCAAGGGGTAAGAAAGGGTCAGATAGACTCTTGATTGCTTAGGGTTTGACCAGGAATAGGGTGGATGAAGCGGTTGGCCGAGGCAGGCTGAAAAAGTCGAATAGGACCCTGATGATTTTGGTTCAGTGACACCCTTGGCGATATCGAGGGATATTTTTTAGTTGAAGTTGGCCAGGGCGGGCGGATGGAGATGGCCTAACTGGGCTCATATGCTTCTGGCGAGGTTGAGGGGACGGGCGTCAGGGGAGGCCCGAAGGCGGGGGCGAGGTTGCCAACCGATTTTTGTCATTGGCCAGATGGGGAGAGTTGAATCATGCAATATCGCACCATTGCCGGCACCGATCTGCGCGTGAGTCTGCTGGGATTCGGCAATTTTGTTTTTGGCGCCAACTGGTGGGGCCAGTTTACGGATGACGACGCGGTGCGCCTGCAGAACCAGGCGTTTGACCTGGGGGTGAATTTTTTCGATACGGCGGCCGTCTACGGCGACGGGCGGGCGGAGCAACTGCTGGCCCGCACGATTCAATATGCGGGGCGCGAAAATCTGGTGATCTCCACCAAGTTCGGCTACGACTTTTACAGTGATCCGGACAAGGGAAGCCAACGCGAACGCAAGCAGGATTTTTCCCCCGCCTTTCTTCGTCAGGATCTGGAGCAATCGTTGCGCCGATTGAATATCGAGTGCGTCGATCTTTATCAGGGCCACAACTTAAAACTCCCGCAGTTTCACGATGATCTGTTTGACACGCTGGAGAAATTCGTGCGCCAGGGCAAGATCCGTCACTTCGGCGTGGCGTTGGGCCCGGCCATCGGCTGGCGTGAGGAGGGGTACAAGGCATTTCTGGAACGCGGCGCCGCGGTGGTGCAGACGGTGTTTAACCTCTATGAGCAGGACCCCGGGCGCGAGTTCTGCCAGATCGCCGAGCATCGCGGCTGCGGCGGGGTGATCGCGCGTGTGCCGACCAACTCCGGCATTCTCGACGAGGAATTTTCGAGCGATCAACACGTCTTTCCGTCCGGCGATCATCGCAGGTTCCGCGATCGCAACTGGCTGGTGTATGGGCTGAAGAAAAACGCCATCGTCCGGCCGATGGCGGCGAAACTGGGGTTGTCCTTGCCGCAGTTCGCATTCCAGTGGCTGGCCAGCTTTCCGTCGCTGGCGTCCATCGAGCCTAATTTGCTTAATCTTGAGCAGGTTCGCCAGTTCGCCTGGGCCAGCGACGCGCCGCCGTTGCCCGCGGAGATCATCGAAGAGCTCAACGATCTTTACGAGCGCGATTTTGACTTAGGCCCCGACGCCCATCCCTGCGCGTGGAAAAGCTCGGTGGCGCCCGGGGGAACCATTCGCAGTTCCTTTCAGGACCCGACCCCCGTGCTGTCGGCGCATGCGCAGGCTTGAGCGGACGTCCCGCGGCGGCGGAACGCGAGATCATCACCGACGCGGCGCAGGTCCTAGAGCGCCGGCTGGCCACCTTGCTGGATGCGGCTAAGTGGATTCACGCCCGACGCGGCAGCAGGATCATGCCGGGCATAATGGATCACTTCTGCCTGGCATGGCGACGGATAGCGGCGCCTTGGGGCTTAGGATGACGCGGCGGCGACCAGCCACAACCACCCGCCGGCGATGGCCAGGGTCAGGACCGTCACCGGCAAGCCCACGCGGACGTGGTCGCGCCAGGAGATTTTGTAGCCCATGTCCGCGGCCAGCGTGACCACGATGATGTTGGCGATCGACCCGACGATCAGCAGATTGCCCGCCAAGGTGCTGGACAAGGCCAGGATCGGCCCGGCCAGCGGGTGCGTGGCGCTGGGCAAGAGAAGCATGACGGCCGGCACGTTGGAGACGATGTTGGAAAGCACCGGCGTGGCCAGGAATAGCGGCAGGGGGCTGGGCAGGTCCAGACCGACGTTGGCGCAGGATTGCGAAAGTTGGGTCAGGATGCCACCGGTCGCCAGGGCCTGATTGACCACGAATAATGCGATAAACAGCACGATCAGCTGCCAGTCCACCAGGCTGAGCATGGCCCGGGAGTGCATCTTGCGGCTCATTAAGAGCAGACCCGCGGCGGCGAGCGCGGTCACGTCGCGCGGCCAGGGTGAAAAGAGGAAGACGCCCATCAAGACGGCGGTAAGGCCCAGGCCCTTGGCGGCTTGCCAGGGGTCTAAGGGCGGCGAGGGGATGATGTTGTTGAGCGTGACGGTGGCTTGCCAACGATTCTTGAACAGAAAGCGGATGACCAGCCAGACCACGGCCAAGCCCAGCAGCGCAGGCACCAGCGCTTGGGCCAGATAGCAGGCAAAGCTTAGGCGCAGCGTTTCGCCGATCAGGATGTTCTGTGGATTGCCGATGAGCGTGGCGGCTGACCCGACGTTGGCGGCACAGGCTAGTCCTAATAGATAAGGTAAGGGATTCAGTCCCCGGCGGACGCAGCCCTCCAAAAGCACCGGCGTCATGGCTAGACAGACGATGTCGTTGGCCAAAATGGCGGAGAGCGAGCCGGCCACGATGATCAGTAGGGCCAGCAGTGTCGGAGGCGAGACTTCCACGGAGGCCAGGCGGCGGGTGACGGCGGCGTAAAAACCGCCTAAGCGCAGTTGGGCGGAAACCACCATCATGCCGAAGAGCAGGGAGATCGTCGGCACGTCCACCGCTTGCCAGGCTTGCTGGGGGCTGAGCTTTTCACCGACCAGGAGCGCAATGGCGCCGATGAGGGCGGCGCCGGTGCGGTCCAGTTGCAGCCCGGGCACGCGGCCGAGGAACATCGCCAGGTAAACGAAAATGAAGACGAGCAGCGTGAAACGGTCCATGGGATCGCTGGCTATAGGTTGTCTAGACGCTCGCGCAGGGCGGTAAGAAGACGGTCAAAGGTGGTGTCAGGATCAGCGGTGGCGTCCAGGAGCAGATAGTGCTTTGGATCGTCGGCAGCCTGATCAAGGAAGCCCTGCCGCACGCGGCGATGGAATTCGGCGTCGCGGGTTTCGATGCGATCAGAAAAGAGGGTGGGGCCCAGGGGAGAGGAATTGCCGCCGCCGTTTTTCTTGCGCTGGATTCCTCCGGGGGTGGGGGATTTCCGGGGGCGCGGCGAGGCGGCTAGGCGCTGTTGGGCGGTTTTTTCGTCCACGTCCAGGATCACGAAAAGGTCCGGCCAGGTGTCTCCGATGACGATCTTGCCGACCTGGAGAATGTCCTGGATGTTCAAGCCTCCGCCGGCACCCTGATAAGCGAGAGTGGAGGAAATAAAACGATCCGCCAGCACCAGTTGACCTTGGGCCAGGGCGGGACGGATGCGCTGGGCCAGGAGCTGGGCCCGGCAGGCCATGTAGAGCAGCATTTCGCAGCGCAGGTCCATGTCGTCGTGGGTGGGATCGAGCAGGATTTTGCGGATTTCCTCGCCGACAGTCGTGCCGCCCGGCTCGCGGACCTGGCAGAGCGGCAGGCCGGCCTGGGCGACCAGTTGGGCGAAGCGCTGAAACTGGGTGGACTTGCCGCTGCCGTCGGGGCCATCAAAAACGATAAACCGGCCACGGAGCTTGGCGAGCCACGCAAGATCGGAGTGGGCGTCGTTCATGGATGGAAAAAGGATACCCCGAAGCCCTCGGATTTTCCCCCCGACAGTCTACCCCCGGAAGATTTCTTTTGAAGGTCCATATCCCTTTTTCGGTCAGGACTAAGCTTGCCAAAGTGTTCTTCATGATGGGGAGGGGTAAAATGATGGACTATGAGTGGGGAATCCTATTTAGAGCCTTACCGGCAGTCACAGCGGCAGCACGGAACGGATTTTGAGGTCACGCTCTGGGCGAGCCGGCGGTCGCAGCGGGTGCGTTTTGACGTGATGGCGCACATGGCGTACCTGGGCGGCAAGCGGATTCTGGATGCCGGCTGCAGTCGAGGCGATTTCGCAGCTTACCTTCTGGAACGCGGCATCCAATATGGCCAGTACGTGGGGGTGGATGCCTTGGGAGAGGTGATTGAATTCGCGCGTGCGCGGAATCTGTCCAACGCGGAATTCATCAAGGGCGACTTCATGCAGGATCCGCCGTTACTAAGCAGCGGCGCCCCGCAGGTGGTGTGCATCTCCGGCTCGCTGAACACCATGAGCGATGCGGAAGTGATGGCGGTGTTGGAACAAGCCTGGGTGGCGGCGGGGGAAGTGCTGCTGTTTAATTTTCTGCCGACCACGGCTGGCCCACAGGCTCCGTCGCAGACAGGCCCCGCCCGTCGGCTCAACACCTTGTGGCTGTTGGATTGGGTGCAGAGTCGAACGCCCGTCTGGGCCTTTCGGCAGGATTACTTCGCCCACGGCCATGACGCCACGGTGATGATGCGCAAGGAAAAACATCACGAGGTGCAGGAGTAGAAAAGCGGTTGTGGCGGGGGACGCGCTTGGAAGCGGCGTTTCCGGGGGGGCTAATGCTGTTGGAGGATGGCTGCGGCCAGGTGACCGCCGAAGCCGGCGGCGAAGACGGCGTGTCGGCTTTGGGCCGGCAGAGGGCGCGATGATGCGGATAGAGGCGGATGGCAGGATACGGGATCAGTCAGCCACGGCATCGGGGGGCGCCGGCGCGTTTTGGCGCACAGGCAGGCGATGATCAGGGACGCCAAGCCTGCCACGCCCAGGCCGTGCCCGATGGCTCCTTTGCAGGCGTAAACGTCGCTGTTTTGGCTCAGGAAGGGAGCGTAGGCGTTCAGTTCCGCCTGGTCTTGCTCGACGGTTCCGGTGGCGTGGGGATGGAGTAAGTCAGGTGGGGCGGAGGCGAGCATTTTTCCAGCCAGGATGCGCAGGCTGGTCATGTTCGGATCGGGCTGGATGAGGTGAAAGCTCTCGGAAGCCACGGCGATGTCTTGAAGTTCAATTTGCCCGGGTTGAACCTGAGGTACGGCCTGGATGACAAGGGCGGCTGATTGTTCGGAAAGTAGAAAGCCCTGACGCTGTTGGTCGAGGGGCAAAGCGCGATATTGGTCGGGCTTAAGCGGCGCCAACACGCCCAGGCGTTTGTAGCTGTGAATGAACATGGGCAGCAGCGAGGCCTCGGCGGAGACAACCAAGGCGGAACGATATTGGCCAAGGGCGGCGAGTTGGCGCAAGTGTTGGCCGGCCAGGTGCAAGGCAGTCAACCCCGACGCGCAGGCCGCCACGACGGAAGTTGGTCTGGCGATGCCCAGGCGACGCTGGAGGTGATACGCAAGGTAAGCGATGGGGCCTAGCGCGACGGCCAGCGGAGCATCGGGAGCGGGCGGCAAGACAAGAGCACCCTTGGGGAAATTTCCGGGGGCGGAGTGAAGGGCGTGCATGGCGCCTTTGGAGACGCCCAGGAAGGGCAGGACGTCAGCGGGCAGAAGGGCTGCTTCTTCCAGGGCTGAGCGGGCAGCGCGTTCCGCCAGTTCGATGGCTGGATCGTGGGTGTTGTAAGCCGCGGCGTGGACGCAGCCGACCGCGCGCACCAATTGGATGGGCGAGATATCGGTCGGCAGGTTCGCAGCCTTGTCGGCAATGGTTTTGCCATCCAGCAAGGCGCGGAACGTCTGCCAAGGCGAGTAGCCTAAGGGGGTGACCAGGCCACAGCCGGTGACGATCAGACGGGCGGATTGGTGCGTTGGGGGGTTCACGGGCACATCGGGGGAGAAACAGATTGCCGAGGGCTAAGAGCAGGTCATATCATAAGGGCTTTAGGGCCAAAGGTGCGAGAGCCGTCGGGTAAGGGTAAAAGAGGGAAGTTGGGGAATCATATCGGGCCAGGACGGGATGCTGCTGGGGTATATTCCGGCGGCGGGACGCTTGCCGGGGAGCTTCCGGGGGAGCTTCCGGGGGCACTTCCGGGGGGAACAGGACCAGACGCGTGGCAAAAATGGACCTACGTTTTGTGCGGGATGCCGGGGAAGAGATATTTGCCGGCCACGAGCTATTGCTCAAGGGTTTGCTGGAGGTTGAAGGTGGCGTGCACCTGATCACCGGATACCCGCGCGGCATGATGGGGGCGTTTTTCAATGCGGTCGAGGGGCTTAAGCCGCTGCTGGCTGAGCGTGGGATGGTGGTGGAACTGGGCGGTAACGAGAGTCAGGCGGCTGGGATCGCTTTGGGTGGTCGGATGGCTGGTGGCCGGTCGGTGCTGGCGTTAAGCGGGATGGGGCTGTTGTCGGCCGGCGAGGCGCTGGCGATGGGCGCCCGGGGAAGGGCTGGCCAAGGCAGCGAGGTGGTGCTGCTGGGCGAAGACCCCGGCGGGCGGGCGCTGGGCAGTCACACGGATACGGGGTTAGTCGCGCGGCAGATGGGCATGCCGGTGCTTGAGCCGGCCTGCAGCCAGGAGATCAAGGACTGGGTGGGTGTGGCGTTCGCGTTGGGCGCGGCTGGGGGCGTGACGATGGGCTTGCGCGTGCGGCCGTGGCTGCTGGGCGGCGGAGGGTCGGTGTCCTGCGGGCCCAATCATTTTCCGGAGGCCAGCGGCGTGCGGGAGCGATCGGTGGCCAGCCGCGGCGACCTGGAAAAGCGCGTGGCGGGTTGGATCGTCGCCTCGGGCCGGGGCGAGGGCGAGTCGGCCGGCTGGCTGGAGGCTGACAGCAGGGCTCGGCAGGAACTGTTGGAGGAAGCCCGCAAATGGGCCGTTAATCGCGTCTGGTATTTGCCGCAGAAGGGCGAGATCGCTCCGTTGGGGCTCGTCGTGGCGGGGGCGGCGTATGGCGGGGTGCAGGATGCGTTGGGCGAACTGCAACTTAAAGGCAAGCTGCCGATCTGCAGGCTGGGATTAATTGAGCCTGTGGACGAGGAGCTGGTCCTGGAATTAGCGCGGGTTTGTCGGCGCGTGGCGGTGATCGAAGAAAGCACCTCCTGGGTCGAGAGACAAGTCTGGCAGGCGGTGGAGCGTTTACGGCAAGGAACAGGCCTGGATGTGGGCGTAGTGGCGGGCAAGACCGGGCCAAATAGGTCGGAAAGTTCAGAGAGCCCGGCTGGTCTGGGCACGGGCCTGGAGAAGGCCCATCCTTCCATGTTGTTGGTGCGCTTAGGCGAACTGGTGCGCGAGTTTGGGCCGGCCCTTTCGGAGACCGCCCGGGCGAGAATCGAAGGGGAGATTGCCGGCACCCTGTCCAGCGGCGCAGCCATCGCGGGATTTGATGGTCAGGATGACCAGGGGGAAGCGTCGCTATCCGGGGGTAATCCCGGGGTAACTTCCGGGGGGGGCGAGGGGGATTTGCAGAGGACGCCGACGTTTTGTGCCGGTTGTCCGCAGCGGGATTCCGCCAGCGTGCTGGTGGAGTTGCGGCGGGATCTGGGAAATGCCGAATACATGCTTTCGCGGCACAAGCGGCGGCCGGTGGAGCTGGTGGTGCATGGTGATGCCGGCTGCGCGACGTTGTGGCGTTTTGAGCCCAATTCCTCGCTGGTGCAGAGCTATTGGGGCATGGGCGTGGGCCCGGCCGCGGCGGTGGGATTGGGGCGGCTGACGGAATACAAGCAAGTGGTGGTGATGGGGCAGGGTACGTTCGGGCATTCGGGCCAGGCGGCGATCGGGCAATCGATCCAGGCGGGCGACGATGTGACGTATCTGATCGTGGACAACAAGACCGCGGCCCTGGGCGGCGAATTGGTGCGGGTAGAGGTCAAAGGCGCGGGCGGGCAGGCGGAGAAGAAAGCTAAATGGTCGGGCGCCCGGCAGATCGAGCGGGCCATCGCAGCCATGATTCCGCGCAAGGTGGGCCGGCCCGTCAGCCTGGTGCGGATTGATCCGGGCGATCGGCATCGCTGTCGGGCGTTGCTGGAAGAATCGATCTTGTCCGAAGGCGTGAAAGTGGTGGTGGCGGACAAGGAATGTGCGATCACCCGGCTCAAAGGTCATGGTCGGGGCGGGCCGACGCGGCGGCAGCTTGGGAATTGGCTGAGCTTGCCCTGGCTGGGGGGACGACATCGGGGCGCAGGCGTGGCGTCTGCGGAGGGATCAAGAGAAGAGGAAGTCTACGTTAACGTGGCGGAAGAAGTGTGCGAGTATTGCCTGGAATGCACGCGCAAGACCGGTTGCCCGGGATTGACGGTGGTGGAGACCGATTACGGTCCGAAGATACAGACGGATTTCGCGTCGTGCGTGAATGACGGCGCTTGCCGGCGGATCAACGCCTGTCCAGCGATTGAGGAAGTGGTGGTGCGGCGGGGGAAAGCGGCGAAGGGAAAAAGAAAGCGGGGGTACGAGGGTTTGGATCTGGCCCAAGTGGCCCCGGCCGTGGCTGCGGTGCATGGGGGACAGGAATCGTGGCGCTGTCATATCGCGGGCGTGGGCGGCATGGGCGTGGGGGTATTGACGGCGGTGTTGGCTGAAGCGGGCCGCGTGATGGGATATCGGGTGGGGTATGTGCGGGACAACGGCCGGGCGGTGCGCTCGGACCGGGCCTTTAGCCAATTGATCTTCAGCCGGTCGCAGGAGAAGGCAGCGGAGCCGGTGGACACAGGCAGGAAGGAAGAGGGTTGGTGCACGACCGCGGCTGTGCCATTCGGGAAGGCTGATTTGTTGATGGGGTTGGATCTGATCGAATCCGCCCGCGCGGTGGCCACCGGCGGGGGGCATCGCGTGGCGGGCAAGACGCGGACCGCGGTGGCGGCGAATACCGCCCTGGTTCCCACCATGCAGATGTTGTTGGGTAAGCAGCACGCGGACGTGACGTCTTTGCGTGAAGGAATCGGCCTGGCCGCCAAGGGTGGGCAATACGCGTGCGGTGATGCCAGCGAATTAAGCGCCCGATTATTCGGGTCCAAGCATTACGTGAACATGATCCTGTTGGGCATGGCCTTTCAGCGCGGTTGGGTGCCGGTGACCATCGAGGCGATTGAAGAAGGCATCCGCAAGACGCTGCCTGGTGACGCCGAGCGGAATCAGGCCGCTTTTGTTTTAGGCCGCAAGTGGTCCGGGGGAAGTTTCGGGGACGGGGCCAGGTTAAATGGCTTGCGTGGGCGGGAGTCAGCCAAGGGAGCGTTGCGTCGCAAGCTGGTGCTGATGCGGGGCGGTTGGCGCGGGAAGTTGCCGAGTTGGTGGGGGGGGCGGCGTCGGGCGGTGCGCAAGTTCAGCGTTTTGATGCGGCAGTTTGAACGAGCCGCACGGGAAGCGGGCATGGGCGACGAGTTGTTGCGGGACGTGGTGATCCGGGCGTATGACTGCTGGGTCTGGGGCGGCATGCGCTACGCCCAACGGTATTGCGAACGGTTGATGAAAGTGCTCAGCTTTGAACAGGCAGGCCACGGCCAGGCGGCCAGCGCCGGTGGGGATGCTTTGCGTGCAACGGACGGGAGCGGGGACGTTCCCAGGGGGGGATTGTTGACGCGGACGGTGGCGTGGAATTTAGCCAAGTTGATGTTGATTAAGGATGAAGTTTACGTCGCCGCGATGCTGGGCAGCCTGGAGAAGAAGCGTCAGGATCAGAAGCGTTTTGGCGTGGAGCGCAAGCGCGGTGATCGGCTTAGATATCAGCGGGTGTTGTATCCGCAGCTAAGGCTTTATCACTGGGTGTTTCATTTGCCGGCCATGCACGCCCGGAGCTGGCATCTGGTGTTTTTGCGGGCTTTTGGCTCATTGGCCAGGCTGATGTTCTGGCATCGCGCGGAAGTGGAGTTCCGCCGCTGGTACGAGGGACTGCTGGAGCAGGTGAAGGTGGAAAGCCAGAGCGACTATGAATTCTGGACCGCTGTTTTAAGCGTGCCCGCCGGGGTGACCGGATTCCGGGACGTTCGCCTGCCCAAAATGGCCGCCGCCCGCCGCCAGGTGGAGGAATTGCTGGCCAGCCGGCATTAGAGCGGGCTGATTTGGGGAACTAGAGCCGCTGGTAGCGGGAAATCAGGTCGATGATGCGCGGCTG
Organism: Phycisphaeraceae bacterium; assembly: GCA_020851735.1. GTDB lineage: Bacteria > Planctomycetota > Phycisphaerae > Phycisphaerales > Phycisphaeraceae > JADZCD01. Next base: position 43,573 of record JADZCD010000028.1, read on the forward strand.
ATCGGGACGCAGGCGCAGGCTCCGGCGCCAGGATTCGATCGCGTCCTGATGCAGGGATTTATCCGTGCGATTGCCCTGGATATACAAGGTCATCAGGCAGGCGCCCGATCCGTTGAGGGAACCGGTGTCATTCGGATCGATCGCCAGGGAAGCCCGGTAGCTGGAGAGAGCCAGATCGAACTGGCGAAGTTTGAATTGTGCGAATCCGAGCCGTTCATAGGCTGTGGAGCTGGGCTGAGTTCGCAGCCAGGATTGAAGAACCTCCACCGCCCGATCGAATTGGCCTAAGCGGATGTGGGCGTCGGCCAGGCCGGCGATCAGGGGTTCCTGCTGTTCGCCCAGTTCGATAGCCTGCCGATAGGCGTTGATGGCCTTGTCGTATTGTTGCAGCAGGCTGTAGGTGGCCGCCAAATTCGACCAGCCGCCCTGGCTTTCGGAATCCAGTTCCGTCGCCCGCAAGGCGTAAGGCAAGGCGTCGGCCGGTCGGCCCAGCTGCAGGTAAGCGCCCGCGAGGTTCTGATTGGCTGGGAAGCTGTTAGGATCCAGGGCCAGAGCCTGGAGATAAAGGCGGACGGCTTCCTGGAGTTTGCCTAAGAGCTGTTTGGTGTACGCCAGTTTATAGGTGGCCTGGAAGCTGTTGGGATTGAGCTTGACCGCCTCCGTGAAGCGTTCCTCGGCCATGTCGTTTTGGCCGCGCTGCAGGTAGATCTCGCCCATGCCCATATAGGCTTCGACCAGGCGGGGATTGACCTCCAGGGCCATGCCGAAGGCTGCCAGGGCGGAGTCGCTTAGTCCCTGTTCAAGGTAGAGTTGAGCCTGATCCATGTGGTAGGCGGTCCGGCCTTTGGCCCCGCCAGTCCAGGTGCCGTTGTGCCAAAAGCCTTGGCATCCGCAAAAGGTTGCGCAAGACAGGATGATCAGGAGGCTGGCCGGGAAGGAAAGGGGTCGTTTCATGGCAGCAGGCTACGTTTAGGGAGTATGAAGGTCAACGGTCCTGCGTGAAAAACAGGGCCACACTACAATTTCGGGTCGAAAAGGTTCAAATCATGAGGATTGCCTTAGCCCAGATTAATCCGACGGTGGGGGAAATCGGAGCCAATGTGCGCCTGATCCAGGCCAATCTGGAGTCAGCCCGTCGGCAAGGGGCGGAATTGGTGGTATTTCCGGAACTGTCGGTGGTGGGGTATCCGCCCAAGGACCTGCTGCTAAAGCCGGTGCTGATCGAGCAATGCGTCAGGGCGGTCGAGCAGATCGCCGCGGGCTGCCGGGACATGGCCGCCATCGTGGGGTATCCCTGCCCAGCCGACGGAGAGCGGGGACGCTCGCTCTATAACGCGGCTGCTCTTTGTGCCGGCGGGCGGATCGTCCATCGGCATGTCAAGAGCCTGCTGCCGACCTACGACGTGTTCGACGAGCAGCGCTATTTTGAGCCCGGCCCGGGGATTGAGGTCGCTTCCTGGCAGGGCCACAAGCTGGGCATTCATGTCTGCGAGGACATGTGGAACGATGGGGACTTGGTGGGCCGAACGCTTTACCACCAGAATCCGATCCAGGAACTGGCCGAACGCGGGGCGGACCTTTTCATCAACTGCTCCGCTTCGCCGTTTGTCTTGCGCAAGCACGACCTTCGCCTGGAGCTTTGCCGGCGGGCGGCCCGACGACATCACCTGCCGGTGGTGTACTGCAACCAAGTGGGCGGCAATGACGAACTCATATTCGACGGCAACAGTTGCGTGCTCGATGCCCAGGGCAACCTGATCGGACACGCCAAGGATTTTGAGGAAGACCTGCTGGTGGTGGATATACCGGGAAATACCGCAGGCACTTGCGGAGATTCTTCCGGGGGCGGGGGGGGCGGAAGGATTGAAAAGTACAGGGTGGGCATGGAGTCGCTCTATCACGCCCTGGTTTTGGGATTGCGCGACTATTGCCGCAAATGCGGATTTCAGTCCGTGGTGTTGGGATTGTCCGGGGGGATCGATTCGGCACTGACCTGCGCCTTGTGCGTGGGGGCGTTGGGTAAGGACAAGGTGCGCGGCGTGGCCATGCCGTCGCGATTCAGCTCCGGGGGTTCGGTGGCGGACGCCAGAGAATTGGCTGAAAAGCTGGGGATTCCCCTGGAGATCGTGGCGATCGAGGGCGCCCACCAAGCCATGGAAAAGGTGCTGGCGCCCGTGTTCGCCGGGTTGCCCGCGGACGTGACGGAAGAAAACGTGCAGGCCCGGATTCGCGGGCAGATTTTGATGGCCATGAGCAACAAGTTCCGCGCGCTGTTGGTCACCACCGGCAACAAGAGCGAGTTGGCCGTGGGCTATTGCACGCTCTACGGGGACATGTGCGGCGGGTTGGCGGTGATTTCCGACGTGCCCAAGACGATGGTCTGGGAATTATCGCGCTGGATCAATCAATCGCCCGCCTCGCCCCTGCGGCAGGCCTATGGCGGCGCGGTGATTCCCGAAAGTTCGATCACCAAGGTGCCCAGCGCCGAGCTGCGTCCGAATCAGACCGATCAGGATTCCCTGCCTGCCTACGAGGACCTGGATCAGATCATCGAGCGCTACGTGGAGAAGGAACAGGCCGTCGCCCAGATCATCAGCCAGACGGGGATTGATCCGCAGACCGTGATGCGGATGGTTCGTTTAATCGACTTAAATGAGTACAAGCGCAAGCAGGCGGCCCCGGGACTGAAAGTGACGGGGCGGGCCTTCGGGTTCGGTCGGCGGATGCCGATCGCCCAGCGTTTTAACCCGTCCGCGTGCCTGGACTGAAGCGGCGGCCGGCGAAGCGTTGGGTGGTTGCCGGGCGACGGACGAGGCGATGAGGTGTCGTCAGGCAAGGACGGATCGGTCAGGAGGGGATTGGCCATGGCAAAAGCCGTCAGCGACTTAGCTCAGCACATTCAGCAGACGCCGTTGGTGGATAGTCACGAGCACCTAAAAAGTGAACAGGAATACGTCGCGCATGGGCCGGACGTGCTGCGTGCGTTATTCAATCACTATATGGCCACCGATCTGCGCACCGCCGGCGCTACCCAGGAGGACATTGATCGGGCCGCGGATGCGACGAATTCGGATATTGAAGCGCGTTTCGCGGGCATTCGACCCGCCTGGGAGAAAGCTCAATACACCGGCTACGGGCAGGCGGTGAAGCTGACCGCCGAGCTGGTTTACGGCATGCGTGAGATCACGGTGGAAGCCATCGTGGCTGCCGAGGCTCGTAACCGCGAGCTGCGCCAGCCCGGACAGCGGCTGCGCCTTCTGCGCGAGGTGGCGCACATCGATCATGTTCAGATTGATGACTTTCGCATCGAATGCGAACCGGACTCTTCAGGGCCCGAGTTTTTTCTGTACGACCTGTCCTGGGCGGGATTTGCCAGCGGCGACGTGCTGGCCGCGGACTTGGAGCGCTTGACGGGCCGGCAGGTGAAGGACTTAAGCTCGTTCGCCGACGCGCAAAAACAGGTGTTCGAACGCTATGCGCCCCTGGCCATCGCGGTGAAGACCCAGCACGCCTATCGGCGGACGCTGCAATGGCAGAAGCGCAGCGATGACGACGCCCAGCGTTGCCTGAGCAGGAAATTGGCGGGGCAGACATTGGAGGAAGGGGAGTTGCGGTGTCTAGGTGATTGGAGCTTGGCGCGGGGGGTGGAGATGGCCATCGACCATCACCTGCCGGTGAAGATTCACACCGGGTACTACGCGGGGTGGAATTCGATGATGATGGATCGCATCCGCCCAGCCCACCTTTGTGCGCTGCTGTTGGCCTATCCCCAGGCCCGTTTTGTGCTGATGCACGCCGGCTACCCCTATGGCCCGGAGCTGTTGGCCATCGCCAAGCAGTTCACCAATGTGACGGTGGACCTGTGCTGGGCCTGGAGCATCAACCCCTATAGCGTGACAGATTTTGCCCGCCAGATGATCCACAGCCTGCCTTCAAACAAGGTTTTCGCCTTTGGCGGGGACACGTTCTGGCCCATGGCAGCGGTGGCCTATGCCGCCCAAGCCCGCCTGTGGCTGACTAGAGCCTTGGAGGCGGAGGTTGCTGATCAGATGCTCAGCGAAAACCAAGCCATGGGGGTCGCATCCGCCTGGATGATTGATAACCAGCGTTCTTTTTTTGACTTAGAATCACGAAGACGAGCCATCAGGCAGGCCATCTAGCCGATTGGCTTCCCCAACCATGAGTCTTATATTGCATAGTAATGATACAGTTTTGTATCTTTCCTTTTTTTGCATACATTTTTGTCATATTCTAATAATGGATAGCGTTTATTGGCGACTGATATTCAGTGCAAAATAAGTTAGATAGATATGAAAGAATTAGCCGGTTATAGAAAAAATTAAGGCACCCAATTAGAGATAGACTGTTCCTCCCTGAAGGGTCAATTCATGCTTAAGAGTCGTGCCGAGAAACACATCGATTTTTCCGAAAAAAAGCGGGTATGCTTGACAATCGACTGGCAAGGATTAGCATAATTTAATCTTGATGATGTGACCATTGGTTTCTTGTGGCGATCGCTTGGAATTTAAATGTTAATTATGTCGAAGTGGAATTTTTTGTATTGAAGAGTCGGTGACACGAAAAGTCCAGTGTTGAATTTCAGGAGTTTGTTTCTCGTCCGTATTTGTTTAATTGCGAACAAAATTAAACTGGAAGTTTACCCCGGCCCGGCTGATTCGCTTTGTTGCGAGTCAGCCGGTTTTTATAGGGATTCCCCGTAAGCGAAATGGCGAAAACCAGCCTGGTTTATTGCGGATGGTCAGAAGCTTGACGACAACAAGACATGATGGTTTTTAGTTTCAAATTGATCGCGAATCTGGTGCCGGCGAAAGCTGTCAAAGAATAAAGCCGCAAAGAAGAGGGGATTTACCCGGGGCTAGTGCTGGGCAAGATATCTGCCAAGGTCTTGCCGGCCGCCGCTTGCCGCTGATGAACATCAAGTTGACGGGCGAATTGCCAGCACTGATCAGCCGGGGGCGACCGATCGGGCCGCGTCCAGTTCTGGCCCAGTTCCAACAAGTGATCCAGGGGAATCCGATCGGGCGGGCGTGCCAGGGCGTAGGCGGCGGCTGAGCCTTCGGATTGATCGATGGGGTGAACCAGCCCTGCCTGCTGGAGTCGGCTGCAGACACGCATGGTGGCCAGCAACGGCAGACCCACTTCGTGGGCCAGGTCCTGCGCGTCAATGGTCTTACCCTGCGCAAAAGACTGGCCGATGCGAGCCATGATCGGCAGCAGCCATTGTGAGTCGCCGAGAATCTCGTGCTGCGGGCGATTGAGTTCCTCGTCAAAGTCGGAGGACTTGATGGTCTGCAGGGCGTATGTCAGTTCCAGGCCGAAGAGCACGATCAGCCAGGTGATGTAGATCCAGAAGAGAAACAGCGGCACCAGGCCCAAGGCGCCGTATAGGCTGGTGACGGCGTTGCGGGAGACGTAGATCGCAAAAAGCTGCTGGCCGGCGACGTAGAGCACCGACGCGACGAAGCTGCCGATCAGTGCGGGCTTCCATTGCACGCGGGCGTGCGGCAGCAGGACGTAAACGGCCGTGAGCACAAACCAGCTGGTCAACAGGGGCGAAAGCACCACCGCCGGCCCGGCCAGCCAACTGGTCAGGGCTTCAGCCGCCAGGGCGGACAAAGCTTTTTGCTGAATGATCTGCCCGGTGATCAGCACGATCGGCCCCAGCGTGATGAAGGTGTAGTAGAAGGTAATGCGCAGGTACCACGGTCGGCCCTGCTCAGCTCCGAAGATCACGTTGAAACTGCGTTCGATGGTTTCCAGCAGCGTGGTGGCCCCGTAAATAAACAGCAGAAAGCCCACCGACCCGATGCCGCGGAAATCAACCTTGCCCAGCGCGTCCAGGACGTTTTGAATCATGGAGCCCAACTGCGTTCGGCGCTCCACGAGGGATGTGGCCGCGGCTGCCTCTTCCGCTGTCTGGGAAGGCTGAGGTGATGTGGAGGTCGTAGGCGACTGATCTTTGCCTGGTGATTCCGACGGGGAGGAAAAGCTTGCATCTCCCAAATCGGCGCTGAGCAATTTGTCGGGGATCAAGTTGAGAATGGACGTCTTGAAGCGATCTTGATAGTGCTCCAGGCCGCGGAGTCCTTGCAGGACCACCAGCGCCAGGACAATGGTGGGCAACAGGCTAAAGAGCGTACGATAAGTCAGCGCCGCTGCCATCTGGGTGGCTCGGTCGGCGATGAGTTGGCCGTAGCAATAGCGAGCCAGGCGGAAGATGGAATAAATCCAGCGGCGCGGAGCGCTGGCGTCCTGGGGCGGGGGTGACAGGAACTGTTCAACGCCTTTGAGTAGATGGTGAAGGATGGGCATATCTCCATTATCGTCCAGAAACGGCAAAAGAGGGAGTGGGGGGGCTGGGCGGCGTGGAGAAACAGGCGGGTGGGCAGCAAGCGGGCGTGACCGCTGATACCCCCGAAAAATGGGCAGAGCTCAGGAGGCCGATGGGGCGGGGGCATCCTCCGCTAGGGGTTGGGCCAGACGCCCTGCTTATGCAACCCGTTTTCGCCGCTTAGATTGAGCACCTTGCCGAACTGCTGTGCAAACAGCGTGGCGTACAGCCCGTGCAGAGCGAGCAGCTCCTCGTGGCGGCCTTTTTCCACAACCTGCCCGGCCTGCAGGACCACGATCATGTCGGCGCTGAGGATCGTCGACAGGCGATGGGCGATGATCAGCGACGTGCGGCCGCGCAGGAGCTTTTCCAGGGCGTTCTGAATTAGATATTCGGAGGTGGCGTCCAGGTGGCTGGTGGCTTCGTCGAGGATGAGGATGGCCGGATCCTTGAGAAGGGCACGGGCGATGGAGACGCGCTGCTTTTCCCCGCCGGAGAGGCGGAATCCGCGTTCGCCCACCAGGGTGTCATAGCCTTCGGGGAGACTGGCGATAAAGTCGTGAATGTTGGCCGCCCGACAGGCGTCAATCATGAGGGATTCGCCGGCGTCGGGGCGGGCGTAGAGCAGGTTTTCGCGGATGCTGGCGTGGAAGAGGAAGGTCTCCTGGGTCACCATACCGATGTGGCGGCGCAGCTCCTCTAAGGCCAGATCGCGCAGGTCGCAGCCGTCGAGAGTGATGACGCCTTCCTTCGGGTCGTAAAATCGCGGCACCAGGTAAGTCAGCGTCGACTTGCCCGCGCCGCTGGGGCCGACCAGGGCGACGCGCTGACCGGGGAGAATCTGGAAGCTGATCTGGCGAATGGCGAAGCGCTCTTCCGGTTCGGGCTCAACTGGATCCGTCTGGTCCTGGCCCGGCAGGCGGGGGGGCAGCGGATAAGCGAAGCCGACGTGATCCAGCACGAGGTGCCCGCGCGTTTGCGGCAGGGGCAGGGGCTGGGGTTTGTCATGCACGTCCGGGCGCAGATCCAGATATTCAAAAATTCGCTCAAACACCGCGACCGCGGCCTGGACATCCACGTAGACAGAAGCCAATTGCACCATGGGGCGATACAGCAGCGTCAAGAGAGCCGCGAACGCCACCAGTTGGCCCAACAGCAGACGTTGCTGCAGAACCTGGTACCCGCCGTACCAGAAGATGGCGGCCGGTCCGATGGCGCTAAAGACACTGAGAATCATAAACAGCCAGCGGCCCACGACCGATTGCTTGATGTTCAGATCGCGCACCTTGGCGTTGAGAGCGCTGAACGCCTGGGCGTCGTTTTTTCCCTGTCCGAAGATGTGTGTCAGCAGCGCGCCGGCCACGTGCAGGCGTTCGTTAAGGAAAGTCAACAGGTGAGCCTGGCTTTCCTGGGTCTGGGCCGACAGACGGCGGCGGATGCCTCCGACGACTTTGGAGGGCATATAAAACGCCGGAACCACCGCCAAGGCCAGCAGCGTCAACCGCCAGTTCATGGAAAACATGGCCACCGACGTGGCGGCGAGCGTGGCGATGTTGCTGGCGATGGACACCAGCGTTCCGGTGGCGGCCCCTTGCACGGCGTTGACGTCGTTATTGATACGCGAAACGATGTCGCCCGAACGCGTACGGGTGAAAAAGTGCAGGGACATCCTCTGCAGGTGGAGAAAAAGCTCGTTACGCAAGTCGAACATGATGCCTTGGCCGACGCGGACGGTCAGCGTCTGCTGGAGCACGCCGATCAGGCCCGCCGCCAGAGCCAAGGCCACCATCGCGCCGGCCAGCAAAGCCAGGAGGGTGGTGCGCCCCTGCGGTATGGCTTGATCGATAATCATGCCCACGCAGAGCGGCGGCAGGACGGCCAATCCGGCCGACGTCAGCACACAGGCGAGGATCGCCAGCCACTTGAGCCCGTAAGGCCACATGTATCGGCCGATGCGCAGGAGCAGGGCGCGGGAGATGTCTTGCGGCGGATTCTCCAAGTCGGGCCTGGCAAAGTGATGTTGCAGGCCGTAGGTGCGCGTAATACCGCCCACCGTCCCCATCGCCCCGCGCCAGCCGCCGCCGCCTTCCATCCTAATTCCTTTCGTTGGTCCGCGTTTTCAGGGCTGAGCCTGAGCATCAACCGCGATTTACGCGTGACCGCCTGCAGTTGCCGTGTGCAAGCTAATGCGAATGATTCGGTCCCGCGTCGGACTCCCAACCGCCGCCCAGAGCCTTGTAAAGAGCGATCAAATTCGTCGTCACGGTGCTGTCGCTTTGCGCCAAGCTGTCCTCTGAGCTGTACAGCGAGCGCTGGGCGTTTAGGACGTTTAAGAAATCGGTCTGGCCTTCGGTGTAGAGCTTGGTGGACAGATCCACGGCGATGCGGTTGGCCACCACCGCGTCCATGAGGGCCTTGCGATGTTCCTGTTCGCTGGCCGAGGAGATCAAGGCGTTCTCCACTTCCTGCAGCGCCGTCAGCACGGCTTTCTGGTAGTTGAGGATCGATTGTTCTTCCAGGGCGTTCTGCACCTTGATGTTGGACTTAATCCGGCCGGAATCGAAAATCTGCCAGGTGGCGGAGGGCCCGAACGACCAGGATTGGCTGGCGGGATTGAACCAGGAGCTGATCTGGCCGGACTGGTAGCCGATGGCGCCGGTGAGCGTGAACTTGGGGAAGAGGTCCGCGGTGGCCACACCGATGCGGGCGGTGGCGGCGTGGATCTGGGCCTCGGCCTGGCGGATGTCGGGACGGCGGCGGAGCAGTTCCGAAGGCACGCCCGTGGGCACCTGCGGCGGCGCGGCCGGAATGTCCGCGACGGGGGACAGCTCTTCGAGCAGGGCTCCGGGCGGTTGGCCCAGCAGGATGCTTAAGGTGTAGATGGTTTGCTGGGCGGAGGCTTCTAAGAGGGGAATCTGCCCGGCGGTGGACGCCACCAGCGCGTTGGCGTTGGCCAGGTCCAAGCCGCTGACAAAGCCGCCCTCGTAGCGCTGGCGGGTCAGGTCGGCACTGTGTTGTTGGGCAGCCAGATTCCGGCGGGCGATGGCGGCACGCTGCTGGAAAGCGCGCAGATCGGTGTAATTACGGGCTACTTCGGCCGCCAACGTGACCAACACGCCGTGGCGGTCTTCAAGGGCTGCCTGTATGTCCGCATTAGCCGCTTCGACTCCCCGGCGGGCACCGCCGAAGAAATCCAATTCCCAACCGGCGTCGAATCCGGCCTGATATTGATCCGCCACCGGCGGAGTTCGGCTGGACCCGCCGCTGGAAGCCTGGCTGCGCCGATACGAGCCGGCGGCGTTGACGGTCGGGCCGATAGCCGCCGCGCTGACGCCGCGGGCCGCCCGGGCCTGGCGGATGCGTGATTCAGCCAGGCGCACGTCCAGATTCGATTGAATCGCTCGATCGACCAAAGACGATAGCGTGGGATCATTGAACACCGTCCACCAGCGGGCCAGAAGCTCTTCCGCCGACGCACTGGGCGCGGTGGCGGGCATGGTGGTTGGTCCGACCCAGGCGGAAGGGGTTATGACTTCCGGGGTTTTAAAGTTGGGTCCGACCATGCAGCCGGCTGTCGTCAGCAGCGCGAACCCTAGCGCCAGACCGGTTGCCGGCCGACCTTGGCGCCACTTATTTGTCCAGGCGATCTCCCGCATAGGAGTCTTCCTTCATCTTCGCCCGCGGCCACGGGGCGGCGGGGCGGTCTTTGTTACTCGTAGCGCAGGGCCTCGATGGGGTCCAGGCGTGACGCCTTCCAGGCTGGATAGAACCCGAAGATCATGCCCACGCTGGCGGATACCACCACCGCGGCAATGATGGCCGCCGGGGACGTTTCCACCGGCCAGCGCAGGAACATCTCCACCAGGCGCGAGCCGCCGTGGCCCAGCAGAATGCCCACGCTTCCGCCGACCAAGCAGAGCACCACCGATTCAACAAGGAACTGCCGCAGGATGTCGCTGGCCCGGGCGCCCACCGCCATGCGCAGGCCGATCTCGCGGGTGCGCTCGGTGACGGAGACGAGCATGATGTTCATGATGCCCACGCCGCCGACCAAGAGGGAGATCATGGCCACGCAGAGCAGCAGGTTGGTCATCAGCTTGGTGGTGGATGAAAGCATGTTGGCCAGTTCGGTCATGTTGCGGATGTTGAAGTCTTCCGGATCCTGCGGGCCCAGCTTGTGCCGTTCGCGCAGGAGTTGGGTCACCTGCTTGATGGCGGCGTCAATCGAGGAGCCGTTCTGCGCAGCCACGATGATCTGATCGACGTTGGAAAAGCGAATGTGCATGGGGCTGTTGGCGGCCTGGACGGAGGATATTTCCGGGTACAGGCTAGGCTGGCCCGAGGGGTAGAGGTTGCTTAGGGTGTTCACCGAGCTGCTGGCGCCGCTGCTGCTGCTCTGGTTGGTGCTGCTCATCGATGAGCCGGTGACGCGGTACTTGATGGTGGTCCAGGGGGCAATCAGGATGTCGTCCTGATCGCTGCCCATCATGTTGGCGCCTTTGGCCTTAAGCACGCCCACCACCCGGAAGGTGACGTTCTTAACGCGAATTTCCTTGCCTAGCGGCGATTGCCCTTCAAACAGTTCGCGCACCAGGGTCTTGCCCAGCAGGCAGACTTTGTTGGCGTTTTGAACATCGCGATCGGAAAAGGGCACGCCCTCTTCCAACGGCTCCCAGGAGCGGACGTCCAGAAAGGCCGGGGTGACGCCGAGCATCTGGGAGGGCACCCAGTTGCGATTGCCGTAGACCACCTGGGTGCGGGCGCGGACCACGGGCGTGGCATTGCGCACGGCCGGGCATTCGCGGAGGATCGCATCGCAATCCTCGGGCGTGAGGGTGGTGCCGCTGCCGACGCCGAAGCTCACGCCGCCGCTGGCCGCCGTGCCGGGGAAGATCAAAAAGACGTTGGTGCCCATGGTGGAGAGGGATTTCTGCACGGCCGAGGAAGACCCGGTGCCGATTTCCATCATGGCGATGACCGCCGCCACGCCGATGACGATGCCCAGCGTGGTCAAAAGGGCCCGCATGGGATTGCGGCGGAGGGCTTTTAGGGCGGTGACGGTGGTCCGGTAGGATTTCATGGCTGACCTCCGGAGGCGGCGTGGTCCGTTTGCCCCTGGTTACTTCCGGGGGTTTCGGACGCGGCGATCTGCGATCGCCCGCTAAACGATAAGGAGCTTGCGGGGGCACTTCCGGGGGCGACGATGACGCCGTCGTGAATGCGGATGATGCGCTGGGCGTGTTGGGCCACGTGGGGATCGTGAGTGACCAAAATGATGGTCAGGCCGTCCTGCCGGTTGAGCTGGGTGAACATCTCCAGCACTTCCTGGCTGGTGCGGGAATCCAGGTTGCCGGTGGGTTCGTCGGCAAAGAGCAGGGGGGGGCTGTTGATCAGGGCCCGGGCGATGGCCACGCGTTGTTGCTGCCCGCCGGAAAGCTGGGAGGGCTCGTGGTGCATGCGGTCATCCAGCCCGACGCGTTTGAGCATGTCGGCCGCGCGCTGGCGGGCTTGGCGTTCGGATAGGTGCTGGGCGGAATAAGTCAGCGGCATGGCCACGTTGTCCAGGGCGCTGGTGCGTGGCAGGAGATTAAAGTTTTGAAAAACAAAACCCAGTTTGCGATTGCGCAGATTCGCCCGCTGATCGGAGGATAGCCCGGACACTTCCTGGCCGTCGAGCCAGTATTCCCCGCTGCTGGGGTGGTCCAGGCAGCCGAGGATATTCATGAGTGTGCTCTTGCCTGAGCCGGAGACTCCCATGAGCGCCACCAACTCGCCGGGTTCAATCTGCAGCGATACCCCCTTAAGCACCGGTACGTCGACCTCGCCTAAGTGATAGGTCTTGAAGATGTCGCGCATCTGGATCAGAGGCATCAAAGTCATCCTGGGGTAAAGCCTTAACCTCCCGGCGGCGGGGGCGGAGGGGGGGACGATCGGCCGCGACGGATCTGCGGCATAAAGGGGTTGGTGGTGGTTGTGGGGGTGGATTCGGCCACCTGCACGCCGGTAACCACTTCCAGGCCTTCGGTCACGCCGTCGCCCTGAATTTCCGTCATCACGCCGTCGGTTAAGCCCGCTTGCGCTGATACGGGACGGACGAACGAGCCATCTTTGACCCAGATCACCGCCTCGCGATATTCAGCGTCGTCAGCGGAATCTTTATTGTTCATGGCGGACTGACGGTGGCGGGAGTGGTCAGCAGCCTCGGTTGGCGCTGGATCAGCTTCCGCCTGGCGATATTCCGGAGCGATTTGATCGTTGGCAGGCGTCCAGCGCAGGGCGGCGTTGGGGGCCAGGAGCACGTTGTCACGCCGTTGCAGCTCAAATTGCACGTTGGCCGTCAGGTAAGGCAGTAACCGTCCGCTGGAGTTGTCGGTGACGACTTCCACGGTGAAGGTGACCACGTTCTGGGTCATGGAGGCGTTCAGGCGGATCTTGCCCACCTCGCCGTGGAACGTTTCGCCGGGGAACGAATCCACCGTGAACGTCACCGGTTGGCCGGGGCGGATCTTGCCGATGTCCGCTTCGTTCACCGCGACCCAAACCTGCATGCGTGTCAAGTCCTTGGCGATCAGAAAGAGACTGGGAGCGTTGAGGCTGGCCACCACCGTTTGCCCGATGTTCACCCGGCGGTCAATGATGACGCCTTGGACCGGGGATTTGATAATGCAATAGCCCAGATTGCGCTGGGCCCGGCTGAGCATGGCCTGATTCTGCGTGATGCTGGCGTTGGCTTGCAGGATCGCGGCTTGGCCGATGGCGACGTTGGCTTTGGCGGTTTCGTAAGCCGATTGATAGGCGTCAAAGCTGGATTGCGACAGGGCTTCGGAAGGTCCCAGTTTCTGGGCCCGTTCCCAGTCGCGCTCGGCCTGATGCAGTTTGGCCTTTAATTGCTCCAAATCCGCAACCGAGCGCTGCAGGCCCGCCTGGGCGGATTGCACCTGAGCCTGGGCCTGAGCCAGCTCCGCGGTGTAGATTGAATCGTCGATCCAGGCGAGGATGGTTCCCTCCGCCACCACCGAGCCGTAGTCGATCGTCTTACCGTTGACGTCCTTGCCGAAGGACAGGATCAGCCCCGCCACTTGGGCGCCCACGTCGATGACTTCTTCAGGTTCGACGGTGCCCGTGGCGCTGATGGACGAGAGCAATTCCCCACGCTGGATATCCGTGGTCCGGAAGCTGACCGGCTGGGTGTTGGACTTCTGCAGGTACCAGTATGCTCCGCCGCCGCCGACGCTCAACACGATCAACCAGAAAACAACTCGTTTGATCCACTTTTTCATGATGTACTCTCGGAAACAAGGGCTTTGTCGGTCGACGCTGACGAGGGGGAGTCATGATGGCGGGTGCGGATGGCGTGAATGCCGGCCAGGGCGAAGAGGGTAAAGTGCTCCACCATCGTTTCCAGCTGGTTTTCGTTCAGCCAGGGGTGGAATTCCGAGCGCGCGTGCAGGTGGCGTTTTCTTAGAATCTGCAGGCAGGGACCGATGATGGAGATGGCGCAGAGGCGCACGGTCAGATTGTCGCAGGGCTCGCCGAGCAGTTGGCGGACCAGCTGATCCATCGCCTGGCGCATGGGGCGGACGGTGTCGCGGAAAACTTCATTGAGTAATCCGGTGGGACTGGCCAGCTCGTGGCTCATGATCTGAAACTCCAACCCGTCCTCGCACATGGCCCTCTGCAGCAGCGAGCGGATTCTGCCGCGCAAGCGCTGCTCCGGCGGGGCGTCCTCAGGCACACCGCCATGGGGGGGAAACGCCTCAACCATTTTCTGGTGCGCGTGGCGCCAAGCTTCCTTGTAAAGCGTTTCTTTATCGCCAAAGTGATAGTTGACCGCGGCGATGTTGGCTTTGGCTTTGCGGGAAATATCAGCGATGGTGGAATCGCGAAAACCCTTTTCCGCAAAGGTCTTACAGGCGACGTGCAGCAGTCGCGCGCGGGTTTCAGCTGGTTCCGGGGGCATGAGGGACTTCCTTTGAACCACAAGTCAAACGAGCATTTGAAATCATTATTGCACACCCGGGAAGGATTTTCTATGCGCTCTAGCCGGGCCTGTGGGCGGCAGGTTCGCTTTACGCCCGGTTTAGGACGAATACGAAAGACATTTGGAGCCCCCCGCCGGAGCCCTGGATTCCCGGCTCCCCAGCTCCGGGGTTTCCACCTAAGGGCGTCGGTTTGGCGATCGACGCCCAGCCGCTGGACATGTCCTTGAACCTGCCTGGTTCATGTTCCAAGCGCGCCTGGCGACTCGCTATCATAGCGCAACGTCGATCGCCCTTAGGATGGGATCCGATCACCTATGGCCAAACACGAACTGGACAGTTTGAAAAATCTACAGGCGTTCTATCGCGAACACCTGATTGAGAACATCGCACGCTTCTGGCTGGACCACGCCCTGGATCGCGAGCATGGCGGATATCTGACTATGCTGGATCGCGATGGGTCGATCTACGGCAGCGGCAAATACGTCTGGCCGCAGGCCCGCAGCGCGTACATGTTCGCCAAGTTGTACAACGAAGTGGAACGCCGGCCGGAATGGCTGGAAGCCGCCCGCCTGGGCATTGAGTTTCTTGAGGCGCATGGCCTGCGCGACGGTCGGGCGTTCTATAAATGCACGCGCGACGGTCGGCCGATCTATGGGCGATCGAATGAAATCTACGGCGAGAGTTTCGTGGTGATCGCGTATGCGCATTTCGCGCGGGCCAGCGGCGAACAAAAATATCTGCAGAAGGCTCGCGAGCTGTTCTGGGCTACCGTCAAGCGCCTGGAGGCAGGTGAATTAGACAGCCACCTGGCCACGCGCCTTTATCAGGAGCACGCTCCCGAGGTCATCATGATCAACTGCGCCCAGGAACTGCGGGCGGTTGATCCGGACGAGCGGTATACGCAGCGAATTCGCCCCTGGGTGGAAAAGGAACTGTTCACGTTTGCCAGCACCGAACACCGGGCCATGTTCGAGCGCGTGGGTCTGGATGGTAAGCCCGTGCTGTCCGAGCCGGAGGGCCGGTCGCTCACGCCCGGACACGCCATGGAATCCGCCTGGTTTTGCCTGGAAGAAGGGCTGCATCTAAAGGATCAACGGCTGATCGATCGGGCGGTGGACGTGATCCGCTGGACGATCGAACGCGGCTGGGATACGCAGGATGGCGGGGTCTTCAACTTTGTGGACGTTCTGGGTAAGCCCCCGGGCCACCACGACGAAGACTGGGGCGAGGGCCAGGACTGGGACGCCAAGCTCTTTTGGCCGCATGCCGAGACGCTCTATGCGGTTTTGTTGGCCTATCTGGTGACGCGTGATCCGAAGCTATGGGACTGGCACGTGAAGATTCATCAGTGGATCTTCACCCATTTCCCGGACGCTCAGTTCGGTGAGTGGTATGGTTTTCTCCGCCGCGACGGCAGCGTTTCCCAGACCCTCAAGGGCTGCATCAAGTCGTTCTTTCACATTCCCCGGGCGCTGCTGAAGGCCGTGCAGGCGCTTGAAAACTTTGGTCAATCGCCCGATCGTTGACTTATATCATCCGTCGGCCCGCAGCCGCCCGCATTGGATCCGCCCGCAGTCCGACGGTTGGTCCTTATTCGCGCATGACGATTCTGGCCTGCCGCAGGGAAAAATAATCGTCGCCGGAGAACACCAGCCACATCTCCCGGCCGTCGGGGCTCATCCATTTGGTCGGAAAGTGTCCGGTGTCGCCCGGCCCCACGTCCCATTGCTCGGTGAAATAGGCGGCGGTCCACGGTCCCCAAGGCTGGGGCGCGTCAAACACCGCGAATCCCGCGGCAAAACGCGTGTCGCTCTGCCAGGCCGAGCGTGAAATCTGCGCCCAGAGCAAGAATCGCTTCAAACCCGCGTTGTACGTCAGCCCCGTTCGCCGGCATCGGCCGTGATGCGTCAACACCGGCTGACGCTGTGAAAAATCCGCGCTCCACTTAGGCTGGCGATTCTGATCCAGCCCCGCGCAGCACGCGTACGCCTCGCGGAAGCGCAGCTTGTCCTTGGCCACGCGCAAAAGCACATAGTGGTCCGCCTCGCGGTAGGCGCTGGGCCCATCGTGCCCCAGAATGTACACATACTCGTCGCGCGCTCCCGCATGGTTTTTTCCATAATTGACGAACGTCGGAGCTCCTAATTCATCGAACCGCCAATCCGCCCATGCCCACGTCGCGCCGTGATCATTCGACCACGCCAGCCGCGTGGCGCAACCCGCGCGGTCGTCATTACGCACCAGCATGTAAAGCACACCTTCAATCATCAGCATGCCGCAAGGCTTAGGGCCTTTGGGTCCATGCCCGGTGAATTCCGCGGAAGGAGCGCGAACGTTGACTCCCTTGACGGCTGGCGGCACTCCCTCCACGCGGGCGATGCCCATGCTCAACTTGCCGGGCACCGGCGGATCGAAAAATCCCTGCCCGTCTCCATACGCCGCGTACAGGCAATCGTCGTCGGCCCAGGTCGTCGGCCAGATGTCCGAATCGTGGGCTTGCCGCACGATGGTTTTTTTGTCCGCCCATTGCATGGTGCGGATCACCGGGCTGGGAGGCACAGGCGGCAGAAAACATCGCGCCAGCGGCTCAAAAATTTTTCGGTACGCCGCTTCCCAGAATTGTTCCCCGCGCATGGCCGAACCCAGGCCCTTGCCTTGGCGGACGACCACCAGATCCATCTCCGGCACCACCAGCAGAAGCTGGTGTCCCGCCCCCGCGGCGCAGAAGGTGTTTCGCGGCAGAACCGGCCAGGCGCCGTCGGCGTTGCTCCACCAGCCCAAACCGGACACCGGCTCGAATGGTTCGCGCGATTTAGCGATCGCTTTAGGCTCGGCCGGCCAGGCCATTTGTTTGATCAGTTCGCCTTCAAACAGCGATTGGCCCTGCCACTGGCCCAGGTGAAGCATGAGTACGCCCACCGCCGCCATCGCTCGGGCCGAATAGACGCCGCCGCCCCAGTTCGCCTGCAACTGCAGGCCGTCAAGTTCGTAAATCGTCTTGTAGCCGATCGACCACTCCTCGTCCGACACGCCCAGCGGGCGCATGACGCGTTCAGCCAGCGCTTGGCCTATGTTCGGATAGCCACGCTCTCCTTGGAGGCTTGCGGTCACCACGTACGCCAGCATCGCCATGCCGGGATTGGAGTAGTGCCTTTGCGTGCCGGGCTCGAAGATCACCGGTGCTCGATCCCGCGCCAGCGAAAACGGGTCCGGCTCGCGCCGCCAGAACGCCCCCATCCAGCCCGGCAGGTCCGCGTGCTCCACGCCGTCCTGATGAGCGTCCTGCAAGCCGCTGGTATGCGTCGCCAGTTGCCGTATGGTGATTTTGGACTTTATCGGATCGTCACGCCAAGCGGGGATCCACTTGGAAGCCGGGTCGTCGATCGCCAGGCGCCTGTCCGCCAAGGCGATCAGCAGCGACATGCCGCCCACCAGCGCCTTGGCCGCTGAGGCTGTGCCATGCAGCAAAGGAAGCATCCGGTCACTTTTGTCGTCGCGATGTCCGGGAGTCCCGGGGGCGGACCAGTCCAGGACGACGCGATCATGGCGGAGGATGAACAGCGCCTGGGTGCCGGCCTGAGCCAGGTGCGCCCAAAGGGCTTGCAGCCCCTGGGAGTCCAATTGGTGATTGGCTGGGTCGTCATATGGCCAAGGCGAATCCGTGGGCGGCTGAGTCTGTGGGGGCATGAAAATCACCTTCAAAGTCCTTAACCAGCCATTAGCCTAACAGGAATTTGTCGCCTGGCGCTGCCGGTGGGTACATGATTTAACACTATCGCTGGCAGAAGCTTGTGTTGACGGTTTGCGGTAAAAGAAGGCGGCAGACCGGTAATATTTCATTCGCTGCGCCGGGGGCATTGACAAGGCGAAGCATTTACTCTAGAATCTAGAGTACTCTATAGGAGACCGCGCATGTCCGCCACACCCTCCGATGCCCAACAGGACTTAGCCTTCATCCGTCAAGTCGTTGCTAATCGCAAGCCCAGCAAACATGGCCCGCTGGGCATCGCCGCGGTCTGGGCCCTCTACCTGGCCGGCGGCTATACGCTGTGCGATTTTCATCCGCTGGCTGCGGGAATCTGGTTTCAGGTCGGATTGGTCATTGGCACCTTCGCCTCCTGGTACATCTGCTACCGTTTTGAGCCCTTCGCCGGGGAACTGGATCGCCGCTTGGGCCTCCGTCACGCCTTGCACTGGACGGTGATGTTCCTATTCTTCATGGCCTTGGTCGCCATCGCGTTGCGGCTCAACTTGATGTCCAACCCGGAGGTCTGGGGATCATTGGCCACGCTGGCGCTGGCGGTGGCGTTTCTTTACGCGGGCTTGCACATCGACGGCGCCTACACCTTGGCAGGGATCGTGCTGATGATCGGTTCCGTGGTGGACAGCCAAATCATTCCGTATTTCGCATCGATCCTTGGAATCACCGCCGCCGTCGCTCTGCTGGCTGCGAGCTTCTGGATGGTGCGCCGCCGTGGCTGAAATAATTGGTTCAAAAACCGCTGCCTCCATGGGGCAATTGGATCGCCTGCTGGAGCATCGCCTGCGCCTGGCAGCCTGCGTTTTGCTTTCCGACGCCGAGGCTATGAGCTTTACTCGCCTCAAGGAATTGCTGGAAGCCACCGACGGCAACCTGGGAGCCCAGTTAAACAAACTCGAAGAATCCGGCTATCTGCGCGTGCGCAAGGAATTCGTCGATCGCAAGCCAATCTCCTGGTACAGCCTGACTGCCTCCGGACGACGAGCGCTGGGCCGGCACCTGCAGGCGTTGGAGAAGTTAATCAGCGCTGCCAACGTCAATACAGGCAAAGAGAAGTAGGGGGCTGTTGTTCCTTAAAGCCTCCACAAATCAACATCTGCACTAATTGAGCGGTTCATCAATTCGGTCCGTACGGCATTCAAATGCGGCTTTGATTCCCGCCAGGATCATTTTCGACGTCAATGGTTATGCTAGTAGGGTCGCATTTGCATGCAGCCATATTTCCCCTGCGCAGGGAGAACAGCCGTGCTCGACCAATGGCGAACCTCTGTCATCAAGGCTTACGCACGCAGCCTCGGGCGTCGGCGCGGTGATCTGGTCACGCCTGCCTTGATCCTCGACCTGGACGTGGCCAAACAAAACCTTGCCCGCATGGTCGACAAAATGCGCCCCCATTCCGCCAAGCTGCGCCCGCACATCAAGGGGCAAAAGTGCGTGGAGCTGGCGCGCATGCAGGTCGAAGCCGGCGCCATCGGCGTCTGCACCGCCACCGTCTGGGAGGCGATCGTCATGACGCGCGCGGGAATCGGCGATGTGCTGATTGCCAATCAGGTGGGGGGTCGGGAGAAGATCCAGGCGCTGGCGCAAATGGCCCGGCAGGGACGATTGACGGTGGCGGTGGATGACGAACGCAACTGCGCGGACCTGAACGCAGCCGCCGAGGCGGTGGGCAGCCAATTGGAGGTCCTGATCGAGGTGGACGTCGGTATGGGGCGCGGGGGCGTGCGCCGGGTGGAAGACGCGCTGACGCTGGCGCCAAAGATCAGCAAGATGAAAAATCTGCGCTTGCGCGGACTGCAGGCTTACGAAGGCCACTGCATGATGGAGCCTGACCGCGCGTTACGGATCGTCAAGGCCCGCAAGGCGGCGGACCTGGTGGGAGAGGCGATCGCGCGGCTGGCCAAGGCCGGTTTTGCGTGCGAGACGATCTCCGGCGGGGGAACGGGGACGTATGAGTTCACCGGGACGGACCCACGCTACACCGAGCTGCAGGCAGGGTCGTACCTGCTCATGGACATGTTCCACGGCAAACTCGTCTCCGGCTTCTCCCACGCCCTGACCGTCTTGGCCACGGTGGTCGTCCAGCAGGGCCGCACGATTGTCCTGGACTGCGGCAGCAAGTCCATCTGCGTCGACGACGCCGGCACGCCCATGAAGCCCTACCCCTTTTACAAGGCCCGGGATTTCCACGAAGAGCACGCCCTCTTCGACGTCGACAACCGCTGCCAGCTAAAGCTTGGCGACACCGTCGAACTCATCCCCGGCTACGCGCCGTCCACCGTCAACATGTACGACGTTTATCACGTGGTTGAAAACGACGTGGTCACGGCCATCTGGCCCATCATTCCGCGTGGGCCCGGCCACGGAGGCTTGCTTGCAGGAGAGAAGCCATGAAGAAGACACCCGCCGAACCCATGACCCGGGCTCAGTTCGACGCGCTGTTTAAGAAGGTCTGCAACTGGGGCCGCTGGGGCGATAGCGACGAACGCGGCACGCTCAATTACATCACGCCCAGGCACATCACCGCCGCGGCCAAGCTCGTGCGCACGGGTCGGACGGTATCGCTGGCCATTCCGATCAACACCGTCGCGGGGCCGGACAATCCAAACCCGGCCGTGCACAAGATGGTGGTCCTGCACGATACCGCGTGGCCGGAGGGTGAGCCGCGCTTCGCTACCGACGCGCTGGATTCGCAGTTCCACGGCGACTGCTTTACGCACATGGACGCCCTCTGCCACGTCAGCTATCAGGGCAAGCTCTACAACAACAAGCCGGCGGACTCCGTGACCAAAACCGGCGCGACGCTCCATGACATCACCGCCTTCGCCCACGGCATCGTCGGGCGCGGCGTGCTCTTGGACATCCCGCGCCTGCGCGGCGTCAAGTGGCTGGAGCTGGGCGACGCCGTGACGGCCCAGGAACTCGAAGCGGCCGAGAAAGCCCAAGGCGTGCGGCTGGGCGAGGGTGACATCATGCTCTTCCGCACGGGCCACCATCGGCGGAGGCTGGAGCTTGGGCCGTGGAACCCCGGCTACAGCGGCCAGGGCATGGCCGGCCTGCACGCTTCATCAATGCTCATGCTCCACGAGCGGAAGATCGCGGTGTTTCTGCCCGACGGCGACGGCGAGACGGTCCCGAGCAACGTCGAGGGCATCGCCTGCCCGATCCACACCCTGCAACTCGTGGCCATGGGCATGGTCTGCGCCGACAGCCTGCAATTCGAGGAACTCGTCGCGGTCTGCGAACAGGAAAAACGCTGGGAATTCATGGTCACCGCCAGCCCGCTGCGCCTGCCACGGGCGACGGGGTCGATGTTCAATCCGACGGCGATTTTCTGACACCTGAGGAAGGCGAAGTTCATGCACCCCTACGTCGTCGCATTGAAAGCACGGCTCGAAAGTCATGCCGACCCCATCGAGGCGCCGGCGATGAAGAAGTACATGCGGGGCCAGTTCGAGTATCTGGGGATCAAGACACCCGCACGCGTCGCTCTGCAGAAGGAGTTCTTTGCCGCAGCGGGCTTGCCGGAGATGGCTGATCTCGATGCAATCCTCCGCGAGTTGTGGGTGCTCCCGCAGCGGGAGTATCAATACGCGGCGATCGGCGTCTTGGGCAGAGTCCAGGCGCAGGTGCCTCCCGACTTCGTTGGCACGATCGAGCACCTGATTGTCACCAGGTCCTGGTGGGACACGGTCGACAGCCTCGCGGCCAGCGCGGTGGGCACGCAGTTCAAGCGTCACCCCAAGGCGAAAAAAAAGTATCTAACCCGGTGGCGACGATCGGAGAATATCTGGCTGAGACGCACGGCGATTCTGTTCCAGCTCAACCACAAGGATCAGACGGATTTCGAGCTGCTTTGCGAGATTATCCGGGAGAACTTAGGCTCGAGGGAGTTCTTCATCAACAAAGCCATCGGTTGGTCGCTGCGGCAGTACGCGCGCACGGATCCCCGGGCGGTTAAGAAGTTCGTCAAGGCGACACCGCTGCACGCGCTGAGCCGGCGTGAGGCGATGAAGCATCTCGAAGATTGACTGGTCATGTGCAGCCATCGGCGTGGAAAGGCGATCGGCATCGTCCGAACCGATCATTGCGTCGTCTGCCCGCTTCACTGGCTCATCGCATCCCCGCCGGTCACCAGCAGGTGTTCGCCGGTGACATGGTCGGAGAGGTAACAGGCGAGAAAGAGGGCGACGCGGCCGATGTCCTCGGGGTAGCCGACTTTTCTCAACGCCGCAGCCTGGGCCCAGCCCTCGGGGTTCTGGTTGGGCTCCCAGGTTTTTTGCATGAAGCGTTCGGTCGTCGGAGTCATGATGGCCCCTGGGCAGATCGCGTTGCAGTAGACTTTGTGTCGTCCCAGTTCCTTGGCGATGTTGCGGGTCAAGGCGATGATCGCCGACTTGGTCGCGCAATACGCAGTCGCCCCTTCCGGCAGCGGCGCCAGGCCCGAATCCGACGACATGTTGATGATCTTCCCCCCGCCCTGGCGGACCATGATCTTCGCCACCGCCTGCGATAGCAGGAACATGCCCCGCACATTCACCGCAAAATGTTTGTCCCACATCGCCAGGCTCGTCTCCAGAAACGGCACCCAGTCCTGCACGGCCGCATTGTTCACCAGCACGTCAATCCGCTTAAACTCCTCCTCCACGCTGCTGACGAACGGCCCGATCGCGTGCTCATCCGCCACGTCCAGCTTCCGAAACGTCACCGGTTGGCCGGTCTTCTTCTGGATCTGGGCCGCGGCTTCCACTCCTTTGGCTTCCTGGATGTCCGCGATGATCACCATGGCCCCCTCGCGGGAGAACACCTCGGCTATCCCTTGGCCGATCCCTTGGGCGGCTCCCGTGACAATCGCGATTTTTTCTTTTAGCAGCATGGTGGGTCTCCACTGGAGGTGAAGAATCAGGGTATCGCCCCAGCCGCCGGTGAGCCAGCTGCGCTTAGATTTGCGGTAATGCCATAGAACTCCTGGGCTTCCGGTCCGGCAAGCCCAGCCACGACTGGTTGTTGAAGTTTCCCGATGGCAAGAAATGTCAGGCAATGGGCCCGGCGTGAGTCGAACACGCGACCTCACCCTTATCAGGGGTGCGCTCTAGCCAACTGAGCTACGAGCCCTTAAGAAGTGCATGGTAACGGCTTACGCCATCTCTCTCAAGGGCCCCCGGGGTCGGCTTGCCCGGCCTCTCTGACGCCCCTTGGCCCCGCGCTGGCCCTCGGGCAAAAGTAAAACGTTCAGCGGGCGTTTTAGGGTCGCTGAACGTTAGTCTAATTGCCTTAAAAAAACTCATCCGCGGCGGCGGGAAAGCAGCACCACACTTCCGACGCCCAGCAAAGCCAACGTCGCCGGTTCAGGCACAGGGTCGTCAGGATCATCGGACTGGCCTTGACCATACCCGACCACAGCGCCCGGTCCCTCTTGGAATCCCAGCAAATTGTTGGCTGAGTATCTCGAGGCCGTGTCCGGGGGCGCAGGCTGGAAATAAGTGAGGGCGGGACTGTCATAAGGGTCAAGATAGAGAATCTGAGCCACGGGCACCCAGGCCAGAATGTCAAAAATCACTCGTCGCACTCGGCCGCTGACGCCCGGGAAGAGTTGAATCTGCCCAAAATCCGTGATGGCGTAATTGCCTACCCCTTTTTCACTCAAACGCCACGGGAAATTATCGGGCGTAGGAAGCATCGGTTGAGCGAACAGCTCCCACGCGATAGGCGTATCCTTGACCATGTCGGAAAAGGGTGACCCCGCACCGCCTGCGGTCATGAAATAGTCAATCGAATTGGCCCAGGCAGGCACCGTCAGGGAAGCCAGCAACAAAACCGATACGCACCCATAGAATCTCATAGCCCGTTTCATAGATGTATCTCCCAGGCGAAATCGGACATACGCCAGTTCAGGCGTGAACAATCCGTCGCCTAGGTCAAAAGCAAGTAATTATTGGGCTTCTTCCCTGACAGCTTTTGTCTTGGAGGGAACTGCCGGGAAGAAGAGCAAAGCGTCTATACTTTCTATATCACCATAGGAAGACAGCAGCCAGTTTTCGCGGCCTTTTAAAAATTATCTTTGCTGAATATGTCGTCTGGGGGGTTATTCGTGAACCTGGATAATCTGGGCAGTCGGGCCATCGGTGTCCAGCAAGGCAACGGTGCAGTTGTCTGTCACCCAACCGCAGCATTCCCCCGGATTTAGATAAAGTTTTCCGTTGCGAACTTCATTGACCGGCTCATGCGTGTGACCGGTTATCACGATCTGTGCCGCGGCGATGTCTTGTTCCGATAACCAATCCACGAAGTGATGCATCACAATATTTCGCCCACCCAATTTCAAGTGCAGCGGACCATCGACAATATTGGGCAGGACAGCCTTGATGCCTTTGCGCTCTCCGTCATTGTTGCCGTAACAGCAGTAGACCGGGATATCCAGAACATTGGGCGCGATCACTTTGGCCGCAAAAGGCGCGATGTAATCCCCCGCGTGCAGAATCGCTCCGACTTTCAGCTGCCGGAACAGTGCGATAGCCCTGCGAAAGGTCGGCAGGCGATCGTGAGTATCCGAAAGGACGCCTATTTTCATGACGTAATTTCACAGAGGTCGGAGTTCACAACCCCAAAAACAATAAGGAACAATACCAGCGTGTATCGTTAATGCCAAGGTTCAACCACAACTCCAACCCACCGTCGCTGTCAATTCCCACGCTTCGCCGGTGTGGCCATGAGGAGCCTTGCGTGGACGACCTGCCCCGGTAAACGAGGGCGTTGTCTGCTGTTTTGAGCCAAAAAGAGGTTGATTTACCTTTGGCTCCGGTCGATGCTATCCTGCCCACGGATGGGGGCCTGTCAGAATCAGTGGAGATCTTCCATGCCTTGCCTTGTCCGCGGCCTACGCGCAAGGAGTTGGATCATGGCCTTAATCGTTGGGGCGACCGTGTCCGCGTCACCGGCCACCGCCCAGGACCGCGTCCAGGTGCGGCGTGCCGGACCGGGCGCCGGCCACTTCCTGACTTGGCACGGCAAGCCCATCATTCCTGTCGGTGATTCGGTCACGCAGGGCTGGTTTGAGTCCGGCCGCGATTTCAACGACACCGCCTATCTCGACGCCCTGGCCCAGAACGGCCTGAACACCGTCATGCTCTGGTCCTTCATCGGCACCAACGCGCCCAAGCAGATCAAGGACGACCGCCTCGGCTACGACGCCCCGGAAATTTGGCCTTGGCTTGGTTCACCCGATGACGCATCCTTCGACCTCACGCAGCTCAATCCCGAATATTTCCAGCGTCTGCGCCGGTTTGTTGAGGCCGCCAACGAGCGCAACCTGCTGGTCCTGCTCACCGTCTTTGACGGTTGGGGCAAGACGCGCTTCGACGGCCACCCCTTCAACGCGGCGCTGGGCAACGGCCCGCTGCAAAAAAATGATCAGTTCGTCCAGCTCGCCCACGCCGGCACGCCCATGCCGACCACGTTTGATCCCGCCTGGTCCTGGCCGGAGCAAAACCAGTATTTTCAGGAACAGTTCGCCCTGGCCCTGATCCAGGCCGTCGGCGCCATGCCCAACGTCATCTTCGAGATGTTCAACGAAGGCGAGTGGTACGACCCCCAGCTCCGCCTCGCCCACGAGGAGCACTTTTTAAGCTTTTTCCGGGGGCGAACCCAAGCGGTACTGGCCAGCAACACCGATCACATCAAGCTCTTTAGCCCCCACGCCAACACCGCCCTCGACGTGGTGACGCTGCACAACGACTGGATCGGCAACTTCTGGATCTTCCAGCAAGGCTTTGAACGTCAGCCCGCCAAGCCTTACCTCCAGACCGAACCCGTGCCCGAATGGAACGGCCGCGAACCGACCATCGAGCAGCTGCGCCGCGGCGTTTGGGAACGAGTCCTAAGCGGCGCCGGCTGGGTGAATCAGAACGACGTGAGCTTCGGCTGGAACCCCCACGTCCCGGCCGCCAGACTTTCGAAAGTTCTCTTCGAAGCCTACGCCTACGCCGGGCATGCCGCGCGCTTCATGCATGAAAACAACCTGGATTTCACCTCCATGCATCCCGACGGCTCCGTGACTTCGTCGGGCATTGCTTTGGTTCGTCCAGGCTCGGAATACATCATCTATTGCCCTCACGGCAGCGGCTGGGTGTGGATCGACCTGAGCCTTGCCTCTCCGACCGTCGTCGAGATGCGCTGGTTCAACCCCCGCGGCGGTAAGTACAGCCAAGCCACCACGCAAACCATCAGCGGCATGACCAAGCTCCCCACCCCCGACGCCAAGGACTGGGTCCTGCACCTGCGCCTGCCGCAAGCTCCTTCCGCCAGTCAACCTGCGTCGCGGCCGGCGGAATCTGAAATTCCTGCTCCTTACGAAAAATTGTCCGACATCGTCTACGCCGTGCGTCCCGAAGGCGAGCTTAAGCTCGACCTCTATCTGCCCCGGCGCGCCCCCGACGCCCCGCCGCCGCCGATGATTCTCTATATCCACGGCGGAAGCTGGCGAGCTCATTCCAAGGATTCGTTCGAACCGGGTTGGCTGCCGCTGGACGGCGGCTTCGCCTTCGCCGCGATGAACTATCGCTTAAGCCAGCAGGCCAAGTTCCCCGCCCAGATTCATGACGCCAAAGCGGCCGTGCGCTGGCTGCGCGCCCATGCGCGCCAATACGGCTACGCGCCGGAGAAACTCGGCATCCTAGGCGTCTCCGCCGGTGGGCATCTCGGCTGCCTGCTGGGCGTCACGGCCGGGAATCCTCAGCTCGAAGGCGAAGGCCCGGAACGCGCCCAGTCCAGCGCCGTCCAAGCCGTCGTGGCCTTCTACGCCGTCACGGATCTGCCCGCGGTCGGCGAGCTCTATGAGCGCCGACCGGGAAAAAAGATCGACATGCCCGGTCAGGAACCGATCATCAGCCTTCTCGGCGGCACCGTCGCTGAGAAGCCGCAGTTAGCTCGTCTGGCCAGCCCGGCCCTGCACGTCACCTCCTCCGCGCCGCCTTTTATGCTCATTCACGGCAGCGCCGACACCCTGGCTCCCGTGGACCAGAGCATTCGCCTGCACGACGCCCTGCGGGCCGCCGGTGTTCCCTGCGACCTTCGGATTGTCCCCGGCGCTGAGCACGGCCTGGAAAGGCAACCTTGGATGCCGGCCGTTCGCGACTTTTTTAAGAAACATCTCTAGGCCCGGGCTTTCGCGCTCACGTCCGCCCATTCCTGGCGCAGTGGTTCAAGCCTCTCGAGCAGATAGCGGTCAATCCAGAGCTTGTCGATCAAGCCCGTGAAAGCCTTGTACACCGTCGCTTCGATGGCCGACAGTGATCCCACAAAGTCCCGCAGCTCGACAAAGGCCTGCCGGCTCGACCCCGAATCCCGCCGGGCATCCGCGCGGATCATCGCCGCGTGCTGCCGGGCACGTCGGATCAAGTACCACCCCTTGTTTCTGACTTGCGTAAGCTCAGCCATCGCTTTCTTGCAGGCCTCAAAGCGATTCTTCTCGCCCAGGCCTTCCAGCGCCGCCACCGCGGCCGCAAAACCACCCTCCGGCAAGCGGCCTTCGTGCAAAATCACCCCCACGCCCACCAGCGCGTCCAGGCAGGCGTCGATCGGCTCGTTCTGCACTCGGTGCGTGGCGTACCGGCTCCACGCGGTGGCCACCACTCCTTGAAAATTAAACCGCGCGCCCACTTCCGCCCACGCCTGGGCATTGGTCTGACGCACCGACAGATTGGGCAGGTCTACGTCCTCTCCTTCCCCGCCCTTGTACGCCGTCGCCCCCCACATCTTTACGCCGCACTCGAAAAAGCGCTTAATGTGCCTCGTGTTGTAGTGGCTCTCGGCCGTGTCCGGGTGCCCGTGATAGCCCCAGACCATCAAGTCCGCCTTGGCCGAAAGACTCTTTAGTGCCGTTTCGTCCCACTCCACCATCATGTCGTGCCAGAGGATCGGCCGAATGCCCTTGGCCAGCAACTTATCCAGCAGCGGCTCAACGTGCCTTAGATACAGTGCCCCCTTGCCGTGCTGGGCGATAAACTCCTTAGTGTCCGGGTGCGTGCCGAAGGTCCACGCCTCATCGCCGCCTAGATGGAAATAGCGCGCGCCCGGCGTGAGCGCCAGCACGTCGTCCACCATTTTTTCAATCAATTCCCGCCCGCCCTTAGCCAGCGGGTTCATCACGTCCGGCTTGTCCGCCACCTCGCGCAGGTGGGCGTATTCCGGCAGTGAAAGCGGGGTTTCCAGGTGGCCTAAGCACTGCACCAGAGAAACCACCTCCAGCCCAAGCTCCTTCGCCCGGGCGCAAAACGTCTGCACCTGCGCCGGTGCATACGCTGTCTCGCAGCGGAACCGCTGATCCACCGTCCACGGGAACATGTCCTCCCACTCCACCAGCAGCGCGTTGTACCCGGCCGCGGCGATTACCTTCAATAGCGCCAGCAGACGCTCGAATGTGGGGGGGACGCCTTTGAGGTCCAGGTGCACGCCGCGCAGGGGAACCGCCGGCTTTGGCGTGGCCAACAACTCATGCAAGCTGCTCACGGGAACCCTCCTGATCAAGTTCGCATTCACGATGAAGGGGTTTGCGAAAACCAGGGAGATACCATGTTCCCCCTCCGCGTGCAAAAAAATAGCCCCCGGGCATGCCGGGGGCCATAGGGAGAAGCATCGCAGAACTTCGCGTGCAACGTAAAGCGATTACCTCTTGCGTCCCAGCAAAGCCAGCCCGCCCAATACCAGCAGGCTCACGCTCGCCGGTTCGGGAATCTCGGTAATCAGGTTCTGCTGTGTGGCGCTGGTCATTTCCACCAGGATCGGCAGAGGGTTGCTGTATTGGCTGGGCAGCACCAGGCTGTTCAGCCAGCCTTGCACCGTCGCGACCGTGGGGGGCACCGTGTCGCTGCCGGCCGACATCGTGAACAATCCACTGGACAAGTTCAACGACGCCAGCGTGCCGTCGAAATCATAAAGGATTTCCAGCACCGCGTAGGTCAGGCTCAGGGCGTTCTGATTCTCCGCCGTCGCCGCCGGCTGGCCGGAGACGAATCCGCCGTAGCTGCCGCCGTAGTAGATCGGTGTGCTGGATTCCCAGGAGGCATCGTAGTGTTCGCCCCAAAGCTGGCGAATCATGTTCGACTTGGCTGCGCCCCGGGTGTTCTGCAACAAATCCACGCTGTAAGTCGTGTAGCTGAACGTCGTGTCCTGCGTGATTTCACTGCACACCGCCCAGGTAGGTGAAGAAATCAGGCTTGCCAGCGCCCCGCTGGGATTCTGGGTGGCCATCTTCTGAATGCCGTTGGCCCAGTTGTATCCCTGCCCGTAGTAGGCGCCGTTGTACGTCGCGGACATCGTCCCGCCCGCCTCGACATACAGGTACGCCAGATCAATCACGTCCGCCCGCGCTACCGACGTCACCGACAAAGCCAATCCCAACACTCCTAACGAAAAAATGCGTGTCACCTTCATTTTCCTCTCCTCCAGAAGAGCTCCTTGACATGACCTCGCTGAAAAAAAGCCCTGCCCTTGACACAGCCTTAAGGCTTACCTCCAACCTTTTGCCGCAACGCAACCGACGCGCGCACACCGCGAATACGCATCGCCGCGAATTGGCCCGAACCCTTATGTTTTCAGCGTTCCCTCTCCCCTCCCAGGGTGAGGTGACGCAGCAAAACTGCTTAGACTCCAATTTAGCAGGTTCGCTTGGAGGGTCAAGCAAAATTGGAATATTTTTATTTGAAGTGAAAAACCAGCAGAAGAGAAAAAACGCAGAAAAAGCCGAAATTAGCGTTTCCCCCTAGGAGCAATAAACTATAACAAAAGCCCTATCGTCTCATCCGTCGCTGCCTGCAAACCCAACTCCGAGCACTCAATTCCTAACTCCTAACTCCTTGTTTTTACGCCTCATACCTCGCCACGACCTTCTCCCACTTGCCCTGGCCGCGCAAGATGTGCTCGATCGCTTCGCGCACCGCCGCGTGACCGCCGGGTTGCGTGGTGACGTAACAGGCGACCTTCCGCACTTCCTCCACCGCATTGGCCACCGCCATCGCATATCCGCAGCGGCGTAACACCGGTAAGTCGATCAGGTCGTCGCCGACATAGGCCGTCTGTTCCGGCCGCACCTTGGCCTGCCGACAGATCATTTCAAACGCCGCCCCCTTGTCCGCCACGTCCTGAATCACCAGCTCCACACCCAGGTAAGCCATGCGCGCCGCCGCCGCCGGACTGGCTCGCCCGCTGATGACCCCGATCCTTAATCCCACCGCCATCGCCGCCTTGATGGCAAAGCCGTCCCGCACGTGAAACCGCTTGTACTCCACGCCCCCGTCGTCCACGATGATCGACCCGTCGGTCAATACGCCGTCCACGTCGAGCAGCAGAAGTTGGATGGATTGGAGGGGGGACATGGCAGAGGATTTAGGAGTTGGGATTTTGGAATTTGGATGAGGAAGAACCAGTCGCAAGACATCGTCGCAAGGATTTTTGCAGGGCGTTGGTCATGCAGCCGAGTTCTTTAGTGAATGATTCGACGATTTTCAGAGCATCCTGTGAAATATACCCCAGTTGATGCGCGAGGGTCACGAGTGTTTCAAGTTCAGCCAGTGAACCGCGCGCAATTGAAAGGTGGCGGAGATACGCTTTTGTATGTCCTTGGGACCAACCTTCAGCGATATTCGAAGGAATAGATACAGCCGCACGCTGCAATTGGTTGGTCATGCTGTATCGCTCAAAATCCGGAAACGCCCGCGTTAATCGATAAATCTCATTAACAAGCGACATGGATCGTTTCCATACCTCTAATTCCCGGTAACTGTCCATAATGCTCTATTTACCTGCATTTTGGTGATGACCAGCCATCGACTCCCAATTCCTAATTCCCAACTCCTAATTCCTTCCCCCCTCCTCTATCCCTCAATCACCTTCAGCGCAATCAGGTCCTGCACGTCGATCAAGCCGATCGGCTTGCCTTCCTGATCCACCACCGGGATTTCGTCAAAGCGCGTTTCCCTGGCCACCTGCACCGCGTCGCGCACCAGGGCCGTGTCCGGCAAGCAACGCGGTTGTCGGCTCATCCACTGCTCAATGCTCTGATGCCACACTTCCGTCCCGTGCTTGAGCAGCAGTTTGCGCAAGGACCCGTCGGTGAAAATCCCCGCCAATTTCCCTTGCTCGTCCGTGACCAGCAGCGCCCCGGCCTGCCGGATCGTCGGCTGCACCGCCGCCGCCTTGGCATAAGCCTGCTGCACCGTCAGGCCCGGGGGAATCAAAACCATCGTCTCGCCCACGCGGAAGCGCATCGCCTGGGTGATCGGCGTGAGCAACCGGCCCAGCGATCCGCCGGGGTGGACTTTCTGATAATCCTCGACCCCAAAGTTCCGCCGCCGGCTGACGGATAGCGCCAGCGCGTCACCCATCGCCAGCATCGCCGTCGTACTGGCCGTGGGCGCCAGGTTCATCGGGCACGCCTCGGTGATGTCCCCGACCGACAACGTCACCTCAGCCAGGCTCGCCAGTTCGCAACTCGTCGGCCCGACCAGCGCGATGATCGGAATATTGTCCTGCCGCAGCAGCGCCGCTAACGACACCACCTCTTCCGTATTGCCTCGATACGACATCGCCAGCACCACGTCGCCCCGCCGCACCCGCCCTAAGTCCCCGTGCATCGCCTCGGTCGGGTGCAAAAAGTGGCTGGGCGTCCCCGTGGAGGCAAACGTCGCCGAAATCTTCCTGCCGATCAGCCCGCTCTTGCCCAGTCCCGTGACCACCAAAGACCCCGGCGTTCCCGAAACCTGCGCTTTTAAGTCCGCCGTCGTTCGGCCGAGGATCAATTCCACCGCCTGGTGGAACTCCACTCCGATGACGATTCGGCTCACCGCCTGGGCCTCCGCCGCGATCACCTGCTGGGCGAATTGCTGCTGCTGGGCTGTGGCCTCGCTTGGGCCGGCGCAGGCACAATCCGCGGTAGGCTTGGAAACAGGTTGGGATGAGGCTTGGTGCATAAGCGGGCAGCCGGTAAGCTGTGGGGAGTCATTATCGAGAGGGGACCGTAACCGGGCAAATGCCCGCTTCCTCCCCCCGCCAAAGGTAAGGCCCAAGGGCATGACTGATTACCGCGTTGAACTGGATAACTACAGCGGGCCGATGGACCTGCTCCTCTATCTGGTGCGCAAGCACGAGATCGACCTCTACGACATCCCCATCGCCAAACTGACCGACCAATACTTAGCCCACCTCGACAAACTTCAGCAGGTGGACATCGAACTGGCCGGCGAATTCCTGGTCATGGCTGCCACGCTCCTGGAGATTAAAAGCCAGATGCTCCTGCCGCCCTCCCTCGCCCCCGAGGGCGCCGACAGCTCCTCTGCGGCCATCGACAGCCAAGGCGCCATCGACCCCCGCCTGGAGCTGGTCCAGCAGCTCTTAGCCTACAAACGCTACAAAGACGCCGCCATCGGCCTGGAAACCCGCTTAGTCCAGTGGGAACAGCGCTTCGCCCGCCGCCCGCCGTCTGGGGAAGTTTCGGGGCAAACCTCGGATGCGAAGATTCAGCCCCCGGCTCAGCCGGGGGGTACAGGGGAGTCTTTGAATGAATTAGTGACCTCCGATGACGCTGCCGCTTCCGTCGAACTGGACTTAGAAGACGCCAACGTCATGGACCTCTGCGAAGCCTTCGCCCGCATCCTGGACTCCATCGGGCAAATCTCCGCCAGCCATGCCGTGCTTTACGACGACACCCCCATCGCCCTGCACGCCGCCGACATCGTCGACCGCCTCCAGCGTGACGGCCGCCAAGGCCAGCTTAATCTCCCCGAAATCATGGTCGGCCGAACCCGCAGCGAGGCCGTGGGGCTTTTCCTGGCCCTGCTGGAACTCATCCGCCAGCGCCGCGTCGCCGTCGAGCAACCCGGCGATGGCCAGGTCATTCTGCAGCTGCGCAATGCCGGCGCTCCCGCCGAGGAAACCCCGGAAGCTTCTTTATATAGCCCGCCGCATGCGGCGGGTGCGTTGGGTGCCACACAGCATGGCGAAGCCTGCTGTGTGCCGCATACACCCCCACCTCCCGATGCCGCGTCCCCGGAAACCTCTGCCGCCCAATCCCAATCCTCCCAGGTCTCCAAGCGATGGGTCGATCCGCACACCGGCGAAGTCCAATACGATTGGCCCGACGACTCCCTGCGCCTGCGGGCCGAAAAACGCGCCCACCTCCGCGCCCTCTGGCAAGCCAAAAAAGCCGCCGGCGCCGCGAGTCCCCTCGATGAAGACGCTTTCATGAATCAGTTGGACGAAGAGGAGGGGGACGACGCGGATTCCGACGCCGAATAGATTAAGCCCCGCATGGAAATGCGGGGCTGGTTTTCACATGGAAATGCGGGATTCGTTCTGCCAAGCCCCACCTGGAAAGGTGGGGCCGGCATTGGTTTCGGTTAAGCCCCACGTGGAAACGTGGGGCCGGTTTGTACGTTCACAACGCTTCACTACACCAGTACGCACCATTTTGAAATTGATGGCGTGGCAGATACTCAGCCACCAGATGCTCTAAATGCTTTTTGTCTGTCACAGGCCGACGGCTGCAACCTCGGCTAAACCAATGACCTCCCGTTTTGCCGCTTTCGCGTGACAGCATCAATCCCATCAAGCGTTTGAGTGCGGTTGAGACTTCCTGGACACCTATTCCTTGCCGCCATCCCAACAGTAGATGCAGATGAGTCGGCGTCACCGCGGCAGCATAGAGATTCCAGTTCCGCCGGCTACAGATATCGCGGGCATGCTGGATCAGCTTCATCTGTTGTTTACGATTCAGCAGCACGGGAAGTTGTCTGGCCAACTGATCACGGGCTGCAGCCAACGGAATATTGGGAGGTTGAATACCTGGTTTGCGCCGTTGGACATAACCTTTTGGATGATCAGCTGTCCAAGAACGATAGGTATGAAAAGTCAGCAGATAAACTGGCATGGAGAGTTATGTGTTTGCCAATTTGGCCAGCATCTTCATGGACGCAACGAACCAGCCCCGCATTTCCATGCGGGGCTCATCCTGCTAAGCCCCACCTGGAAAGGTGGGGCCGGTATTGGTTTGCGTTCGATAGTTCAATTTCTCGGTTTGCTCATCCGCATGATAACTCGACCGCACCAGCGGCCCGGACTCCACGTGCCCGATCCCTAAGCTCTCGCCCACTTCCTTATACCGCGCGAACTGCTCGGGCCTGACCCACCGCGTCACCGGCAGGTGCTCGCGCGTGGGCTGCAGATACTGCCCGATCGTCATGATGTCACAGCACCCCTTATCCGTGCGCGTGCCTTCAATCACGTCGCCCATGAGCGTATACACCTCCTCATCCGTCTCGCCGATGCCCGCCATGATGCCCGTCTTGGTCGTCAACCCCTGTTCCTTAGCCCGCCGCAGCAGCTCGAGCGAGCGTTCATACTTCGCCTGCGGCCGCACCACCGGGTACATCCTCTTTACCGTTTCAATATTGTGATTCAAAATCTCCGGGCGCTGGTCCAGCACCAACTGCAAAGCCTGCCAGTCGCCGCAGAAGTCCGGTATCAGCACTTCGATCGACGTCCCCGGACTCTGCCGGCGGACTTCATTAATGGTTTGCGCCCAGACTCCCGCCCCGCCGTCGGGCAGTTCGTCGCGGTTGACCGACGTCATCACCACGTGCCGCAGCCCCATCAGCGCCACCGCCTGACCCACCCGCCCCGGTTCCTCGGTGTCCAGAAACGGCGGCCGCCCGGTCTTGATGTGGCAAAATCCGCATGACCGGGTGCAGGTGTCGCCCAGGATCATGATCGTGGCTGTCCCCCGCGCCCAGCACTCACCCATATTGGGGCATTTGGCCGATTCACAGACCGTATGCAGTTTATGCCGATCTATAAGCTGGCGCAGGCCCTGATATCCTGCCCCCCCCGGCAGCCGGGCCCGCAGCCAGTCCGGCTTGCGCCGGCGGATGAACTCCATCCCGCCGTTCTCAACGATCTGGTTGGAAAGGGATAATGTCTTCACAGTCAAACAATTGTAGCCGACTAAGAGCCGCCGCGCCCGAAGCCTGTTGCTGCCGCCTTCCCACGCCGTATAGCCCCACGTGGAAACGTGGGGCCGGTCAAAACCCCGCATGGAAATGCGGGGCCGGTCTGAACCCCACTTCACAAACCCGCATTTTCCTCCTCCTTGCCCTTGTCTTGCCGGCAGTTATCAGTTGTACCCCCCCCGCCAGTAAGGGAACGTTCGATTCGGAAAACCCCGCCTCCCGCATCTACGCCATTCACCGGGCTGGCAACCAACGTGACGCCTCCGCCATTCCCAAGCTCGTGGAAAGCCTGGACCACGACGATCCCGCCGTGCGCATGATGGCCATCCTCGCCTTAGAGCGCATCACCGGCCAGCGCCTAGGCTACGACCCCTACGCCCCGGAGCCGGACCGTCGCCTGGCTGTGGATCGCTGGGCCCAGGCTGTCCGCGCCCAGCGCTGGTCGATCCAGACCGCAACAGGCGAACCAAAACCCAGTACACTAAATCTTCCCAACAAGCCTCACCCGGCCCACCCTGCCGCCTCTGCCACCGCCGTGGAAACGCAGCAATAGTGGGGGAGCGGGCGAAAGAACACGCCATGGTTGACAGCCTGATATCCAAAATCCAAACCCTGCCCGACGGCATCCTCGTGCAATTGGCCGGCGACATTGACTTTGGCAAAGCTCCGGACCTGCGCGTGCAGTTAATGCAGCAGCTCCAGACCAATCCCAAGCGGCTGATCGTTGATTTATCCAAGGTCAGCTACATGGACAGCTCCGGCGTGGCCACGCTCGTCGAAGCCCTCCAGGGCTCGCGCCAGGCCGGCGGAAAAATGGTCCTCTGCAATCTGCAACCTAAAGTCCGCGGCATCTTCGAAATCGCCCGCCTCGACCAGGTCTTCACCATCGTGGCTGACCAGAAATCCGCGGAAAAAGCCTGATCTTCCCCGCCGCCGGTTCGTGGCACGCTCCTGCCCGCTCCACTCGATGCTCGTTGAGGTTCAACACGTTCCATGAACTCAACCCCGGAAAACCACTCCCCACCCCCGGAAGGAAATCGCACGGGTGCCACACAGCATGGCCTGGGTGCCACACAGCAGTTCCGGGGGCCCGAAGAGTGCTGTGTGCCGCATACCCCTCCTGCTCCGCAAGTACCCCCGGAATCCCTCTCCTCAGCCGAACTATCCTCGCATCACCACCCCCTCCTGTCCCTGCTTGATCGCATGGGCCGCCCTGTCAACGAAGGCCTCCGCTACGTCGGCGGCTTAGTCTGGCTCCTGCTGGACACCTGCCGCTGGATCTGGCGCAGCCTGTTCACCCGCCAGGTGCGATTTGGACGCTTTGCCTTCTACGCTCAACTGGTCCGCATCGGCGTGCGCTCCGTGGGCGTCGTGGCCTTGGTCTGTGGTTGCATCGGCTTTATCCTCGCCCTCCAGATGGCCCCGCCCTTGGAACCCTTCGGCCAACTTGAACAAGTCCCCGTCATCATCGGCATCGCCGTGTTCCGCGAACTGGGCCCGCTCATCAGCGCCATCGTCTTGACCGGCTTCGCCGGCGCCTCCATCGCCGCCGAGCTGGGCACCATGGTCGTCGGCGAGGAAATCGAAGCCCTCCACGCTCACGCCCTCAATCCCATTCGCTTCCTGGTCATGCCCCGCGTCCTGGCCACCGTGCTTTCCTTAATCGTCCTGTGCGTCATCGGCGAATTGATCGCCGTGGCCAGCGGCTGGGCTGTGGGCGTGGCCATCCTCGACGTGCCCTCCAAGGTCTACCTGCAGAACACCATCGACGCCCTGGACATGGCTGACTTCTTCACCGGCCTGTTCAAGGCTGGCGTCTTTGGCATGTTGATCGGGCTGGTCGCCTGCTACAACGGCCTGTCCGTCACCGGCGGCGCCGCCGGCGTCGGCAAAGCCACCACCAACACCGTCGTCTTCTCCATCGTCGGCACCATCGTCCTGGACCTGATCTTCACCAGCGTCTTCTTCCGCCTAGGCTGGACCTAACCCCCGGAAGTGCCCCCGGAAATAAATCGTATGGGTGCCACATAGCATGGCGAAGCCTGCTGTGTGCGTTGGCTCCCGCCCTCGGAAGTTCCCCTCGGAAGTGTTCCTGCTCATTCTTCACCAAATCGCCAAAATCACCAAATAAAAACCCACCCATGCCGGGTGGGCTTGAATGTCTCGGTTTTCCCTAATCCCCAACCCCCAATCCCCAATCCCTCACGCCTTGGCCACTTCCACAAATCGGCTGACGCTCTTAAGGTCCAACAGCACATCTGTCGTCGCCCGCAGCGTGCCGGTCTCGCCGGGCTGAGCTTTGATAGGCTGCTGCTTGACCACGCGCCCGCCGTACATCCGCCCACCGCGCCGGTCCGGGCTGTAATGCTTGACGCGCAGCTTCCGCAGCCGTTCGTTTTCAGCCTTGACCGCCGCGTCCTTGCTCAAAAGCCGCACAATCGTCTTGGCCGCCGCGGCATTAGTCGGCTGCTTGACGACCTTCACCTTCAAAGTGCTTCCCAACGCGATATTGGCTAAATCAGCCATGGTTCACCTCATCGAATCCGCTCGCCAGCGGGCCGAGCGGGTGGAGTCATTGCTGTGCTTTACGAAAAGATGGGCCATTGTGCCAGTAATTGCCCAAAACGTCAATTCCCCAGCCTGGCGACTTCCTCCACCAGGCTCCCGGGCACGCCGATGTCCCCGACCACCACCCGCCCAAGACATCGCTGGGCTTCTTTGGTTATAAATCCTTTTTTGACAGCCACAAACGTCACCGTCAGGTCCGCTTGAATCGTCGCCTCATCCGCCTCACCACTGTCGCAATCCAGCCCCGAGGGGATGTCGATCGCCACCACCTTGCTGCCCCGCCGGCGAGCCAGATTGCACGCTTTGATGATCTGATCCATGGGCTCGCGAACCGGGCCTTTGAACCCTGTGCCCAGCAGGCAATCCACAATGACCGTCGCCTTACTCAGGCGCTCAGCCAAAACTTCAGCAGCAGTGGGGCGGTCCATAAGTTCAACAGCCTGGCCCATTTTCCGCCAGACCTGGGCGTTTATCGCCGCATCCCCGCTCAGCGCATCCGGCGGCCTGGCCGCCAGCACCGCCACATGCAGGCCTCGGTTGCACAAATGCCTGGCCACCACATAACCATCCCCGCCGTTATTCCCTCCCCCGCAGAGAATCACGAACCTTTGATCTTCCGCCGCCATCCTCTGCTCACCTAGCCAACTCAAAATCGCTTCCACGGCGCTTCGCCCCGCGTTTTCCATCAGCACCACGCCCGCCAGACCCAGCCTTTCCATAGCCAGCCGGTCAATCGCCCGTACCTGGGCGCCAGAGAGCAAAATGGCTGGGCGATCGATCACAGGTCGGTGTCCTTCGGCTGGCAAAACCTACGCGTCCGTCATCCTATCCCAACCTGGCTTTTCCGCGAAACAAACTCATTTAGGTTGTCAGGATAGGTCGCCTGGGCCACAATGAACGGGTGATCCTGGAAGTACGCCATCGTTCCGGTCAGCGGCTTACCGTCGAGGTGGACCTGGCCAAACCTCCCACGCTCGTGGGTGCTCCGCCTGCGCCGGGTCCGGAAGTCTGTCTGAATTGGGATCAGGCGGTGGACGACCAAGGCTTTCTGCGCCGTTGTCCGGTCTGTGGCTGCCGCGATCTCTACTTTCGCAAGGATTTTTATCGCTTAACCGGTCTGGCCGTGGTGCTCTTAGCCGCCATTCTCGCCATGCTTCTCTTCGGCGGGCCGTGGCTGTACCTGGTCGTGGCGGTATTGGGCGTGATCATGGTGGTGGATTTCGCGATCTGGCGCTGGGGCTCAGGCCGCCTGGTTTGTTACCAGTGCGGCAGCGGTTTCTCCAAGCTGCCTGTTCCCAGGGATCACCCCCGCTGGGACGCCGCCACCGCCGCCCGCTACAAACACGAGTAAGAAGGAGTTAGGAATTGGGAGTTAGGAGTTGGGGGTCAAGCCGGGGCGCAAGCCCCGGGTATGCTTCGGGTTCCGGGTCTCGGCGTTGAGAACCGAGTGAGGCCATAACCATTGCGCTATTTACATCGGAAAT
Organism: Phycisphaeraceae bacterium; assembly: GCA_020851735.1. Classification (GTDB taxonomy): domain Bacteria; phylum Planctomycetota; class Phycisphaerae; order Phycisphaerales; family Phycisphaeraceae; genus JADZCD01. Next base: position 82,716 of record JADZCD010000028.1, read on the forward strand.
CGCAAATCGGCAATCAGCAATTTTTTAATTCGGCATTCAACACTCGGCATTCGCCATTTTTGTATTCAACCTTGTCTTTCCCTAACCCCCAACCTCTCATTCCTAACTCCTCACTCCTAACTCCTAACTCCCAATTCCTAACTCCTCCTTTCCCCCCTTCCCTCATGACAATCCCCGCGACTTGGCGATTAGATGGTGCGTATCGACTAACTCCCAGGAAGGATTCCCATGGCTGAATTGCTGATTTACGGCGCGGGCGGGCATGGCTGGGTCGTGGCCGAGTCCGCCCAGGCCGCCGGTTGGCAGATCCGCGGCTTCCTTGATGATTCCCTATCGACCGGACCGATCGGCCCCTGGGATCTGCTGGATAAAAGCATCCTGGAAAAATCCGCCCTGCCCATCCACGTCGCCATCGGCCACAACGCCGCCCGCCGCTTGGTCAGCGAACGCCTCCTGAAAGCCGGCAAGACCCTGGCCACCGTCATTCACCCTTCCGCCTGGATCAGTCCCACCTCCGTCTTGGGCGATGGCGTTTACGTCGGTCCCCAGGCCTCCGTCAACGCCCAGGCCCGCTTAGGTCGCGGCGTGATCGTCAACACCGCCGCCGTCGTTGAACACCACACCATCATCAGTCCATTTGCCCACCTTGGGCCCGGCAGCATCCTCACCGGCCAAGCGGAAGTGAGGGAGGAAACTCTTCTGGGCGCCGGTTGCGTCGTATTGCCCAAAGTGAGAGTGGGGGCCCGCGTCACCGTCGCCGCCGGAGCCGTGGTCCTCCGCGACGTCCCCGCCGACCAAACCGTCATGGGCGTCCCCGCCAAACCGGTTCCGCCCAAGCCATCGACGTATTCACGTCTAGCGTAAAAAAACCATTCACCACTGAGCACACAGAGATCACAGAGCCAAGACACAGGAATTCAGAATAAAAAAACCTTGGTTTTCCTCCGTGCTCTCCGTGACCTCCGTGGTGAAAACCAAAAACAATTTACCACTGAGCACACAGAGATCACAGAGACAAAACACAATAGTTCAGAATAAAAATATTTTGCTTCAACTCCGTGTTCTCCGTGACCTCCGTGGTGAACCCTTCCTAATCAATCTTCCCCAGCAGCACCACCACGTGACAGGCAATCGCCCGGTTCTCCCCCAGCGCGTCCACCTTTTCGTGCGTCTTGCCCTTTAGATTCACCTGTGCCAGCGCACAACCCAGCAAGCGTGCCAGATTCTCCTTCATCGCCGCTTTGTGCGGGCTGAGCTTGGGCTTCTGCAGAATCACCGTCACGTCCAGATTGCCGACAACATATCCCGCCGCCCGCATGCGCTTGGCTGCTTCTTCCACAAACACGCGTGAGTCGGCGTTCTTCCATTTCGGGTCGTTGTCCGGGAACAATTGCCCGATGTCGTCCTGACCTAACGCCCCTAGGATCGCGTCCGTCACCGCGTGATACACCACGTCCCCATCCGAGTGTGCGTCACACCCGCGCTCGTGCTCGATGTGCAACCCGCCCACGATCAACCGCTTGCCCGGCTCCAACCGGTGCAGATCAAACCCATGTCCAACGCGATAAGGCAGTTTCACCGCCGAGGTCGCCGAGAACGCCGAGGGAGATGCTGAATTTTGATGCACCATATTAGTGTTATTCCGTCTTACGCATACCAAATACTCCACAGCTAAACCAAAAACAATTTACCACTGAGCACACCGAGACCACAGAGCCAAGACACAAGAATTCAGAATAAAAAAGTCTGGGTCTGTCTCCGTGTTCTCCGTGACCTCCGTGGTGAAGACCAAAAACAATTTACCACTGAGCACACAGAGACCACAGAGCCAAGACACAAGAATTCAGAATAAAAAAGTCTGGGTTTGTCTCCGTGTTCTCCGTGACCTCCGTGGTGAAAACCAAAAACAATTTACCACTGAGCACACCGAGATCACAGAGCCAAGACACAGGAATTCAGAATAAAAAAGTCTGGGTTTGTCCTCCGTGCTCTCCGTGACCTCCGTGGTAAAACGCCTCGGCAATGAACATTCTCCGCCTTACTTCAGCCCATATTCCTTAAGCTTCCGATACAGCGTCCGTTCCCCGATGTTGAGCATCTTCGCCGTCGCTTCGCGGTTGCCCTTGTTGATCCGCAGGGCGTTGCGGATCGCCTGCTTTTCGATCTGCTCCAAGCTCATGCCCGCCGTGCCTTCCATGCCTCCGGTTTGTTCGCCGGCGCCCTCGGCCAGTTCCGCCGGCAGGTGTCGCAGCTCCAGCTTTGCGCCCTCCGCCACGATCACCATGTTCTGCATCACGTTGATCAACTGCCGCACGTTCCCCGGCCACGGATATCGCATCAGCGCCTGCTGCACGTCCTCGGCGATCGCCTGCACCGGCCGATTCGCCTGCTGCGCGAATTGCCTTACAAAATGCTCCGCCAAAATGGGAATGTCTTCCGGGCGCTGCCGCAGCGGCGGCAGGTTGATCTCCACGCCCCTGATCCGAAAGTACAAATCCTCCCGGAATCGCCCTTCCTTCACCTGGGCCGACAGATCGCGATTCGTCGCCGAGATCAGCCGCACGTCCACGTGCCGCACCTCGTTGGACCCCACCCGCACCACTTCTCCGCTTTCCAAAACCCGCAGCAGCTTGGCCTGCATGGACAGCGGCATGTCGCCCACTTCATCCAGAAACAGCGTCCCCCCGTCGGCATATTCAAATCGCCCTTCCCGATCGCGCTCGGCTCCCGTAAATGCCCCGCGCACGTGCCCGAACAGCTCATCCTCCAGAATCGATTCCGTCAGCCCCGCGCAGTTCAGCGGCACAAACCGGGCCTTGGCCCGCTTGGAATTGTTGTGAATCGCCTTGGCTGCCAGCTCCTTGCCCACGCCCGATTCCCCCGTGACCAGCACCGGCAAACCCGACGGCGCGATCTGCCGCATCTGCTGGATCACCCGCCGAATCGCCGGCGACGACCCTAAGATCCCCTCAAATCCAAACTGCTCGTCCAGCCGCTCGTGCAGCTGCGCGTTCTGCGCCCGCAGCATCACCTTTTCCAGGGCGTGCGTGCACAGCGTGCGAAACACGTCCAAGTCCAACGGCTTTTCAATAAAGTCATACGCTCCGCCCTTGATCGCCGCCTTGGCTGTCGGCACGTCCCCATGCGCCGTCACCAGAATCGTCTCCGCCGTCGGCTGCGATTGCCTGGCCGCCTCCAGCACCTTCAGCCCGTCCTCATCGCCGTCCATCACCAGGTCCGTGACGATCAGGTCGAACGCCCCGTGCTTTAGCTCCTCCAGTGCCGCCGGCAAGTCATGCACGATCGTGCACACGTGCCCCAGCCGGCGCAACGCCTCCGCCATGACCTCGGCATGTTCCACCTGATCGTCCACAATCAGAATCTGACCCGCGGGATTAGTGACAGCTTCTTTACTCATGTCAACCACGAATTGTCCACCCCCCCCGCCCCCGGTCAACCCCCCCCGCAATTCCCCCCGCCCCCGGAAGTTCTTCCCTAAACGTTCAGCACCCCTTCCTCATCTCATGGTTTAGCGGGCGATCGCAGATCGCCGCGCTTCTTCCTTCTGCCATCCCTCCCCGTTTAGCGGGCGGGCCGCAGGCCCCCTTTCTATACTTCTTGTTCCCTCGGCGATCGCCCCCGGCAAATCGCCGCGTTTGGCTCCCCCCATCCCTCACCCCCAATTCCTAATTCCTAACTCCTCTGCTTCCCTACCCCCTCAATTCCCCCGGCAGCCTGTCGCACATCCTCTCCAGCACGTCGATGTGCGCCGCCTCAGGCATCATGTACAACGCTTCCGCCAACGCTTTCGGATCCTCCGTCGCCAACCAGTGCGCCAGCATCCGCCGCTGTTTGGCGATCAGTGCGATTTGCCCCAAGGCCCAATCCGGCGGCGCCGGCACCGTCTGCGGTTCCAGTTTCCCTTCCCGCACGACCGTCGGCAGCTCCACCCACACGTCTTCCGGCAGGTACGCATTACTCTTGCCATTCCGCACCTGCAGCGACACCGTCCCCACCGCCGCATTCCCATCGCCCCCCGCCAGCCCGATCGCCAGCCCCGCGAACGACGACCCCATGTTCGCGTACATGTATGTCGTCAATCCATACGTGTGCTTCATCGGGTCAAAGGCCTCAATCATCCGTCCCTGGGCCAACGCCTCCAGCACGTTGACTTCCTGGCGGTCCTTTGTCTCCTTGTCCAGCCCCATGCGTTTCTGCCACGCCGCTCGCTCCTCAGCCAATTCCTCCCAATCCGGCGCGATCGTCGGCCAGGCGTGAAAGTTCTGCGTCGGCATCCGCCGCAGCCGCTTTAGAGTTTTCAGAAACCAGTCGTGCCCGAAGTGCCAGTCCGGACGCTTGGGTAACTCATCCATCACCGCCAACAACGCCTCCACGCCGTCCCGCCCGTCCACCGTGACCTGCGTCACCCACCCGTGGTGATTGTTGCCGACAAACTTCAGCTCCACCTTCTCCCACGGCACCTGCAGGTAATAGCTCAAAAAATACCGCAGGTTCGGCACCTCCACGCACATCCCGTGGCTGGGCAATCCAAACGCCTCCTCCGCCGCCGGCGCCAGCACGTCCGTCGGATTCACCAACGTCGTTAACGTCGCCCCCGGCGCACGCTCCTTCATCAACCCCGCGATCCTGCGCAACACCGGCCAGGTCACCGCCGCGTCCACCGCCGTCCATGGCCCCGACTCGTGCTCCACCTTGCCGTACCCTTGGGTCAACTCGTCGAACAACCGATAAGACCGGTCACGCAGGTTCGGCGAAAAGATCACCCAATCACACCCGTCCACCGCCTTCGCCGGCTCATCAAAAACCCTGGCTTCCAGCGGCAGATCACTGGCCTCCGCCACGATCTGCGCGTACTTGGCCATCTCCTCGGCCCGCCTTACCGCCGGGTCCAGCAGCCGAAGCTTGATCGGCCGACCCAGCTCCCGCACCGCCTTGGCCTGCTCCGCCAGACCGTGCAGCAGCGTGACCACAAATCGCGACCCCCCTCCGACGTAACAGATCCGAAACGCATTTTTCTTACTCATCATGCACCTGCGGATAGTCTTGTGTGCTTAGCAGTATCCTGCAAATCGGCCATCACAATCTTTTCCCCTTCCTGACTCCCGCCTCGCTGCCCCCGTTTGCCCTTCCCGGGCAGATCAGTAAAATACTGAGCTCGTTTTTGGCTACCCCCAGGCCGAGGTGCTGCTATGTCACGAGTCTGCCGTTTCACTGGTCGTAAAACGTCCTCCGGTTTCTCCTACCGGCACCGCGGTAAAGCCAAGTATTTAGGCGGCGTGGGCACCAAGGTCACCGCCCGCACCAAGCGCAACTTCCGCCCCAATATCCACACCGTCACCGCGGTCGTGGAGGGCTCCGTCCAACGCATCAAAATCTCCACCAAGGCGATCCGCACCGGCCTGCTCGTTAAGCCCCTTAAGCGCAAATTCGCCTATAAGCCCACCCCCGGAAACACCCCCGGAATCGCCCCCGCCGAAACCGCCCAACCCCCCCCCCCCCCCCCCCCCCCGGAAGTTCCGGCAGTCCTAGCAATCCCGGCAGTTTTCCCCTTTCCTCAGAATTTTTCCACGCCGGGGCGCAAGCCCCCGGGCAAGCTTGTCTCTGTCGCCCTGATACCCCCCGTTGCCACTCGCCCCTTAGCAGACCAACCCCTTCCTCCGCTTTTTTTGCCGTTCGCCCGTCCCTGTTGCCCCGCATAAGAAAAAAGCGGAAAATAGCGGGTTTAGGGTGCTTTGCCCGGCGACTTGGGTAGAATTTGACAGGATTTGACCAACTTTGCGGCAACCTGGTACGTGTCCATTGACAGCGGCTTACGGCGTGGTACAGCTTTATCGATGGTAGTGATTGGGCGGGTTCAGAGGGTCAACTACTGGCAGCCAACCCCAACTCCCAAACGGCACCGTAGAAACCAGCGACCTTCTTCCACTAACCCATTGGATTAACGTGGCGTTCTGAACAAACCAACATAGGCTTGCGGACAGGCGAGTCGGGGTTGTCTTTTGTGGGCATAGCAGAAGATCCAAAACGACTGGTACAACAGGCGACGGATATCGTCGCGCTGGTTGGCGAACAGGTGGCCCTCAGGGCCAAAGGCCGTGAGTTCATGGGCCTTTGTCCCTTCCATGAGGACCATAACCCGTCGCTTTATGTCTCTCCAGCTAAGCAGATATATAAGTGTTTTGTGTGCGGGGCCGGCGGCGACGTCTTCAGCTTCGTCATGAATTACCACAAGATGCCCTTCCCCGAAGCCCTTCGCTATCTGGCCGAACGCGCGGGCGTCAAGCTTCCCACCAGCACTTTCTCCCCCCATGCCGATTCCTCCAGCCGCGACGAACGCGAGGAACTGGCCAAAGCCAACGATCAGGCCCTTAAATTCTTCCGGGCCATGCTCCGCGATGCCTCCGTCGGCACGCCCGCCCGCGATTACCTCACCCGCCGCGCCGTCAGCGCCGACATGGCCGAAGCCTTCGAGCTTGGCTTTGCCCCCGATGAATGGGATCGCCTGGCCATCGCCGCCCGCAATCGCGGCTGGTCCACCCAGGCCCTGGAAAAGGCTGGCCTGCTCTCCAACCGCCGCACCGGCGAAGGCATGATCGACCGCTTCCGCTACCGCCTGATCTTCCCCATTCTCGACGCCCTCGGCCGACCCATCGCCTTCGGCGCCCGCCGCCTGCGCGAGGAAGACGAACCGAAATACCTCAACAGCCCCGAAACGCTCCTTTTCCGCAAGTCTTCCACCCTCTATGGCCTGCATCGGGCGAAAAAACCCATCATCGACAGCCAAGTCGCCGTCGTGGTGGAAGGGTATACAGATGTCATCGCCTGCCATCAGGCCGGCATCAGCAACGTGGTGGCTACCCTCGGCACCGCACTCACAGCCGAGCACGCCCGCGAGCTACGGCGATATGCGGCAAAAGTCGTTTTGATTTTTGACGCCGACGAAGCCGGCCAAAAGGCAGCCGACCGCGCCCTGGAAATCTTCCTCACCGAAGACCTCGACGTCGCCGTCGCCGTCCTGCCCGAAGGCCCCGGCGGAGCCAAAATGGACCCCGCCGAACTTCTTGGCCTGCCCGATGGCCGAGAGATTTGGAACCATTCCGTGCAAGAGGCCGCCGATGCCTTAACCCACCAGTTTTCCCGTTTCCAGCAGGATTTCGAGGCTGCCACGACCCTCACCGGCCGGCAAAAGCTCGCCGAATCCTACCTCCAGAACCTCGCCCGCCTGGGTCTAGGCCGCCAAAGCCCCATCCGCCGGGCCATGATCGTCCAACGCATCGCCAACCTCCTCAAAATCGACGAAGCCACCATCAGCACCCTCCTGGCCAAGACGCCCGCTCGGCCGGCGCCCATTCGTCATGCCGGGGCCCAGGAATCCCCCACAACTTCCACACCCGATAACTCCGCACTTAACAATATTGATTTGGGGGTTGACGAGCGTACAATCCGAAGTTTCGCCGCTGCGGAAAGGCAGCTCATAGGCTGTTTGATCCGTCAACCTTCCCTGTTCCATATGACGCTTTCCGACGGTCGGTTTCTGGATGAGACCATTACTCCCGCGGAGTTGATTTCCTCCTCCGCTCGACGGTTGTATCAGCGCATCCACGAGTTGATGCAGCAGGGACAGGAACTGACGTTGACCGGCCTGCTGGGCGATCTGGCTCACGATGGCCAAACCGACTTGGCCGCCCTGGCTACCGAAATGGAGCGGGAGGTCGAGCAGAAGATGGAAGGCTCGGGCGTGACCCTGGAAAGTTTAATGAACGATTTAGCCAAAACTCTTCTGGTCTTCCACCAGAATCGGGAGTATCAAAAAAGAAGGGGAGATTTGGTCAGCGCTCTGACCGGTCAAGGTCAGCCCGTCGACCCGACTCTCAGTAACAACGAAATCCTGGAGCACAATCGCAACACCGCCTCGCCATTGCGTTACCCGGGCCTAAAACGCCCCCGCCCCCGGAAGTAACCCCCGGAAGTGACCCCCGCCCCCGGAAGCGATGCCCACCCCCGGAAGCGATTCCCGTAGGCAACCCCCGGCAGAGGCGACTTGGCCAGCAATACCCCGTCCCGGAAGTATCCCCAGCCCGCCGCGAGCGGGATTCGGAACTCCGGCCTGCGGAAAAAAAGGAATTCGAAAAACACGAACCCCGGACGAAATTAACCCCCCACCCCCTGAATTGAACGCTTTGAGGAGTAAACGCACGTGATCGTCGAACAAACTCACCCCGCCCTGGCGGAATTGATCGAAACCGGCAAGGCCCGCGGCTACATCACCTACGATGAGCTCAACGCCTGCCTGCCCGACGAACTGGTCGATCCCGAACGCATCGACGAGCTTTTGGCCCGTCTGGACACGCTTAAAGTTCAACTGGTCGATTCCTCCACCCACCCCAACGCCGTCGCCCTCAACGCCGTGGTCTCCTCCATTCCCGAAGTGGCTGCCCCCATCGAGGGCGAGGAAGTCGAACCCGTGGACGAGGAGGAAATCCGCCAGGACCTCGCCCAGGCCCTCCAGGAAGCCTCCGATCGCCGCATCGACGACCCCGTGCGCATGTACCTGACCCAGATGGGCGAGATCAGCCTGCTCACCCGCGAAGAAGAAATCCGCCTGGCCAAGAAGATCGAAGTCACCCGCATGATCTTCCGCCGCAAGACCCTCGAGAGCGATTACTGCATCGACCAGGCCGTGGAAATCCTGGAAATGGTCAACGCCGGCGACCTGCCCTTTGACCGCACCATGAAGATCTCCACCGCCGAGGACGACGCCAAGGGCAAGATCGCCGCCCGCATTCCCGAAAACCTCAAGACCATCCGCCGCCTCCTGGAACTGGATCGCCAGGACTGGCTGGCCTTGGAAGAAAGCAAGAAGAAATCCAAGATCAGCCCCGAAGCCATCCTCGCCGCCATGGCCACCCGCCGCCGCAAGATGGCCACGCTCATCGAGGAATTGTCCCTGCGCACCAGCAAGATTCAGCCCCTGATGCGCAAGCTCCGGGCCATCAAGGAAAAGATGCTCGAACTCCGCCGCCTGCTCGCCCAGGCCCAGGAAAAGCCCGACAAGTTCGATCCCGAAGACGTCATGGTGATGCAGGAAGAGCTCAACGGCCTGCGCACCCTGATCCTCGAAGAGCCTGACGAACTCCAGGCCCGCGTGCTGGACATCGCCACCGTCTTCGAGGAATACGAACAGGCCAAGCGCGATCTGTCCGGCGGCAACCTGCGTCTGGTCGTTTCCATCGCCAAGAAGTACCGCAACCGCGGGCTGTCCTTCCTGGACATCATCCAGGAAGGCAACACCGGCCTGATGCGGGCCGTGGACAAATACGAATACAAGCGCGGGTACAAGTTCTCGACCTACGCCACCTGGTGGATTCGCCAGGCCATCACCCGCGCCATCGCCGACCACGCCCGCACCATCCGCATCCCCGTGCACATGATTGAAACCATGAGCAAGCTGCGGAACATCGCCAAGACCCTGCTCCAGGACTTGGGCCGCGAACCGACCATCGAGGAAATCGCCGAGAAGGCCCGCATGCCCATCTCCGAGGTCCGCCGGGTGATGAAAATCTCCCGCCACCCGATTTCCCTCGATCGGCCCGTCGGCGAAAGCGAGGACTCCTACTTCGGCGACTTTATCGAGGACGAATCCGCCGAGAACCCCTCGGACAAAGCCGCCCAGGACATGCTTCGCCACCGCATCGAGCAGGTTCTTAAAACCTTAACTTATCGTGAACGCGAGATCATTAAGCTTCGTTACGGCATCGGCGACGGTTATACGTACACCCTGGAAGAAGTCGGCCGGATTTTCAAGGTTACCCGCGAGCGTGTTCGTCAGGTGGAGGCCAAGGCGCTGCGTAAGCTCCAACACCCGGTCCGGGCTCGTAAGTTGCAGGGATTCGTGGATGGCACGTGGGAACCTGAATTGGTTGATTCACATTAACGCTTCGTCTGCCGATGTAAGGGTCACGTTCGACCGCTTGCGGGGGAGTTTCGGATTCGGCTAAGCCCCGCATGAACATGCGGGGCCGGTTGGCAGGCTCGGTTAAGCCCCACCTGGAAAGGTGGGACCGGTTCGGACGCTTCCGATGGCTGAACTTCCGGGGATCACTTCCGGGGGGACGGGGGCTTAAATCTTGGCGGTCCTTGTGTTGCCCCGCGGCCCCGTCAAACGGGCCGCGGGCTTTTTTTGCGGAAAGGCAGTATTCCCAATACCGGGTGTCAAATCAGCATTGCCCCATTGCCGTCATGGCAGGAAAATGTATTCAGTTACGATTGATCCATGGCCCACCGCATCTTCAATCTTGCCGTCTTAGTCTCCGTCATTGGTTTGGCCATCACATGCGCACTTGGCCTGACCGCGGGCCGTGGTCATTTTGATCCCGTCCAACATCGTTTGACCCTAACCGACCACTTCTATGTCGGCATCATGAACCAGCCGAGTGTCCGCTTGGTGTTCTTCAACAATTCCCTTGGGCCCTATACCGGAAGCACCTATTACATCGGTCCTGCTGGCCAAGATGACTCAGCACCACAGGTAGCTGGTTTTGGGGATACTTGGGGCATCTATTACCGCCTTATTCGTCCGTCCCAAGAATCACCTGATACGACCGCTTGGACGTTGTCGATCAGCTTGGCGTACTTCCTCGTCCTGTTCGCCATATTGCCGTGCCTCTGGTGCTGGCTTCGCCTGGCCTTGCGCTCTAAGCCTTCTTCAATCTGACCCCCTTCCCCGCCTCCCCACATCGCCACTTCACCAAATCGCCAAATCGCCAAATTCCCCCATTCCCCTCCCCCTTCTTTTCTTGCCTTTGCCGCCGTTTGCCCGATCATTATCTGATGCGGCGCGATCAATACGTATGGATCCCCTGCGCCCATTTGCCCCGGGCGTAACCCGCCTTGCGAGCTGATTTTCATGGCCAAAAAACGCAAAGCTGTCAAAGACATAAACCCCCGCCAGATCGCACCTTATCTGGTCTGGATCTGCTTCGCCGGCGCCTGGCTCCTCCTGGCTGCCGCGTTCTTTAGCTATGCCCCCTCCGATCCCCCCGGCCCTCACATGGTCATCCCCCCCGATGCCTTCACCGGCAAGCCTGCCATTGAAAACTGGGTCGGCAAGTTCGGCGCCGTCGTGGCCTACCGGGCCTTTCGCATGCTCGGGCCCGGCCTGTGGATCGGCATGATCGCCTACCTGTCCGCCTTGGTTTCCTTTGCCGTCCGCAAGCCCGTCAATCAGCCCATCCTCCGCTGCATCGGCGTGGTCCTGATGGTGGTGGCCACCAGCGGCTTTACGCACCTCTTAGCCCAGGGTCGCCCCGGCTTGGCCGATCCCGGCTTAGTGGCGTACTTCGTCGTCAACGAACTGCTCCCGCGCTTTGCCATGCTGGGCACCGTGCTGGTCCTCTTAGTCAGCTTCTGGGTCGGCGCTTTGCTGGCCGCTGATCGCTTCATCCTCGCCGCCGGCGCCATCCTCACCGGCCGCCTGCTGCACCCCGTCCAGTGGCGGGCCCGCGGCCTGGCCTTAGCCGGCGCCGCCGGCGGGTTCCTAAGACCTTCCGCTTCCGTGGCGGACAAAGACTCCCCCGCCCGCAAGCGCCGTGGTCGCCGCAACGACGACATGGAACACATCGACGAAGATGCCGGCGGCTTAGGCGCCACCGAGCCTTTCAACCCCGATCAAAACACCATCACCCTCGCCGCTGACGACGACGACGATGACGACGCCGCCGTGGTCGACGCGGAACTGGACGACCCCGACGCCCCGGAAAAGGAAAGCGGGAAAACGCTCGACACCGATGGGGATCTTCCGGGGGCTTCCGGGGGCGCTTCCGGGGGCGATGCTCCCGGCGCTTACATCGCGCAGCGCAAGTTCGATCCCGAAGCCCTGCGCGCCAAAATCAAGCAGCTGCCCATCAACTTCACCGCCAAGTCCAAGCCCTCGGACGCCTCCGCCTTCGCCGCCGCACGCCCCGTCGACCTTTCCGGGTATCAGTTCCCCTCCCTCGATCTCCTGTTCGATCCCGAGCACAGCTTCAGCGCCGAGATGGAATCCCTCGTCCGCGAACAGGCTGTCCTGCTCGAATCCGCCCTCACCCAATACCGCATCCAGGGCGAAGTGGTCGGCATCGACTCCGGGCCGGTCATCACCCTCTACGAAGTGCGCTTAGCCCCCGGCACTAAAGTCGCCCAGGTCGCCCGCGTGGCTTCCGACTTAGCCCGCGCTCTAAAAGCCCACAACCTGCGCATCGTTCCCAACACGGCCGGCAAGGACACCGTCGGCTTTGAAGTGCCCAACCTCAAGAAGGAAAAAGTCCGCCTCAAGGAACTGATGACCGCCCAGCCCGAGACATCCAAAGCCATGCAATTGCCCATGTATCTGGGCAAGGACGCCTCCGGCTCAGCGTTGATTCAGGATCTGACCACCATGCCCCACATCTTGATCGCCGGCACCACCGGGTCGGGCAAGAGCGTGTGCATGAACTCCATCATCAGCTCCTTCCTCTACACCAAGCGCCCCGACGAGCTCAAACTCGTCCTGGTCGATCCCAAGATGGTGGAGATGAGCCTCTTCCGCGACATCCCGCACCTCATGTGCCCGGTGGTCACGGAAATGAGCAAAGCCGCCGCCATCCTCGAATGGGCCACCACCAAGATGGACGAGCGCTACGAACTGCTGGCCGAAGCCGGCGTGCGCGACGTCGCCGGGTACAACGCCTTGTCCTGGGAAGATCTTAAAGAACGCTTCAGCCCCACCTCCGAGGCTGAGGAAGCCCACATCCCCAAGAAGCTGCCCTACCTGGTCTTCGTCATCGACGAGTTGGCTGACCTGATCATGACCAACAAGGAGACCGAGGGCTTTATCGTCCGCCTGGCCCAGAAAGCCCGGGCGGTGGGCATCCACCTGATCCTCGCCACTCAGCGCCCGCAGGCCAACGTCGTCACCGGCCTGATCAAGGGCAACATGCCTTGCCGGATCTCCTTCAAAGTCGCCTCCGGCTTAGACTCCCGCATTGTGCTGGACCAAAAAGGCGCCGAGCTTCTCCTCGGCCACGGCGACATGCTCTTCCTGAGCCCCCGCTCCTCGAAGCTCATCCGCGCCCAGGGCACGCTCGTGGAAGACCCCGAAATCCGCCGCGTGGTCAAGTTCCTTAAGAACGTCGCCACCCAGAGCTTTGAGCCCCAGCTCATCCAGCTGCGCGGCGTGGACGCCTCCAACCCCGACGAGGAATTCACCGACGAACGCGACCCGCTCTTTAACGATGCCGTGCGCATCGTCCTGGAAACCCGCCGCGGGTCCGTCTCCCTCCTGCAGCGCCGCCTGGCCATCGGGTATACCCGCTCCTCACGCTTAATCGAGCAGATCGCCCAGGCCGGGCTGATCGGCGAACACAAAGGCTCCCAGGCCCGCGAGGTCACCATGACCCTCGAGGAATGGGACGCCCTCCAGGCCCAGGCCGAAGCCGACGCCCAGGCCGCCGCCCAGGCCACCGACAACGCCCCCACCGATGACGCCGACTCGTCCGACGATGACCAAGACGACGACGGCAGCGTCCCCGACGAATTCGACGACGAATATCGCCATTAACCCCCGGACTCCCCCCCCGGAAGTATCCGCTGGGTGCCTGGGGCTAAGTCCTCGTGCCCCAGTGGAATTGAGGGAAAATAAAGGGGGGGAACGCTGCGCTGTTCATTCAAGGGACATGGGTAACAGGTGTATAGGATACATAGGTTACACATGGGGCGGGGTTAAAGGTACTGGTCCCTGGTTCCGGTCAGACGTTGGACCGGAATGACCCGGACCTGCTTCCAA
>JADZCD010000029.1 GCA_020851735.1 Phycisphaeraceae bacterium
AGCACCAAAGACAGTTCAAGCGTTCGCGGCCAAGCTCGTTATTGGGAGGAAACCCCCGGTAAGCGAGCTTGTCCCGCGCGCCCCTTCCGGGGGACAAGCCCAGGCATTGCCATGCCTGGGTGTCTGGTTGCCTCGGTTCTCCCAGCCCCGCATGGAAATGCGGGGCCGGCTCAATGCCTTCCGGCTTGCCTGCGTTGCCTTGCTTGCCTTAGTGCCTCAAAAATAAAGCCCAGGGATTCCTTCCCTGGGCTCAATCAAAACCCACGGACATTTTCAAAAACGTCCGTGGGCTAATGGAATGACAATCCACCAGACCCCCGCCCCTTACGGTGTCGTCAGCGGCGCCGCCGGCTGCAGCGTGAGCGTGTGGTCAGCCACCAACTCCAGGGACAAGGAGGTTTCGTCCAGCGTCTGGTTATGCAGGTCGGTGATGCGGGTTTTGAGGATGAATTTGCCCACCGTCAAGCGTGCCGGCAGATCGATCACCTGCACGATGAAAAAGTCCTGCCGGCGATTGCGTGACTGATCGACAATTTCCACTCGCGGCTGCCGCCAGACCGCCAAGCCGTCGGCTTCGTTAAACAGCGACAATTCCTGCGCGAGTTTAACCTCGAAACTGCCGTCCGATTTCCCCACCGAGGTAAAGTCATCCAGCTCCACATAGACAATCAGGCGATGATCACGCCCCACCAGCAGCGTCCGCGACGGCACCGGATCGTAGATGCCGTAGCCATCCACCCGCCGGCAGAGTTCCACCCGGCGAATGCGCAGCGGCTGCGCGGCAAACACTTCGTCCACCTGCCTCATAACGATCTGCCGGTCAAACCGCCCGGCTGACAACAAGGAGTTCTGCAGCAGGTGCATCAGCTGGGTATAGCGCAGCAGACTGGCCCTCTCCGGATTGGTCAGCTCCGGAAAATCAGCCGGATCAAACGGATATCGGGAATCCACCAGCGACACGTGCGACGCCGCCACCGCCCGATTCCAGATCGGATCCGAGCCCGCGCGCAGGGAGTGAACATATTGCTCTAAGAGCTTTTCGCGATTAACCGCCGGCTGCACCCGCGCATCCGTCGCTTGGGCCGCCATCGCATCCGCCGCTTCCACTTCGGGAGCAGCCACCGCGCTATTGGCCGCGGACGCCAAAGCCACCGCCGTTGCGTCAGCGTTGGAGGCAGCCGCGGCAGGTACAGGCTCCACCACCGGCACCGCCGCAACCGCTTGGCCCATCGCCTGCGCCGGCTGCGTGGCGGCAGCGCCCCCGGAAGTATTCTCCGGGTTATTTTCCGCGCGGGCGGTGCGAACTAAATCAATCCAGAGAATCTCCGGCGGCTCCGACGGTCGCTGGGCATCCGAAGCACCAACACCTTGTGCGCCGTCGCCTGCCGACGCGCCCGCCTGCGTTTTGTCCAGCGCTTTAGTCAGCTGCTTGGCGTACGCCTCCGTGCCCAGGGCGGGCGGCGTGCCGTCGCCTTCCGCCGCCGCATCCGTCGCTGACGCCGCTGCGCCTTCCTGATTCGTCGCGGCCGCGGACTTGGCGTCCGTGGCGGGGGGCGATTTGTCGCCGCCGGTTAAGAATGAAAACGCGCTGCAGCCTGCCAAGGGCATAAATGCCATCACAGCCAGGATGAAGATCGACACCAGCAGGGATAGTTTTTTGAACATGACCGCCTCCTGCGGTAAGCGCGTTGGGGCGAGTGCACGCGCCAGCCCATCCATGGGCATCAGAACAGTCTACCCGGAAAGTTCATCGGCCAAAAGAACGCAAAAGGCTTGAAGATTAGGCAAGGGTTCGCCCAGCCCGCTCTTGGCCCGCCGGTCCGCGGCGATGATCTGGTCAAACAGGTAGTCCGCCGACCGCGCATTTAACTTCTGGGCGGCCTTTAGGAACGCATACTGGCGTGGGCCAAACAGGCGCAGATTCGCGGCTATTTTGGGCTCCGGCACGCCCTGGCGGCGCATCCGGGCCGCCAAATGCAGCTTGCGGAAAAGGTCCGCCACCGCGTAGGTCACCAGCACCTCCGACTGCCCGGCCAAGTTCACCAAATCGCTTAGTTTTTCCAGAACCGGGGCCAAGGCACGCCCCCCGGGCGAGCCGGCCGCGGGGGCTGAGCCCACGGCGCGTGCGGACGTAGAAGCCAGGGCCAAGAGAAAGGCTTCCTGGATGATCCAGGCTTCTTCGTCGCTGCTGCGGCCGACCATTTGTTCGACGAGGGCTTCGTCAATCGGTTGATCGTCCGGGGCGGCCGAGGCGAGCTTGGCCAGCTCCGCGTCCAAAAGCATCAACTCCGAGCCCATGCGTTGGAGCAACACGTCCACAGCTTTGGGCGTGATGCGGCGCTGATAGGCCTTTTGAATCCGGCGCTGGACCCAGGCCTTAGCCTCGGCGCGGCCGGGAGGATCGCAGCGCACAATCGCGCCGACCTTCAGGATCAACTTATCCAGGTTGCCCTTGTGCCACGTCTCATCGCGCAGAACCAGCGTGCCCGACTCCGCGGGCGTCTGGGCGTAGCGTTCTAAGAGCGGGCGGTGCTTCTTAACGAATTCCGCCGCGTTATCGACCACCACGAGTTTGTGCGATTGCAGCAGCGAAGGCGTGCGCAGATCGTCCAACACGTCGGCCAGCGGCGCGGTGGCGCCGTCGAAGTAGGTCGGGTCCAGCGGGCCGTGTTGCTGGCGAAGATCGGCACAGAGCGTTTCAAATCGCTCGCGGCGGAGCATCAGCTCCGGGCCGTATAAAACCAGGATGCGCACCTGGGCCGACGGCGCGGAGGCAGCTGGCGCGGGCTGAGAGGATCGGCGAGCCATGGGAGGATGGTAGCCCAAGAGCGAGCAGGCGTCGAGACAGCCCTGGCGCTTAGCGCGCCCCAAAAATCGTCGCGGCCAGGGCGGAGAGAATTCTCTTAGGCCTTGGGCACGTTCACCCATTCGCCCGGGCGCGCCAGGGCCTGGACGCCCGCTTCCAGGAGGGCGGCGATCTCCAGCGTCTGGTTGGGCGGGGCCTGGGGCTGACGGGTGTTGTAGAACACGAGCATGGCGTCAATAAAACGCGGGAAAAAGTCATCCATCGTGTCCAGACACAAACCGCCGCCGCCGGGCTTGACCCAGGAGGCCGCGAGCTGGAAGGGCAGGCCGGGCCCGACTTGAATCGTGCCCCGCCGCCCGTCGGGATAATCCACCAGCAGCAGGCGCGTGGTCGCGTTGCCGACGTGCATGACCCGGCAGGCGCCAAGGCCCAGGGTCATCACCAGCATCTCCAACTGGTGGATGGCGTATTCGACGAACTCGCCGGACCCGCGCACGGAAACGAAGTCCACGGACTTATCCGCCAGCGGGCCGGCCAGGGCTTTCTGCAGAGCGGACCCGAAGCGCAAGGCCGAGGAGGAAAACATGGGGGTTTTGTAGGCGCCGGCTTTTTCAAACATCCGCCGGCCGGCCGCCAAGCTGGGGGCAAAGGGTTTGTCGATGTAGACGGGTTTGCCGCTGCGCAGCGGAAGGTCCGCCAGCTGTTCGTGCACGGCCGCATTGCGGGGGGCGAGCACCAGCAGGCAATCGCACTCGGCCACCACCTGTTCGATGCTCCTGGCCTTGGCGATTTTCTGCTTAGCGCACCACTGGTCGATGTTCAGGCCCGTGGCCGGGGCGCGCAATTCCCAGGCGAGGGTGACTTGAAAGTCTTTGCCCAAGGCGCTGTCGCGGATGAACTGGGGGTAATTGTTGGCATGCCAGTTGTCGAGGAACTCGTCGATGAAGCCGATGGTCTTTTTCACCGAAGGCACTCCGAAATTTTTGTCAGGGCGAATCGTTCTAAATCAGATTACGGGAACCTGCTTTCTTAAAATACTCGTTTTTACGGTCCGTGCAGCCTGGGGGGTGGAAACAAAAAAACCCACGGCGAAAAGGCCGTGGGTTTGGGTTTTTCGTGCGGAGCTAAAGCGCGTGCTTACGCGGAAGCCGGTGCCGCCGGTTCGGCCGCCTTGGCCTTGCGGAGCTTGGCGGCATATTCCATGCGGTGATTGGCCTTGTCGCGGCGGCGGGAGAACTGGCCGGCGACCTGCGGGCCCTCTTCCTTGCCGACCAGCTGCAGAACGCAGAGCGCCCCGCCATCGCCCACGCGGCGGCGGGCCAGCTTGACGATGCGGGTGTAGCCGCCCTGGCGGTCGCTGTAGCTGGGGGCGATCTCGTTAAAGATCTTCTGCACCACGCGCGGGCCGCGGGTCAGTTCGCCGTAGCGGTTGATCTTGTACTGGGGCACCTCGGCCGGATCGACGGTTTTGACGTCGAAATCGACCAGGAAGGGATTGCCCAGGGCCTGGATCACCTGGCGGCGGGCGTGCAGGGAGCCACGCTTGGCGATGGTGATCAGCTTTTCGACCAAGGGCTGAACGCTCTTGGCCCGAGGCAGAGTGGTGGTGATCTGGCCGTGGGTGAAGAAGGCGATGGCCATATTGCGGCGCATGGCCAGGCGATGTTCACTGTCACGACCGAGCTTGTAACCGGCAACACGATGTCTCATGACCGAAACCTCCCATCCGCCGAGGGGCCCTGATTTTCAACCAGCGGCGCCAACCCGGGCGAGCGGACTTGGTAAGCGTGACGACCGCCAAACCCCGCCAGCGTTTACGGCTGCGGGGCGGCGGTGCTCTTATACTCCTCGGGCATTTCCATGCCCAACGACAGATTCATGTCCGTCAGCTTGCGTTTGACTTCCCGCAAGGACGTCTTGCCGAAGGAGCGGACCTTTAAGAGATCCTGCTCGTTGCGCTGGACCAGATCGCCGACGGTCTTGATCTCGGCGGATTCGATGCAGTTGCTGGCACGCACAGAAAGTTCAAGCTCGGCGATGGGCATGCGCAGTTTCCTTAAGAGGTCTTCCTCGACCTTGGCGGCGGCGGTGGCGGTCTCGCTGGCCACGGTCTGGCCGATCTCAAAATACTGGACGAAGGGATTCAGGTGCTTGCGGAGGATCTTGGCGGCTTCCACCAGGGCCATCTCCGGTGTGACCGTGCCGTTGGTCCAGATTTCCAGCGTCAGCTTGTCAAAGTTGGTCTTCTGGCCCACGCGGGTGTCTTCCACCTTGTAGCGGACGCGGAGGACGGGGGAGAAGATGGCGTCGACGGGAATCCAGCCGATTTCCTGATCGCCGCGTTCCTGGTATTGCTCGCTGGCGGGCAGGTAGCCGCGGCCCTTCTTGACCGCGAATTCCATGTCGAAATCCACTTCCTTGGTGAGGGTGGCCAGCACCAGGTCCTTGTTGTGGATGGTGATGGAGGTGTCCGCCTCGATCAGCTCGCAGGTGACCTCGCCGGGGCCCTCGGCCTGGAGGCGCATGGTCTTGGGCTCCTCGCCCTCCATGGAGACGATCATGTTCTTGACGTTGAGGATGACGTCGGTGACGTCTTCCATCACGCCTTCGAGGCTGGTGAATTCGTGCTGAGCGCCCTTGATTTTCAGGGCGGTGACCGCGGAGCCTTCGAGGCTCGAGAGCAGGATGCGGCGGAGGCTGTTGCCGACGGTGGTGCCAAAGCCGCGCTCGAAGGGTTCGATCGTGAACTTCCCGAAAGTGGAAGTATTCGCCTGGGAGTCAGGGACAACCCGGGTAGGCAGTTCCAAACCACGCCATCTCATGCGCATGTGCTCGTCTCCGACATTAGCCAGCAGGCCTTGCTGATCCAAGGAACCGATCGGGAAGCACGCCGTAACGACCAGCTGCTGGACTTGATCGAGGCTTCTATTCCCGAAGGGCGATGAACAGTACCGTACGTCCGCCAGCGCGTGCCGGCGGGGGGATTTCGTTCGCTCCGACCTTACACGCGGCGGCGCTTGGGGGGGCGGCAGCCGTTGTGGGGGATCGGGGTGCGATCTTCCACGGCGGTGATCTTCAGGCCGGCCCGCTGGAGGGCGGTGACGGCGGATTCGCGGCCGGAGCCGGCGCCTTTGACGCGGACTTCCACTTCCTGCATGCCGATCTTCACCGCGGTGTTGGCGGCTTCCTCGGCGGCGCGGGTGGCGGCGAAGGGCGTGCTCTTGCGCGAGCCCTTAAAGCCGATGGACCCGGACGACGCCCAGGCGACGGTCTCGCCGTTCATGTCCGTGATGGTGACAATCGTATTGTTGAAGGTGGCCTTGACATGGGCGATGCCGCGGACCACGTGACGTCGGACTTTGCGAACTTTCTTTCCCATCGAAGCATCCCTTTAAGCGGGCGGTCACGCCGCCCGGAGAGTCCATTGCGGAAAATGCCCGGGCGACCTGGCGGCCGCGCGGCGCGGAATATTTACTTGGCCTTGACCGCCTTCTTGGTGGCCACGGTTTTGCGCCGGCCCTTGCGGGTGCGGGCGTTGGTCTTGGTGCGCTGGCCGCGTACGGGCAGGCCGCGGCGGTGGCGGTCGCCACGGTAGCAGCGGACGTCGCGGAGGCGGGTGATGTTCTGGGCGGTCTGCCGGCGGAGGGCGCCTTCGACAATGTGGTTGTTGTCGATGATGCCGGCGATCAGCGCCAATTGCTCTTCGGTGATCTTGTTGGCCCGGGTCTGGCCGTCGATATTGGCTTCCTTGAGGATAGCCGCGGCATTGGTCGGGCCGATGCCGTAGATGTAACGCAGGGAGATCCGGATGGGCTTGTTGTCGGGAATGTCGACACCGGCGATACGAGGCATGTTCAAGGACTCCTGGGGTCGGGCAACGTTGGAGGCAAGCGGCTTGTCAGGACGCTGACATCAGGGGGCCACCGGAGGCGGGGCTCAGCCGGCCCCGTCCGGAGGGACGGTCATCAGGCTCCCTGCCTTTGTTTGTGCTTGGGGTTCTTGCGGCAGATCACGCGGACCACGCCCTTGCGACGGACGATCTTGCAGTGCTCACACATGCGTTTGACGCTGCTACGAACTTTCATAAATCACCTGTGGATCAGTAAGCGAGGGTAAGTTGTTTTCCGGGGGGTGTGCCGGGGGTGTTTTATTCCGGGGGTGCCGGGGTATACCGGGGTGGTGCCGGGGGTTAGTGGCGGTAGGTAATGCGTCCTTTGGTCAGGTCGTAGGGGCTGATTTCGACGGTGACTTTGTCACCGGGCAGAATGCGGATGTAGTGCATGCGCATTTTGCCGGAAATATGAGCCACCATTTCGTGGTTGTTCTCCAGCCGGACGCGGAACATGGCGTTGGGCAGAGCGTCAATCACTTCGCCTTCGACCGATATTTTTTCTTCCTTGGCCACTCGTTAACCGTTACTCTTTTTCACCTGCCGAGGAACGCCTCGCGACGTTCGCCGCCCGGCAAGCGAAGGGTTGCATGTCACCGGCCGTCGGTCAGCACATCGGCGCCCCGGGACGTTACCGCCACGGTGTGCTCAAAGTGGGCTGACGGCTGACGATCGACGGTGCACACCGTCCAACCGTCTTCCATCTCGATCACCTGGGCGGAGCCCTGATTGCACATGGGCTCGATGGCCAGGACCATTCCTTCCCGAAGCACGATATCCTGACGAATCAATTCCGGGCTTACGTAATTGGGGACCTTGGGGTCCTCGTGGAGCTTGCGTCCGATGCCGTGGCCGACGTATTCGCGGACGACGCTGAAGCCGGCCTGCTCGGCGTAATTCTGCATCAGGCGGGCGATCTGGCTCCAGCGGCGGCCGGGCTGCACATTTTCCACCGCGATCCGCAGCAGGTGTTCGGTCACCTGACAGAGCTGATGGGTTTGCGGCGGCACTTTCCCGACTTCGAGGGTGACCGCCGAATCTCCACACCAGCCGTCCATCCGCACGCCGCAGTCGATACTGACGATGTCTCCGTCGCGGATGACCCGATCACTGGCGATGCCGTGTACCACCTCCTGGTTAATACTGATGCACACATTGCCAGGAAAACCTTCGCCGGGCTGATAAGTTGGGTAGTTCTTAAATAATCCTTCCGCACCCGCGGCGGAGATAAGCTCCAAAGCTTTCAGATCAATCTGCCGTGTCGTTATACCGGGTTGGCAGATCGACTTGCAGTGATCCAGCACCTGTTTGACCACGCGCCCGGCAGCGCGCATTTTTTCGATCTCTTGGGCTGTCTTTAACACAATACCCATGGCCGACATTCACCGCCGCGCGCCGGCAAAGGGTAGACCCAACATCATACCCAAGGGCGCTTATGTTGCAAAGTTGCCCGGGGCGACAACTTAGTGTCTTGCCGCCAAGGCTTTACGGCCCGGCGGCGGTTTTCAGGGTTCAGAGCCTTAGCTGGTGGGAATCCGCCCGCGGATGCGCGGACCGCGCCCGGAGGAACCCGAAGCCAAGAAGCCCTGATAATTACGCATAAGTAGGCTCGCCTCAATCCTTTGGACCAAGTCGAGCATGACGCCGACGACGATCAGCAGGCCCGTGCCGCCCAGGAAGGTGCTCACGTTAAAGGGCACGTTAAGCGAGTTGGTGATGATGGTGGGGATGACCGCGATCAGCGCCAGGAAGCCGGCCCCGACGTAGGTGATCCGTTCCATGACCAGTTCCAGGTACTCGGCCGTGCGCGGGCCGGGCCGCAGACCGGGGATGAACGACCCGTGATCGCGGAGCTGGGTGGCCATTTCCTTGGGCTGGAACTGGATGGATGTCCAGAAGTAGGAGAAGAAATAGATCATCAGGATGTAGATGACGATGTAGAAGTAACCGTGTTCCTGGAAGTTACGGCTGATAAACCCGACGACCGCGCTGGTGGGGTAAATGGCCTGAATCCAGCCGATCAGCAGGGAGGGGAAGATCATCAGCGAGCTGGCGAAGATGATGGGCATGACGCCGCCGTGATTAACCCGCAGAGGCAGGTAAGAGCGTTGCCCGCCGTAGACCCGCCGACCGCGGGTGTGCTTGGCTTGTTGGATAGGGATGCGGCGCTGGCCCTGGGTGATGATGATCGCCCCGGCCACGACGACCACAAAGGCGATGATCAGGAAGATCACGGTGTCCAGGCGGAAGCTGCTGTCGCCGCTTAAGGAGAAGTCGCCGGCCACCTGGCGGATGGCCACGGGCATCTGGGCGACGATGCCGGCGGTGATGATCAGGGACACGCCGTTGCCGATGCCGTATTTGTCGATCTGCTCGCCGATCCACATCAGGAACACGGTGCCGGCGGTTAAACCGACTAAGCCGCAGAGCCAGAAGATCATGGCGTTGGCGCCGTAGGTGTATTCGGCGTAAACCAGCTGGCGGGCGCTGATGAAGCGCATCCAGAACATGCCCTGGATAATGCAGAGCAGGACGGTCAGATAGCGGCTGTATTCCTGAATCTTCTGCCGGCCGGCGGGGCCTTCTTTCTGCATCTGCTTGAGGCTTTCGACGACCGTGCCCAAGAGCTGCATGATGATGGCGGCGGAAATATAGGGCATGATGCCCAGGCCGAAGATCGTTGAATGGGCCAGGGAGCCGCCGGTGAAGATCGAGACGTAGTCGAGCAGATTGCCGCCGGCGGTGCCGGACATGCTCTCGGCCCACTTGCGCAGGGCGGATTGATCGACGGCGGGCAGGGGAATCTTAAAGCCCACCCGATAGATGGCCAGCATGGAGATGGTGAAGAAGAGCTTTTTGCGCAGCTCGGCGACACGCCACATATTCAGGAAAGCTCGAAGCATGGGAGAGGCCCTAGCGTTT
This sequence comes from Phycisphaeraceae bacterium, assembly GCA_020851735.1. GTDB lineage: Bacteria > Planctomycetota > Phycisphaerae > Phycisphaerales > Phycisphaeraceae > JADZCD01. The sequence goes on from JADZCD010000029.1 coordinate 9,618, forward strand.
TAACCGTCGCGGATCGACCACGGCGGGCGGGATGGGCGAAGGTGGCGGCCCGGGGGGCGGAGGGAACCGGCGTGGTCGCGCCTTACGAAGCGACCGTGGCTGACCCTCCAGCCTTGGTGATCTTCTCCTGGGCGGCCTTGGAAAACGCGGCCGCGGTGACGTTGAACTTCTTGGTAGTTTCGCCGGTGGCCAGCACCTTGACCGGCAGCAGGTCGTTGGGGATCAGGCCCACGCGGATCAGGTCGGCCGGGGTGATCTGGGCGCCGTCCTGGAAGTGGGTATCCATCACGCCGATGTTGACCACGGCGTATTCGGTGCGGAAGGCGAAGTTGGAGAACCCGCGTTTGGGGAAGCGGCGATAGAGGGGACTCTGGCCGCCCTCAAAGGCGCGTTTGCGGGAATAACCGGAACGGGATCCGCCGCCCTTGGTGCCGCGCCCGGAGGTTTTGCCGTGTCCGCTGCCGGGGCCGCGCCCGATGCGCTTGCGGGCGCGGTAGCGACCAGCTTTCGGTGTGACTTCATGGATCATCATGGCGTAACTGCTCCTGTCGGCCTGGGCCGACGATAGCTTGCGAATAAGGCTTACTCAGCCGCGGGGGCCGGGGGAGTCTGCGGGTTCTCGGCGGGCGCCGAGGCGTCCGCGGGCTTTTCCGCGGCGGGGGCTTTGTCGGGCTTGTGCTGGGACTTGGACTTGTGCGGCTTACGATCGGTCGGCGGGGCCTGGCGCTTGGGCGCGGGCCGGGCCACGGGCGAGGTTGAAACCGGAGCGTACTTTTTGCCCAGCTCGATGGTCTGTTCGACGGTGGTCTGATCCAGGCCGCGGCCGCGGAGCTGTTCGATCTGAGCGCGGGAACGGAGGGAACCCAAACCCAGCAGAGCGGCCTTGCAGAGGTTCTTCTGGTTGGTCGACCCGTAGGCTTTGGTCAGACAGTCGCGGACACCGGCCAGCTCCAGCACGGCGCGGACGGTGGCGCCGGCGATGACGCCCGTGCCAGGGGCGGCCGGCAGCAGCCGGACGCTGGAGGCGGAATAGGACGCGGTCACCGGATGGGGCAGCGTGCCGCCTTCCAGGGCCACGTCGACAAGCTTCTTGCGGGCGGCTTTCTGGGCCTTTTCAATGGCGGCGGGAACACCGGGGGCCTTGGCATAGCCCATGCCGACGTGGCCGGCGCGGTCCCCTACCACCACCAGAGCTCCGAAGCTGAAACGTCGTCCGCCCTTGACCACGGTCGCGGTGCGGAAGATTTTGACAGTCGTGGGCTCTAAGCCATCAGACTCTGCGATCGGTGCATGCATCTCTGCCATGGGACTACCTTCAAGGGTTGGCCGACCGTTTTAAACAAGGTCGGCGTTAAACCTGAGTTTGATCTAAAACTTCAAGCCAGCTTCCCGAGCGGCATCGGCCAGAGCCTTGATGCGCCCGTGATAACGCAAACCGTTGCGATCAAAACAGACCAGGCTGATGCCGGCGGCCACGGCCTTCTGGGCCAGGAGCTTGCCGACGGTGGCGGCGGCCTGCTTGTTGGAGGTCTTGGCGGGCTTGGCTTCCTTGGTGGAAGCGGCCACGAGGGTCCGGCCGGCCACGTCGTCGATGATCTGGGCGTAGGTGTGCTTTAAGCTGCGGAAGACGCTTAAGCGCGGGCGATCCGAAGTGCCGGTCACGCGTTTGCGGACGCGCATCTTGCGGCGGGCCAGACGGGTTTGTTTCAAATAATGGATGTTCATGATGAATCTCGCTGTCACGCGGCGGCCCAGGGGGCTGGGGTCGCGGCGATTCGGCCTGCGTTACAGGCCTGCTTAGGCTGCACCGCCGGCAAAGGCCTTGCCCTGCTTGCGGGTGATTTGTTCGTCGACGTACTTGATGCCCTTGCCGTTGTAGGGTTCAGGCTTGCGGACGGCGCGGATGTTGGCGGCGCACTGGCCGACGGCCTGGCGGTCGGGTCCGGTGACGGTGATGCGGTTGGTCTGGACCTGGACGGTGACGGTCTGGGGGATGGGCACTTTCTTGACGTCGGCGTAGCCCACGCTTAAGTGCACTTCGCGGCCCTTGACCTGGGCGGTCCAACCCACGCCGTTGACTTCCAGCTCTTTTTTGAAGCCGCCGGTGACGCCCAGGACCATGTTGTTGATCATCGCCCGGGTCAGGCCGTGGTAGGCGCGGGTGGCGCGCTGGTCGTCCTGACGGTCGACGATGACCTGGCGCTTGGCGTCATCCACGCGGACGGAAACTTCCGGGCGGTGGGTGAAGGTCAAGCGGCTGGGGCCGGCTTCGACGGTGACATCCCGGCCATGGACGGAAACCTTGACGTTACCGGGCAGGGAAATTGGTTTTTTACCTATACGCGACATAGGAAATCCTCAGGGCGATGCTTGATTATTCGAGGGTGCAGAGCAGTTCGCCGCCGATGCGGGCCTCGCGGGCCTGGCGATCGCTCAGCACGCCCTTGGAGGTGCTGAGGATGGCGATGCCCAGGCCGGCCATGGGGCGCGGGATCTGTTCGGTGCTGACGTACACCCGGCAACCGGGCTTGCTGCGACGACGGAGCTGATGGAAGGTCGGCTCGCCGCGCGGGCCATAACGCAGAGCCACCCGCAAGATGCCCTGGCGGCCGTCGGCGATGACGTCAAAGCCATCGATGTAGCCCTCTTCCTTGAGGACCTGGGCGATGCCGGTGCAGATCTTGCTGTTGCGGCAATCGACCCGCTCGGCGCGGTTGCGGGTGCCGTTGCGGATACGGGTGAGCATATCGGCTATCGTGTCAGTCAGAGACATTCGAGGCTACTCCGTGTACGAGAACGGCGGGCTTGGCCGGCCGTGTGAGCTGGCGTGCAATTGCTTCTTACCAGGACGCCTTACGCATGCCGGGGACCTTGCCTTGGAGGGCCAGTTCCCGCAGCTTGATGCGCGAGAGCTTGAACTTGCGATACACCGCGCGGGAACGGCCGGTTAAGGCACAGAGGCTGCGCAGGCGGGTGGGGCTGGCGTCGCGGGGCAGCTTCTGGAGCCCGGCGTAGTCGCCCTCTTTCTTCATCTTTTCCCGCAACTGGCGGTACTTTTCGACGGTCTTGGTCAGGCGCTTCATGCGTTCGAGTGTGGATTTGCAGGCCATAGGACTACCTTACTGCAAGGTTTAGGCGGCTTTTCCGCCGGTCTTTTCGGGTTTCGCGAAGGGAATGCCCATCTCGGTGAGGAACAGGAAGGACTTTTTGTTATCGCTGTTGCGGATGGTCAACGTAATGTTCATGCCGTGGCTGAATTCGGCGTTGGCCGAGTCGACTTCCGGGAAAATACCCTGTTCGGTGACGCCGAAGGAGTAATTGCCGCGGCCGTCAAACCCGCGGGTGGGCAGACCGCGGAAGTCCTTGATGCGGGGGATGGCCAGGGCGATCAGGCGATCGAGGAATTCCCACATGCGGTCGCCGCGGAGGGTGACCATGGCGCCGATTTCATAGCCCTGACGGACCTTGAAGTTGGACACCGACTTCTTGGCCCGCTTCATGACCGGCTTCTGGCCGGTGATGACGGACAGGTCCTTGACGACCTGTTCCTTGGCCTTGGGGTTGAGTTTGGTGCCCTCCAACTGCTTGCCTAGGCCGACGGTCAGGATGATCTTGTCCAGCCGGGGCAGAGCCAGGGTGTTGGTGACGCCCAGTTCGGTCTTGAGCTTGGGGCACACCTGGTCGCGATAATGTTCTTTGAGTCTGGGGACCATGTTGACTTGCCTCCGCCGGGGCCGCCGCGGCCGCGGGCCGGTAATGCTCAGCGGGCTTTCCTTAAGGGTGAACCGATGGTCTGGCCGGACTTGGCCGCCAGGCGGACCTTGGACCCATCGGCGTTGACTTTGAAACGGACACGGGTGGGCTTTTCGTCGACCAAGGGCGAAACGTTGGAAATGTGGATGGGCATTTCCTTCTGGATGATGCCGCCCTGGGGGTTGTTCTGACTGGGGCGCACGTGCCGCTTGCGGACGTTGACACCCTCGACCAGAACCCGCTGGGCAGCCTTGAGCACCCGCAGCACGGTTCCGCGTTGACCGCGGGCCTTGCCGCTGGTGACCATCACGACGTCGCCTTTGCGTATGTGTTGGGGCATGATTGACTCTTGTTAAACGTGGCCCAAAGGGTCGTTTAGACAACCTCCGAGGCCAGGGAGACGATCTTCATGTAGTTCTTTTCACGCAGTTCACGGGCCACGGCGCCGAAAATACGGGTGCCGCGGGGATTGCCTTCCGGGTCGATGAGCACGATGGCGCTGCGGTCGAACTTGACGTAGGAGCCGTCGCTGCGGCGCACGGGGAAGCGTGTCCGCACCACGACGCCCTGCACCACGGTGCCGGCCTTCATTTCGCCGCCGGGCATGGCCTTCTTGACCGAGCAGACCACGCGATCGCCGATGGTGGCCATCTTGCGGGTGAACTTGCCGCGGCCGGTGGAGCCTTTGAGGACGTGGATCACCATGGCGATCTTGGCGCCGGTGTTATCCGCGACATCCACTCTGGATTCTGGTTGAATCATAATCGTGACTTTCTAATAGACGAACGACTTAGCCAATCTGGGGTGCCTGGGTGTCGGCGAGGACTTCCACGGGGGCCTTTTCCACGACGCGGACGAGCCGCCACATCTTGGTCTTGCTGATCGGCCGGCAGGAGGCGATCTCCACGCGGTCGCCCACGTGGGCCTGGTTTTCCGGATCATGCACCTGCAGGCGCGTCTGCAGACGCAGGAACTTGCCGTACTTCGGGTGCTTCCTGGCGTAAGCCACCGTGACGGTGCGGGTCTGATGGCGTTTGTCGGAGGTGACAACGCCGATCTTGGTGCCGGTCAAGGTCTTGCGGGCGGTGATTGGCGCGGGTGTTTTGCTCATGGTCTTTAGGCCTTGGTCTTGATCTGACGACTGCGGGATTCGGTGAGCAGGCGGGCGATATCCCGCTTGATCTTGCCGATCTGCATGGGGTTTTCGAGCTTCTCGGTCACGGCCTGGCAGCGCACTTCGTAAAGGTTGTGCCGCAGGCGCTGGACTTCGACCGTCAGCTCCTGATCCGTTAACTTGTGGACTTCAACGCTCTTCATCGTCGTTTCCCAGCAAAAAGGGGAGGGAGGCCTCCGCCTGAGTTTGGTCGTTACATCGCGCGACGTTCGATCATGCGGCATCTAAAGGGCATCTTGTGAGCGACGCGCACAAAGGCGGTGGCCGCCAGGTCGCGGGGCACGCCGGAGATTTCATAGAGCACGGTGCCGGGCTTGACGACCGCGGCCCAGAACTCCGGCTCGGCCTTGCCCTTGCCCATACGAGTTTCCAGGGGCTTTTTGCTCACGGGCTTGTCCGGGAAAACCCGCACGTAGAGTTTTCCTTCGCGGGACAGGTGGTGACGGGCGGCCACGCGACCGGCTTCGATCTGGCGGGCGGTCAGCCAGCCGCCTTCTAAGGTCTGCAGGCCGTATTCGCCGAACGCCACGTAGTTGCCGCGGGTGGCGTTCCCACGGACCTTGCCGCGCTGCTGTTTGCGAAACTTCACTCGTTTAGGCATTAACGCCATGGGTCATTCCTCTAACCAGTCGCTCCCAAGGGGAGCGGGACAATCTTTTTTTACATCCTGCCACGCGCCCGGGCCCGAGCACCGGCGGCGCGCGATTCGTATTCCTGCGTGGTCTGCTCGGAATACATGCCTTTGTAGATCCACACCTTGATGCCCAGCACGCCGTAGGTGGTAAAGCTCTGGGCGAAACCGTAGTCAACGTTGGCCTGCAGGGTCTGCAGGGGAATCGAGCCTAAGCGGAAGTTTTCGGTGCGGGACAATTCATGGCCACCCAAGCGGCCGGCCATGACGATCTTGACACCCTTGGCTCCGGCGCCCAGGGCGGCGTCGCCTTTCATCTTCATCACCCGGCGGAAACCGACGCGCTTCTTGAGCTGTTCGGCGATGCTCATGGCCACCAGCTGGGCGTCGGCGTCGGGATTGCCGATTTCCACGCAGTTGATCGACACGTTGCGCCCGGTGATGCCCTGAAGATCCTCGGTGAGGCGTTCGATTTCCGACCCCTTGCGGCCGATGAGCATGCCCGGCCGGGCGGTGCGGATGATGATCTTCAGCTCTTCGCGGGTGCGCTCGATGTGGACGTCGCTGACGGCGGCGAAGTTCGGCTGCTGGTTAAGGCGCTTATCCAGGTACTGGCGGATCATTTCGTCTTCCACCAGCAGGTCGCCGTAGAGCTTCTTGGGGGCATACCAGCGGCTCTTGTGAGCCTCGGTGATGCCGACGCGGAAGCCGAAGGGATGTACTTTCTGACCCATGGTTTTTTCCTGTATCAAGGCGTGCGGGGCGAACATCGACCCGCGGGTCGTTTACCAGGCTCCTGTCATTTCTGATCCAAAGCCACGGTGATGTGGCTGGTGCGTTTTAAGATCTGGTGGGCCCGGCCGCGGTCCTTGGGCTGGAAGCGTTTGATGGTGGGCCCCACGTCCACGTAGGCGGAGACGACCACCAGGCGGCGGACGTCGGCTTCCTTCTGATCCGCGTTGGCCTGGGCGGAAAGCAGGACCTGGCGGATGAGCACCGCGGCCCGCTTGGGGGAATATTCGAGGATGCTCAAAGCCTCGGCCAGGGCCTTGCCCCGAACCATATTCAGGACAGGCCGAACTTTGGTGGCGCTGATGCGGGCGCCTCGGTGTGTGCTTTGATAAGCCATAGGTAAACCTCCGTTCGCCTCTAAAGGCGATCGGGTGAACAAGCGTTATTCGGTGGCTCCGGCGGCTCCGCCACGGATGTGGCCGGCGGCGCGCTGGGCCTTGGTGCCGGTGGTGTGACTGCGGAACAGGCGGGTGACGCTGAACTCACCTAACTTGTGTCCGACCATGTCCTCGGTCACGAACACGTTGTGGAAGATCTTGCCGTTGTGGACCAGGAAGGTGTGCCCGACGAATTCCGGCACGATGGTGCAGGCGCGGGCCCAGGTCTTGACCGGCTCGCGCCGATTCTGCTGGTTGAGGCGCTCGACCTTCTGGAAGAGCTTCTGGTCGACGAACGGACCTTTTTTCGTGGAACGAGGCATGGTTTTTTCCTTGGATCAGCCCCAGGGGGCTTAGCCAGTTTTCACCTTATCAGAGGACCAGTTGGCCATAACGAACGCTGCGGCGACGGCGAATGATCCGGGCGTCCGAGGGTTTGTCGTGTTTACGGGTGCGGCCGCCTTTGGACAGCACGCCGGTCTTGGAGGCGGGCGGACGATTGTGCTTGCTCTTGCCGTCACCACCGCCCAGGGGGTGATTGTGGTGATTCTTGGCCACGCCGCGGGTATGCGGGCGACGGCCGATGTGCCGCGAGCGGCCGGCCTTGCCCAGACGCACGCTCTGGTGATCCAGATTGCCGACCTGTCCGACGGTGGCCCGGCAACGCAGGGAAATCTGGCGGATTTCGCCGGAAGGGAAGACCAGGGTGGCCCAGTCGCCTTCCTTGTTGGTCAGGCGGGCGTAGGAACCGGCGGAACGGCAGAGCTGGCCGCCGCGGCCGGCGATCAATTCGATGTTGTGAACGCTTAAGCCGGAGGGAATGCGGGCCAGGGGCATGGCATTGCCGGGCTTAGGATCAGCGACTTCCGAAGCGCTGACCAGCGTGTCGCCGGCCTGCAGGCCCACGGGGGCGAGGATGTAGCTTCGCTGACCGTCGGCGAATTCCAGGAGGGCGATGTGGCAGGTGCGATTGGGATCGTATTCGATGCCCACGACCGTGGCCGATTCATCGAGGCGGGCGCGGCGGAAGTCGATCACGCGATAGCGCTTCTTGGCGCCGCCGCCACGGCTGGAGACGGTGATGACCCCGTGGTTGTTACGACCCAGCTTCTTGTGCTGGGGAACCAACAGGGACTTCTCGGGCTGCCGCTTGGTCACCTCCACGTGGAGATTGACCGAAGAGTTGCGCCGCCCGGCGCTGGTTTTGTTGTAGATGCGAATGGCCATGACAATTCCTTTTGCAGCGTTTCTCCAGCCTTTTTGGGGCCGGCGCGGCGGATCCTTTTACGCTAGAACAACTCGATCCGGTCGTCGGGATGCAGTTCGACGGTGGCGCGCTTCCAGGACGGGGCCTTGCGGGTGCCGTAACGGGTGCGCACGTACCGGCCCTTGCGGACCTGGGTGCTGATCCGCACGACGCGAACCTTGTAGAGTTCCTCGACGGCGGTCTTGATCTGCGGCTTGCGGGCCCGCATGTCCACCTGGAAGGAGTAGCGATTGCGCGACTCGGATTCCCAGGTCGCCTTCTCGGTGATCAGCGGGCGCTTAATGACGTCGGTGGCTTGAGGCATCAGGCGGCCTCCTGTGATTTCTTGGACAGCCGGCCGGCCTGGGCCTTCAAGTAGGCGTCCAGGGAGGGCTTGTCCACCAGAAGGAAACGGTGATTCAAGAGGTCAAACACATTAAGGCAATCCACCCGCACCACCGACACCTGGTCGAGGTTGCGAGCGGAAAGGGCCACGGGATCACTGGTATGAGCAAGAGCGACCAGGCAGGAACGGTCGACTTTGAGGGCTTTGAGCAGGGAGGAGAATTGCTTGCTGGAGGGCTTCTTGAAGCTGAGCTGATCGACGATCTTGATTTCGCTGTCCACGGCCTTGGCCAGCAGGGCGTTACAGTTGGCCAGGCGGCGCATGCGGATGGGCATTTCCAGGCGCCAGGACTTGGGGCGCTTGCCGTGGGCCACGCCGCCGCCGCGCATGATGTTGGTGCGGATGGCGCCGCGGCGGGCGTTGCCGGTGCCCTTCTGGCGGTAGAGCTTGCGGGTGGAGCCTTCCACGCGGCTGCGATTCTTGGTCGCCGAGGTGCCCTGCCGCTGGTTGGAGTGGGTGCGGACGTAAGCCTGCTTCAAGAGCGCGGGCCGAACCTGGCCGCCTAAGAGGCTTTCGTCCAGCAGCAAGGTATCCACCTGCTGCCCTTTTTGATTATGTACTGGGATCTGGATCATCTTCGTCACCTACGGTCTTCGCGGTTTCTGGACGCGCGAAGGTTACGTTTTGTTCGCCGGCCCGCACGGCCCATCGCCAGGGGGACGACTCGGCTGCAAGACCAGGTTGTCGCGACGTCGCAGTATCTTGCCCGTGATCAGCGTGATCCGGCGGCCGGACCATGCTGAGGTTGGGACTTACGACGCCTTGGCAAGGTTCGCCTTGCTCTTGTAAAGTCTTGTGGCCTCCCGAATCAACACCACGCCTTGATTAGCTCCCGGCACGGCTCCGAGGACCAACAACAAGTTGTTCTGGGCGTCGCGACCGACCACTTCAAGGCTCCGAGCCGTCACCTGCCGGTCACCCATGTGGCCGGACATGCGAATACCTTTTTTGGGCTTGCCTGTGCCGCGGTTGCTGGCCCGGCCGCTGATGGTGCCGGGGGAACGGTGTTTGCGTTCCGTGCCGTGCGACGCGCACATGCCCTTGAATCCCCAACGCTTCATGACGCCCTGGAACCCTTTGCCCTTGCTGGTTCCGATCACGTCCACGAAGCGGACGCCCTCGAACACTTCCACCGTCAGGGTCTTGCCCAAGGGATAGTTTTCCACTTCCTCGGGCTTGACGCGGAATTCGCGGTGAAAACGCTGGGGTGCCAGGCCCGCCTTGCCGTCGTGCCCGATCTGGGGCATGGTCGACACGCGGGGCTTGATTTCCACGAAGCCGATCTGCACCGCCTCGTAACCGTCGCGCTGGGCGGACTTCACTTGCGTGACGTGGCAGGGACCGGCTTGAATAATGGTCACCGGGACGTTGACGCCGGCCTCGGTGTAGAGGCGGGTCATGCCGACTTTTTTACCGATGAGTACCGCGGGCATCGTTCACATACCTCCCAGGGGCCGACCGTGACTTTCGTCCGGCCGGGCGGATCATGGCGTTGTCGCCAGAGGATCACGGGACTGTTTGGCCGGGGCTCGTGGTTTTCCCGAGCCCATGAGTCAGGCTGCTTAAGGGCGATCCTTAAATCAGCCCACAAAAAAAGCCCGATGACGGCATCAGGCCTTGATCTTCACAAATACACCCGCGGGGACCACCATGCGATTAAGCGCTTCGACCGTGCGGGCGTTGGGGTCGAAAATATCAATGATGCGCTTATGGGTTCGAATCTCAAACTGTTCGCGGCTCTTCTTGTCAATGTGCGGGCTGCGCAGCACGGTGTAACGCTCGACGCGGGTGGGCAGAGGGATCGGCCCAGCCACTTTCGCGTTGGTGCGCTTGGCGTGGTCGACGATCTCGCGCGCCGAGGCGTCCAGAGCCTGGTGATCGTACGCTTCCATTCGGATACGTATCTTGCCGGCAGCCATATCTGCTTCCGTGACTGTCCTTTAGGACCTTGGTCGTTACCCCTTCGCCGTCGGACTAAAACGGTGAAGAGCCGGGTAGTGTAACGCGTGGTTATCCCATGTCAAACTGCGTTGTTTGAATGATTTAGCTTTTCTTTGGGCAGGTGAGGTCGGCGGGAGGAAGCCAAAAGACAAAGGCATGGAAACATCGTCGGAGCAAGGGGTTATTCGTCCATCGATTCTTCCGACGATTCGTCGCGGGGTTCCTCGGCTGCGGACTCGGGGGAGACCATCTGCTCCAGAACATGTTCTTCCACAAAAATGGGCACTTCCAGGGAGCAGCCTAAGGCGATGGCGTCGCTGGGGCGGGAGTCGATGTCGAAGGTTTCGCCGTCGCGGGTGAGGACCAAACGGGCGAAAAACGTGCCATTATTGTGCTCGTCGTGCTTAAGGTCGCTGATCAGAATGCGGTCGAGCCGAGCGCCTAAGCCGGTGATGACAGACTCGAGGAGTTCATGGGTCTGCGGGCGCACGGGGACCTGGCCCATCAAGCGCCGTTCGATGGCGGCGGCTTCGAACAGGCCGATCCAGATCGGCAGCACCCGGTCGCCGCCGACTTCGCGCAGCTCGACGATGTGGGACTGGCTGTTTTCGCGGATCAAGATTCGGGCAAGCTGCATACGAACGGCCATGGTCGTCCCTCCCGCCCTCGCCCCTGCATTCCCGGAGGCAGGGTCTCCCCACGTCGGGGAGCGCTGTCCGGGGACACGCCCATAATTTTACAGAGTCCAGGGGGATCGATCCTAGGGGAATAATAAACCTCTAGAAGATTCAGATCCGCCTATGGGCCCAGTAATCTTGCGCGGGCGTACCGGGTAATCCTAGGCTTACTGGGCCATGAGATTCTCTAAAATCAGCATTTCCAGGGCTTCGTAATCGCGTTGCTGGATGAGTTGGCCGGCCCGGGCTTTATCCAGGGCCCGGTATTTCCTGACCAGAGTCAGGAAGATCTGGCGGCTGTTGGCCAGGTGGCGGGTGGCGACTTGGGGCTTCTGGGTGCGCATGGCCTTGACGTCCAGGCCGACGAACCGGCCGGTGGCGGGGTAGTCGGCCAGTTCCAGCACGCGAACCTGGTTGTAGGCCCGGCGCAGATCGGCGGCGCCGAAGGCTTTGTCCTGGTCGAATTTCAGCCCGTTCTGATCGTTGAGGTGGACGGACCAGAGCTTGCCGGCGGCCAGCGCAAAGGCCATTTCATCCGAGGGGTCCAGGCCCGCGAGCACGGCATGGGCGGTTTCGATCAGCCCCCCCACTCTGGCCGGGTCGGATGTCTGCGCGGCCAGGGCCAGGGCGTGGCCGATGGTGGGGATGTAGGCGTGGTCCATCGGCTCATTGGGCTTGGGCTCGATGGCGATGGTGATTTCCTTGTCGTAGGCGAGGATCTGATTAAGGGCGTCCAGAAGGTGTTTATGGGCTTCGATGGCGTTTTTAGCTTCGCGGATGTAGGTGCCTTCGCGGGCCAGCCACCAGACCATGAAGTTGGTGCCCAGGGCCTTGGCGACGTCTACGCAGCGCTTGGTGCGTTCGATGGCCCAGCGCCGGACGGCCGGATCGTTGGAGGTGAATCCGCCATCCACGCCACGAGGATCTTCCCAGAGGCGCGGGGCGGAGAATTCGGCGACCAGACCTTGGTCGGCTAAGACCTTGCGCATTTGCCCGGCCTGGGCGGTGATCTGGGCGGGGGAGAGTTTTTCGATTTCGGGCACGGCGTCGTCGTCGTGAAATTGCACGCCGTCAAAGCCAAGGCTCTTGTACATACCCAGCTTCTGGGCGAAGGCCACGGTGGGCCGAATGGGCGGGCCGAAGGGGTCGGCGCCTTCGTGAATATTCCAGGGACCGAAGGAAAAGCGATAGTCGGCGGGCATGGGAGTGAACTCCTGGAAACAAGGCAGATATTAAAGTCCGTTGCGGAATTGTAACAGATGGCTGAACGACAAGCGTGTTAGCTGCGGCTGGGCGTTTGCGGACTGCGGCAGGCGCGCGGAGAGGAGCTACCAAGGCTGAATGTTCTCGATGGTCTGGGAATAGCGATTGGGCATGGTGCGGCGGCGGAGGGTGTAGATGGGCAGATGCGGGGGGCAGAAAGTGCGGAAGGGAATGCCGGCTTCGCCCAGGCCGCGGGACACGGCGCAGAGGGTGTTGCGATGGCGGAGCAGGCCGGAGGTCAGGTGGGCGGGCATGTCGGTGGAATTGACGATGGGCCGACCGGGCCAGAGGCGGAACTGGCCGCCATGAGTGTGGCCGGCGAGCATCAGATCCACGTCCAGGTCGGAGGCGACGGGCAGATAGGTAGGCAGGTGGGTGAGGAAGAGGCGCAGGGGGCGCTCGGCATTTTTGCGGGCGGCGATGGTGAAAGGCTCGGCGGGCCAATCCAGCAGCGCGGCGGTCAGGTCGGAATGGCTATAGATGTCCAGGTCCAGGCCGAGGATTTCCAGGGGGAGATTGGGGAACCGGTGGTAGCCGTTGGAGAGCCAGCGAACGGACAGAGTCTGGCAGCGGGCGCGGAAGGCGGGCTCGTCGTGATTGCCGAAGACGCCGAAGATGCCTTGGGCGGGCCGGGCCTGGCGGCAGATGGATTCGAGAACGGAAAAGGCCTGATCCTCGTCGGGAGGGTCGTCCATGTAGTCGCCGGTCAGGACGATCATGTCCAGGCGGAGGGAAGCTAAGAGCCAGGCGAGGTGCTGATGGCGGCGGCGTGGGCGGGAGACGTGGAGATCGGAAACATGGGCGATGCGGAACCCCTCCAGGGCATGGGGAAGATGCGGCAAGGAGAGGTCGATGTAATGGGCGAGGCTGGCGGCAATGGGCATGGCGAAGGTTGCCGGGTTAAGTGAAAAGGCGGCTGTCTTGTCCGCTATACTTATATACAATACATTGAACGGCTGGAACATGACGGTGCAGGTGCGTAGCGGCGCCGCATGCCCCCCGGAAGACCCGGGCCCCTGGAAGTCCCGGAACCCCCGGAAGGCCCCCCGCAGGTCGCCCCGGACAGGTGGCCGCAAGCCCCTGCGGAACGACCTGGGGAAGTGCCTGAAAAATATCCCGCCAAAGCAGAAGGAGTCGTGCCATGGCCAAGATGTTTTACACGCTGGAAGAAGCGGCGGAAAAGCTCAAAGTCGAAGTGGAGCAGGTCAAGTCCCTGGCTACGGAAGGCCAGCTGCAGCAATTCCGCGACCGCGACAAGCTGATGTTCAAGCGCGACGAAGTGGACGCGCTGTCGGAGAACATGCCGGCCATCAAGTCATCGGGCGACAGCACGGGCGGGCCGATCGACCTGGCCAGCAGCACCGGCAGCATCCCGATGGACGTGATGGACGACACGGCGGAGATCAGCGTGGACGACTCGACGACCGGCAGCAAGGCCGGCAGCGCCGCGGGCAGTTCCTTCGGCACGGGGGTGAGCGTTTTTGAGGCGGGGGAAATCGAACCGGCGGACCCCTCGGCCCAGACGCAGGTGGTGGGCACGGGCAGCGGCATCAGCAGCGACGCGGAACTGTCCCTGGAAAGCATCGGGTCGGGCAGCGGTCTGTTGGACTTAACGCATGAACGCGACGACACGAGCCTGGGCGTGCAGATCGACGAGATCATGCCCCAGGACACCAGCCAGAGCAGCGCGATGAGCGGGACGGCCGAATCGCCGGCGGCGGCGTCGGCCATTCTCGAGGAGATCGCCTCGGAAGGACCGACGGCGGATCAGGAAGCCGCCACCGCGGTGCCGCTGGGAGCGATTCCCGACTATTACGATCCGGCCGAGAGCGGCCTGCTGGCGGGGCTGCTGGGGGGCGCGTTCATCAGCCTGGTGATGGTGCTGCTGGCGGCGGTGTCGGGCATGACGGGCTCGGAAGTCGGGGTGATCAGCGGGATGGCCAGCTCGATGGGTTCGCTGCTGCTGTGGAGCGGAGTTTTCCTGCTGGTCAGCGCCGCCCTGGGCGCGGTGGGCTGGGTGGTGGGGAAAAAGACCGCGTAGGACTGGCAATTCAAGCGCACGTCATTATGATTCGTCCGCCCCGGAACCCCAGCGGTGGGAATATTTCCTGGCGGTAAGAGCGGCCCCATTCCAAACGATCAAGCACCCATGCTAAGCAGATACGGCAAGCGCGACTGGTTATCTATTTTGGCTATCGGCGGCATGCTGATGGTCAGTTTCGGGGTGGTGGGCTGGTGGTGGGCGGTGGGCGTGGTGGGAGTGATTACGCTGGGCGGATTGCTCTTTTTCCGGGACCCTAAACGGCGCATCCCCACGGAACGCAACGTGCTGGTGAGCCCCGCGGACGGGCGGGTGAGCTCCATCCACTGGGTGGAACATTTTGAAGGGTTCGGCGAGCGGGCCTTGTGCGTGCGGATTTTCCTGAGCGTGCTGGACGTGCACGTGAACCGCTGCCCCTGCCACGCGAAGGTGGAGTCGATCCACTACAAGCCCGGCGGACACTTAAACGCGCTGAAGACCGAATCGGCACAGGTTAATGAATCGAACCTGCTGCTGCTGTTCCACCCCACCCGCAACCAACCGGTGGCGGCGGTCAAGCAGATTGCCGGGATGATCGCGCGGCGGATTGTCTGCGGCGTGGAGACGGGGCAGATTCTCCAGCGCGGGCAGCGATTCGGGATGATCAAGTTCGGCTCAACCACCGAGCTGTACGTGCCGGAGAGCTATCAGCCGCAGGCCCTGGTGGAAAAGGGCCAGAGGGTGTACGGCGGGCTGACGGCGCTGGTGAAGGCGAATGCGTCGCCGGCTTCCGTTAACGCGGCGGAGAGCGGCGCGGCGACGGACATGTCTGAGCTGTAAGCGACGGGGTGAACCTTTTAGCACCGAAGGCCGGGCCAACACTGCCACGTCCATCACAAGGCCGGCCCCACGTTTCCACGTGGGGCTATGCGTTGCGCTGCGCGCGGAGATCACTCCACATTGGCTTTGACGCCGCTGATGGAGACGGGCAGGCCGCGGGCGAACAGGTGCGCGGTTTCCGCCACGTGCATGCAGCGCGGGGCGGCTAAGCCGGGGCGGCGTTCGTCAAAGAGCACCGTCGTGACCGAGGAGGGGGACAGGAAGAAACCGGCCCAGATGAGGGGCACGGGAATTTCCAGCAGGTGAGCGAGCCAGGTCAGCCCGAACCCGCCGTGGCAGAAGACCACGATTTTCTGGAACTCGCGGCTGAGGATGCGATAGCGGTGGCCTTCGCGCACGTAGCCGTGGCGGGCGAGGAAGGCGTCGGAGTTTTTCTTTAAGTCCTCAAACTGTTCGGCGAACAGCGGGTTGTCCAAGGGCGGATACGAAGGCCAGTTGGTCAGGCTCGGCGGCGGATCCCAGGCCCGGACGGTCTGACCATGCATATCCCAGGCGGAGCAGCGGCCGTACGGCTCCTGCTGAATCAGCCAGCCCAATTCGGCGGTCCAGGGCTCTTCGTGCACAGGCATGCCCAGAAGGTCACCGGTATAGCGGGCGGTGTCCTTGGCTCGTCCCATGGGCGAGGAATACAAAACGTCCGGGCTCAGCTTGGCCATCCACTGGGCGAGGGCCTTGGCCTCCTGGTGGCCGGCGGGCGTGAGCGAGTCAATGGAATAGTCAGGCTCGGCGTGGCGAACGATGTAGAGACGCATAACGTTGCCCAAACCTTGAAAAAAAAGGGTCAGGGAGATTCGTCGGCCAGGCGGACGACGCGGCGGTAATGATCCTGGAAAAAGCGCGTCCAGGCCAATTGATCTTCCAGTTGGAGGTTAGGGTCTTTCTTCCAACGCGCGCGCAGAGTGTCGACCAGGGCGGTGAAGGCAGCGATGGTTTCTTTCTGCCGCGGGTGATCCGCTTCGGCAAGCGTTTGGGGCCAGTGCTCGGCCAACCAGGGGTCGGGCCAGGCGATCGTCAGTTCCGGCGGCATGGCGTCAAAGAGCGCGAGCATCTGGGCGCGGCGGGGGTGATCGGGGTTGGCGTTGAGGGCTGCCCAGGCGGCCTGCAGGTCAGCGTGGACGTCGACGGCCATGGCTTTGGTGATGGGACTGACTAAGGAAAAAAAGCTTGGCATGCCCGGCGGGAACGGGCGGGCGATGTCGAAGGGATTGACCGGGTCGGTCCAGAGAGCCATTTCGGCGGGGGAATAGACGTCGCGGCGCGCGGGCAGACGGCGCAACTCGTAGCGCTGGGGCGAAAGGCCCCGTACCTGAGCTTGCGAGCCGGCGGGCGGCGTGGCGGGCGGCGCGGAACTTGGTGACGAGGAATCAGCGTCGAGCCGGCGCTGCCAGAGCGTCTGGCCGGGCTGGGATAGGAGCCAGGCGATGAATTCGGAGGCTAATTCAGAATGAGGGGCGCCGCGCAGGAGCGTGACGGGATCGGCGGTGATGGCGGTCATGAAGGGGGGATCGACGTAGCCGACGCGCTGGCCGTGGATGGCGCCGGCTTGATAGCGGCCATAGAAGTCGATGCACATGCCCGCGGCGGCTTGGCCGGCTGAGACTTCGGTCGGCACGCCCGAGGCGGAGGCGGTGAACGACCGGGCGTTGGCAAAGCTCCGCCGCAGCACAGCCCAGCCGGTCGGCCAACCTAAGCGGCGCAAAATGACGTCGTAGGTGGTGGCGATGGAGCCTGAATGGGCTGGATCAGCCAGGACGACCCAGCCGGCCAGACGCGGGTCGGCCAGGTCCTGCCAGGTGGTCGGCTGGGGAATTCGCAGGCGAGCCAGGACGTCGCGGTTGTAGACGATGCCGAAGCTGGACAGGGCGGTGCCGATCCAGAGCTTTTGCGGGTGATATAAGCGTTCGCTGCCGATGGTGGCGGTGGGGAACACTTCTTCGAGCAGCCCCGGCGGAAGTGTCGGCGCCTGGGCGATGGGAATGGTCAGGGATTTGTCGGTCAGGCGAATGCTAAGGCCGCGGGCCAACTGCTCGTGCTCAAAGTCGCCGCCGCCAAGAAACAGGTCATAGCCGCTGCCGCCTTGGGATTCCCCGGTGGCGGCAATCGGATCGCGGCCTTGAGCGATGGCGGCGCGGACCTGGGCTTCGAAGGAGGAGAGGACGCCCTTGCGCAGGTCGCTGGTACCGCCCCAGCTTCGCCAGTCGATGGTGACTTGCGGCAGGCCTTGCGACTTGCGATAGCGGTTGAACCCGCGGGCTTGCTCGTAGCGGATCTGCTCATTGTTGGGCGTGACGATGATCAGAACCAAGCCGGATGGCGACACGGCTTCTTCGCCTACGCCGATGAAGCTGAGCACCACGGGCAGGCCAAGCACCACGGCGAAAAGCAGGGCCAGCACTGTTCCGGGCCAGCGGGAGCGGCCCGAAGGCTGGGGCGGTGGAGCAGGATGCCAAGGAGTGTCGGTCATGGTTTTGCCAGGTTGTCCGGGCCAGGGAGTTTTAGCCCCTGGGCACAGAGATTCGCGGTGGCTTTTTCCAGTAATTCGCCGGCCCGCTCCATGGATTGGGCCAGCGGCAGGCCGGGGTTGATCGACGCAAAGGCGTACAGGCCGTGGCTGAGCAGGCTGTCGGCGCCTGGGCCGAGGGATCCGACTAGGGCGATGGTCTTTACGCCATGCCGACCGGCGGCTCGGGCCACGCCCAGACAGGCTTTGCCGCTGAGCGTCTGGCCGTCCAGGCGGCCTTCACCGGTCAAACAT
Source organism: Phycisphaeraceae bacterium (assembly GCA_020851735.1). Taxonomy (GTDB): domain Bacteria; phylum Planctomycetota; class Phycisphaerae; order Phycisphaerales; family Phycisphaeraceae; genus JADZCD01. The sequence continues at coordinate 27,553 of JADZCD010000029.1, forward strand.
ATATCGCAGCCCCGTACCCGAGCGTCAAAATCAACCACGTCCAACACCAGATCAATGCCGGGCTCCAAACGCGCACCTAGAAAGGCTACCGCTCCGCCACCCAATCCCCCCGCTGCCCCCGCCCCCGGAAGTACCCCCGCCCCCGGAAGGGACCGAGCCGGCCCCGCATTTCCATGCGGGGCTAACCTTGACGGTTCCCCCGCCCCCGGAAGTACCCCTGGAAGTGCCCCCGGAAGGTACCCCGGAAGTGCCCCTTGGGTATCGGTGAGGTCGAAACCCAGATCGCGGCGAATCACTTTCGCCAAGTGGGCCAGGCCGGCGTCCAATTGCTGGACCTGCGCGGGGGTGGCGCCCTTTTGCGGGGCGTAGACGCAGGCGGCTCCCTGCGGGCCAAAGAAGGGATTGGTTACGTCGCAGGCGACGGTCAGTTTGACGCTTTGCAGACGGGGATCGCGAGTTTGAAGGTCCACGCGGGCGATGGATTGAAGATCGCTGCCAGTTAGAGGTTTTTCCAGACGTCGGCCGGCCGAATCGTAAAAGGCGACGCCCAGGGCCTGGGCGCAGCCGATGCCGCCGTCGCAGGTGGCGCTGCCGCCGATGCCCAGAATGATGCGGGTGACCCCTTGCGCGAGGGCGGAGGCAATGATCTGGCCGGTGCCGAAGGTCGTCGTGCGGGTAGGATCACGCTGGCCGGGGGGGACCAAGGCCATGCCGCTGGCCTGGGCCATTTCAATCACCGCGATGCCGGCCCCACTGCTGGCAGCTTGATTTTGGGCCGACCGCCCGGATGGGCCCAGGGTTCCCCAGCGGGCCAGGACGGGCTTGCCTAATGGGCCGATGACTTTGGTCTGGTGGTATTGCCCGCCGGTGGCAAAGACCAAGGCTTCGACGGTGCCGTCGCCGCCATCGGCCACGGGGCAGAGGTCGATCCGGGCCTGGGGGTCGGCCAGTTTGACGCCGCGTCCCATAGCCTCGGCGGCGGCCACGGCGGAGAGGGATTCCTTAAAAGCATTGGGGGCGCAGAGAACTTTCATCCCGGCCCAGTGTAGCTTGGCTCGTAAATGAATCGAATTCCGTTTACTCTAGTCGTACATTTCGTTTCGGGAGACTGACGGATGACGGATAACCATCAACTCGAACCGACAGAGCTGGATCTTAGGATGATGCGGCGAGCCTTGGAATTGGCCAGGCAAGCGGCGGTCATGGACGAGGTGCCCGTGGGCGCGGTGGTGTACCAGGGGGAAAGAATTCTGGGTGAGGGATTCAACCTGCGCGAGTCCAGTGCCGACCCGACGGCCCACGCGGAGATCCTGGCCATCCGGCAGGCGGCCAAGGCGCTCGGATCGTGGCGGCTGGCCAACTGCTCGCTGGCGGTGACGCTCGAGCCCTGCCCGATGTGCGCCGGGGCGATGCTCAATGCCCGCGTGCAGACGCTGGTGTACGGTTCGGACGACCCGAAGATGGGCTGCGTGCACACGCTCTATCAATTATGCCAGGACACGCGCTTTAACCACCGCCTGCAGGTGATTCGCAACGTCATGGCGCAGGAAGCGCGGGAGGCGTTGTCGGAATTCTTCCGCAAATTACGGCACAACGGGACGAATGGAAAGGTTAAGAGCTAGCGGGGAAGGAACCGGGGCGGGCGTTCAGGGATCGGGGGGTTGAGGGGTGCGGGCGTGGCGGATCTCCAGCCAGGCGGGCACGACGATCCAGCAGGCCAGCATGGTCAGGAGAATGCCCGACGCCATGACGAACCCGAGGCTGGCGATGCCGCGGTGCCGGGCGATCACCAGCGAACCGAAACCCACGACGGCGGTGAGGCTGGTGACGGTGATGCCCTTGCCGGTGCCGTGCGAGAGGCCCAGGGGGCGCGTGGTCGGAGCCTGGCGATAGCGGTGGATCATGTTGACCCCCGCGTCCACGCCGATGCCGAACATCAAGGGCAGCACCATGATGTTGGCGGCGTTGATGCTCATGCCCACCAGCCACATCAGGCCGAAGGTCAGCGCGAAACCCACGCCCACGGGAGCCAAGGTCAACAGCGTGTCGTTGACTTGCTGGAAGTCGAGCAATACCAGCAGAAACACAAAGCCCAGAGCCAGCAGCCCGGCGATCTGATAGGAGGACTTGATCAGCTTGCCGGATTCGTAGATCTGCACCGACGCGCCGGTGGCCATGGGATTGACCGAATAAACGTCGGCCACAAAACGGGGTAACAGGCGCGGGTCCAAGGGGCTTTGGACGCCGTCCGGCAATTTAGGATAGATCTCCACCACCACTCGGCCGGCCGAGTCGGTGTAGGTTTGCCGCAGGGGCAAAGGCAGGTCGGCCATGGTCAAGGGCGACGTGTCCAGGGCGCTTTCGAGGCGCGCCATGATGACCTGGCGGGCGGCCAGGAGCTGGGCGTCCAATTTCGCCAGCCGGGTTTGCCGCTCTTCAGCAGGCAACTGCGCCAAGGTGGCCAAGGTGGCCTTGAGGGCTTGACTAAGTTCATCTAACGCAGGCAGGAGTTCCTGGGGAATGATGCCCAGCGATCTGGTCAGGGCCAATTGCGTGGCCATGGCCCCCAGACTCTCCTCAACCCCCGGAAGCCCCGCCCCCGGAAGTTCAGCGCCCGGAGGAGCAATCGTTTGGGGAAGCGTCGTTGGAGATTCAGGGGCGACAGCAAGCACGGACTGCAGCTGGGCATGCAGATTGGCTAAGCGATCCAAGCGATCGGCTTCGTCGGCGGGGAAGAGCAGGCCAATGCCGCCTAAGTCGCTGACGGTGGGCAGGGCGCGGAATCGCTGGGCCTGCTGGCGGGCTTCGTCCAGGTCTTGGTAGATGGCGGCGGCGTAATAAAGCGCATTGCCGCCGTCGCGGGCGATGCGGTCCTGCCAGGTGAGGCTGGGGGCGTTCTTGGGCATTAACTCCATCAGGTTGGAGTCGAACCGCATCGCGCCCGAGAGCACCGGCAACAGGGCGACCACCGTCAGCACCAGGGCGGCGAGCAGAGTAATCCGGGGCCGACGACAGAACGGGACGATCCAGCGATCGTCGAAAAACTTGATCACCCGCCGGTGCATGGGCTGAATGTCGCTGCCGGCGGGCTTGACGAGCCTAAGGAACGCGGGGTAGACGCTGAACATGGCCAGCAGGCAGAGCATGATGCCGCCGGCGGCGATCAGGCCCATCTCGGCCACGCCGCGGAACTTGGTCAGCAGCGTGGTGCAGAACGCGGCCGCGGTGGTCAGCGCGCCGGTGATGACGCCCGGCCCGACCGTCTGCACGGTGTCGCGCAGGGCAGGGAGAAAGCCGGCGACGCCTTCCGGATATTGATGGCGAACCATTTCAAAGCGCGAAGCGAGATACGCGCCGTAGGCGATGCCCAGGCCCAGCAGGATGGAGGTGAACACCACGCTGATGACCTGCAGGTGCCCGACGGCGATGGTGGCAAAGCCGAAGGTCCAGATAATGCCGAAGCCTAAGGAACATAGGAGCACCAGAGGCAGGCGCCAGCTGTGGAACGCGGTGACCAGAATGATTCCGATCAGCACGCAGGCCACCACGGCGGACTCGGCGCTGTCGCGCATCGCGGAATCGGTTTCGTCGCTTTCCAGGACGTCCACGCCGGTCAGGCCCGCGTCGATCCGCGGATAGCGCGGGAGCAGCTCGGCCAGCGTCTGGCGAATGCCGGCAATCGACCAGGCGGCGGCGTTGATTTCGTCTTTATCCCGCCAGGGACGAACGCGCATGAAGAGCAGGCGGCCGTTGTCGCTGCTTAAGTATTCCCAGGGGTCTTGCCCGGCCGCGGGGTCCAGGTATTTAGCCAGGGCGGGCGGCGCGTCGGGCGCGGCGGAAAGATCCGCGTTGATCGCCGCGATCAACTGGGCGAGCTGACGGATGGAGTCGGACCATTTAGCCAGGGGGGCGTTGCCGGTCTGCTGGGCACTGGAGTCCTTCATGCTCACGGCCACGTTGCTTAAGAAGCCGGCCAGGGAACGACTGGCCAAAAGAGGCTTGGCTTCCTGGATGCCCTGGCTGATGCGATCGACGGAAATCGCAAAGGCGGCTGAGGACTGCAGGCGCACCGCCTTGGGGCTGGCGGTGCGGGTGTCAAAGCGGAAGAGGGCCTGGGTCACCAGGGGAATCGCCGGGCTGTCCTGACCTTCGCCGCGGGCGCGAGGCTTAAGCAACTGGGCGGCCAATTCCTCGGCCACTTGCTTGGCCAGCGCCAGCCGCTGGGGATATTCCGGCGCCTGGGGATAGGCCTGGGTGTCAATGACCACCACCAGATCGTCTTTGCCTAGAAAATGGTTCTGCCAATCCAGGAACCGCTGGTTCCAGGGCAGCTCGTCGGAAATCAGCTTGTTGCGGTCGGATTCAAACTGCAGAGGGCCCAGACGAATCGTGGACCCGATGTGGATGCCCTTGACGGCCAGCACGACGGACAACACCGCCATGGTCACGGCCAGGAAAAGCACCCAGCGGGGGTGTCGGCTGACCCTTGTGGACCACCAACCCAACAATTGATTGCGGAGTTCTTCGTGCATGATCGTTTCGGGGGGAGAAGATGATAAACCCAAGCCCCACGTCAAGCAACGGCAGGGCAAAGGGCCGGCATCCGACGCCCAAGGGGCTGTTAAATTGGCGAAAGCGGGGGAAGGACTATACTGGCATCCTGTTACTGAAAATTGCCGGCATCCTCAATGGTCACCGTGACCTGCCGTGATGCTCTTTAAATTGAGGGAGGTTTTGTCCATGCGTATTAAGCAATCTTTTTGTTACCCCATGTTCCAACCCGCGGGGATGGGCATTAAGGACCTTTGCCAGGCGGCGGCGAAGATCGGGTATCAGGCGGTGGAAACGTGGGCCCGCGACGGCCAATACAACGGCGTGAGCTTTGCGGAACTCCTGGAAGCAGCCAAAAGCAGCGGGCTGGCGGTGGCCAGCATGTGCGGGCACCAGGCGCTGGACAACGGGCTTAACAAGCTGGAGAACCATGACCGCATCGAGGCGGAGTTAAGGGAATCGATCGATCTGGCGGTGAAGCATCGCATTGCGGGGCTGATCTGCTTTTCGGGCAATCGCAATCGCGGGCAGAGCGACTATGAAGGCCTGGTGGCGTGCGCCAAGATCCTCCGCCGGGTCGCGCCTTACGCGGAGAAGAAGGGCATTAACCTCAACGTGGAACTGCTTAATTCCAAAGTGGACCACCCCGGGTATCAGGCTGACCGGTCGGACTGGGGCGTGGCGCTGTGCGAGATGGTCAACAGCCCGCGGGTGAGGCTGCTGTTTGACATCTACCACATGCAGATCATGGAAGGCGACGTGATTCGGTCGATCCGCAAGGCGATCGGGTGGATCGGGCATTTCCATACGGCGGGCAATCCCGGGCGGAATGACATGGACGATACGCAGGAGATGAACTACCGGGGCATCAGCAAGGCCATCGCGGCGTTGCCTTACGATCTGTACGTAGGCCACGAGCTAAAGCCCCTGGGCGACGCGGTGGAGAGCCTGCGGCAGTCGTTCCTGATGTGCGACGTGGGGTAGGTTCGGCCACGGGCAAGAAGACCAAAGGTTACGCCACGTCGGCCAAGCCGAGGCTTGGGCCGTATTGCTTATAGAGCGCCCGGCGGAGCAATTGCCAGCGGGGCGTGCTCAAACGGGCGTCGCCGTTAAGTATGGCGGCGGCGTCGCGGCGGGCCAGGTGCAGCAGGTCCATGTCCTGCGGCAGGCGGGCCACGCGGAAAGGCGGCAGGCCCGACTGGCGGGTGCCGAAGAACTCGCCCATGCCGCGGATGGCAAAGTCTTCCTCGGCGATGCGGAAACCGTCGGTGGTTTTGACCAAGGCGGCGAGCCGGGCGGTGGCGTCTTCGGTGGTGGGTTGTGCGCTCAACACGCAGAGGTTTTTTCGTCCGCCCGTGCCGCGCCCGATGCGCCCGCGCAATTGGTGAAGCTGAGCTAAGCCGAAGCGCTCGGCGTGCTCGATGATCATGACGGTGGCGTTGGGGACGTCCACGCCGACTTCGATGACGGTGGTGGCGACCAGGACGTGGATTTCGCCGCGGCGGAAGCGTTCCATGATGGCTTCACGGCGCGGGCGTTTGAGGCGGCCGTGGATGGCAGCCACGTGGTAATCGCGGCAATATCGCTCGGCTAGGAGTTGGGCGTGCGCGCGGACGTTTTTGAGTTGGGCCGGCGAGGCGACGCCCTGGGCGTCGATGGTCGGCACGACGACATAGGCCTGTTCGCCCTTGGCCAGACGGGTGGCCAGGTAGCGGTATACCTCGTCGGATTTCTCCGGCGGGACCAAGCGGGTGGTGATGGGCGTGCGGCCGGGGGGGAGGCCTTGGATGGTGGAGACATCCAAGTCGCCGAAGATGGTGAGGCTAAGGGTGCGTGGGATGGGCGTGGCGGTCATGACCAGGATGTGCGGCGAGGGGATGGTGGACGCGGGCGGATGGGCTTGCGCGGGGGCGGGGCTACTTCCGGGGGCACTTCCGGGGGCACTTCCGGGGGCGGGAGGGGTTCCGGGGGTTAGGGATTCGCGAAAGGCGGCGCGTTGGCGGACGCCGAAACGATGTTGTTCGTCGATGACCACCACGGCCAAGTCGGCAAAGCGCACGGAGCCGGAGACCAGGGCGTGGGTGCCGATGACGATATCCGCCTGGCCGGTGGCGATGCGCTGCAGTTGTTCCTGGCGAGCGGCGGAGCCGGCGGTGGATTGCCCGGCCGTGAGCAACTCGAGGCGAACGTCCGAGCCAGCGAGCATCGCGGAGATGGAAGCAAAGTGCTGCTCGGCGAGCAATTCCGTCGGGGCCATCAAGGCCCCCTGCTTGCGATCCGCCACGGCCATCAAGAGGGCGTAGAGAGCAACGACGGTTTTGCCCGCGCCCACGTCGCCCTGGAGCAGGCGGTTCATCGGTTGATCCTTGGTCAGATCGCTGATGAGCTCTTTGACGACCTGATTCTGGGCGGGGGTCAGCGAAAACGGAAAGCGGGCGCGGATGTGCTGGTCGATGGCTGGCGACCAGCGGAGGGCGGGGGCGCGCAGGCAGGTCTGGGCGTAGCGGCGCTTGATGGCCATGCCGGTTTGGAGGAGCAGCAATTCGTTGTAGGCCAGGCGACGGCGGGCGGCGGAGGCTTCGTCGAGATTGGCTGGGAAGTGGGCCATGCGAAAGGCGTCGGCCAATTTGGGCATGGCCAGGTGAGTGAGGAAATCCTCAGGCAGCGGGTCGGACAAGCCGGGGAGGACGCGCGGCAACAGGTCGGTCAATATTTTTTCGATCACCGAACTGGGCAGGTCTTCGGTGGAGGGATAGACGGGCCGGAGACGATCGTCGGTGGGCGGGACGGGGGTTTGGGACTCGGCTTCCGGGCTCAGGTCCTCCCATTGCGGGTTGATCAGCTGCGGGTATCCGCCGTAGAGGGCGACTTTGCCGCGCACGCGAATGGTCATGCCGGGGTGAAGCTTCTTGCGCAGATACGAGGCGTTAAACCAGGTGAGGCTGACGTTGCGCCCCGGCTGACCGAGGGTGACTAGAAAGCGCGAGCGCCCGCGTCCCATTGACGGCACAAAACGCGTGGTCAACACCGTCCCGCGACATGAGCCGATGCTGTCGGGAACCAGTTCCTCGATCGACGATTCGGCGCTTAAGAGTTCATGACGCAAAGGCAGATGGCGCAACAGGTCGGAGACGGTGCGAATACCTAAACGAGACAACAGACGAACGCGCTTGGCACCGATGCCGGGCAATTTGTCCAGCGAGCTGGCTAAGCGAACAGGAGAATCGGAGGCGACGGGCATGACACGATCTTAGCTGTGCATGCCGCCCCCCGGAAGCGCCCCCGCCCCCGGAAGCGTTGCCGGATCGCTAAATAAAAAAGGGTCTCGACCGGGGAGGCATCCGGTCCGAGACCCGATCCAGGGCTGACTGATCTGATCGTTGGGCGGCTTCCATGCCTGGGGCGACGCGGAGATGGACAGGTCTCCGGTCAAGCCCGCTGCGACTGTCGAGACAGGCAAGGCAGACATCCGACCGATCCGCCCGACAGCCTGTTGCGACAGACGGCCTCCAGATGAAGTATTCGATTGACAAGCTCGTTAAGCCAGCGGCAAGCCCTGTTTGAATACCGTCAGCGGGCGTGGATTTCGGTCTGTAGCGTCTGGCGCGGATATGTCGCGGCCTGCGGCCGAAGTGATTTACCGTTGCCGAAGCTTCCGGGGGTTTCGCGGGCGGGCCGAGGGGGGTAGTGATATACTCGCCAGGCATGAAACCGTTGCACATAGGTTTGTTTCCCGGCACGTTCGACCCGATCACCAACGGCCATCTGGACGTGATCCGGCGCGGCCAGGTGCTGTTTGACGAGTTGATCGTGGCGGTAGGGCATAATCCGGACAAACGGGAACTCTTCCCGCTCCAGGAACGGGCGGACATGATCCGCCAGCTGCTGACGGAAGAAGGCTCGCCGGTGAAGGTGCAGACCTATACGGGCCTGACGGTGGATTACGCCAAGGAGGTGGGGGCGACGGCGATTCTGCGCGGTTTGCGCAACGTCAGCGACCTGGCGCACGAATTCCAGCTGGCCCTGACCAACCGGGCGATCGCCAACGTGGAAACGGTTTTCATCATGACCGGCGAGCCGTTCGCGTTCACCAGCTCCAGCCTGATCAAGCAGATCGCCGCGGGCGGGGAAATCGACCGCATGCATCGCCTGCTGCCGCCTTTGGTCATCGAGAAACTCAAACAGCGAAAGCGCGAGCTGGGCCGGGAGATCGCCCACCTGCGGGTGGATGACTTCTTTAAGGAATAGCTGACTGCCACGCGGCGGCGGGTACGATTCGTTATGCTGGACGCAATCTTTTTTTGCCTATTTGGATGATGATTACTCATGGATATCCGCGTCGTCAGCATCGGCACGCTCAGTCGCAATGAATTCTGGCCGGCGGAAACTCCCGATCGCACGCCCCACGCCACCACCACGTTTGTGCAGAGCGGAGATCGGCTGATCCTGGTCGATCCGGGTCTGCCGCCGCAGATCGTGGCGGCCCGACTGACCGAGCGCACGGGGCTGGCGCCTTCGAAAATTACCGATGTTTTCTTAACCAACTTTCGACCCGCGCACCGGGCGGGATTGGGGGCGTTTCCCAACGCCCGCTGGCTGATCAGCGAAACAGAGCGGGAAGTGATGGGCCGCTCGCTGGTGGAACGGTTTCAGCAGGAACAAGAGCAGGAGATCCGTGCCCTGCTGCAACAGGAAATCGCCCTGCTTAAGCGCATTCAGCCGGCGCCGGACAAATTAGCCAATCAAGTGGATCTGTTTCCCCTGCCCGGCTATACCCCCGGCACGTGCGGGCTGCTGCTCTGCCAGACTAATTCCACCACGCTGGTGGCCGGCGACGCGGTGCCCACCATCGAGCACCTGGAGCACGGGCAGGTGCTCAAACACGCCTACGACATCGAACAAGCCCGCGAAAGCTTCATGGAAGCAATCGAGATCGCCGATGTCATCATCCCCGGGCATGACAATTTGATTCTCAATCCCACCCGTCGGCCGATGTAGCCCCCCACGTCACCGCCCCACTTCGCCTGCTGCCAGGTATCAGATCGTGCTTCCGGCAGGGTTCAGGCGCGTGGCGAGGGGATCACGTAGAAGCGATCGGTTACTGGTTCAAAGCCCAATTTACGGGCGATCCGCAGGGATTCGACGTTGGCGGCGCCGGCGCTCCAGACGGGAATCTGGCCGACGCGTTGAATCAATTGCGAGACCAGACTGGCGGCGGCGGTGGCCAGTCCTTTGCCGCGATGAGCTTCGAGCGTAGCGACGCCCACGTCGGCGAATCGGCTGGTCCGGGCGGAGGTGTGGGCGATGGACACCAACTGGCCATCCACAAGCGCACCGACCATCAGGCCTTCACGCAACAGGGTGGCGGTGTCGGGATAGCCCGCCCCGTGCATCAGGGGTGGAGCGGCTTCGACCAGGTCCAGGTCATTGATCGTTAACTGCCGAACAGCGGGATGGGTATAGGAAGCTGCGGGCTTAAGAAGCTGAAAATAGCAGTCGCGGTAGAGACGGGCGGGGACTTTGAGTTCCGCCTGCATGAGCAGACGCAGGGGTTCGGCCACTTCCGCGGCCACGTTGACGCACTCCCAGCCGTCGATTTTTTTTAGCAGTTGCCAGATGACTTTCGCATCGGTTCCCAAGGCGACGGGCTCGGTGGGTAGCGCGTCGGATTGCAGGAGCAACCCAAGGGAACTGGATATCGGGCCGCTGACAAACGCCCGGCACAAGCCCCAGCGCAGGCGGTGGATGTCGATGGTCGTCTGGGGACGCTCGCCAAGGGCGTCGGCCAGGGCCAGGCAGTCCTGACGATTCAAGGGGCCGAGGATTTCCGCACGCGTGGGCATAACCAACCAGACCTTTAGTCGGGCCAGACCAGCCGGAGCGTCGGCCGACGGGATTGACCAGCGACCAAGAGAGCGTTCCGGGCGTCGACGGCTTCGTAATGTTTGCGGGCGTCGACCGGATCGCGCCCGCCGCGGACGTGCCGGGCGAGAATCCAGGCGCGGGCACGCTCTAAGGGCGTGTCCAGCAGCCAGCAGGCGTCCATGACGTCAGCCAGTTCCGTCCACGGCGAATGATTAAGTAAAAGGTAATTCCCCTCGGTCAGCACCAGTTTGACTTGCGCGTTGATGGTGTGCCTGGCGTCGCCGGGCCAGATCGGCTCGTGCAGATTGCGATCGTAGATGGGAAAAGGGACTTGCTGCCCAGGGTCGCGAGCTTGGCGCAGCAGGTGGACGTAGGCGCGAGCGTCAAACGTGGCGGGCGATCCCTTCTGCCGGCGCAGGCCCTGCCGCTCCAATTGCGCGTTGGTTAGGTGAAACCCGTCCATCGGCACCAGGGCTACGCTGTCGGAGGACAGGGCTTCATACACCTGCCGGGCCAGCGTGCTTTTCCCGCTGCCGCCGATGCCGGCAATGCCCACGATGTAGCGGTGCGGCCGAGGCAGACTCATGGCCGCGCGGAGCATCTCCACCAAGCGATCTATTCCCTCCTGGTTCAATACCAGCGGCGAATCAAGCGGCATAGGCAGGCATCATACCCTTCGAGGCCGCCAGCGTGGTATGCTTTTTGGCATGATAAGCACCGAAACCCCCCAGAGCGTGGATCAACTTCTGCAGCGGATGGTTCAGATCAACAGCGTGAACACGGAAAGCAGCGGCAATCCCCAGGCTGAGGCGGAGCTGGGCGCTTACCTGGAGCAGGTCCATCGCGGCTGGGGATTTCCGACCCGCCGGCTGAGCGTGCCGGGCCGGGCGGACAATGTCTTGGCGACGTTGTCGGTCGGCAGCGACAAGCCGTGGATTCTGTTCATCAGCCACATGGACACGGTCAGCGTGGCCGGCATGACGATTGATCCTGTCGGGGGCCAGATTGTCGGCAATCGCCTGCTGGGCCGGGGCGCCACGGACACCAAGGGCACGGGCGCAGCTATTCTCTGGGCCATGCGTCAATACGCCCAGGGGAAGGACCAGCCTAACAACATCGCCATGGTGCACACCGTCGACGAGGAGTCGGGCATGCTGGGTGTGCGCACGCTGGTGAAGGATCACTGGGGCAAGCTGGGCTTTAAGCCGCGCGGCGTGATCGTCGGGGAGCCGACGGAGCTTAAGCCCATCGTCGCGCACAACGGCGTGGTGCGCATGCGCGTTACCACACGCGGCGTGGCAGCCCATTCGTCCACGCCCTCGCGGGGGCGCAACGCCATCAGCATGATGTCGTTTGTGATCCGGGCGATCGAGGATGAATACATCGCCAAGCTGTCGGCCACGCACCCCTTAACGGGCAAGGCGGTGTGCAGCGTTACGGTCATTCGCGGCGGGTCGCAGATCAACATTATTCCAGACCACTGTGCGATCGACATGGATCGGCGCCTGGTGCCCGGGGAATCGCCCACGGACGCGATGGCCGCGGTGCGGGCGGTGCTGGATGGCCTGGCTAAACGTCAACCGCTGGTTCAAGCCGTCGAGCTGGAGGCAGTCACCATCCTTCCGCCCCTGACACCCGACAGCAGCCAGAGTTTTCTGCCGGTGGTGCAATCGGTCCTGACGGCGATGAATCTGCCGATCCAGCCCGTCGGCGGGCCGTACGCCACGGAGGCGGGGGATTTGTCGCACGCGGGCATCTCTGCGCTGGTGATAGGCCCCGGCGAGGCTGGGCAGGCGCACACCAAGGACGAAAGCGCCAATCTGGCGGAATTGCATAAGGGCGTCGAACTGTATCTGGGCTTGATGAAGGCGGACTGGCGGAAGGTGTAAGGTTGGAATCATTCCTCGCAGCGTGGCCTGATGACGTCCGCTGCTTGCTTGGGCAGCCCTGCTACAATGGCTTTTTCCTGAATTTATCCAATTTATCGCAACGAGTATGGACCATGGCCAAACAACTTAATCCGTTTTCTTCCCGTGTGACCCAGCCCCGCAGCCAAGGCGCCAGCCAGGCGATGCTCTACGGCGCGGGCCTGACTGAAGCGGACATGAACAAGCCGCAGGTGGGCATCGTCGCCAACTGGTTTGAGGGTAACACCTGCAACATGCACCTCAACGACCTGGCGGCCAAGGTCAAAGAGGGCGTGGTGGCGGCCGGCATGGTGGGGATGCGCTTTAACACCATCGGCGTGTCCGACGGCATTTCCATGGGCACGGACGGCATGAGCTATTCGCTGCAGTCGCGCGACATCATCGCCGACTCGATCGAAACCGTCGTGGCCGCCCAATGGTACGACGCGCTGATCGCCCTGCCGGGCTGCGACAAGAACATGCCCGGGTGCATTCTGGCCATGGCCCGCCTTAATCGCCCGGCCATCATGGTCTACGGTGGAACGATCAAGCCCGGGTGCACCAGCTTTGCGGATAAGAAAACTCCCAACCAGGAAACGCCACGCGACATCGTCAGCGCTTTTCAGTCCTACGGCGAATACATCGCCGGGGCGATCACCGACGAACAGCGGGCGGAAATCGTCAAACAGTCCTGCCCCGGAGCCGGCGCCTGCGGAGGCATGTACACAGCCAACACCATGGCCAGCGCCATCGAGGCCATGGGCATGAGCCTGCCTTATTCCTCTTCCGTGCCGGCCGTGGACCCCGGCAAGCTGAAGGAGTGTTTCGACGCCGGGGCGGCCATCCGCCTGCTGATGGAGCGCGACATCAAGCCGCGCGACATCATCACCCGCAAGGCCCTGGAAAACGCGATGGTCATCGTCATGGCCCTGGGCGGGTCGACTAACGCGGTGCTGCACCTTTTGGCCATCGCCCGGGCCCTGGACGTGCCGCTGGAACTCAACGATTTTCAGAAAGTATCCGACCGCGTGCCCTTTCTGGCGGACTTAAAACCCTCCGGCAAATACGTGATGGAAGACGTGCATAATGTCGGCGGCACGCCGGCGGTGATGAAGCTGCTCCTGCAGGCGGGGTTGCTGCACGGCGACTGCATGACGGTCACCGGCAAAACGGTAGCGGAGAATCTTAAGAACCTGCCGGGGCTGGTCCCGAATCAGGACGTCATCCACCCGCTGGACAAGCCCATCAAGAAGACCGGGCACCTGCAGATTCTCTACGGCAATCTGGCTCCCGGCGGCGCGGTGGCCAAGATCACCGGCAAAGAGGGCTTAAAGTTCACCGGCGTGGCCCGCGTGTACGACAGCGAAGAGGACATGCTGCACGGGCTGGAAAAAGGCCAGATCACCAAGGGCTGCGTGGTGGTGATTCGCTTTGAAGGGCCCAAGGGCGGGCCGGGCCTGCCGGAAATGCTCACGCCCACCAGCGCCATCATGGGCGCGGGCCTGGGCAAGGACGTGGCCCTGATCACCGACGGCCGCTTCTCCGGCGGGTCGCACGGGTTTATCGTCGGGCACGTCACGCCCGAAGCCCAGGAGGGCGGGCCGATCGCTCTCTTGCGTGACGGCGACCCGATCACCATCGACGCGGAAAAGCGCGTGATGGACGTGCATCTCGCGGCTGACGAACTTAAGAAACGCCGCGCCGCCTGGAAGATGCCGGCCTACAAAGCCACGCGCGGCACGCTGGCTAAATACATTCGCCTGGTGAAATCAGCCTCCGAGGGCTGCGTGACGGACGAATAAGAGAATGTCGGCATGCGCAAGTGGATATTGAATCTGCACCTTTACCTGGGCCTGTTGTGCAGTCCCTATCTACTGATCTACGGGCTTAGCTCGCTGAATTTCAATCATCCGCTGGCATTCACGCAGCCGAGCGATCGGATTGCCTCCACCTGGACTCGGGAGATTGAATACCCCCGTGTTGAGTCGAAATCACGCGAGAACATCGCCAAGGCCACTTACGAACAGCTTGGTCTTTTCGGGTGGGTTCACCCCTGGTCGATCCAGCGCGATGCTGAAGGCAATCTGCATTTCACCGCTTCGCGACCCGGCAAGGAGTACGCCATCGATGCCCGCTATCGCCAAGGCCACGCGGAAATCGCGGAAAAGCATACCGGGCTGTGGACCATTATCCGCAATCTGCACGGCCTGGGCGAGGCTGTGCCGGGCACGCGCTGGCTGAGCACGTGGAACTATTTTACCGAGGTGACTAACTGGGTGGTACTGTTCTCCGCCGCCACCGGCGTTTACCTGTGGACCTATCGCCGGCATGAGCGGGCGATAGGCTGGATCATGCTGTTAGGAGCCGGGGCCCTGTCCCTGGGCATGATGATGTATGTCACGCTGCACGGATAGAGGACCACCATGAAGCTGTACGACATCATGCGCAAGGTTCACCTCTATGCCGGCCTAGTGCTGCTGTCGTTTGTAGTGATGTACTTCGTGACCGGCTACGTGATGATCCGCGAATCCTTGTTTAAGGGCGCTGAGCCGGTTGAAACCACTACAACGCACGCGGTGGCCTTGAACCTGCAGCTTGATGACGCAACCCTCTCGGCCCAACTCCAAGAACAGTTTTCCATCCCCGGCAAGCGGGCGGAGTCCCGGCGGCGCGGCGACGGAACCACGCTGTTCAGCTACTTTCGTCCGGGCCGGGCCACGGAAGTGACCCTTTCCCCCGACCGCACTTTGGTCACTCTCAAGCAAACCGACCGCGATTGGCACGGCATCATGGTCGGCCTGCACCGGTTGCATGGCTACGGAGGGGGCTGGTTCTATAACGTCTGGGCGTTGATCTACGATCTGGCCAGTGCCGCCATGGTCGTTTTCGCTCTTTCAGGTATCTACATGTGGTGGAAGCTGTCCAAGCGCAAATGGGGCGGCGCGCTGGTCCTGCTGATCGGCTGGGGATACACCGCGGCCATCATCGTCTATCTGATGCTGGCGCCCTGATGCACCATCATTAAGCTACCGGCCGACGTTGAGCCGCTGCCGGTCAACATCCAAATGAAAAACCCCCGCCGAAACGGGGGTTTTTGACTGGTTTGTGGCGTTGGGGTGACTGCCCCAGCCCATCCTATAGGGCGTCCACCGAGCTTACTTCTTGTAATAGGCCGGCATGGGCTTGCCGAGTTTTTCCCACTGTTTGACGACCGCTTCGGCCTTGCCGGCGCTGTTGAGCATGTGCAGCTTGCGCTTGACCATGTCAATGATGGCCGTCCGGCCCGGGCCCAGGTAGTTGCGCGGGTCGAATTCCTTGGGATTGGTGGCGAAGACCTCGCGGATCTTGGCCGTCAGAGCCAGGCGCAGGTCGGTATCGATGTTCACCTTGCACACGCCGTATTTACGCACCGCCATGGCGATCTGATCTTCAGGCACGCCCTTGGCGTTGGGCATGTTCCCGCCGTACTTGTTGACCAGGTCGATGAATTCCTGCGGCACGGAGCTGGACCCGTGCATGACCAGGGGCAGGCCGGGGCAGGTCTTCATGATTTCCTCGATGCGGTCGAAGGCCAGGACCGCCTCGTGCTTGAACTTAAAGGCCCCGTGGCTGGTGCCGATGGCCACGGCCAGGGAGTCGATGCCGGTGCGCTTAAGGAAATCGTTGGCCTGCTGGGGGTCGGTGAGGAACTTAGCCAGGTTTTTCTGGTACTCCTCGGCCGAGAGACCCACCACGTCTTCCTCGATCCCGCCGAGCATGCCCAGTTCGGCCTCGACGACCACGTCCGAGGCGTGCGCGACCTTGACGGAATCCGCGGTGACCTTGATGTTTTCTTCATAGGGGTGGTGGGAGCCGTCGATCATCACGCTGGTAAAGCCGTCGGCGATGCAGGTTTTCACCAGATCCACGGAGTCGCCGTGGTCCAGGTGGAGGCAGATCGGAATCGAGGGGGCTTCTTCCACGGCCGCCTGGATG
>JADZCD010000030.1 GCA_020851735.1 Phycisphaeraceae bacterium
GCAGCAGCCTCCAGGGCCGCAGCCCCGCCCGCCGCGGCCGCGACCTGCTCCTGCGCGTGCTGACCCACAACATCGCCATCCTGTTACCATGGACATGGTAGACAGAAGTAAGGTTTTCTACAGAGCCAAGTGGACTCGATATTATGGGCCAAAAGTCTTTTGGGGTCTAATGCTGTGGTTGTTGACACAGAAACAACTGGCCTGCTTGATTATCCTAAAGTTGAAGTTATCGAGATCGCAATTGTGTCGATGAAGGGGAAAGTGCTATATCACTCTCGGTTTCGTTCACGACATCGTATACCTAAACAAGTGATCAAAATTCACGGCATCACCAATTCCATGGTAAAAATGTCGCCTGGTTTCAATGAAGAATATGCAAGAATAAAACAAATACTCGACGGTAAAGTTGCCGTTGCATATAAGTCCGAATTTGATGAAGGGGTAATTTCGAAAACATGTCAGATGTATTCACTGCCTGTGCCCGATTGCCGCTGGGAATGTGCTATGCGAGCATATCGATCGTTTAGGGAATCTAAAAAGTACTTACCGTTGCCTAATGCCGTACATAACGCGATAAGCGATTGTCAATCAATAAGAGAGCTTTTGAAACAAATGGCGACCGGATGTCTGAAGGGGATTGCAACTTAGCCCAGTGATTTCTCCCGCTCGCCACTCATCATTCGCCATTCGCCATTCGCCACTCGCCATTCCCTCCCCCCCTCCCCACATCGGCAATCGCAAATCGGCAATCGGCAATTCCCTACGGATTCCCCCCCTGCGTCCCCGTCGCCGGCGACATGCCGCCCCCCGCGCGCGGCTCGATCGTAAAGTTCACCCGCGGCGGCGGCAGGCGCGTCGTCACCCCCTCGGGCAGGGGAATTTCCACCTGCTTGTTGCTGATCCGCTGCGTCAACTCCTCAGCCGTCAGCCGCAGCACCGCCACGATCTGGTCCGGCTTGCCGGCAATTTGCTCGATCTTGTCGTTGGGCCCGGTGATCTCAATGGCGTCGGGCAAAAACAGTAAATCATCCCGCAAAATCACTTCATAGCGCGCCATCTCCCGCGGCGGGCCCATGATCATCACCCGCACGGAAGACAAGCTCAATGTCCGCGTCCGGCTGCTCACGCTGAAGGTCACTTCCGCCCGGGCCGGGTCCACTTTCACCTCGCTGCCCAGTTGCGGCGGCGGGCGGATCGGCAAGGCGATCTTGTATTCCCGCCCCGGCTCGAGCGTTTCCGTCACGTCGTCCAGCATCACCCGCAGCTGCGTGCCCTCGCTCTGCCGCGACAGATCGCGCGGCAATTGCACCGCCGCCTTGGCCGGCTCAACCACCGGCGGGCCCGTCAGTCGCTTTTGCCCCGTCACCACCACGATCGGCAACTCCACCCGCTCCAGTTCCCGCACCCGCAGCTCAATGGCCTCCGGCTGCACCGCCACCACCTCCAGCCCCAGGGCCGCGATCGGCGAGTCGCTGGCCACCCGCTCCCGCAGCGACACCGAGCGCACCGCCGCCGTCGGGTCCGGACGCACTACGATCGGCACCGGGTTGCGCACCAGTTCCTTTAGCTTCTGCTCCTCGCTCGTCGAGCAGCGATACTCCAGCTCCACCCGCCGCTCCGCCGGGTCGATCGCCAGCGTCTGCCCGGCCGGCGGCACAAAGCGCAGCGTCAGCGTCGCCGTGCCCGACCGCACGCTTTCCCCCTCGGCATACAACCAGATCAACGCCGTCACCACCGTGACGATGATCAGGTTCTCCGCCTTTTCCCAGACTGTGCCCAGCCAGCTTGCGTTCACCGTCTGCTCCGCTTTAGGCCGCCTCACGCGGCTCGTCGCCGTTCATCTCCGCCAGCGCCGCCCGGTTCATGGCCATTTTGCCCAGGCCCTTGCCCAGTTCCTTCTTTAAGTCGTCCACCGACAGCTGCCGCAGCATCTGTCCGCGCTCCGCCAGGCTGATGATCCCCGTCTCTTCGCTGACCACCACCACCAGGGCGTCGGTCTCCTGCGTCAGCCCGATGGCCGCCCGGTGCCGCGAGCCCAGCTCCGTGCTGAAGTGCTCGCCCTCAGCCAGCGGAAACTGCACGCCCGCCGCCACCACCCGGTCGCCACGGATCACCACCCCCATGTCGTGCAGCGCGCTGCCCGGCCAGAAGATCGTGTTCAAGAGTTCCTGGCTCACCACCGCCTCCAGCGGCGTACCGCTCTCGGTGTAGCTCCCCAGCCCCACCTGACGCTCAAAGGCGATCAGCCCCCCGATCTTGTTCTTGCTCATGTACGTCACCGCCCCCGCCAGCTCCTCGATCACCTTCGCCCGCCTCATCCCGCCGGGCTTGAACAGGCTCGCCTCGCCTAAGCGCGTCAGCGCCCGCCGCAGCTCCGGCTGGAACACGATCACCATCGCCAGCGACACAAACGTCACCACGTTGCGATACAGAAAGTGCAGCCGCTCAAACGCGTTGTCCCGCCCCAGCACCTGGATCGCCACCGTCGCCACGATCAACAGCAGCGCCAAACCTTTGATGACGCGCGCCCCGCGCGTGCCGCGCAGAAAACGCACCACCAGGTAGACCACAATCCAGATCACCGTCAGCTCGACGACGACCTCCGGCCAGTCGTTGGTGAGCAGCCCCGTGACGCGGCGGTAAAGCTGAATGAAATGTTCCCACTTGTTCAACGCTGCACCTGACCGTCCCCCGCTTCGCCCAGCCTGTCCTGGATGTCCCCCGTCGTACCCGCGACATGCCCCCTTGGCATGTTCCTGGCTCCACGTCCCTGTGGCGACGTCCTATTCTAGCGATGTTTTATTCCTTATCGGCTAGCCGTCGCCGGGTCATGTGGAAGGTTGCCCCCTTTCCAGCCTTTATCGGAACAAAAATCCCCCCCGGCAGGGCAATTCCCCGCCCCTCTGCCTTCTGCCGCGTGGTCCGCTATACTGGGCCGATTCCCGCAAAAGGAGGCCGGGTGTGTCACGGCTTGACGACCTTCGCGCCAACATCCGCAAAGTGTTCCTGGGCAACCAATCCGCCGTGGACAAGCTCTTGGTCTGCCTCTTAGCCCGCGGCCACGTCCTGATCGAGGACGTCCCCGGCGTGGGCAAAACCCTCCTGGCTACCGCCCTGGCCCGCAGCCTGGATTGCCACCTCAGCCGCATTCAGCTCACCCCGGACATGCTCCCCTCCGACGTCCTGGGCGTGACCGTCTGGGACCAGAACAAGTCGCAATTCACTTTTAAGCCCGGCCCCATCTTCGCCAACATCGTCCTGGCCGACGAAATTAACCGCACCACCCCCCGCACCCAGTCCGCCCTCCTCGAAGCCATGAATGAGGGCCAGGTCTCCATCGACGGCCAGACCCGCAAGCTTCCGCCCCCGTTCCTGGTGGTGGCCACGCAAAACCCCTACGAGTTTGAGGGCACCTACTTCCTGCCCGAAAGTCAGCTCGACCGCTTCCTGATGCGCCTGACTCTTGGCTACCCCAGCCCACAGGACGAAGCCCGCATTCTGGAGGTCGATCCCCTGCGCACCCAGTTGGGCAAGCTCCAGCCCGTGATGTCCGCCGCCGAACTCGTCGCGCTCCAGGAGCAGGTGCCCAAGATCAAGGTCGATCCCGCCCTGCGCGATTACGTCGTGCGCATCGCCGCCGCCACCCGCCGTCATGAGCAGATCCGCATCGGCGTCTCCACCCGCGGCGCCCTGGCCCTTCTGCAGGCCGCCCAGGCCACCGCCCTCCTGGCCGAACGCGCTTACCTGGTCCCCGAGGACATCACCTCCAATGTCATTTCCGTCTGCACCCACCGCGTGGTGACCCGCGCCCTGATCCAGGACCAGGAGGGCTTGACCCCCCCGCGCATCATGCAGCAGATTCTCGAGTCCGAGCCCAGCCCGGTGTGATTGAGCAAGTCACACCATGCTCGGCAGTCTCCCTCAGCCCCGCTTGGAAATGCGGGCCCGGCATGCGCACCACGCCGCAATTCCCAAAAAAAATAGCCTCGTGCGGAAGCACGAGGTTGGACTTATTGAACCAACCGCCAAGGCGTTCACCGCTTCAAAACGCCATGCCACCGATCAGGTCCAAGACAGCCTGGGCCGGCGCAAGCGAAGTAACGGTTACAGCCGACGGTGGGGGTATGGATACGCTGCCCGTACGGTTGAGCCAGATGCTTCGTATCCCCGCGCGGTCCGCCCCTTCAATGTCGGCCGCCAGGGAATCGCCAATCATGACAGCCTCGTCAGGCAGGACGTCCAGCGTTTGCATGACATGCCGAAAGGCTCGCGGGTCCGGTTTGGTAAAGCCGATCTGGGCTGACACAAAAAGGTGATCCACCAGCTCAGCTATGCCGCATTCCTCAATTTTCGACCATTGTTCCTGCACGTCATGGTGATTGGTAAGCACCGCTGTCGTCACCTTTCGCCCGCGCAGCAGAGCCAACACCTCCCGGGCCCCGGGCACCGCCCGACGGTTGGCCGCGTAGGCTTCCTGATACCACGCCATGGCCTGTGCCACCATGGGTTCCGTCGGATTCATTCCCCCCTGCGTCAGGAAGGCTCGATACCGCTTGGGCCGAGCCGATTCCGCCGTCTCCCGGCCTGCCAGAATCTCCTGATGGAATTGATTCAAAATGGACAAGTGCAGCGCCGTCAGCGCGTCGAGGGATTGCCGCCGCAACTCCGGCCAACGCGTGCCAAGCGCCTCCACGCCGCAGCGACTGCTCCAGCTGTGATCGGACAAAGTGTCATCGAGATCGAATAGGGCGGCTTTCAGCACGTGTTACCCTCAAAAACTGCTGAAATTTTCGACTTGGCGGTTCGCATCCACGCGACAAGATCGCTCCTGTCGGGAACGGAGAGAGACGACTTCTGATCCCCATCCCCCCTACACCTTCCGATCCACGAAAAACAACGGATTTTTCCGCAGCGCCGCCACCGCCTTGTCCAGCATGGCCGCCGCTTCAATCACCCACACCTCGGCCGCCAGCACCTTCCCCCGCCGCAGCTCCCCGGGGCCCAGCACTTCTTCCAGCCGGTCGTAGCGCTGTGTGGTATTCACAAAATCGTGGGCCTTTAGCGGCATGGTTATCTCCCGCCCGTCCGCCAATATCACCTGATAATGGATCGGCTCCGGCTTAAACAGGTAGGGCGGCCCAACGATTTCCTCAATCGAGTGCATGGACGTGTTGGGCCGCAGCCCGCACCCGAGCATCACCACCTGCCCGCCGCTGTGCATGAGCTTGCGGAACGGCGAATGCTCGCCGCAGGGCGTGACGTCCGCCTGCTGCCCGCCGAGCAATTCCTCCGCCCGCGGGCCGACGCCGGACACCGAATGCGTCGGGCACACGCTGCGCAGCGTCCCCGCCCGCCGGCGGAAGTGTTCGGGAATCGTCCCCACGCACGAGGGCGAATGTCGCACGTCAAAATAAGGCCGAAACGCCCCCACGCTGGCGTAACTGAGCGCCGGCATCAGCACCGTGCCCTCCACCCCGACCGCCTCCAACAGCCCGCGCACCACCGACTCCGGACCCCCCGGCACCTGGCCCAGCGACTTAAGCGACGAATGCACCAGAATCGCTCCGCCCGCGCGCACACCCGCCAGCTTCAGTTGGCTGGCCATTTGCCGGATAACGTCCTGTTCGTTCATCGCGCCGTTTGTCGCCATGAGCTTTTCCTTACCCGGCGCCCGGGGGATTTAGCACTTTTTCCAGATCCGCTGCGCCTGGGCCGCGAATCGTTCGAGCACGTCGTCGATCATAAAAGTCTTCTGCCCGATCAGGAACGTGTGCATCTTGTTGTTGAACTGCCGCGTCCAGTGCTTGGGCACGCCCTTCTTGCCCACCACCGCCCCGACGATGCTCCCCGCCGTCGCGGCCGTGCAGTCGTTGTCCAAGCCCATCGCCACGGTGTGGCCGATCACCTTGGTCACGTCCTTGCCACCGATGAACAATCCAAAAATCGTCAGGCAAGCATTGTTATTCGTGTGCACCGCGTGCATGCCCGCGAAGCGCTTATCCACCGCGGCCCGCCCCGCCTTGTGGTTCTTGATCTTCGGGCCCACCTTTAGCGCCCACTTCACGTCCGCCGCCAGCCGGCAGGCCTTGGGAATCTGGCCAAGCCCGATTTCAATCGCCTCAATCGGATCGTCCACCGCGAAGGCCGCCGCCTCCGCCGCGGCGAAAAACATCTCGCCGTAAATCCCGTTGCGCCGATGGCTGATGTACGCGTCCCGATACGCGAATTCCGCCGCCTTCTGTGGCCACGCCGGGGCCATGTACGCCCACGGGTCCGCGCGGATGTCCGCGCCGATCCATTCCAGGTACGGATTGTCCTTCTCCGCCACCTTCAGCGCCGGCACGCCGGCCTTAAGATTTCTTAGCGCGATCTCCTCCGCCGTGCACGCGTACTGCAGATACTTCAGCCACGCCGCGCCGACGTCCGCCACCGTGAAATTCGGCCCGTATTCCTCCATGATCAACAGGCCCAACTGCGTGTACACCAGATCGTCGTCCACGGGAATGCCGTCCATCTGCCCGCGCGTGTATTCGTAGCCCCAGCTCATGCCGTAACGCTTGCTGAACGGGCTGGCCGCCTGCGGCCAGTAGTCCGTGGGCGGAAAGTCCACTTTCATCAGTTTGGCCAGTTCTTCCATGCGCTGCGGGCTGTAGATCTCCACGATCGCCCCCAGCGTACACCCCGCGGCGCGGGCCAAGATCGCCCCCTCCAGCCGCGTGGCGTATTGCTTAGGATCAAACTTCGCCCACAATTTTCCGTCCCTTAGCCCCTTCCCAGGGCGCGGCCGAAGCTTAAGAATCGTCGGCAAGTCGCTGGGCTCGCGGGCCAGCAGCTGCTTGTCCACCGGCATTTTTTTGAGCTTGTTAAGCGCCCGCTGCACGTCGCCGCAGGCTTTGGCAAACGCCCGGTCGACGCCTTTGGCGCCCTGTTCGTGCTTGAGCTCCGCGAACAGGCGGAATTGCCAGCCAATGTCGCCGATGGTGGGGGACTTGATCGGGTAACTCATCAATAAATCCTTCCGTGCATGCGGCCTGTCCCGCCGCGCGTAATGGCTTAATCCCAGCGAAAGCTAACAAACCCCAAGCGTGCGTCAAACCATTGACATTTTCCTGCCCTGGCGATTTCGTCCAAAAAAGATTCAGGGGGATGAATCATCGCGGACGGTCATCCGCACGCCCATCGCTCGTAGTTCATCCAGCTGCCGCGTGCCGATGCGCACCGAAAAGCGCACCTGCTCGTTCTCGTAATTTCTCTCCAGCACCTGGGCCCGATTCTCCAGCAGATGAATCGCCCGCCCGTCCGCCATCGCCACCGTGATGCTCAACTGCCGCTCGACGCCGCGCATCGCCTGGCGGACTTCCTCCACCAGCTTCTCAATCCCCCGGCCCGTGCGGGCGCTGACGGGCAGGGCGTTGGCGTACTTGGCCGAGAACACCAGCAGGTCGTCGTTGTGCGCCAGCAGGTCGATCTTGTTCAGCAGGATCAGCCGCGGCTGGTTGTCCGCGTGGATTTCCGCAAGCACTTCCAGCACCGTGTCCAGCTGCGGCTGGGCCCGGGCGTCGGCCGCGTCCACCACCACCAGCAGCAGGTGGCTGTGCACCGCCTCTTCCAGCGTCGCCTTGAAGCTGGCCACCAGGTGATGCGGCAAGTCGCGCACGAATCCCACCGTGTCCGACAGCATCACGTTGTCGCCCCCGCCCAGCGCCCACTTGCGCGTGCGCGTGGACAGCGTGGCGAAAAGCTTGTCGTCCGCGTACGCGTCGCCGTCGGTAAGCGTGTTAAAAAGCGTGCTCTTGCCCGCGTTGGTGTAGCCCACCAGCCCCACCGTGAAAAAGTCCGTGTTGCGGGCCGCCACCTCGCGCTGCTTGCGCCCCTGGATGGTCTTGATCTGCCGCCGCAGCTCCGCCTTGCGGGCCTGCACGATCCGGCGGTCCACTTCCAATTGCTGTTCGCCGGGCCCGCGCGTGCCGATGCCCGTCGGCGCGCCGCCGGCAATGCGTTCCAAGTGCGTCCACATCGCCCGCAGCCGCGGATACGTGTATTCCAGTTGGGCCAGCTCCACCTGCAGCTTGGCCTCATGCGTGCGGGCCCGGGCGGCGAAAATATCCAGAATCAGCTCGCTGCGGTCCAGCACCTTGCAGTTGATGACCTCTTCAATGTTGCCGATCTGTGCTGGGGAAAGGTCGTTCTCAAAGATCACCACGTGAGCCTTGTGCAGCTTGACCATCTCGGCCAGCTCTTCGACCTTGCCCTTGCCGATGAACGTGCCCGCGTCGGGCTTGGGGCGATTCTGCATCAGTTCGTCCACCACGATCGCCCCGGCCGTGTCCGCCAAGGCCCGCAATTCGCCCAGCGGATCGTGCGGGTCCGCCACCTGCCCCGGCAACAGGCAGGCCGCCAGCACCGCCTTTTCCTTGACCACCGTCAGATGTTCGCGTTTGGTGTGTCCCATAACGACTCTCCATTCCTGTGTAAGGCACCCGGCCGCTGACCGTCGACCGGTCCGCCGCCGGAGCGTCGCCGGCCGATTGATTCCTCAGCCGGCTCGCGCGGTTTGGATAAAACGTTATTCCCCGCCGGTTGAGGTTCCGTCGCGGCAGGGAACGACAGGATGAAATGCCTTACCGACGCATGGACACACGGTCCCCTTTTGCTTGGTGAGCCATGGCCTGAAGTATACCCCGCCTGGTCGCTATGTCTAAAATCCCCGTTCATCCTCGCCGCTCCTCTCCTATAATGCCTCATCATGGATCAGTCTATCCAGCACGCTCCCGCCGCCGCGCCGCCGCAGACCCTGCGCGTAGGCTGCGTCAGCTTCCTAAACTCCAAACCCCTGATCGACAGCTTCGAAAAAGTCTCCCCTGCCGACCGCGACGTGCAAGTCCGCTACGACGTGCCCAGCCGCCTCCTGGACGACCTGGAAAACAGCCAGGTCGATATCGCCCTCTGCCCCGTCATCGACTACTTCCGCAGCTGCTTAGACCTGCTCATCGTGCCCGTGGGCGGCATCGCCTGTCGCGGACCGACCCTGACCGTTCGCCTCTATAGCCGAATTCCCCTGCCCAAAATCCAACGCGTCTGGGTCGATACCGACAGCCACACCAGCGTCGCCCTCCTGCGCGTTTTGCTCGATCAGCTCTATCACCTTCACCCCCAACTCATCCCCTACCCCGCCCCCGGAAGTAAACCAACCCCCGGAAGTAAACCAGTTGGGTGCCACACAGCAGGGCGTAGCCTGCTGTGTGCCGATGCCCCCGCCCCCGGAAGCAATCCTCCAAATATTTCAGCCCCCGGCTCTGCCGGGGGGTACGTTCTTTCCCCCGCCCCCGGAAGCGCCCCCGCCC
>JADZCD010000031.1 GCA_020851735.1 Phycisphaeraceae bacterium
ACCGCCTCCAGGCGGTTTTTTAATAGAGCAGTGGAACAGATGAACAGTAGAACAGGTGAATAAGCCGGTAGACGCTCGATCACAAGTTGCCTCCACTGCGGTCGCCTGCTCAACTGTTCACCTGCTCCGTTACGGTTTCTTCTCTACTTTCTTCTCTCTCTGGCATTCCGATTCATCTTGGTCCACTTCCATACACGACTTAGCCCAACGCAACTGGCATCGCTGGTATGTCTTGATTCCAGCAGGCGTGGTGCGAGCTCATTCGCTCGCCGCTCTTCCCCGCCGCGCGCAGAGCCAACCACCCCCGCCGTAGCTCTTTCTCTACGCCCCAAGGCTTTGCCTTCCGCGGCAACCGATTAGCTGAAAAATCAATCCTCCCCGGTTTTCACCCGTTCCATCATTTGACGGATGGTTTTATTTGCCTTAGTTGTTTACAAAAAGGAGCGGTATATGCCCCAGCGGCCCAACGTCTTACTCATCACGGCTGACGACATGAACTGGGATGCCGTCGGCGCGTTTGGCTGTCCGGTGGCCGGCACCACGCCCAACATCGACCGCATTGCCACCGAGGGCATGCGCTTTAATCACGCGCACGTGACCATCTCCGTCTGTCAGCCCAGCCGCAACACGCTCCTCACCGGGCGCTACCCGCATCGGCACCGCGGCGAAGGCTTCTATCACCTGCGCCAGCCGGGCATCCCCACCTTGCCGCAGGAGCTGCGCTCGGCCGGCTACCGCGTGGGCATTCTCGGCAAGGTGTCGCACTCCACGCCCTACGCGGACTTTAAGTGGGACACGACCTTCGGCGAGCTGGACATGGGCCACGGGCGCAATCCCGCCATCTATCGCCAGCGCGCCCTGGAATTCGTGCGCGGCGCGGTGCAGGATCAGCAGCCCTTCTTCCTGATGGCTAATTCCCACGACCCGCATCGGCCGTTCTATGGCAATGACATTCCCTACTGGTACCAGCCGCACCAGACGCCCGTGGCTGTGCCGCCCTCGCGCGTCTTTAAGCCCCAGGAAATCACCACCCCCGGATTCCTGGCGGACCTCCCCGACGTGCGCCTGGAAATCGCCGAGTATTACAGCTCCGTCCGCCGCTGCGATGACACCGTCGGCTGCCTTCTGGACGTGCTGCGCGAGACCGGCACAGACCAGAACACGCTGATCCTCTACCTGTCCGACAACGGCATGGCTTTTCCCTTTGCCAAGACCAACTGCTACCTCAACAGCACGCGCACGCCCTGGATCATGCGCTGGCCCGGACACCTTAAGCCCGACTCCGTCGAACGCGATCACATGATCTCCGGCATCGACTTAATGCCCACCGTCCTGGACGCCCTGGGCCTGCCTCTTCCGCCGGGCATGGACGGACGCTCGTTTTTGCCGCTTTTACGCGGGGAAAAGCAGGCGGGGCGCGACTTGGTCTTCACCCAGTTCTACCAGACCTCCGCCCGCCGCAATTACCCGATCCGCTGCGTGCAGAGCCGACAGTTTGGCTACCTGTTCAACCCCTGGTCCAACGGCACGCGCGTCTTTAAGAACGAATCCCAGGACGGGCGGACCATGGCGGCCATGGACCAAGCCGCCGCGTCCGACCCGCAGCTCGCCCAGCGCGTGCAACTGTTCCGCTATCGCGTGCCCGAGGAGTTCTACGACTTCGGCAACGATCCCAACGCCCTGCACAATCTCATCAACGACCCCGCCTACGCTGGGGAACTTAATAACATGCAGGCGACCCTCGAGCGTTGGATGCACGATACCCAGGACCCCGCCCTGGAAGTCTTTCGGCACCGCCAATCTCCGCAGGCGTGCGAGGATTTCATGCGCCACACTGCCGACCTCATCGGCGGCACGTCGTAACCCCCGCAAGCGATCCCGACTCTGTTCCTGCCTGCCGCTTAAGTTTCACGGCCCCACGGGTCCGTCGTGATGCCCGCTCCCCAGTGACCTTCCCGGCAGGCCGCCGAATGCTTCATTGGCGGTCGGGTCCAGCAAAGCCTCTATGACTTTGGCGCGTCGGACCTTGCGGATAAGAACGCGGATGCCCCCGACGGTCAATGCGTCGCCCTCGCGGAGGGTGGTTTGACTCTTCGCGGTGAGCCAGTCGCTCAGCGAGGTCTCCGGGGCCAGTCCCGGGCCCAGGTCGGGACGGCTCAGCACCTCGCGGAGACGGGTCAGCGGCACGCCGCCGCCGGCGACCCATTGCCGGCCGGCGGAGGCCAGGTTGCGCGGCAGCCTGTCAAACTCGTCCTGAATGTCGCCGACGACTTCCTCCAGCACATCCTCGAGCGTGATCATGCCGCGAACCCTGCCGCCGGCATCGCGGACCAGAGCCAAGTGCACGTGTTCAGCCATCATCCGCGCGAATGCCGCGCCGATCTTGTCCGTGGGCGAAATGGCCAGCAGCGGACGGGTGATCTCACGCAGATTCGGGTTGGCCGGATGGTTCTTGGCCAGGAAGAACAGGTCCTTGACGTTGACATAGCCGATGATGCTCTGCGCGTCGCCGGGCCGGGCGGCCACCAGAAAGCGCGTATGCGCCTCCAGGTGCACGGTGACCATGTGTTCGGTCAGCGGCCCGTCGGCGTAGAGCATCTTGATGTCGCCGGGCGGCACGAGGATGTCCTGGACCGTGGCCTTGGTCAGGCGGCCGGCCCCCTCGATGACCCGTGCCTGCTCGGCGCTGATCACCCGGCTGACCCGCAGCGTGCGCGCCTCAGCCAGAAGCTCAGCCAGGCCGGGCGCGGGCGCGGGCGTGAATTCCTGATCGACGCGATTCTGCACCAGGCGGACGATCTGCTTGGTGACCAGCTCGAACCCTAAAACCACCGGGTAGACCGAAAACGCAAACCACCGCATGGTCGCGCTGAGCTTAAGGCATACTAAATCGGCGTTCCGGAGCGCCAGGGTCTTGGGCACCAGCTCGCCGGCGATAATCGTGATGGCCGAGAGAGGCAGCACCACCACGGCCAGGGCGGCGAACTCGGCCACCGACTCGGATATTTCCAGGCGATCCTGCAACCATGGCGCAATAGCTTCGTCGGCGCTTGCCCCGCCCACCGCCGCCGCGGTCGCGGCCACTAGGGTGATGCCCAGCTGAACCACCGCCAGACTTGCCTCCATGCGGTTTTTCATCTGCAGGGCCGCCCAGGCGCCCGGACGCTTCTGAACAACCAGCTCCCGCAGACGCGTGACATTGACCGACGCCAGGGCCAGCTCGTAGGCGGCGAATACCGCGTTGAACAACAACATGACGAGAATGACAATCGTCTCGGTCAGCGGCATTTTTCCAGGCCTCACAGGTGGTCGACGCGCGGCAGCGGACAAGTATCCGTCCGATCGTCGCGGTATTCTACCTGTGTTGCCGCCTCCTGATCCCCGCCGGAGGATTAACCGCCCTTTTAGGATAAAAGTCCCTGTCCCCCGCGAACCAGCCCGGGCTTGGCCACGTTCTCTAGATAGGCTTACTGCTTAATGGAGAATCCGCATGCCATATGCCCACCTGCTTGCCCTAAGCCTTCTATGGCCCTTAGCGTCGACCGCCTGTCATGATCCCGCCGGGCCTGCTTCGTCCGCCCCTTCGACTCTGCCCGCCGCTTCCCTCCCAGCCTCCGCCTTGCCCACGCCGGCACCCGCTGCTTTACCTTCCCCGCTGGACCACGACGCCCTAGCTCGCCTGCGTATCCTGAGAATGCCCACCCTGCAGCCCAGCCAAAGCCAAGAAACCCTCGCCCCCGGCGTGTACCAGACCTATCCCTACTCGATCCTCATCATTTCCCCCAGCCCGCACGCGGACGATGGCATGGCCATCATTCCGCAGGACAACTCCAGCCGCATCATGATCATCCGTCCCGAACTGCACTTTGGGCCGCGGGTCAGTTTGCCCACTGCGCTGCCCCCGCTGCCGACCCTGCCGTCGCAAGAGGCTGCGCCTTCGCAAAAAGATTAGGCTTGTGTCGAATTCTTTCACTTCTTACTTGCCGGGGGTAAGCTGTTTTTCATAGAACACCGTCGAATGAAAACCTGATGTGCCCTTACCAGGCGAAAAACCTTCCTTGAGTATCCAACGCCCGACCAGGCCGCATCTCTTGCTCTGGGTTGCCGGCGTAATGCCACCGCTGGCGATGGCGCTGTTCGTTATGGGAATAATCGTTGGCGCCGCAGGTCATGGCCGCATGCAATTAGGGTGGGCGTTGATTGTCTTAGGAGTCGCAGCGATGGCAGTATCACCGGTCGCACTAATGGCTGATCTGGTGCCGAGGGTGTTGAGAGGCAAAGGGTCGAATTGGACCATATGGACAATGGTCTTGACTCTTTCATTGTTTTGTTGGATTGGCATGTGGCTCTTGTTCTCATGGTTTTCTCGTTAGCAGCACTCAGGCTGCGGACTTCGCTCTTCAAATCGTTGTGCAAAGCAGAGGCGTAAACCAAAGATACACCGTGTGCCTGGAGCTAAGTCCTCGTGCCCCCGCGCATCGCCACTCTCTCTGCCCTCTTGGCGGTTAAAAAGCCCCCACCTTGCCGACCGCCCCGCAAAAAAAACGTCCCCGGCGGGGAGACCGGGGACGGGCTGCCAAGCAGCTATTGCGTGGACGACAGTCCACCCCTTCGATCGGCTGACCCTGGGAATGAACCGCAATTTTCAAGACGCGCTCAAACCGGTCAGGCGTTTCCGCGCGGGGCAGGGAGTCGCGCGGTGATTCGATAGGTCCAACCGCGGGCTTCCGCCTGCGGCTATTTCCCATGAGAACTGAGTGTGTCATTATTCCCCAATCCCTAACCCCTAACTCCCAACTCCTAATTCCTGACTCCTTTATCACCCCCGCCCCCAGCCCCCATCGCCCCCCCACGGGACCACAATTCCCGCCTGCTTCAATAAGGCTTATCATGATGTGGGGTAAGCAGTGGCGGGGGAATAAATCGCCAAAGTAATTTGGAGACTCTTGACCATGACTGAATCTGTCAATCCCACCCCAGCCGATCCGCAGAAGCCCGCCTCGTCCGCGCCGCAGGCCAGCCCTCTGCCGCGCCGCCGCCGGTGGCTAAAGAGAATCCTGCTTGGCCTGGCCACGCTGGTCGTCCTTAGCCTGTTGCTGGTCCTGCTCTTACCGACGCTGCTGAGCACCTCGGCCGGCACGTCCTGGGCCTTGGGCTTTGCCGACGGCCGGATTCCCGGGGCTATTAAGGTCAAGAGCCTGTCCCTCGCCTGGTTTGGCGGGCAAAAGATCGAGGGCCTAAGCCTGCTGGACCCCAAGGGCGAAGAAGTCATCAAGCTTGCGGAGCTGGACGCCCCCGGGCTGTCCCTGTTCTCCGTCCTAAGTGGAAATACCGATTGGGGCACGATCACGCTGACGGGCTTGGACGGCACCGTCCGCCAGGACGAGTCGGGCGTGACCAATCTTCAGCAGGCCCTGGGCTTGGGTCAGGCGGGCGAAGAGAAGCCTAAGGCTGCTCCCTCCGCCCAGCCGACCGTGGCTGCGGGCCCGGCGGAATTGCCGCGACTGAAGTTCCTGCTGAAAGACGCTCACCTGCGCTACGAAGCCCCCGGGCAGGAGCCAGCCGAGGTGGCTGGTTTGAACATCGAAGCCGACACGTTGGATCCCAAGATCGTCCTTATGTCCGTCCGCGCGGAACTGCGCCAGGGCGATCAGGCGGGGCGGTTTAGCGCGGATCTGTCCGCCAAGGATTTTTACGACGAAGTGGGAGCCATCGAGCCTAAGAGCGCCAAGCTCGCGGGCAAGGTCGAATTAGCCGACGTGCCCGTGGGGGCTGTGGATCGCATCACCAACAGCCAGGGCCGGCTCGTGGCTCTCTTAGGCCCCGTGTTGCAGGGCAATCTGACCATCGACGGGCAACTGCAGCAGATCCACGCCCAATGGTCAGCCGACAGCCAGAACCTCAAAGCCACCGGCAGCTTGGCGCTCAACGACCAGGGCTGCCAGATCGAAACCGGCAGCGGCCTGGATCTAGTCGTGACGCCCGCCGGCTGGTCGGAACTGACCAAATGCTCGCAACCCCCGGAAACCCCGGAAGCCCCGGAAGCCCCTGCGATTCAGCCCCCGGCTCAGCCGGGGGGTACTACGCCCCCGCCCCCACAAGCCCATGAAGCCACGAAGCTCCTTAAGCCGTTCACCTTGAGCATCAAAGTGCAGGAAGGCCGGGTGAATCGGCTGGCGACAACCGCGGCTGAGCCATCGGCCATGGCCATGGATCTGAACACCGCGCTATTCAACATCGCGGTGACGCTTACGGACGTCGAGCTTCAGCCGGGCGACGCGCGCCTGGGCACGATCGCGCTCCGCCAGACGCGTGCGGATTTGTCGTTTAACGGCTCCGAGCACCGCCTCAAAGCCCAATTAAGCGCCCAAGGCCAGCAGAACGCTCAGACGGGCAAGCTGGGCCTGACTGCGGAACTGACTTACCCCTTAACCACCGACGTCCAGCCCAAGCCCGATTTCTCGCGCGTGAACGTGATCGCGGACGGCAAGCTCGAATCGTTCCCCCTGGCGCTGGCGGATCAACTGGCCAACACCCAGGGCCTGATCGTCCAGGCCGTCGGCCCGACCCTGGACGCGCAGCTGCAAGCTCAACTCCAGACCCAGCCCGGCGTCGGGCAAGAGAGTTCACCGGCCGTAACAGGCGACTTCGCCCTTGGCTTGGCCGCTGCCCAATTGCGCGACACCCAGCTTAAGGGTCACATGGACGCCGGCACGCTTACCGTGACGCCCGGCAAGCTGGTCACGCTGCGTATCGAACCCCAACTCCTGGCCGCGGCCGGCAAACTGTCGCCGGGCCTGGCGAATCTGTCCCAGCAGGTCGGCCTGGCCCAAGCGGCCGAGGTGACGGTGACCATCACCAAGCTGGTGGCGCCGATGGACCAAGCCGCCCAGCCTCTGGAGGCCGGCCTGACCGTGGACATCACGCCTCTGGTGGGCAGCGGCGGGTCGTTGCTGGAAGGTACCACCGTCGGGCCTCTGAAGCTGACGGTCGGGCCCGGCAAATCGTCCGAGCCGATGCCCGTCAGCTTTGAATCAGCCCTGCAAAGTGCCGGCAGTCAACCGGGTGTCGTGAAGCTCGCCAGCACCGTGGCGGGCCTTTGCGAAGGCCCCATCGAAGTCAAAGGCGGCGGGCAATTGTCCCTGTCGATCGACGCCGCCCTGTTAAGCCGCTTGCAGCAGAAGGGCCTGCTGAATCTGCCGGCTGACTGGAAGAGCCTGTCCCTGGCTGCGCCCGCGAAGGTGGAGGTCGCTCTCAAGAATCTGACGCTGGCGCTGGCGGATCGAAAATCCTTAACCGGCGGACAGGCGGAAGTGACACTGAAGGTCGATGCCGTGCAGCCTGTGGGCGTAAAACCATTGGCGGATACTTCGTTGCGCGACGTCGCGGCCCAGGTGCAATGGTCGAGCAAAGGCCAGACTCTGGCTGACCTGGCCGCCAATGTGGCCTATCGCACGCAGAACAGTGCGCTTCACGCCCGGGCTGCGGCGATCAAGATGGAGCAGAGCCAGACGCAAACGCTGTCGGCTGAGCTGACTGCCGAAGCATTGCCCATCGCGCTTATCGAGCAGTGGGGGGGTGAGCCGGGCAAACTTGAGGCCCTGCTGGGATCGCAGATCGACCGCCTGCTCGTGCGCGCCAGCCCGCTGGCCAACGCCCCGGCCAATCCAGCCCTGGCCCTGGCTGTCGAAATGGCCAGCCCCCGCGCTAACCTGCGGGCTACCGGCGAATACGTCGCGGATAGTTACTTCCAGTTGACCGGCGAACCGGCCAGCTTGACCCTCCAGGTCACCCCCGAAAGCTTCGCCGCCTGGCAATCCCCCCCCGGAAGTCCCGGAAGCCCCGCCCCCGGAACCCCCGGAAGTCCAGCGGTGGGGAGTAATGCCAACGCCAAACCTGGCGCACAGGCGAGTGGGACAGCCAGTGGTTCGACAAGCGTCGGGGGATTTGACCTCTTAGAACCCCTCACCCTGCAGGCCAAGATCAGCCAGGCCCGCGTGGGCTTTGCCAAATCGGCCGATGGGCAATCGCCAGCCAAGGCTGACTTGGCCTCCGCCCGCGTGCAGGCGGACGTCAGCGCCACGCGCTTAGCGGTGGTCCGCAAGTCGGATGAACAGAAAATCACGCTGCAGGACCTGGCGATGAACGTGGCCAGCGAAAGCTTAGGCAAGCTGCTGACGGTCCAGGCCAAGGGCAAGATGCTCGCCGCCGACGCCGCCACGGGGAAGGATCAGCCGCGTGATATTCAATCGCAGACCAGCATCACCAACCTCATCGACGCCCAAGGCGCGGTGAATCTGGCCGCGGCCCAGATGCAGACGCAAACCACCGTCCAGGACCTGCCCACCGATCTGGTGGCGGCGCTGGGCGGGCTGGACCCGTCCATCACGCAAGCACTGGGCCCGACCGTCAGCGTGACGGCCAAGGGCCAGTATCCCGGCGACCTGGACCTGACCCTGCAAAGCGCCAACCTGCAGGTGCCGGTTTCGCTGTCGGTTAATCCGCAGCGCGTCGTGACGCTGCGCAAGGACCTGGTCGCCTCCCTGCGCCTGACGCCGGAGCTGAGCAACGCCATGCTCAAGTATGGCAGCCCGGTGCTCATCGGCGCCCGCTCGGAAAAGCCCGTCACGCTGACGATCAACAAGGACACCTTCAAGGCTCCGCTTGCGCCGTTTGATCTTAAAGCCGTCGCCCTCGACGCCCAGCTGGATTTGGGCCAGGTCACCCTGGAAAAGAGCTGGGTGGAGCGCGACTGGATGAAGATTCTGTCCTTAATTGCCGCGCCTTTGAAGTTGGCGGCCGGCGGCACGGGCCAGAACAGCGGGTTGACGCAGGGCACCTACACGCCCCTGCAGGTGAAGCTGCGCGAGGGCGTGGTGACGACCAACGATCTGTGGCTGTCCAACGAAACCACCGCCTTAGGCTTCCAGGGCCGGGCTAATCTGGTGACCAGGCAGTTGGACGCGACGATGGGCATGCTCGGCGAGTCGCTGCTGCGGCAGATGCCCAACCTAAGGGCGCTGGACATCGTCAACGCTGACACGATCTATGAATTCGCCGTCAAGGGCAGCATGGACGACCCGCGCGTGGAGCCCGGGCCGTTCGTCGCCAGCATGGTCGAGGCGCTGCCGCGCATGTTGCTTAAGGAAGTCGGCGGGAGCGGGAAAAACACCGGAGACCTGGGCGCTCTGATCGGCGTGGCTGGGCAGGCGCTGTCCCAGGTGACCAAGCCCAAGGGCGGTAACCTGTCCTGGCCCAATCGCCCGACGCTGCCGCCCCTGGCCAATCAGCCGGCGTCGCAGACGCCCACGCCGCAACAGTCGCAGCAAGCGGCTCCGTCCAACGCGCAACAACAACAGAAACAACAACCGGCCGAAGCGATCGGCGGCATTTTGAATCAAATCCTCCAGCAGGCCGGCGAAGACAAGAAGAAAGAGCAGAAGTAATAACGCGCGTCCCAGGCGCATTACCTGACGCGCGGTCGGGGATGGAGAATCCATGAGCCAAACCATGAAGAAAGTCTTAGTTGAACAATTCGGCGGCATCGAGCAGCTTAAGCTCGTGGATCAGCCGCTGCCGCAGCCCGGGCCCGGACAGGTGCGCGTCAAGCTGACGAGCATCGGCATGAATCATGCCGACCTGATGGCCCGCCGCGGTGAATATCGCATCGCGTCCGGTGATCCGCCCTTTACGCCCGGCTTAGAGGGCGGCGGCGTCATCGAGGCTGTCGGCCCGCAGGTGGGCGACCGTGCCGTCGGGCAGCGCGTGATCCTCAGCCCCGACGCCCCGCGTCTGGCGGCTTCCGGCGGGGAAAAATCCGGCCTCGGCGGCGGAACCTATCGCACGCATTATCTCTGCCCCGCGGCCCAGACCATGCTCGCCCCGCCCGCCATTCCCGACGATCAGCTCGGCGCCCTCTGGCTGCCGTACTTAACCGCCTGGGGGTGTCTGGTCTGGAAGCAGAATCTTAAGCCCGGGCAAATCGTCGCCCTGCCGGCGGCGTCCAGCAGCGTGGCGCTGGCGGCGGCGCAGATCGCGCGTGCGTTGGGCGCCAAGACGATCGGCCTGACCACCAGTCCGCAGAAGCGCGACACGATCATGGCTCTGCCCTCGTGCGCGTTCGATCAGATCATCACCACCAGGGAAAGCGACGGGGCCGATCGGCCCTGGTACAAGGACCTCAAAGCCGCCACGGACGGGCGCGGCGTGGACGTGTTTTTCGATCCCGTGGCCGCCGGGGCGTACCTGGACAGCGAAATCCGCTGTCTGGCTCCGCACGGCACCGTGTGGGTCTATGGCCTGCTGGGTAAGCCGGGTGTCGTCAACGTCACGCCGCTGATCCGTCTGCACGCGGCCATCCGCGGGTGGGCGGTGGCGGAGATCGTCGCGGCGGGTCCGCAGGCCTTTGCGCCTGCCTGCCGGGCGATACTGGACGGCTTTGCTGACGGACGCTTTAAGCAGGAATTAGGCGGGCGCTATCCCCTGGCGGAGGTCGGCCGGGCCCACGAGGAAATGGAACGCGGCCGGCACATCGGCAAACTGGTCTTGATTCCGTAACAGGCATCCCCGCCGCGAACACTTTTAGGCAAAAAACAAACAAGCCCTGCCGGGAGGTTCTCCGCGGCAGGGTTTGCCTTTGTGCTCCGCCCCATCGCACCCGCGAATTTTCAGTTGGCCATGTAGAGGTAGTAGTAACCGCCGCCGGCCGCGCCTAAGAGCAGCAGCCCGATCACCAGCCAGCGCACCAGGCCCGCCAGCAGGAGCCCCTTCTTGGGCGCCTTGGCGTTGACCGCCTGCCCGGTGGCGCGGTTAAAGCCGCAGTGCACGCAGATCACCGCTTCCTGGGCGATGTCCTTGCCGCACGACGAGCACTTTTCGGTGATCTTCTGCCGCTTGTCCTGTTCGGGTTCGATGATTTCGTAGGGCTGAAAATCACCCGCGTCCAGCTTGCTCTTGGCGCGATCCGTCATCTTCCGCTTGCCGGAGGACGGCGCCGGCGCCGGCACGGGCTTCTTGTCGTGGGCAGCCGGCCTGGGCGCCTTGGCTGCCTTGGGGGCCGTGAGCTCAGCCGCCTCCAGGCTACCCTCCTCGAGCGGCGGATCCTGCGGCACCACGAAATACTTTTCACAGGCCTTGCAGCGGGCCTTGCGGCCGGCAAGCTGAGGCTTCCACTTGTAGCTGCGCGAGCAGTGCGGGCAGTTGGCTTTCATAGGCATAACTTTAGTAGGCATGAAAAGTCTCCGCCGGGGGAGGGTGGCAAAAAGTTGTCAATTGCGAACCGTCGGGCGGGGTCGATTACGGGGAGCAAATCAGGGGGCAATTCCGGGGGTCAGGCGGGTCCGAAGCAAGCGTGGGGTAAAACGGGGGGGACGTCGTAGCAAACATCTAGGAGGGTTTGTTAACTGCTTTCAAACCCAAGAAATAGCTTTACGTGTTATCGGCTATTTGTCAATAGGGAAATGCCAAAAAAACTGTAAATCATCTGGACCTGACCACTCGGCTGGGCGCGGCGCCGGCGGGGCTGGGCGGATAGGTTGGCTGGCGGGGGCAGTCCAAAGTATTCTGTGGGCCCTGACGGCTTTCCTAAATTCACCTTGAGACTCCAGACATGGCTGTCCCGATCCTGGATTTGTCCCGCCAGCACCAACCGTTGGCGGGCCGATTTAAAGAAGCGTTTGACCGGATTCTGTCCTCCAGCCATTTCATTTTGGGCCCGGAGGTGGAGGCCTTTGAACGCCGGTTGGCAAGCTATTGCCAGACCACCGAAGCGGTGGGGGTGTCCAGCGGGGCGGACGCGCTGCTGGTGGCGCTGATGGCGATGGGCATCGGCCCCGGCGACGAAGTGATCGTGCCGACGTTCACGTTTTTCGCCACGGCCGGGGCGGTGGCCCGCGTCGGGGCCAGGGCGGTATTTGTCGACGTGGACCCGCAGACGTTTAACATCGACCCCCAGCGCGCCGCGGCCGCGGTGACGCCGCGCACCAAGGCCATGATTCCCGTGCACCTGTTCGGGCAGACGGCCGCGATGGACCCCTTGCTGGAACTGGCCCGCAAGCATGGGCTGAAGGTGATTGAGGACGAAGCCCAGGCGGTGGGCGCCCGCGAAAAAGGCCGGTCGGCCGGGTCGTTCGGGGACGTGGGGTGCATCAGCTTTTATCCGACCAAGAATCTGTCGGCCATGGGTGACGGCGGGGCGTGCGTGACCAGCGACGGGCAACTGGCCCAGCGGATTCGGGCCCTGCGTAATCACGGGCAGGTGGGGGAATACGAGCACCTGTACGTGGGGGGTAATTTCCGCTTGGACGCCCTGCAGGCGGCGATGCTGAGCATCAAGCTTGAGGGGCTGGAGGGCGGCAATGCGGCCCGGCGGGAGTGTGCGGGCCGATACGACCGGTTGCTGGCCGGCCTGCCCCTGCGCACGCCGGTGGTCGCCGAGGGGCGGCATCACGTCTACCATCAGTACACCATCGTCGTGCCCGCGGATCGGCGGGAAGGGTTGATCGCCCACTTGAAAGCGCATCAGATCGGGTGCAAAGTGTTTTATCCCTTGCCCCTGCATTTGCAGCCGTGCTTTGCGGGCTTAGGCGGC
This sequence comes from Phycisphaeraceae bacterium, assembly GCA_020851735.1. Classification (GTDB taxonomy): domain Bacteria; phylum Planctomycetota; class Phycisphaerae; order Phycisphaerales; family Phycisphaeraceae; genus JADZCD01. Next base: position 12,590 of record JADZCD010000031.1, read on the forward strand.
AAGAAGGGCGATTGCCCGGTGTCCGAAGAGCTTTGCCGGCAGGTGTTGAGCCTGCCGATGTTCCCCGGATTAAGAGAGTCGGAACAGGAAGAAGTGGCTGGGGTTATACGAAAGTTTTTCCGTGGCTGAGCAACTAAACCAATCTGCCGGCAACCAGGTCACCGCCGGGTCCAATGGGCCGATCATCCGCCTGCTGGATCTGTATAAATCCTTCGGCCCGCTGCGGGTGCTGGCGGGGATTGATCTGAACATCGAGCGCGGCAAGACGACGGTGGTGCTCGGGCCCAGCGGCACGGGCAAGAGCGTGTTGCTGAAGCACATCGTGGGGCTGCTGCGGCCGGATCGCGGGCAGGTGTGGTATCAGGATCAGCGGGTGGACCGGCTAAGCGAGCGGGAATTGGGTTCGGTGCGGACGCAGGTGGGATTTTTGTTTCAGATGGGGGCTCTATTCGACTCCATGTCGGTGGGGCAGAACATCGGGTTTCCGCTGGTGGAGCATTCGACGTTGACCCCGCCGCAGATCCGCGAGCGCTGCCTGGCGATGCTGAGCATGGTGGGCTTGGACGAGCACATGATGACCAAGATGCCCGCGTCGCTGTCCGGCGGGCAGCGCAAGCGGGTGGCCTTGGCGCGGGCGATCGTGCTGGAGCCCAAGGTCGTGCTGTACGATGAGCCGACGACGGGGCTGGACCCGGTGCGGGCGGACGTGATCAATGAGCTGATCTTAAGTCTGGGGCGGCGGCTGGGCATCACGAGCATCGTGGTGACGCACGACATGGTCAGCGCTACGAAAATTGCCGACCGGATGGTGATGCTCTACGATGGGAAAATCATCGCGGACGGCCCGCCGGGCGAGTTCGGCAAGTCGACGGATCCGGTGGTGCAGCAGTTCATCCAGGGGCGGGCGGATCAGGAAGATCTGGACGCCATCCACAACGGTCTGACGAACGAATCGTCCCGGATGGGGTAAGCAGGGGCCTGGCGTAACTGCTGGGAAACAAGCGAATTGATTTGCGAGCAGCGAGGTTGACCCATGATGGAACGTACCCGCAACATCGCGGTGGGCATCACGGCTCTGGTGGGGATGGTCGGCCTGGGGTTTATGCTGTTGTTGTTCGGTTCGGGCATGGCGGCCTTTGAAAAGGGCTACGACCTGACGATTCACCTCAACGCGGCGGGGGGGCTGTCGGAGAGCAGCCGGGTGAAGCTCAACGGCATTGACATCGGCGACGTGCGGATGATCCGGCTGCTGGACCCGCCGACGCGCGGGATTGAGGCTAAGGCGCGGATTCGCGAAGGGGTGGGCATTCCCCGGCAGGTGAAGTTGACGGCCGAGACGCCGCTGTTTTTGGGCGGCAGCGCCACGCTGGTGCTGGACGTGGGGGGCTTAAATGAAGAGCAGGCGGTGGATTATCTGCCCAGCGACGGCACGGCGGTGTTGACGGCGCGGGTGCCGGCCTCGGCGGGGGAATCGCTGTCGGCCCGGTTTGAGGGCAGCTTGTCGGAGCCGCTCAAGCAATTGCGGCGCTTGGCGGACAACCTGGACAAACTGAGCGTGGAATGGACGGAAGTCGGGCATAACGTCAATAAGCTTGTTGAGCCACGCGATCCGCAGAAGGTGGATGCGGGCGAGGGCTTAGGCAACGTGGCGTCGCTGGTGGCGCGGGCGGACGCGCGGCTGGGGGAACTGGCGTCGGTGCTCAAGGGTCTGGACCGCTGGGTGAGCGACCAGGAGCTGCAGGGGCATGTCCGAAACGTGTCGGCGAACCTGGACGTGATGACGCAGCGATTCGCGGCCTCGATGGACGATCTGAGCGTGGCGTTGGCGGCGTTGCGGCAGGCGGCGGAGCAGGCGAGCAAGGGCCAGGGCAGCGTGGGGAAAATGCTTAACGATCCGGCTTTGTATAACAATCTTAACGATGCGACGGTGCGTCTGAACGATCTGTTGGTGGAAGCCAAGCTGCTGATGGAAAAGTGGAAGGCGGAGGGCGTGCCGATTCAGTATTGAGGTGGGAGGGGGTGGGGAAAGGTTATGCGGTGGGCAGGGAAGAAATCCCTGGGCTTTGGGGGGCGGAAGAAGTGGGCCTGCGGCCCTACCGCTAAACAAAGGCAAACGAGGCAACAAAGGCAACCCACGGATTCAATCCGTGGGCTTCGAAGGCAGGGCGCGCGGGACAAGCTCGCTTACCGGGAGTTTCCTTCCAATAACGAGCTTGGCCGCGAACGCTTGAACTGTCTTTGGTGCTTGTGCCGGAATTGGGCGCAGGGTCAGCAGGCCGCGGAT
>JADZCD010000032.1 GCA_020851735.1 Phycisphaeraceae bacterium
CCCCGCATACGCCTCCAACCAACGCACCAGCGTCGCCCGGTGGACCCCCAAACGACGCGCCACCTCCTCCCGACCCACCCCCGCGTCCAACCACGCTGACGCCTCCTGAACCTTCCGGGCAATCTGCACCGGACGATGACGCTTCCCACGCATCGGTCCCTGTCCTTCCTGGCCCTACTCGGCCAATACCCCGCGCATCCTACCTGGTACACATTTCGGGGGTCAGACCAGTGAAGTGTTCGGTTTTGTGCGCGCCCCCGGAAGGGGAAGTAGGGTACGGGGTACAGGGTAGGGGGTATGGGGTAGAGGATGGAGAGGCGAGACGTCCTTCGCCCCGATGGGGCGGGGAGGGGGGGGGGAGGAGTGCGGCGAGTTTTGGGGGGCGTTTGGGGGTGGAACAAGGCAATCAAGGCGGAGCGCAGGAAGTAATCCCTGGGCTTTAGGGGGCGATACGAAGGGGGCCTGCGGCCCGCCCGCTAAACTTGAAGGCGTTTTCGGAGGTGATTTGGTTGGGCTGAAGTGTCCGCGTCGCCTCGGAAGGGATGACGCGGCTCGCTAAGAGGGGGTGGGATCAGGCGCCGATCCACAGGGAGGCGATCTGGTATGTGGCCAGGGATGCGACGTAGGCTAATACCGTCATGTAGGTGAACTGGAAGGCGGGCCATTTCCAGCTGTTGGTTTCGCGGCGGGTGACGGCCTGGGTGGCCAGGCACTGCATGGCCAGTACGTAGAAGACGAGCATGCTCAGGCAGGTGGCGGTGGAGAAAACCGGGGAGCCGTCGGTGCGCTTGGCTTGGCGAAGGGTGTCGTAGAGGGAGGTGGGATTCTCCTCGGCGGCGTCGGCGCCGACGCCATAGATGATCGCCAGGGTCGAGACGATCACTTCGCGGGCGGCCAGGGAGCTGACAACGCCCACACCGATCTGCCAGTCAAAACCCAGGGGACGGATGGCAGGCTCAATCCAATGGCCCAGGCGGCCGGCGGCGGAATTGGCCAGGGCCTGCTGGCTGATCAGCTCGTCGGCTTGGGTACGGAGCGTTTCCGCGGACTCGGTTTGCCCCTGGGATTCGAGGGCTTGGGCCTGGGCCTGCATGGCCAGGGCTTGGGGGGAAGGATCGCTCTTGGGATAGGTCGCCAGGGCCCAGAGCACCACGGAGACCACCAGGATGAATGTTCCGGCCTTCATGACGAACACGCTGGAGCGGTCCCAGGTGGTCAGGATGGCGTTGCGCAGGCTCGGCACTTTATATCCGGGCAATTCCAGCACCAGAGGCTTGGTTTCGCCGGGCAGAATGGTGCGTTTAAAGAGCAGGGCCATCAGCACGGCGGCGACCATGCCCAGGGCGTAGGCGCCGGTAAAGACCAACGATGCCTTGACCGGTTGCTGGGGGAACAGCAGGGCGACGACCATGGCGTAAACGGGGATGCGGGCGGAGCAGCTCATCAGCGGCAGCACGAGCATGGTCACGAGGCGATCGCGCGGGTCCTCGATCACGCGGGTGGACATGATGGCGGGGATGGCGCAGGCGTGAGCGGAGAGCATGGGCACAAAGGCTTTGCCGGGCAGGCCGACGCGGCGCATGAGGCGATCCATCACAAAGGCGGCGCGGGCGAGGTAGCCGGTGTCTTCCAAGAGGGACAAGAAGAAAAACAGGATGCCGATCTGCGGCAGGAACACGAGCATGCCGCCTACGCCGCCGATGACGCCTTCGGCGACGAGGCTGCGCAGATCGCCTTGGGGGAGCCAATGGGCGGTGAGGGTCTGGGCATGCCCGAAGAGGCTGTCGATCCAGCCCATGGGGTAGGCGGCGAGCCAGAAGATCATCAGGAACACGGCGGCCATCACGGACAGGAAGGCAAGCACGCCGGCGACGGGATGGGTGAACACCCGATCCAGGCGTTCGGTCCACAGGCCGCGGACGGCCATGGCGCCGGACTGGCAGCGACGGGAGACTTCTTCAGCCCAGTCGTAGCGTACTTTATGGGGACAGCCCGAACAGCCGCCGCAAGCCAGGATGCCGGCGGGAATCGTCTGGCTGAGGGCCTTGTGCTTTTCGGGGGCGTGTTCCGTGGGCTTGGCGACCTCGAGCCCGCGGACGCGCAGCAGGACTTTGTGCAGTTCGGCTAAGAGTTCGGGCACGCCTCGGCCCGTGCGTGCCACGACCCCAACCACGGGCGTGCCTAATTCCAGGGACAAGGCATGGGGATCGGTCTTGATCCCGGCCTTTTCGGCCAGGTCCAGCATGTTCAAAGCCACCACGCAGGGCACGCCACGCTCGATGATCTGGCTGGCCAGATAGAGGTTGCGTTCCAGATTGGTCGCATCGACGATGAGGATGACGGCGTCGGGTTTTTCCAGGCCGGTTAATTCGCCCAACAGGGCGCAGACGGCGATGCGCTCTTCGCTGCTGGTGGCGGTCAGGCCATAGAGGCCGGGCAGATCCAGGAGATCGATCCGCTGGCCGCTCTTGGAATCCAGGCCGACGCCCACATTCACGCGGCCGATGCGGTGCTCGATGGTGGTGCCCGGAAAGTTGGCGGTCTTGGCACGCAGGCCCGTCAGGGCGTTAAAGAGCGTGGTCTTGCCGGCGTTGGGATTGCCGACCAAAGCCACGCAGGGGATGGCGGACGCCCAACCGGTGGCGGGCTTGGTTTTCCAGGGTGCAGGCTTGTTTTCAACCACGGTCATTTCTGATTCCGCTAGAGAATTGGGTCAGGTCGAGGCGAGGGTTACGTGCGGGCTTTTATTTTCGAGGTCCGGGGGTGCTTCCGGGGGTGCTTCCGGGGGTGCTTCCGGGGGTGCCGTGCCAGGCGCAGGGGCGGCCGTCACTTTCGCCTTCGCCGGAGCAGGGTTCGACCCACACGCCGTCAGCCAAGCGGGCGGACACGCCGATGCGCGTGCCCCAGACGCAGAGGATCATCGGGTCGCCCTTCATCAGCAGGCGGATTTTTCGACCCACGCATACGCCCATGACTTTGAGTTTTTCAATATCACCTTCCGCAGCTTCCACGTCGGTGACTGTGCCGCAACGACCTTCGGGCATATCCCGCAAACTCAACACCGCCCCCCCCGGAAGCCCCGGAAGCGCCCCCGGAAGCTCTCCCTGAAGTGGCACTCCCCCCGGAAGTGATCCTGAAAGGGAGCTGGCAAGTAGCCCTACCTTCCCAGGTTCTCCGTCTTGGCAGCCACAGTCGTGGTTATTTTGCGTAATCATTTTTTATCCGTCATTGTTGATACCAAGTCTCAATAACATAGCAAAACCTGTTTGCTGGTCAAATTATTAGTTGCCTGTCTGCTAATAAAAAGCCCCAGTTAGTCAATTGGGGCGGCTTTTATATTAATACAAAAAGTCTTGTATTAATTGGGGCTATTTCGCGGGCAAGGGCCCCGCTGATCTCGCACTGGGTAACTGCACGAGGCACCCGGCCGGCGGAGCGGCCGGGCTTTTATTTTCTGTTCAGGCTGCGATGTCACGGGGTGGATTATTTTTGAGGCAGCGAGTCTTTACGGGAGGTCAAGATTCAACTGATGGCGGCGGGGGTCAGCGGATTACTTGGTGAAATCCACGATCTGTTCGGGGTTGAACTGTTGGGCGTCGGGCTGGGATGCGGAGGCGGTGGCGCTGAGGCTCTGGCGCACGGCCTCGGCGAATTTGCGGACGTCGGCATCGTTGCTGCGCAGGCCGGCGTCGAGGGTCGGGTCCTGAGAGGAAGCGACCTGGGTGGCCAGGTAGCAGATTTTGACCAGGGTGTTGTCGCTGCGGCGGGCCATGTCCAGCGCTCCGCCGAACAGCGCGGTGCCGCGATCGCCGGCGGGAATGAAACGAACGACCAGGGCCTGGCTGGTGGGGTCCAGGTCGACGAAGCGTTTGACGACTGATTCGGCCATGCGGCGGACCAGGGCGTCGATGCCGGGGTCGCTTGACTCCACCTGGGCGGCGGTCAAGGTCAGGCGTCCTAAGGCGCGGATGCGTTCCACGCGATCGGGATCATCGAGCGTGGCGATCCAGCCTTCGGCGTTCACTTCGCTGACGGGCATGCCGCGGCGTTCGATGAGGACCTGCGTGTCTTTGTCGCCGAGCATGCCGGGGACGACCGAACCGTCGGGCTGGTAACGGGGGTTGAGCAGGCCCATGACGGTCAGGCCGATGGTTTCGGTGGGGATGGAGGCGATCAGGCCGCCTAAGCCGCCGCGGTCCAGGCGGCCGTCCACGGTCAACGCTTCGCCGGCATTGAGCCTAAGGCGAGTGGACAGATCAACGACCTGATCGTTGATCGGCGCCATGGCTGAGCCACCACGGCGGGGCACGATCTGAATGAACAGGGTGGTGGGAATCGTGCCGTTGGGCCCGACGGACAAGGGCAGCGGGGAAAGATTCCGCAAGGTGATCTTGACGGGAATGGGCTCAAGATAAACAAAGGTATTGTTGGGCATTTCCAGGGACAGGGAGACCCAGCGACCTGCATTCGGATCGGGATTGCTGATCTGGACGAGGACGGATTTGAGGCGTTCGACGAGGCCGGAGCCGGTGGAGGTCATCTGGACGACGACTTTCTGGCGGCGCAATTCCATTAAAGCGCTGACGGCGGCGGCGCTGGCCGGCCCGCGTTCGATGACTTGCTTGAGCAGTTCCTGGCGCTGGGGGTCGTCGGAGCTCTTGAGCATGGCCAAGCCGAGCACGGCGAAAGGCTCGGTGGCCTGGAGGGGAGTGAAGGCTTGTGCGGCGGCTTGATAGTCGCCCTCGCGCAGTTTCAGCCAGCCGCCGAGCAACTGGGTGATGACGGAGTTGGGGTCCAGGTCGCCTTGGGCGAGGATCTGGCGGGCGCGGTCCAGGCCGCGGTTGCTGATCACGCTGGTCCAAGCCAGGAGGCCGGCGGCGTCCTTGTTGCCGGCGGCGATCTGGGCTTCCAAGTGTTTTTGGATTCGACCGAAGGAGGTATCCGCGCCGGGAGTCTGGCCGAGGCCTTCAAGAATCGCCAGGCGCAGCTGCTCGAGGTCCACGGACAGGCCCAGGGGGGAGTTGTCCGGCTGGGTCTGGGGTTCGGCGGGCTGCGTGCCTTCCGGGGCGGGCGGAGGGGTGGAGGCCTGACGCATCATGGCGTCGACCTGGTTGAGCAGGTCCAGGGCTTCGTTGGCGCGATTGTCGCCGACGAGACTGACGGCCCAGGCGTAGAAGAATCGCCAGTCGTTGAGCGGTTCCTGGGAGATCTGGGCGATGGACTGATATTGGATGGAGGCGGCGCCGTAGGCGCGCTCGGCGAGCAGGAGGTCGGCCAAGCTGCGGCGGGCGTTGGTGCTCATCGGGGCGGCTTGCACGAGATTGAGCAGGGCCTGGCCCTGCTGCATGGGCGAGGCGTTGCGATTGACGGCGAACTCGTACAAGAGGGTGGCGGCCTGGCTGTTGGTGGAGTCCAGGGACACGGCCTGGCCGAGGTATTTGCGAAAGCGGTCCCAGTCGCCGGCGTCACGAGACATCAGGGCGATCATGGTGGCGATGCGGGAGCGCAAGGCGTCGCTGAGTCCGGTGGTGTGGCCGGTGGCCAGCAGGTTTTCCAGGAGGTCCACGCGGCTCGGCACGGTCTGCAGTTCCTGGACGCGAAAGGCGATCAAGGCCAGCTGGGCGACGTCGTCCTGGGGCTGGAGCTTGATGTAAGACCGGAGGGCTTGGACTTCGCCCTGGGTGTCGCCGGCCAAGCGGCACAATTCGCGGTAGAGCCGCCAGACTTCGGCGTCCTGATCGTTGAGCTTCAGCGCCTGGTCCAGGAGAACGCGGGCGCGAACGACCTGATCGGGGCGGGGTTCGCCCTGACCCTGGAGAACCTGACGAGCCAGGAGAACCAACTGGTCGGCGAGAATGGCTTCGCCGGAGATGCCCACCGCGGTTTGACCCTGCACGCTGTTCCAGGGCAGGCCCCATAACACGAGTCCAAGCAAACTGATCATCAGGAGACGAGGCGCTCTGAGTCTCATGTGGGACACACTCCGAGAGAAAACAGGATTACGGGCAGGCCAACCAGATCTGCCAACCGACCCAGGCCAGGAGGGCCCAAGTGGCGCCACCGCAGAGCAGCTTGCATGCGCCGGCGAAGGCAGAGGGAACTTTCGGGCATAAGTCATCGGCCACCATCACCAAAAACACAAATTGGGACCCGACCACCGCCACGGCTGACAAGCCTTTTAACGCCAGCATGTTACGGTATGGATCCATGCCGACAAAATTCGGTTGTCGACCCCAGACCGCCAGGCCCAGCAGCATGAGGGCCATGGCCCAGAGGCATCCGAGGACGAGTCGGGCGGGCCTGGCCAAGGGCGCCAGCGGAGAACTTGCCCTGCGGAATGTGCCAACTCCTATTTGATCGGTCATTTATGGGCTGTGTCCTGCACCAATCCGTCAGCCAATTGCTGAACGAAGGAGGTAACCTCGGAAACCGCCTGGGCGGGTTGCTGCCGACAGCTGGTCAAGCGGCGGACGATGGCGGAGCCGACGATGGCGGCATCGGCGGCCTGGAGCACCTGGCGAACCTGTTGGGGGGTGGAAATTCCAAAGCCTACGGCAATGGGCAGGTCGGAAACCTGGCGCAGGCGGGCGATGCGGTCGGTTAAGTCGACAGGAAGGCTGGCCCGTTCGCCGGTCAGGCCGGCGCGAGCCATGAGGTAGATAAAACCGGTGCAGGCGCGGGCGATTTGTTCGGCCCGGGCGAGGGGAGTCGAGGGGCTGATGAGCAGGCTGCAGGTCAGGCCGGCCTGGGCGACCTGGGCGCGCACGTCGTGGGATTCTTCCAGGGGCAGGTCGGGAAAGATAAAGCCGTCGAACCCGGCGGCCCTGGCTTGCTGGATGAAAGAGCCGACGCCCATGCGATGCACGATGGAGAAGCTGACCATCGCCACGACGCCCATGGAAAGCGCGGCGCGTTGGCTGGCGACGGCCTGGAAGATGTCGGCGGGGCGCACGCCGCGGGTCAGGGCAAAGTGCATGGATTCCTGGATGACCGGGCCATCGGCGATGGGGTCGGAAAAGGGGATGCCCAATTCGCAGATGGCGGCGCCGGCCTGCTGCATGGCCGGCAGGAGCGCGGCGGTGGTGGTCACGTCCGGATCACCGGCGGTGAGAAAAGGGAGCAGGGCTTTGCCGCCCTGGGCCCGCAGGTCACGAAAGATGCGGTCGATGCGGTTCATTGGCTAAGAGGATACGCCGGTGCAGGGCGGTGAGCAACGCGAGTTGGCATGGATATATAGTGCCAAACGGGGCGGCGGGTTCAGGGCGAAAGTTAAAAAAAGCGCAACCGGGAAAGGCGGGCGAAAGGATGATTTAAGTGCGGATGAACTGGAGGGAAAAACCGGTCAAAGGCAGGAGAATGACCACCGGCAGCCAGGCGGAGGCCACGGGGTTAAGCCCGGGGATGACGTAAAAGCTGAATAAAAGGGCAAGCCCCCAGGCCACCAGACAGACGGCGGCGGCCTGCCCGGCGACCAGGGTGAGATTGGGCGGCAGGCGCAGGAGGAAGAAAGGCAGGCAAAGCAGGATCAGGAGGGAATTGACGATGATGCCGGAGAAGCGCGAGTGCATGATGTGAACGACCAGGGAGCGGTCGACGGAGGCGTTCTTGGCCAGGTCCAGGAGCTGGCTGATGCTGATTAAGCGCGGATAGGCCGAGGCCTGGCGGGCGAGGATGGCTTCGGGGGTGAGGCTGGTGACCAGGAAGGCGACGGGCTTGGGCTCGGGAGGCTGGCCGGCGGCGAGGGCGGCGGGGTCGTAGGTGGGTTCGATGGCGTAGCCGTTGAGCAGATCCCACACGCCGGTGGCGGGATTCCAGATGGCCTCGGTGGCGGAGACGCGGCGGATGGCCTGGCCGGTCTGGTTGCGGGTGAGGACGGAAAGGCCCTTGAGCTTCTGGACATTGAGGCTGGAGCTGAAGCTGCCGGCGGTGATCAGGTTGCCCTGGTCGTCGCGGGCAAAGCGCACGGGGAAGGAACGATAGACGGGGCGCTTTAAGTCGGATTTGGCGCGCACCAGGCGCGGGGCCAAGGGGGGAATCAGGAATTCCTGAATGGGCAGGGCCAGGAAGTTGATGGCGATGCCGCAGAGCAGAAGCGGAGCGGCGACGCGATAGAGGGACAGGCCGCTGGTAAGCACGGCCACCAGTTCGCGGCGGACGGCCATGGCGGCGAGGGTGAACCCGACGGCGCCGACGATCAGCAGGCCGGAGATCAGGACGTAGATGCGAATCAGCACGGGGCCATAGTAATCCAGGAAGACCCAGAGCAAGGCGGGGAAGAATCCGCCGACGGCGCCTTGACGCTGGTTGGCGGCCTGGACGAATTCGTCGACGGCGGCGATGAAATCAACGAGCACAAACAGCCACATGAACACGCAGAGGAGAATGGCGAAGTTCACGAAAAACTGGCGGATGATGTAGCGGTCGAGGGTGGACATAAGCGGTGATCAGTTGCGGATCAGGCGCACGTAGCCTCCGAGCACGGCCAGGATCAGAAGGAGGTTGCCGGCCCAGAGCACGACCAGGCCGGGGTAGATCGAGGCGTCGGGGCGGGTGATTAATTCACGCCCGCCTTCGACGCAGATGATGGACGCGGTGGTGAACAGGAAGGTCCAGAAGAAGGTGACCAAGACGGGCCCGCCGCGCTGCAGGAGGGAGAAGGTGGCGGCCAGCAGGATGATCAGCAGGGCGGAGAGCGAACTGGCGGCGCGATCGTGAAGCTGGGCGATGGCCCGGTGCATGAGGCGGGAGATGGTTGCGCGCAGGTCTTCCAAGGCTGAGCGCACGGTGGCGGACTGTTCCCAATCGCCGCGGGAGGCGAAGGCGATCAGATCGGCGGTGGAGGCTTCGGCCAGCGCGGGCAGGACGGGGGTGGGCCAGCGGGCCAGGGGGAAGGATTGCTTGGAGTGCGAGCTGCGGGTGGAGGTGCGGGGGTCGATGACGGAAACGTCGAAGAGGTCCAGGAACAGGCGCACGTCGGGATTCGGATCGTCCACCTGATCGACGCGCAGGGTGGCGGTGCGGGCTTCGAAGGTTCGGCGGGTGGCGCCGGGCACCTGATAGAGCATCAGGACGGGGCGATCGGCGGTGGCCTGGAGGAAAAGCGTGTCCTGGCGGCGATCGAGGCGCGGAGTGGAAAGGCGGTAGGTGCGATCGTCGGAGGCGACCATGGCCAGACTGCCGCGATGGCTGTCGGATTTCAGTTGGGCCTGGGCGTCGCGGAGGATCTGCTCGCCGACGAGGGAGAAATAAAGGTCTCGCCGGGAGCTGGCGACGCGGTCGAAGCGTTCGGGGGCGTCCGCCAGGCGGCGGAGTTGGGGCCAGGTGAGGAATTGCGGATCGTCGCGCAAGGCGTTGAGCAAGCGCTGGCGGCGGACTTCAAAGTCGGCCGAGGCGACCAGGACGCCTTCATCGGGTCGGAAGAACATGACGTTGTGCAGGCGCATGGTGACCCAGGTCTGGTCCTCATGGCGGAAGAGAAAGACGTCGGCCAGCTGGGCGGTGGTCTCGGCGCGGAGCTTTTCGGATTCATCGAAGCGCGAGGCGGCCACGCCCTGCAGGACCAGGCGCTGGGTGGGCGGAATGGTGGCGGCTAAGGCCTGGGGGGGGATGTCGGCCTTCTGGGCGGAGTCGGCGTAGACGACCCAGTCTTCAAGATTGAAGGCCTGGCCGCGGTTGATGAGGTTTAAGAGAATCTGCGGATCTTCGGAAAAGAGCAGCTGCCGCTGGCGGTGATAGAAGCGGGGAATCCACCAGTTGGAGGAGTAAAACAGGCCGAGGGTGAGGACGAAACCGGCAAAAAGGGCGGGGAAGAGGAGGGCTCGATAGCTTAGGCCACCGACGGAGCAGGCGAGGATTTCGTTGTCGTTTTTCAGGCGTGAAAAGACGGCGGTGGCGGCGAAGGCGGCGGCGAAGGGGGCGGCGAACTGGAGCATGGTGGGCGAGGTGAAGAACAGGAAACGGGGGAGGGCTTCAGGGCGAAGCAGGCCCTCGCTTAAGGGCTTGATGGCGGCGGCGACGCTCATGATGGACACGAGCACGGAAGCGCTCAGGAGAAAGAGCTTCACAAGGTCGCGGAGGATGTAGCGGTAGATAATCCAGGGCATGGTGGAGCTTTAGGGGCAGATGTTACACGGCGGGCAGTGAATGTCGAATGACCAGGGAGGAATGACGAACGTCGAATTGCGAGTGACGAATGTCGAATGGCGAATGCGGAATATGGGCCTGCGTGGATGCTGAGTCCGGCGACCTGCGGCGCTGCTTTTGCGTCATGGTGGAGATTTCGGGGGTGGGGGAAGCGGACGCGGCGATCTTCCGGGGGGCGATCGCCCGCTAAACGAGGAGAAGGGTGATTCACCGCTTACTGACGTGCGCGGCTCGTTGGGGCATTAACTTCCGGGGGGCGCTTCCGGGGGCGGGGGGGGGAGGAGGTCGGAGGGTTGGAGGGGGTCAGGCAGGCGGTCTAGGGGGATGGCCAGGGAGAGGGTGTAGGGTCCGACGGCTTCGCGGCGGAGGGCGGCGAGGTGGCCACCGGTGCCGAGGGCGACACCCAGGGCGCGGGCGAGGCTGCGGATGTAGGTGCCCTTGCCGCAGGTGACGCGGATTTGGGCGATGGGCCAGTGGTAGTCCAGAAGGTCGATGGCGTCGATGCGAACGGTGCGGGGCGACAGCGCGGGCGACTGCCCGGCACGAGCTAAACGATAGGCGGGGCGGCCGGCGAGTTTGATGGCGCTGTAGGCGGGCGGAGTCTGCTGGATGTTGCCGACGAATTGGGCCAGGGCGGCAAGGAGTTTTGCGCGGGTGGGGACTTCGGGCACCGGTAAGGCTTCCGGGGGGGCTTCGCGGTCGTCGGTGGCGGTGAAGGCGGAGAGGTCGACGTGGGCGAGGTAGATTTTGGTCATGGCCATGATGGCCGAGACGGAGCGGGTGGCTTTGCCGAGGCAGCAGATGAGGATGCCGGTGGCCAGGGGATCGAGGGTGCCGGCGTGGCCGACTTTGATGCCCCCGGCGGCGCGGCGGACGAGGGAGACCACGCGGGTGGAGTTGACGCCCAGGGGCTTGTCGAGGACCAGCAAGCCTTGGAGCGGCCCGGAGGATGGGGAACCGGCGGAAGTCACGCGGCAGGTTTCCTTTACAAAGTCGGAGCAATCAATAGGATAAGCCGAATTGTGGCCCGGCGTCAGAGCCGGCGCCCTTGGAGAGGTGTCCGAGTGGCCGAAGGAACGCGACTGGAAATCGCGTGTACGGGAAACTGTACCGTGGGTTCGAATCCCACCCTCTCCGCTTTCAGACAAGTATAGATTCGGCGAGCGAGCCGTATCGATCCAAAAAGCCCCGCAATCGCGGGGCTTTTGGCTTGATTGGACCCCGGCAGAGACTCCCCCATGTCGAATTTCTCGCCCGCCGTAGGAGACTTTTGGCCGAACGTCTCTTTCGCGGATTTCGGCGGTGCGCTTTTCAAGAGATCGGGGGAGTTGGCGTCCACGCATCCCCATGGTCAGGCCGCATTAACGGGAGAGGCATCGAGTCGCAGGTACCGCCTCTGCCTTCTCCAATCCAGATGCTGGACCGCGTCGAGCAGGTTCTGCAGGGTCACCGATGGCGGCAGTTGACCGGTCAGAACACGACGCAGGATGTCGGGGGCCAGGTAGATCAGCGGCAGGTACTTGCGGATGAGGCTCGTGGAGATGGTCAGCCGGTCTGCCAGTTCATTCATGGTCAGTTGACGCTGCTCCAACTCCTGCTTCCAGCGATAGGCCTGGGCGATGGCGGTGACCAGGTGCGGTCGAGGTTGCGGCTGGGCAGACATGAACAGGTCGTGGCCATCGGGCGAGAGCAACAGCCGTCGGCCATCAAGACGCTTGATCTGGATGGCCAGCGTCAAGATGACGAGCCGGCCTCGCTGCTCGACGTGGGGCTGATACAGGCAGTTTGGGATCATCCCGTCCATGGCCCGATCACTCGGACGGCGTAATTCTTCGTCGGCCTTGCACGCCTCAATCTGCGTCTCATCAAGCTCGAGGGTGAGTTGGTCCGGCGCCACGATCACCTGCCCGATCACGGCACGCAGCCAGTGGTCGCGGACCTGGGGCTCCTGGACATGCAAGGCGCCGAATTTCTCGTGCCGTCGCAGATGATCCAGCACCAGAGCACGAACCAGCTCGTCAACGTGCAGGGCGTTGAGGGTCTTGATCAAGCAGTTTCGGTAGCCCTGCCGGATAGCCTTCTGACTGACGTAGTAGCGCACCAGCCGCTTCTGGCCCGGCGTTTTCATGGATTGGTGGACGGCGCTGGGGCTCAACGTGTAACCTTCGCCCGTCTTGATCTTGCCCTTGAGCAGGTGTGTGTGGCCCCAGCGATGACGCGTCTGGTGGTTCCGGCCCTCGATGGCGGCCTGCACCCGGTCCCACAGCGATTGCGCGATAATCGACTCATGCTTCCCGGGCCACACCTTGCCCTTGTGCGTGACCTTGCCCACGTAGATGGGGTTGGTCAGAACGCGATAGATGTATTTCGACGTGAGTTTGCATCCGCCATGCCAGCGTCCTCGGCTGCTGCACCAGCGTTTGGTCGTGTGACCATCGGCGCTCAGCCGCTGGCTTAATTCCATGAGGGAGGGATTCTCCAGGTAGCCTTCATACACGGTTTGCACCAATGCAGCCTCCTCGGGCACGATGCGCAGCTCCTGCTCGACGGATCGGTACCCCAGGGGCGGCTGGCCGGTCACCCACAAGCCCCTCTTCTTCGTGGCAGCCAGCTTGTCGCGAATACGCTCACCGGTGACCTCGCGCTCGAACTGGGCGAACGACAGCAGCATGTTCAGCGTCAGCCGGCCCATGCTCGTGGTCGTGTTGAACTGCTGGGTGACTGACACGAAGCTGACCTTGTGCTGATCGAAGACCTGCATCATGCGGGCGAAGTCGTGCAGCGAACGGGAGAGCCGGTCGACCTTGTAGACCACCACCACGTCGATGCGCCCGCACTCGATGTCGGCCAGCAGCCGCTGGAGACCGGGCCGCTCCATGGTGCCGCCGGAGTACCCCCCGTCGTCGTAGAGGGTGTCGATGGCTCGCCAGCCCTCATGCTTCTGGCTGCGGATGTAGTCCAGACCCGCCTCACGCTGGGCGTCGAGGGAGTTGAAGGCCTGGTCGAGGCCCTCTTCATGCGACTTGCGGGTGTAGATGGCGCAGCGGGTCACAGCGGGGCCCTACTCAGCGGTTGAGGGTGAACTTGCCGGGCCTAGCAAGCACGAACCGGGCATCCTCACCTTTACGCTGGATCTCACGCAGCATGGCTGAGTACAGCGTAGCCGCAGGCGTCCGGCCCGCCGTGGTCCACAGCCTCTGGTCAAGGATCCGCTGCATGATTTGCCCGCTGGTCTGTGGCTCTCCAGCCTCTTTCAGCACCCGCACAGCTGCGTCTAGGCAACCGGTTTTCTTGTCCTTGGAGGTGGGCTTTGGATCGTCGGGATGGGTGGCTGGTTCGCGTTGAACCTCTGTCGTGTGAGAGGCGGTCGCTTGCTTCTTGAGCCGCTTCTTTGCCCGATGCTGAGGCAATGGCTCTTCTTCCCGATGACTGTCCACCTCCGGGGTGACCGGTGCCTTGGGTGGATTGGGGTCACTGTTCCCTTGCATGACGCAAGCTCGCAGCCTGTTGGCGGTCTTGATGTGGACCACGCGCTTGGTGGCCATGTTGGTGCCGATCCACCCACCCTGCTCGTGCACCCGGTCGATCCGCACCGGGGCGAGTTTGTCTGTGACCATGACCTGGTAGACGCTTCCGATGGTTACTTCGTCCTTCTTCATCGCTGGATTCCCGTATAAGGTGCCGTCGCGCTTTGATCGCGAACGTCGCGATCACCGCGATCGTGGGGGCACACCTATACAGCCATCCAGCCGGGACTTAATCCAGTGGATTGTGGGCTAATTGAGGAAATTTCGGAGATGTTGAGCAGTCGTGGGGCACACGCCGCCCAGTGAGAATGGCTGGCAGAAGTGGATTACATCTTGACGCGATGCAGGCCAAAGAATCGCGGGCCAGACCAGTGGGCGCCGGTGATGGCCCGCGTGATCCGAGTCAGGCTCCGGTAAGTCTCTCCGCGATATTCGAAGCGTTTGCCCTCCTCCAACACCGTCACCTCATGCTGCACGCCGCCCCAGGTGCGGACCAGCCGTGTGCCCGTGGCGAGCTGGACTTTGGTCTGGCGACGTGGCAATAGGGCATGCTCGGGCACTGATGCATCGCCAACACAGACTTGCTTCACAGCGGTTCGCAACAACGTGCGTGTCTGAGCGTCTACGCCGCCACGCATCTGCTGCTGGGCATGCCAGGCCAGCTCACGAAGCAGCAGGAACTTGACCTGCGGAATTGGCGCGATACCGATCCGGTCCATCCACAACGCACGAAGCTCCGGCATGGGTAAACGCTTTAACTGTTCGAGATCATCCATCTGCACGGCCACCTCGCCTGTCAGGACACCAGCTTTCCTGGGCCTCTTGCCAGCTTCTCCACCACGTCCAACTAAGCGGTAAGCGCGGCAAAGAGTCAAATCTCGGCGGTGAAATATCCGAGATAAGCCAGTGTGGCCCCTGTCTGGCTCGTCGCCTCCCCCTGACGGTGACAGGACATCCCCGGATGAGGCAAGATCCCTCCTTGACTTGACCGTGGGCGACTTGGATGGATCAATGGTAAATTGGCAACACCGTTGGCGCGATGTTGCGAGGCGATTGTCGCCTGGCAACGCCGGCCGATGAAGGAGACGACCGAATAGGACCTGGCCCCCGGATGGGGGCCGACATCCAGAACGACGCGCGAGCGTCAGGTGCTGCTCCGCAGAAAACCGCCAACTCGGGTCTTTAGGCCCGTGACCTTTACGAAAGCAGCGACCTGGTCCGCGCCCCCGCATGGGGGCGCCGGCCGGGCGCTATTTCGTACGGCCCTTGGCGGGGCCTCTGCGGATGGCCTCGGTTCGGCGCTCCCTGTTTTGTTACAGGGGCCGGGGCCGCTGACAACATGACCCCACGGCTTCGCAGCACGGGCCGCACCACCTCCCACACGGAGATCCGCTGTGAAGCTTCTACCCCTCACCCTGATCGCCTGCCTGACCTTCACCGTGCTCGGCGGCTGCGCCACGGGACCAACCGCCTCGCAGTTGGCCAACGCCGACTACGGCACCCCCATCACCGAGTCCGCAGCCAAGGCCAAAGCCGAAGCATGGATGCGCGGCATCCTCAAAGATCCCGAGTCCGCCAGCTTCGAATGGGCATCGTTCAAGCAGGGCTGGGCTGCTGAGGGGCTGTTTTACGGCGGCGGATATCTCTACGGTTATCTCCTCGACGGCTGGGTCAATGCCCGGAACTCCTTCGGCGGCTACACCGGCCGCAAGCGGTACGTGTTCATGTTCCACAACGGTGAGATCGCCGCGGTCTGGGGCGAAACGGAAGGCACCAGTGGTGGATTCATGTCCCGCCTGAAGTGACCAGCGTCCGTTAAGTCGGCCGTGAGCGCCTCATGCCCGCGCTGTTGGCTGCTAATCGCAGAATGATCTGCGATGTGACTTGATTGATGCCCATTGTGATGCGTCATTACACACGAGTCCGTCGCACGAAGCGCATCGTGAACCGACGAGCAAGTTGACGGACGAAGACTGTGATCTTGCCCTTTATAGCCAGGAGACTCAAGCATGACCCTCTACCGCATCACACCTACGCATCTCGAACCGCTGACGCTCGCCCCTCTGGCCGACAACGGCATCCGCGAACGCCAGGACCTGCAACGCCTGCTGCGGCAGTCGATCGAGACCATCGCACCAGACACCCTTGTGCTGGCCGAGGAGTTCAGCGCCTGGGAGGACAGCCGCCGCCGGATCGACCTGCTGTGCCTGGACCGCGAGGCAAGGCTGGTGGTGGTCGAACTGAAGCGGGACGACGACGGTGGGCACATGGACCTGCAGGCGATCCGCTACGCGGCCATGGTCTCGCCTATGACCTTCGACGATGCGGTGCGAGCCTACGCGCAGCACCTGGGTAAAGCTGGCGAGAATCCCGAGCAAGCTCAGCAGCGTCTGCTCGATTTCCTGCGCTGGGAGCATCCACAGGCAGAGACGTTCCCCGCGGATGTGCGGATCGTGCTGGCGGCGGCGGATTTTTCCGTCGAGATCACCACGGCTGTGCTGTGGCTGATCGAACGCGGCCTGGACATCCGCTGCGTGCGTCTGGCCCCACATCGCCTGGACGATCAGATCCTGTTGAACGTCGAACAGTGCTTACCCCTGCCGCAAGCCGAAGCCTACCAGGTACGTCTGTGCCAGCAGGCCCAGCAGCAGCGCGAAGCGCGGCGTCAGCAGGGATCGGGGACTGGCTACTGGTTCATGAACGTCGGCGATGAGGGCGGTGCGCACGCCCACCGTAGCTGGGAGGACTGCCGCCGCAACGGCTTTATGTTGGCAGGCGGTGGCGAGTCGTGGATCCGCCAACTCCAACGCCTCCAGCCAGGTAACCGCATATTCGCCTACGTCAGCGGGGCTGGCTACGTCGGCTTGGGCCGGGTGACAGCCGTTGCCGTGCCGCAGCGAGATTTTGTGACCGCCGATGGTCGGCGCTACACCGATCTGTCTCTGACCACACCGCCGGACCCGAAGGTGCTGGACGATCTGGACCGCTGCGACTGGTGCGTGGCCGTCGAGTGGCTCAAGACGGTGGACCGTGACCAGGCCGTGCTCAGTCAATTCGCATACCGCAACACCGTCTGCCAGATCTGCCAGCAGCATGTGGTCGATGATCTGCTGACGCGCTTCGATGCTGCAAATACCGCGGGGTGAAAATCCGCTGACGGTCGGTTGTCAGCAACGCAACAATTACCAGATTGTCCAGCCGGTCGAAGCTGGCGCTAATACAGGCCCGCTACATGGCTGGAGCTGGCTCGCTGGCGGTTGACCAGTTCTTTGATGACCATTTCCAGAGCGTCAGGTCCGTCATCGTGAGCCCCCAGAGGGAACTGACGAAGTTGCTCAAGCAGCGCGGTCTGGCGACGATGGAGACGCACGGCGCCACTGGCGATCAAGGGCTCTATCGCCTCGATGCGTGCTTGTTTATTGCCGGTGTGGGTAACCTTCCGAAGGTTAAAATGGAGGTTAGCCTGGATCGCACGTTGCCGTAACTGCTCAGCCATCACGTCCTGGAACTGGTTGGCCTCAACGGCAAATTCGCGGTAGCCATATTGACGGCCCAAGGCCACGATTCGCTCAATGGTCTGGCTGGGCGTGCGACGCACCAGGTCGGCGTCTAGGACAAAGGTGGTCTTGGTCGGTCGGTGGTGAGCGACGGTGATGATGGCAGTGTAGTCACCACGATGAGCGCGACTGCCCATGCTCGGGTCACAGGCTCCGTAGATCTGGCATTGGGAGCCGATGGCCCGCAAAAGCTCAGCCGCATCGGCATACTGCTGATCCCAGTAATGGAAGTGATCTTCATTGAAAATGCATTTTTCGGGGTCGAGCGGTTGGTTCTGCTTCTCCGACTGAAAGCTTCGCGGCCCCTCCTGGATGCGGATCTGCATCAGCCGGTAATAGTCCTCCATCTCAGGCCACAACACGCAGGTACCAGCGAGCATCTGCTCGCGATGCGCGGCGAAAAACAGTTCGGCCGCCTGCGGACCACTTTGCTCCTGATAGGCCTCCTCTCCGCAAAAGATCGCCTCCCATTGTTCCCAGAGCCGGGGGTGTTCGCTAAAGGCCTCGATGGCGCGGTAGATGCGCGACTCCCAGCCGGCACTCTGTCCTCGGCCGCCGCACGGCCCCGTAAGACGCGCCAAGAGTGCGTCGTAGTGCAGGATCGTGCCAACGATGATGAAATTGGTCTGAGAGTCTCCGACTTTCAGCAAAGTCTTTTCAAACCAGTCTCGCAGCTTGTGACGGGCGTCGGCCGACTCGCACTGCTGCTGGTCTTCGAGGTCGTCGACCACCACGAGGCTCGGCCGATACCTGCCGTTGCGCAGGCCGCGCAGCGCCTGGCAGGCGCTCATGGCGCGAACCATGGCGCCGTTGTGCAGCGCAATGCTGTTATCGCGCCAGGGCTGGGGCAGGCCGCGGGCGCCCGCCGGCTGGCAGACCTCGGGGAAGTCGGCCAGCAGAAATGGGTTGTTCTGGAGCTCCTGCTTGACATTGCGGAGCATTTGCACCGTCTGCTCTCTGGTGGCCGAGACCAACAGCACGAACCGGTCGCGGTCGTAGAGGATTGACCAGAGCACATAAGCCAGGCTGACGACGGTACTCTTGGCGTGGCCTCGCGGAGCGGCAACGGCAATGTGCCGGCCGCGCCGCTCTGTGGTCTGCGACAGGAGGACGAACAGTTCGGTATGCATCCGCGAAGGGGGCAGTCGCAAGTGCTGCCCCAGGTACAGCTTGGCGAACAGTTCAGGCCCGGCTGCCCCGACCTTGCGGCGGCAGGCCGATATGCCTGCGTTCAGCGATGCCAGCCGGATCGGGGAAATTGTCATGACGACTCCTTGGCCATGCTGGCCAGTGCCGCGACAGGCGCCGAGATGGTTGCGCTCGGAGCCATGCTGGCGCCTGCGTGTTCGATGCTGTCGATCCGGTCCAATTCGCGTCGCAGGTCATCGAGGGACGTCAAGTCGCCTGTGTGATGGGTCACGTCAGCATGCAGACGTGGGGTCATCTGCGGCAGGATGCCCAAGCTCTGCAGACGTTGGGCAAACTTGTCATAGACCTCGTAGGCTGCCAGTTCGCTGGCGACTTTGACGGCCGGAGGCGTCTGCGGATCGCGACCGATCCGTCGCAAGCGAGCGTTAGAAGTCTCAGCTTCCTGCATCAGCCGGCCGGCGACCAATGGGGCCAAGGCCGGATCCGCGTGGATGGCGTGTTGCTGCTGAATGGCTCGCCGATCCCGCGCGATGGTGCGATCGCTGACCCCGAGCAACTGACCCATCTCTGGCACCGTGGCACCCTCGAGCCCCAGATGCATGACGCAAGCCTGACGGTCCTCAGCCCTCAAGATCTTGGGGTCAAGCGAGCCGGTCTTGATCTCGCGGAGGATCTGAAGCACGCCACGTGGAGATTCTTCGTCTATGGCACCGTCAGCGGGTTTTGTAAGAGCAGGATTATCCGCCGGGGTGGCAGTTGAGAGAGACTGTTGGGGAGATTGGCTCATGTGTAATCACCTCAAGAGTTGAATAACGCGATAGTCATTCCCGGTTAGGGGAGTCAACGGATGTAACGCCAGGAGTGATTGGGGTTATCTGGTGTGCAGACAAATCCGAAATTCGGTAGCGATGGGCAATGTCAGGGGCCACGGCATCGGGGCCAGCCATGGCAATGAAGCGGCGGACGATCAAGTCGCAGTATCGAGGACTGATCTCCAGGCCGAAGCATCGCCGCCCCAGGCGCTGGGCCGCAATGAACTGCGTGCCTGAACCGGCGAAGGGCTCGTAACAGATCTCACCGGGCCGCGTGTGCTGCCGCAGCGGGATCTCAAACAGAGCAAGCGGCTTGGGCGTGGGGTGATCGGGCCGCTCGAGACCATTGGGCAGTGTGTCGACCTGCCAGACTGTCGGCAGATGACGTGAATCGGCTCTCCGGGGCATGTGACCTTTGAGCCAGCCCATCAGGCACGGCTCGTGCTGCCACAGGTACCACGTGCGACCGGGCACGGCCCTGTTCTTGACCCAGACGATCTGGCAGTGAATCAGCATGCCCGCGTCACGCCAGACCTGCTCGAGCATGGCCTGGCGCCTTGAGGCGTGCCAGCAATACCACGCAGCGTTGGGCGCAACGGCCTCGGCAACGGCCGCATGAACGAATTTGGCGTACAGGTCTGGATTGGTGGCGGCATCATCCCAATTGAAGCCCCCGGCGTCCGGCAGGCCCTTTTGCGCCTCTCCGACATGTGTTGTGGTGCTTGCTGACGACGCCCTTGTTGAGTCAGACAGACAACGTCCTTTGGCACATCGGGCGCCAGGACGATTCGTGCCGTCATAGCCCACCAAGTAGGGTGGATCCGTTACAAAAAGCGCCGCACGCTCCCCATCCATCAATTGACGCACCTGCATTGAATCGGTGGCGTCGCCGCACAACAGACGATGCTGCTTCGCTGGATCGCGACCCAGCAGAATCAACTGCCCCGGTTGCGTCACCGGCTCACCAACCTGAGCGAGAGTCGCTTCAACGTCGAAGCTTTCCTCCAGTTGGCCTGCTGAATTGCCGAGCACCTCGTGAACGAGGTCCGTAGCTTCGTCGAGGCCAAAACCGGTCAACTCGATGTCGAACTGCGGGGTGTCCAGCAGTTGATGCAGCAACTGGGCCAGCTTCTGCTGGTCCCAGTCCCCTTGGATCTTGTTGAGCGCCAGGTTGAGGGCTTGCTCTTGTGCGGGCGGCAGGTCGACCACCACCACGTCCACGTCGCGTTCGCCTCGAGCGATCAGCACTTTCAGCCGCTGGTGGCCGCCCACCAAATTGCCGCTGCGCCGGTTCCACACCAGCGGCTCGACCAAGCCGAAGGTGTCAATGCTGCGCACAAGTTGCTCATATCGTGGATCGCCCGGTTGCAGATCCACTCGTGGGTTGTAGGCCGCCGTCTTGAGCTGGTTGACGGGAAGACGTTGGATGTTCATGCCCAAACTTTAGTCCCAAGCGATTCAAGCATGCACATAGAAACACTAAAAAGTGCCTCAAAATGCCAACAAATAATATGTGGTTTTCGATTTACTTATTCGCCGATCGGCCACGGCCGATGGCCGGGGTGTAGGCCAAGTACTGCTCGAGCGTCAAGGCCCGATCAGCGATCTCGATCACCATCGCGTGCGGGTATCCGCTCAAATGCAAGAAGATTTCTTCCTTGACAGCTTCGAGCCCGAAAAACAGCTTGGGTTTCATGAACAGCGGGATGTCAACTTTGCCAACTTTGCGGCGGAAACCGGGATAGGCCTTCTCATTCTCCTCCCGCCGGATCACTAGCCAAGCGGTGAAGTCGGCCATCTGCGCAGTGTCTGACCCCAGCCGGATCGGCTCAGAGGCCGTGTAATGCCGCGCTAGACGACGCTGACGACTGGAGCCACTGACCGGGGCAATGCAGCCTGTTCGCCGGTGGATTTGGTCATAGGCCGCCTGCAACGCCGGGCGCGTATGTTTGAGGAAAAAAATCACCTCCGACTGCTTCAGACCGATGTCCAGCAGATCCAGCGCCAGGCTCATCATGAACACGTGGACATTGCTGAACCGCTCTTCGCTGCCCGTGCCTGCGCCGGGCTGGTCGTAGAAGGCCCACTTATCGTCTAGGTCTTTCCATGGCGTCAGGCTCGCATCGCGGTCCATATTCAACATCTTCTTGATGCGTGAGCGGAAGACTTGGGGAACCCGGCCAGCCAGATGATCGGGATCGCCACCCCAATGTCGCAGCGTGACCGCGTAACGCCACAGCGCGGCTTCCATCTGGTTGCGCCGCCAAACGCGCGGATTCGTAATTGCCATACAGGTATAGTAATAGAGGCATTTATTAGAGTCAATAATAACCATCGCATGCAGTATAGGCCGCCCACAAGTCACTGTAAACGATCAGTTCCTGATCCCTGCATGTCGATCTGATCTACCCGTCTCGTCCATTGTCCGCAGGCAACACACCCACGGGTATTGAGAATGATCGGCACTGCCATGCAGCTTGAACCCAAACCACCAAGGCTTGTGATTCACGATCAACCAGACCTCAGCCATCAGTCTCCCACCGCGTTATCGTCGGCTGGGATCGTTCTGATGACGGGAGCGTGGACGTAGCGTGTCGGCCCGAGCTATCGCCGATTTTCTCGACCTGCTAAGGAGTCAGCTGCGGGGCTACGTCAACATGATCCTGAATAACCTGCCAGCCCACCAAGGCTGGACGGTCCGTAGCATGGTCCGCCCGCTGAGCCGGTTGGACCTGAGTGCCCATCCCCGCGAACGCTGTTCGCTCACCTCAAACGCCCGCAGGCCAAACCGTGGTCTGACGAGCCCGGACGACCGCTACGACCGGACCGACAATCGCCCCAAAACCTCTGCCGCAAACAACCCCTGCTCAACGCCCTCATCCGCGCCACAGCCCTGAACCTCTCACCAGATCAACCCATTACAACAAATTCACGGTGCGACGATCCGTAAGTTGGCGGATGCGGTCAATATCAGGAGCGTGCCTGATACCACTATTCATCAAGGCCACTCTTTGGCGACAACTGCGGGCAGCGTGATCAGCCGACAACCGACCTTCTTCTGCACTGTGTATCCCTCGTCCGACGACACATCCCTCGCAAAAGCCAAAGTACATAACAGGCTCTAGCGACCCGTTTGCCGCAGCGGCGCTCTTGAGCGAACAAGAGCGCCGCTGCATTGGGGAATGATTTGTCCGAGTCCGTTCAATTCTTTGATGATCTTCGACGGAACATCGCCGCACCGCCGATCGCCAACAGGATCCACGTCCCCGGCTCGGGGATGGTGTAGAGCTCGAAGGCCAGGTCCTTGGAGAACTGGCCGATGCCGCCGTGCACCCCGTTGGGCCCGGGGCCGTCAAGTTCGTTGACGTAGTTCTGCGGCGTCATGGCGGTTTGATACAGGTTGACGTCGCAGGGACCGAGCACCTGGGCTACCATGTCGCCCATGACCGCGTCGTCCTGGAAATGCCAGACCTCCGTGGGGTAGAGCGGGTCGATGATCGGCCGGTCGTCATGCTCGCCCGGGAACGGCACGGGCGGCCCGGCCGCCAGCGGGTCGGGGATCGTGTAGTCCCGGTTGTGCCAGCCCCAGTTGATCATCCCGTCACGCTCTGGGTCCACCAGCGCCACGATCTTGAGCCAATACACCGTCTCGGGCTGTTGGGGGAAGGGGCAGGCCAACTCGGCGTTGTACATAAACACCGACTCGGCCGGATTGCTCCCGGGAACCAACGCCTCGGTGAACGTCCCCGACCCAGGGAACAACGCCCCGCGGTCCACGATCTGCGTCAGCAGCGGAACGCCCGGATGGCTAAAGCCGTCCGCCGGATCATGAGGATCGCCCGGATCAGGCACGTCGGTCTCAAAGGCGATCAGGAACTTCTGCACGCCCTCGAGCCCGTTCTGACCGCCTAGATAAGACCCCCACCACCGCACGTGCACGACGGGCGTGTTGAAATAATCGGCGAAGTCGTCGGCCATGAACCACCCCTGGTACTGCCCGACCTGGTGATTGCCGTAGGCCGTGCTGGACTCGTCGTGACCGAAGTACAGAACCGGCTCGCCGGTCGGGCCGGGAATGGGCGTGGCGATCATCGGCAGCTGTTGGAACTTGAGGATTTCCCCCTGCAGCGGGTCGCCTCGAACCGAACCCGTCGCGGCCAGGACGATCGCCAGGCCGGGAAGCAAGGCATGGTACGTTCTCATTGTCGTCTTCTCCTTTTCTTCGCTGTCTGTACGGCGGGAACTCCGCCGCCGGCCGGATCAACCGGCCGAAGTCGAATCGACAGTTATTCTGAACTTTGATTATTTGCACTGGTGCTGATGTTCACCGTCGCGGTGCTAGGTCATCCTCGGCCCTCCCCCCCCGGCTCTGCTTGCATGACGCCCCGCCGCCCCTGGCCGCATCACTCACTTTGATCCACGGCGACCACGCCGTGGAAGCAGCGCCGACAGACCCAGGCTCAACATCGACAAGCAGCCGGGCTCCGGCACCACGGCCATGCGGATGGTGCCGGTGGTGCTCCCGCTCATGCCCGCGAACGGCCCGCCCGGCGTGCCGATGAAATCGATGCGATAGGTGATGTCGAAGAAGCTGTCGATCGCCCACTGGCCTCCCCCCACCTGCGTCAGCGTGGTGTGGCCCGGGCTGGGCATGCCGAAACCCGTCCCCGCCGTGATCCGCAGCAAGTCGAAATCCGGATCGCCGATCATTTGGCCTTGTAGGGCGAAAAGGTCGGTGGCGAAACTCTGCACCGCCATGCCGGGCACGCGCGGGGCTGAGTGCGTCTGCACGTAGACGCTGGACAAGGTCACCGTCCGGTTGTAGCCCACCAGACTCCCCAGACCCGTCAGTTCTAACTGAAGTATTTCGGTGTCGATCTGCTCGTGGCCGCCCAAGGGCCCGCCAGGCGTTTCCGTGGCCCCGGCCGAGGGATGCAGACGCGGCGAGATGTCCACGGTCGTCCCCGGCAGCAACCCGTCAATGATGTACATCTTCCCTGTGCTGCCGCCAACCACCGCCTCGCCCTCGTAATGACATCCGAAGGGCGGCAGGTCCGCCGTCCCCGAGCCGTTGTCCGGCAAAATGCACGCCGCAGCGGCCGGGAATCCGATCAAAACGACCCCGATCAACCCCATGGCGCAAACTCCGCCCGAACGATGCGCAAATGCGATCCTCATGTTTTCTCCCTTTCCTCAAAAGTAGAAAATGAACGAACCAGAAAGATCATCACGCAAGCACAAATACAGCGGCGATACCTGAAATGTACTAATACTCACATATCTATCACTGCCGTTACATCATGTCAAGCCCAAATCACCAACGGATTCATTTTATTTAATTCTTAATACTGATCGGTCGTCTTTGGCATGACCGCGTCGCGCGAGATGACAGAGCAATGCATGCTTCATCACTGCTGCGTATGTATTCAGATAATATTATCATTCCGCATACGGAGCGTGGCGGTATTTTGCATTGATGACGCATTCGCCAGTCTATTAATCTGGGCCAGAAGATATTTCTGACTGCTGTTATTTTAACTTTTCCGAGAAAACAATCGGCCAGGCGACGATGGCGGCATGGATTCGGCCCGCCTCGACTTAATGCACAATGCCAGATTCCAGCCTCCGAAGAGCCTCGCGGGTGTTCGCCTGCGGGCTCGCGGGCCAGTCCGACGGGATGGCCAAGGGATGGACATGGGCTGCGCCCAGCGCGCGATGGAGGGAGGAGCAACGCCAGACGTCGGCCCGCTCGAGCAGTCGGGTGTGGTAGAGGCCGGGAAACGGTTGCCATCGCTGGTCACGGAATACAACGGCGTCCCAGCCCGGGCCATCCTGGGCCGCGTTGCACAAGATCGTCAGCCAGGCAGGTCGGAGGATGACCAGGTCGCAGCAGGTCAACACCATCCAGCCCTCGCCCCTCTCTTGGCTGCGATGCCGCAGCGCCGTCCACAGACCGCCGACCGGCCCCTGGTCGGGTTGTAGATCGCCGATGGTGAGCAGACCAAGATCCTCGTATTGCCCGGTGTTTCGCGCCACGACGACCACACGCTCAACGATCGCTTCAAGCTGAGTTGCCTGTCGAACGATCAGCGGCTGGCCGTGAAACAACGCCCGGGCCTTGTCACTGCCAAAGCGGGAGCTGCGGCCACCGGCGAGGATGTAGGCGGGAATCTGTCGGAGGTTCATGCCCGTCCTTTCGCGGGTCGCGCTGGGCGTCGAGCTTGCGCGGCTAGATCAACATCTTGAGCACCGCCACCACCAGGACCGCCGCCAACACACGGCGAAGAAGGATCGCGTCGAAGCGTGACGCCCCCAGGGTCGAGCCGAAGAAACCGCCAAGGACCGCCGCGACGGCGAGGGCGGCGAAGGGGCCGGGCTCGATCCCCAGGGGCCCGTGCTGGAGCAGCAGCCCTGCCATACCCGCAATGGAGCTGAGCAGGATGAACGCCGCGGAGACGGCCGCGGTCTGACGCGGCGTGGCCCAGTTGAAGATGATCAGCAGCGGACTGAGGAAGATGCCCCCGCCTACGCCGATCAGCCCCGAGACCAGGCCGATGGCCGCACCCAGCGGCAATGCCCATCGCCAAGGAATCGCCCGGATCGGCTCCGAGGGGGCGGTGCTGACAAGGACCAACCGCCAGGCCGCATAGACCAAGACAAGGGCCAGCATCGCCCGGTAGTACCGCGGGTCGAGCGACCACCACCACCCGGCCAGGAACGCGCAGGGCACGGCCGTCGCGGCGAAGGGGACGAGGATCGACCAGCGGAAATGCCCCTGCCCCGCGAAGCGGAACAGGGCGATGGACGAGACCAGCACGTTCAGCAGGAGGGCCGTGGGCCGGATCGTCGCCGGCGGCTGACCCGCCAACGCCAGCAGGGCCAGATAGCCCGAAGCGCCGCCGTGCCCCACCGAAGCGTAGAGGCCGGCGACGACGAACACCGCCAGGACCAGTCCGGCCGAGGCCATCATCGCCCCTCCTCGTGCCGCACGACCTTGCCCGTCACGGCGACCGCCTCGGGCCGGCCGTCGTCCTGGACCTCGCCGCGCAAGGTCTCGATGGCGTGGGGCAGAATGTCCAGCAGAGCCTCGAGTGATTCGACCGCCCCGCGCCGAGAGCCGGGCAGATTGATGATCAGCGTCCGCTTTCGCACGCCCGCCTCGCCGCGCGACAGGTAGGCGCGGGGCGTCTTCTCGTAACAACGCCGCCGGACCAACTCCATCAGCCCGCTGTGCCGGCGTTCGAGCACCTCGAGCGTGGCCTCGGGCGTGACGTCACGAGGGGCCAGGCCCGTGCCCCCGGTGGTCAGGATCAGGTCCGGCGCCGCGGGATCATCCGCCCAGCCGCGCAGCGTCTTGACGATCAGCGTCCGATCATCCGGCAGGCAGTCATGCCGCACCATTTCCGCGCCGAGACGTTGTCGAAGCGTTTCGGCCAACGCCGGCCCGGAGGTGTCGACCGATTCGCCGCGTGCGCAACGGTCGCTGAGCGTCAGCACGGCCGCGCGAAGGATGCTCGTCATCGCGACTCCCCTTCTGCCCGGTAGGTCCCGCTCCTGCCCCCGGATTTTTCGACCACGCGCACGCCCTCGATCACCATACGTTTATCCACGGCCTTGCCCATGTCGATGATCGTCAGGGCGGCGACGGCCACGGCGGTCAGGGCCTCCATCTCCACGCCGGTCTTCCAGTGGGCACGAGCCTCGGCCCGAATATTCACCCCCTCGTCCCGCACATTCAGCTCGATGCTCACATCGTCGAGCGGCAACGTGTGACAGAGCGGGATCAACTCGTCCGTGCGCTTGGCGGCCTGGATGCCCGCCAGACGAGCGGTCTGAAGCAGATCGCCTTTTTGCAGGCTATTCTGCCGAATGTCGCGGATCAATTCCGGCCCGCAGCGCACGAAGCCCTCAGCCACAGCCCACCGGTTGGTCACCGGCTTGTCCCCCACGTCGACCATGCGGGCGGCTCCCTGATCGTCGAGATGGGTCAGTCCGGACGTGGTCATGGACAGCCTCCTCACTCGTCAAGCGTCCATCGGTAAAAGGGGCGAGGCCCATTCGCCGGCTCGCCGGGCGGCACTTCGACAAATCCATCGGCGCCGGCCGCGGTCACCCAGTCGCCCGAGCCCATCCCCGGCGTCAGACGAACCCGGCCGGGCTCGGAGAGCTGCGCCGGAGCGAACCATGTCTGACCCGCCGGGGCTCGGGTGTCATCGGCCACTTCGACGATCTCCGGCACGGGCTGTGTCCGTGAAAATCCCGCCCGCTTGCGCAGCGCCGCGGCCGCGAACCGACGGGCAGTGACCATGACCGATACGGGATTGCCCGGCA
>JADZCD010000033.1 GCA_020851735.1 Phycisphaeraceae bacterium
GGTACAGGGTAGGTGGTGGAGAGAAGACAGTAGAGAGGAGAGAGGAGAGAGGACGGGCGTCCTCCGCCCCGCGGGGGCGGGAGTTGGGGAGGGGGACGGGGATCACGGGTTGCGCTGCGCCCGCCTTTGGGCGGGCTACGCTTCACCGGTGGCTACATTCTGCCGCCCCCGCTGGGGCGGGGACTATCCGTTTATGCGGGGGTGTCCGCGTCGCCCCGGAGGGGACGACGCGGCTGGCGGGGGAGGTGGTGAGGTAATTGGGTGGACGAGGCAGTCAAGACAGTGACCGGGGATTTTTTCTCTGGGCTTTAGGGGGCAACAAGAAGGGGCTTGCGGCCTGCCCGCTAAGCGGAGAGGACTTTTGGGGAGTCCGAGAGGTAACGGGTTTACCTCCGGGAGTCCGGAGTTCCAGGGGGGTGTTGTTACCTGCCGAGCAATTTTGTGAATCGTTCGTATTGCTCATCGAATCGGGACGAATGGATAGGTTGGACAATTTTGAGTTCGAACGACGCGCGCACAATCTGGCGGAGCTGGGCCAGATCCTTGACGTCGCCGGCTCCCATCGCCTGGGTCAGGGCGTTGCCGATGGCCGTCGCTTCGTAGGGCCCGACGACCACTTCGCGCCCGATGGCGTCGGCGGTCATCTGGTTCAGCAGTTCGTTCTTGCCTCCGCCGCCGACCACGTGCAGGACTTCCACCCGTCGGCCCAGGAGTCGCTCTAGCGCTTCGAGCTTGTCCCGATAGGACAGGGCCAGGCTTTCCAGGCAAGCCCGCACGAATTGTCCCGCGCTCTGCGGCTGCGGCTGGCCGGTGGCCTTGGCGAAGGTTTCGATTTTTTCCAGCATGCCCCCCGGCGTGCCGAACGGCCCGTGGGCGGGATCGACCAGCGTACGGAACGGCTGGGCCTGCTGGGCGAGCTCGGCCAGTTGGGCGTATTCGTAGCGTTGCCCGCGTTTTTCCAGGTCCCGCCGGCATTCCTGCACCAGCCACAGGCCGGGGATGTTTTTGAGGAATCGAATCTTGCCGCCCACGCCGCGTTCGTGGGTGAACATGGCTTGGCGGGAGGCGTCATTGATGATCGGGCTGTCGATTTCCGCGCCAATAAGTGACCACGTGCCGCTGGACAGATAGGCCCAGCTGCGTTTGCCTTCCACGGGCACGGCGGCGACGGCGCTGGCGGTGTCGTGCGTGCCGGGGGCGATCACCGCCAGGCCCGGGCAGCCCGCTTCCTGGCCCACGGCGGCGGTCACCGGCCCGATGCGCGTGCCGGCCGGAACGATCGGGCCCAAGAATTGCGTGGGCAGACTGAGCTGTTTAATTAAGTCCAGCGCCCAGCGCCCGGTGTGGGGATCGATCATCTGGGTGGTGGAAGCGTTGGTCGCTTCGTTGACGGCCTGCCCGGTGAAAAAATAGTGGAGCAGGTCCGGCATGGTGAGCATGTGCTTAGTCAACGGCAGCACGGCCGGCTCAGCTTCGTGTTGGGCCAGCAGCTGAAAGAGGCTGTTAAACGGCAGAATCTGAATGCCGGTGACTTCGTAGAGGCGCTGGGCGCCGAGTTTGGCCAGGGCTTTTTCCATGGCGGGCGGATTGCGCTGATCGCGATAGGCAAAGGGCAGGCCGAGCAATTGCCCGGATTTTCCGATAAGGCCGAAGTCCACGCCCCAGGTGTCCACGCCCAGGCTCACCAGCTCCACGCCTTGTTCCTTGGCGGCTTGGACGCACTTGCCCAGGCCCTGCAGCAGATTGCCCCACAGGCCCATCAAGTCCCAGTGCAGCCCGCTGGGCAGGGTGCGCATCTGGTTGAGGAAGCGGTGCTGCTCCTGCACCTGCAGACGCCCGCCGTCGAGCGTGGCCAGGATGGCGCGGCCCGATTCGGCGCCTAAATCAAATGCGACGTATCCGCGTTTACTCATCTGCAAACTCCTGCTCCCTCACGTTCCCCCTCACGTCTCCCCGCACATTCTTCATCGTCCGCAGGCGGAGCTCAGGGGCGATGGTGGTCCGTATTTTTCATGGCTTTCAGGGCGCTGACGATGTAGGGCCAGCCGCTGGCGACGGTCACGATCACGATGACGTACATCACGATGTCGGGCACCCAGCGAACCAGGGCGCGGGCCGGCAACTTGGGGAAACTCTCTAGCCACATGGCGGTGAGGATGACGGGAATGCCCACCAGTTGGAGGACGGTTTTGATTTTGCCCCACACGTTGGCGCCGAAGGCGAACCCCCGGCCTTCCATTTCTCCGCGGATGCCGGTGACGAGCAGTTCCCGCGCCAGGATCAGGGCCACCATCCAGGGGTACACGCCGCTGACCATTGTCAGCCATTTGCCCTCCAGGGCGGCTTCGGGGTCCACGAAGTGCGGGCCGGTGAGGAAGATGAAGGCGCCGAGCACCAGCACCTTGTCGCAGAAGGGGTCCATCACCCGCCCGAAGGCGCTTTCCTGTTTCCACTTGCGGGCCAGGTAGCCGTCGAGCCAGTCGGTGATGCCGGCAATGATGAACAGGGCGATGGCGACCCACAGGGCCCAGTCCGGCCCGGCGGGGTAGCGGTAGAAATTGAGCATGGCAAAAAACATTCCCGCCAGCAGCAGGCGGAGGATGGTCAGTTGATTGGGCAATTGCGGTCGCACTTAGGAATTATCCCAGCTCGCAAGGGGTAGGCCCACCGCCAAGCGGTCTTGGCCGAGGCGGTGGTTCCCTGCCCTGAAGGATGCCACCTGGGGGCGTCGGTCAGGAGCGGGCACGGCTACTCCAACCCACCCTTGAGCAGTCCCTTGGACTTTTTCTTGGGCTTGCCGGCCTCCACCCGTTTGCCTGGATCCTTGCCCGCGCCGGCGGCGGGGGCGGCGGACTTGCCTTCGTCCGTGGGTTCGGCGGCCGGCTCTTCCACAGCCTTAAGCGACAGCTTGACCTTGCGCTGGTCCTCGTCGATTTCCAGCACGCGGAATTGCATCTGGTCGCCGACCTTGAGGATGTCGGTGACGGCGTGGACGCGCTTGTTGGACAGTTCGGAGATGTGGACCAGGCCCTCGACGCCGGGCTCGAGCTGGACGAAGGCGCCGAACTCGGTGGTGGACTGCACGGTGCCGTGGACGAGGCTATGGCGGGCGTATTTGTGCTCGGCGCCGACCCACGGATCGCCGCCGGCCTGGCGGAGGCTCAGGGAGATCCGCCGGTTGGCCACGTCCACGGAGAGCACGGCGGCCCGGACCATGTCGCCTTCCTTAACCGCCTGTTCCGCCCGATTGATCCGGCTCCAGCTCAGTTCGCTTAAAGGGGCCAGGCCTTCGACGCCGGGCTCGACTTCGATAAAGGCGCCGAACGCGGCCAGGCGCACCACGCGGCCGGTGATCTGTTCGCCGGACTTGAGGTGCTCGGACACCTTTTCCCAGGGGTCGGGCTGGATTTGTTTCAGGCCCAGGCTGATCCGCTGTTTCTCGGCGTCGAGCTTGAGCACCTTGACGGTGACCTTCTGGCCTTCCTTGACGACGTCGTCGGGTTTGTCCACGCGGGCGTAGGCCATGTCGCTGACGTGGATCAGGCCCTCGGCTCCGCCTAAGTCGACAAAGGCGCCGAATTCCATGAGCTTGGTGACCACGCCTTCGCGGACCTGCCCGGCCTCGAGGGTTTCCCAGAGTTTTTTCTTATTGACTTCGCGGCGCTGGTGGAGGAGTTGGCGGCGGCTTAAGACGACGCTGCGGCCTTTGCGGTCGATCTCCTGGACGATGGCCTCCAGGCGTTGGCCCATCATGGTGCTTAAGTCGTCGATGTGGTGGAAGTCGATCTGGCTGGCGGGCATGAAGGCCCGGATGCCGCCGACGATTTCCAGTTCCAGCCCGCCCTTGTTGGTGCCGGTGACGCGGGCTTCGACGGGCGTGCCGCGCTGCATGCGGTCCCAGGTGGCGCGGGCCACGGCGCCTTCGCGGGAGAGGATGGCCAGCCCGCCGGACTCGTCGTAGCTTTGCACCACGAAGTCCATGATGCTGCCGATGCGGGGGGTGCGCTCAAACTGGGTCAGCGGCACGACGCCCTGGTTCTTGCCGGGCATGCCGGCGAGCTCGACGAAGACGTCGTCGCCCTGGACGGAGATGATCCGCCCGCGCTTGACTTCCAGGGCCAGAGGATCGTCCTTACCGTGGCGGCCTGACTTTTCTTCTTTTCCGTCGGGCGAGGGGGCTTGCGAGGGGGGCGGGGCGGCCTGGGCCATCATGGCTTCTAAGTCCTGGCCGGCGAGGGCCTCGTTAACCTGACGCTCGAGTTCAGCGTCCTGCTCGTTACGCGGTCGTCCGTTGGCGGAATGAAGGGGATCATTCATGGTCATCTGCTTTCAAGGCGATCCTTAAATAATGAGTCTGAACAAGATTACTAGCTTACCTTGCGGCGGCAAGTGCGCCTTGCCGATTTACAAACTTTCCGATATTCCACAGGCGTGTTAATTTCTACTTAAAGTCCTTTTCTTTTCCGTCGGCAGGCTGATTTTTAAGGCCTGCCCGGGCAACTTTTCGTGGAATCTCTTTTATGAAACCTTCCTCCCTGCGGCCCAAACTGGATCGGCTCGGCGACGTCATACCCTTAGTCCCGCAGATCGTGGGGCGATTTTACGGGGACGGCAACCGTTTGGGCCAGCGTAAACCCGGTGCCCGCACCCCGGCCTATTACAAGCCCGAACGCTGGATCGGGTCGTCGACCGGGGCGACCAACCCGCCGGGGATTCCCGAGGGGGGCGTGAGCGTGTGCCGGCGGCTGGGCCCGGCTGGGGAACCGCTGGCGTTGCGCGATCTGTTGGCTGATCCGGAGCTTGGGCCGCGCCTCCTGGGGGAAAAGCGCTTTGCCCAGCACGGGGGGGTGTTCCGGGTGCTGATCAAGCTTTTGGACGCGCGGCTGCCGATTCCGTTTCACGTGCACGCGGATGATGAGTTTGTCTCCGCGCATCGGGGGGTGTATCCGCGGGAGAGCTTCGGCAAGGACGAAGCGTATCACTTTCTGGACGCGCCCAAGGGGGACTGCTCCTACACGCACGTGGGGCTGTATCCGGGGGTGACGGCCAGGCAACTGGTGGCGGCGATGCGGCGGGGGACGGATCACGTGATGGACTTGTCGCCGGGCACGCTGCAGCGGTATGGCGAGGGGAACATGGTGAAGGCGGGCCTGCTGCATCGGCCGGGGACGGCAGTGACGTTGGAGATTCAGCAGCCGTCGGACGTGTATACGTTTTTTCAGACGGACTTCGGGGGCAAGCCGCTGGCGGAGGAAGTGCTGTATCCGGGGTTTAAGTCGATTGAAGAGGCGGCCGAGGCGGTGGTCAACTGGCAGGAGAATCTGAATCCGAATCTGCTGGCGTCCACGGCGCTGAAGCCCACGCCGTTTGGTGGGGCAACTTCCGGGGCAACTTCCGGGGGTGCTTCCGGGGGCGCTTCCGGGGGTGGGGGAATCGTCGAGTGGGTTTATCCGCCGACGGCGAGCAGGAAGTTCAGCGGGGTGCGGATCACGGTGCAGAGCGAGGTGACTCTGAAGTTTGATGATCCGTGCGTGCTGTTTGTCTGGCGGGGGCAGGGGAAGATCGATGGCCAGGCGGTGGACGGCGGGGGCGGGCCGGTGGGCAAGGCGGATGAATTTTTCATCGGGCAGGCGGCGGCCAAGAGGGGCCTGACGCTGACGAACACGGGCGACGGGCCGGTGACGGCGTTTGCGTTGTTCGCCGCGGCGCTGGGGTGAAGACGAGAATTCACCACGGAGGACACGGAGGAGACATGGCCGCAGATGAACGCAGATGAACGCAGATAAAACCCAAGCGATTCTTGCCTGACCTATAACAGCAGCTTGGTTTTCATCGGCTGCGTTTATCCGCGTTCATCCGCGACTTGCTTTTCAATTGTTTTTATTGGTTCGACGGTAAAATCATCATTTGCCGTGTGATTCCTGCAGTTTCCGCCATTGGCGGTGTTGGTACCAGTTGAAGACGACGGGCAGGAGGAGGTCGATGACTTCGTCGGCCACGAGCAGGCCGCCGAGGACGGGGGCGGCCATGGGGCGGATGACTTCGGCACCGACGCCGGTGGCCCAGAGCATGGGCATGAGGCCGACGATGGCGACGCCTTCGGTCATGAGTTTGGGACGCAGACGGTGGACGGCCCCCTGGATGATGGTGGCTTTTAATTCCTCGGCGGTGGGGATATTGGCCAGCCCGCCGCGGCGCTGAATCGCGTCGTGCAGGTAAACGAGCATGACGATGCCCGTCTGCGTGGCCATGCCGAAGCAGGCGATGTAGCCCACCCAGACGGCGACGCTGGAATTGAAACCGAAGAGGCTCTGGAAGATCACGCCGCCGACGAGAGCGCCGGGAACGGCCAGCATGATCAATAGCGCGTCGCGCAGGTCGTTAAAGGTCAGGTAGAGGATGACGAAGATCAAGAGGACGACCATGGGGAAGATCACGCGCATGGTCTGGCGGGCGCGGACCTGGTGTTCAAATTGCCCGGACCACTCGATGTAGAAGCCTTCGGGGAGTTTGACCTTGTCAGCCACGACGCGCTGGGCCTGCTCGACGAAGCCGACGATATCGCGGTCGCGGACGTTGAGTTGGACATAGGAGCGGAGCATGCCGTTTTCGCTCTTGATGACGCTGGGGCCTTCGACGACTTGGATGTCCGCCACGTCGGAGAGGGGGATGAGCACCTGGGCGCCGCCTGATGATGGGGCTTGTTGTTCGCTGTTTTCGTTCATGCCCGCTTCGCCCATGCCGGCCGGCCCGGCCCTGCCGCCGGTGACGAGGGTTTTGCGTAAGGCTTCTTGCGTCTGCCAATAATCGCGGGCGTAGCGGACGCGGACGGGGTACCTTTCCCGGCCTTCGACGGTGGTGGTGATGCGCTTGCCGCCGACGGCGACTTCGATGGCCTCGGCGACGTCGCCGACGTTGACGCCGTAGCGGGCGGCTTTTTCGCGGTTGATGTCCACCTGCAGGTAGCTGCGGCCGACGATCTGGTCGGGGAAGACGTCGACGGCGCCGGGGACTTCACGCAGGACCGCGGCGATCTGATTGGAGACGGTTTGAATGCCCACGGCGGTGACGACTTTTTTCGTCTGGCCGTTCTCCGTGACTTCTTCGACGAGGTCTTCCTGGCGCGGGCCGAAGACTTTCACGCCGATCATGGAACGCACGCCGGTGGCCAGCATGTCCACGCGGTTGATGATCGGTTGCGTCCAGATGTTGCCCCAGCCGGGCATCTGCAGTTCGCTGTCCATTTCCTTGACGATGTCGGTCTTAAGCTTGTGGTAGAGGAAGGTGTGGGCCATGAGGGCTTGCCCGCGCTCGTCGAGGAGCTTGGCCAGTTCTTCGTTGGGCGGAGCGGTTTTGCCTTGCCAGCCCTTGGCTTGGGCGTTCTGGAGGAGCCCGGTGGAAAGCAGGGAGACCATGCGCCGGCCGGCCTGGTCTTCAAGTTCCCAGCTTGTTTGTTTGGCCCATTGCTGCCAGGAGGCGTTGGCGCCTTCTTCCCATTGTTTAAGCAGATTCCCC
Organism: Phycisphaeraceae bacterium; assembly: GCA_020851735.1. Lineage (GTDB taxonomy): Bacteria > Planctomycetota > Phycisphaerae > Phycisphaerales > Phycisphaeraceae > JADZCD01. Next base: position 7,516 of record JADZCD010000033.1, read on the forward strand.
AGCACGGTTTCTTTTTCGCCGCCTAAGGATTCGACCACGCCGGTGCGAAGGGTGTGCCACCAGTTGGCCTGGCCTACGAGCAGGCCGGGCTTGGCCTGGACGACGCCCAGTTTCGCCAGGGCGGCGACGATGTCCGAGGCCAGCTTGTTCATTTCTTCCTGGCGGGCGGATTCGACCAGCAGCAAGCCATGGGATTTGAGCATGTCTTCGATCAGGGCGGCACGCTGGTCGTCCTGGGGTTGGCTGCGCAGTTCGCCATTAGCACTTAAGAGATTCAGCACAGCCTGGAAGGTTAGTTCGGTTAGTTGGCGGGCTAAGACAGGCTCGAACTCAGCTTGGCGCCGTCTGGCCAGGTCGCGCATGGCGCGATCGAAATCCGCCATGGCGGACATGGTGGCCTGGTTGGCCAGGGAGGACGCGGTGGCTTGATCCAGATCGGCCGCCAGCCAGCCGCGTTGCTGCATCGCCTGGATCAACGCGGTCGCTTCGCGCTGGGCGTCTTCAAAGTGCATTTTGCGCTTCGGCCACCAGTTTTTGGGGCGCAGGGTGACGATGGTTTCGACCATGTCGATGCCCGAGGGGTCGGTGGCGGTTTCGGCCCGTCCGACTTTGCCGACGACCATGTCCACTTCGGGGAAGCTGCGCATCAGGGCGTCGCGCACGCGGATGTCGTCGCCGGCCTGGGCGACGGAAACGCGCGGGACGGTGACGGGCATGTCCAGGATGCTTTGTTCATCGAGGGGTGGCATGAATTCCTTGCCGAGTTTGGGCAGGTTCCACGCCCAGAGGCCCACGAAGGCTAAGAGCACCACGGCCAGGGCCATGCTCGGGGTGCGGCGGAAGAACACGCTGCCGAAGAACATGGATACGGCCAGGACGGCGATGAAGAACGGGCCGGTGGAGATCAGCCCCGCGCCGATGATGAACAGGAAGCCCATGAACCAGATGCCGGCCGCGGGGACTTCCATCAGCCAGGTGAGGACGGGTTTGTAGATCTGGATGAAGCTGCGGACGATCCAGTTTTCTTCTTCGCTGCGCAGCCGGCCTTTGATGAGGATGGGGATGACGGCGGGGACGAATGTGACGGCCAGGGCGGCCACGCCGATCATGGCGAAGGTTTTGGTGAAGGCCAGGGGATGGAACATCTTGCCTTCCTGACCGCCTAGGGCGAACACCGGCAGGAAGGACAGGAGCATGATGACCACGGCGAAGAAGATGGGCTTGCCGACGAGCCGGCAGGCCTGGACGACGATTTCGGTGGTGTCGCCGCGGATTTTTTCCTTGCCGTAGACGCGGGTGAGTTCGTGGGTGGCGTTTTCGACCATGACCACGGAGGCGTCGACGAGGATGCCGATGGAAATCGCCAGCCCGGAGAGGGACATGATGTTGCTGGGAATGCCCAGGTAATACATGAGGATGAAGGAGACGAGGATGGCCAGGGGGAGCGTGAGGCAGACGACCAGGGCGCTGCCGAGGTGGGTGAGGATGAGGAGGATGGCGACGCTGGCGACGAAGAGTTCCTCTTTGAGGGTGCGGGTGAGGGTGTGGACGGCGCCTTCGATCAAGCGGGTGCGGTCGTAGAAGGGGACGATGCGCACGCCGGGAGGCAGGCCGGCCTGGAGTTGTTCGATGCGCTCCTTGACGGCCTTGGTGACAGCCAGGGGGTTTTCGCCGTAGCGCATCATGACCACGCCGCCGACGGCTTCCTGGTTGTTCTTTTCGAGCATGCTGCGGCGGAATTCGGGGCCCAATTGCACGGCGGCGAGGTTTTTGACGAGGATGGGCACGCCGTCGCGGACGGTGACGACGACATTTTCCAGGTCTTTTATGCCGCGCAACCAGCCGACGGCGCGGATGAGGTACTCGGCGTTGGTTTCGACGTAGACTTTGCCGCCGACGGAGGTATTGCTGCGGGCGACGGCGGAATAGACGGCACCCAGGGGTATGCCGTAGGAGCGCAGGCGGGCGGGGTCCACGTCGATCTGATATTCACGCACGAAACCGCCGACGCTGGCGACTTCCGCCACGCCCGGAACGTAGAGCTGGTAGCGGACGAACCAATCCTGGATGGAGCGCAACTCGGCGGGGCTGTAGCCGTCGCCTTCGACGGTGTACCAGAAGATCTGTCCTAAGGCGGTGGCGTCGGGGGCGAGGTAGGGCACGACGCCCTGGGGGAGGAAGGTGGAGGCGATGTTGAGCCGCTCCTGCACGCGGGTGCGGGCGAAGTAGAAATCGACGCTGTCGTCGAAAATGATGGTGATCATCGAGAAGTTGAATTCGCTTTGGGAGCGCACCGCCTTGACGCCGGCCAGGCCCTGGAGGTTGACGGAGAGGGGGTAGGTGATCTGGTCGTCGATTTCCTGCGGGGAGCGGCCCATCCAGTCGGTGAAGACGATGACCTGGTTTTCCGACAGGTCGGGGATGGCGTCCACGGGCGTTTTCATGACGCAATAGATGCCCCAGACGGCCACGGCGGCGGTGATGAGGATGACGATAAAGCGATTGCGAACGGAATATTCGATGAGTTTGGGAATCATCCGGGGGCCCTTGGTTTGAGCGGCTTAAGCCGCGGCCAATATTCACCACCGCGAGCACGGTCTTCGACCCTGAGGCGGAGTCTTGGGCTCAGACCCGAAGGGAAGCCACGGAGACAGGGTGGAGGAATTATTCATGGGTGTTTTGTTTCTCTGTGTTCTCTGTGAACTCTGTGGTGAATTGTTATTTGGGAGCGTGTTCGCTGGTGGGATTGCCGGTGGCGCCGAAGTAGTGGGCGCTGGCGCCGGGGGTCAGGCGGTTCTCGGCGTCCACCAGGAACGCGCCCTGGCTGGCGACGCGATCGCCTTCGGCAAGGCCGGCGAGAACGGGGTAGTAGTCGCCGGCGGGGGAGCCGAGCTTCACTTCGATCATCTGGAAGGTGCCGGTGGAGGGAGAGGACCGCCCGGCAGAGCCGGGGGCTGAATTAGAACCGTTGTACCCCCCGGCAGAGCCGGGGGCTGAACCAGAACCGTCGTACCCCCCGGCAGAGCCGGGGGCTGAACCAGAACCGTTGTACCCCCTGGCAGAGCCGGGGGCTGAACCTTCTGACGCAGGGACCTCTCGATAGACGACTTTGCGCGTGCCGGTGTCGATGACGGCGCTTTGGGGGACGGCCAGGACTTTTTCCACGCGGGCGTATTGCAGGGGGAACTGGTCGATGGGGCAGTGGGCGGGCTGATCGAAAAGTTGAGCGGGATAAACCGGGCAGTAATAGCCTTGGGCGAAATCGGCGTCGGCAGGTGTTGAGGATGAAGGCTCAAGGGTACGGGTGATGTTTCCGCAGGTGAGCATGTCGCTGCCCATGTAGGGATTGACGACGTCTTGTTGAGCGCTCAGCCAATCCGCCTGGGCCATGGGGCAGTGAAAGACAAAGAGCTTGCGGTTGGTGGGAATCTTTTGTTCCAGGATGGCGATGAGCTGGGTGGAAAGAGCCTTGAAGGCTTCACGTTGATCGCGGAGGGCTTTGCCCTGCATGTTCCGGGCGGAGGGGGCGAGGGAGGAAGCGTCGGGGAGTGTGTTTTCAGATGCCTGGGCGGAGGCGAGGAATTCGCTGATTTCCGCGTCGGCGGTGCGATCGGCGGCGAGGGCGGAGGAGATTTTCAGATAAGCGGAAACGAGGGCGGAGTCTTCGGGGGAGCTTTCGGGAGTGAGAGGGTTTGCACCCTCACCCTTGCCCTCTCCCTCTGAGAGGGAGAGGGGGTTGGCGTTTCCGGGGGCGGGGGAGGACCCCCCGGCAGAGCCGGGGGCTGAAGCGGGCGACATGATTTGCGCGGTAGTACTTCCGGGGGGGATGAGATGGACTTGGCCGACGGGCAGGCGCATGACGGCTGCGACGTACATGCCGGGCTTGAGTTTGTATTGGGGGTTGTCGACTTCCACGCGGGCGGCGACGGTGCGGGTCGCGGGGTCGACGGTATAGGCGACGAAGGCGATGCGCCCGGCGAAGATTTCGTTGGGATAGGCGGTGGTGGTGACCTCCACGGCGGTGCCGGCCTGGATGCCGGCGATGTCGCTTTCAAAGATCTGGGCTTGGAGCCAGACTTTGCTCAGGTCGGCGATGGTGTAGAGGTCCATGCCCTCCTCGACGTATTGGCCTTGGAGGACTTTTTTTTCGGTGACGATGCCGCGGATGGGGGCGTGAATGGCCAGGGCGGTATCGGTTTTGTTTTGTTTGAGGATCTCGGTGATCTGGGCTTCGGTGATGCCCCAGAGAAGGAGCTTGCGGCGGGCGGCTTCGCGCACGGCTTCGGAGGCGGAGAGAGCGGATTGGGACGGCGAAGCTTGGGCGGATTGCAGGGCTTTGTCGGCGACCAGTAACTCCTGCTGGGCAACGAGGAGATCGGGGCTGTAGATTAAGGCGAGGGTTTCGCCCTCTTCGACTTTTTGGCCGGTGAAGTTGACTAAGAGTTTTTCGATTCGTCCCTTCACGCGGGCGGCGATGAAGGCGCGGCGGGTTTCGTCGTAGTCGACCACGCCGACGGTGTGGATTTCCCGGCTGAGCAGGCGTTTTTCGACCACGCTGACACCGATGCGGCCCATGCGCAGTTTTTGCGGAGTCAGTTGCACCTGGGCCAAGACGTCAGCGGGCAAGGTTGTTGCGCCGTCGTGTTTTTCCCGCTGGCTTAGGGGCATGCCGCAGATCGGGCAGTTGCCGGGTTGAGCGCGGATGACGCTCGGGTGCATGGGGCAGAAGAACTCGACGTCGGCGTCCAGGTGGGCGGCGGTGGCGGCGGGGCGGGTCAGGCGGTCCCAGCGATTGGCAATGTCTTCCCACTTGCCGGCGATCAGGCCGACGACGACCATCAGGAGGATAAAGCGCAGGCGCACGTTCATGATGCGTACGAACGACCAGATTTTGGCGGTTGTGGTCGAGGGTTTGGCGTCGCTCATGGCTGGGCGTCCTTTGGTGTGGCGGGGATAGGATGGCTTACACCCTCACCCCTGCCCTCTCCCTCAGGGAGGGAGAGGGGGTGGGCGCTTTCGAGGGCATTTCCGGGGGCGGGGGCGTACCCCCCGGCAGAGCCGGGGGCTGAACTAGAAACGTCGTACCCCCCGGCAGAGCCGGGGGCTGAAACGGGCGGCGTTATTTGCGAGGTATTACTTGGGGGGCCACTTCCGGGGGCGGGGGTGGGGGGGAGGGTTTCAAAGTCGACGCCGGCGAGGGTTTCGAGTTCCGCCAGACGTTTTTCGCGGGTCATGCGGGCTTCGGCCAGGGCGATGCGGGCGTCCAGGAGCGTGCGTTGGCTGTCGACGAGTTCGCCGAACGGGCTAAGTCCGGTGGTGTAGGATCTGATGGTGCTTGAGAGCATCTGCTGGGCTTTGGGGAGGATGGAATCGGCAAAGACTTGTGCCTGGCGCTCAGCATTGCGCAGGGCGTAGAGGGCGGCTACGAAGGAGGCGCCGCGTTCGTGGCGCAGCTGGCGGGCCATGGCTTCGGTGGCTTGCAGCTGGGCGCGGGCTTCCTGGATGGCGCCTTTGATCTTTGGCAATGCGGTGGGCAGGGTGACCATGGTGCCGACGCTCCGGGAGATGTCGCCGGTTAAGGAGAATTGCGGGGCGAAGTCGGGAATGTAGGCCAGTTTCGCCAGTTCCAAGGCGTTTTTGCGCCCGGTCACGTCCTGGGCGATGCCGGCGAGTTCGGGGTTTTTGTCCACGGCGACGGCGAGGAGTTGGGCGTCGTCGGCGTGGAGAGTTCGCGCGGGGGGCAGATTGCGGGGCGGCGGGAGTGTTTCGTCCGGGCCGCGGGCGAGCAGGCCGTTGAGCATGGCCCGCATGGCGGAGAGTTCGGCGTGCATGTTTTCCGCTTCGTTGGCGGCCAGTTCGTATTCGGTCTGGGCTTTGTAGAGGTCCTGCTGCGGTCCGCCGGCCTGGACGCGCTGGCGGCTGGTGTCCATGAGCATGCGCAAGAGGTCCACGTTTTCCTGTTGGATGCGGAGCTTCTCAGCCGCCAGGGCGTAGTCGTACCAGGCGCCCAATACGCGATATTGCAGGCTGAATTTGGCTTCCTCAAAGCGGGCGGCGGCGGCGCGGGTTTCGGCCAGGGCGATCTGCCCGGCCTTGGCGGCCTTGCCGGGCCATTGGAGCATGAGGGAGGGGTCCACGCCCACGCTCAGGGTGGTGCGGTTCCACGACTTTAGGTTCTCCTTGGAGAACATGTATTCGTAGCCGACGGTCAGGTTGGTGTTGGGATAGGCGGCGGCGATGCGCACGCGGGCGGCGGCGGCCTGCCACTGGTAATAGGCGGACTCCAGTTCGCCGTTGGCCAGAAAGGCGCGCTGCAGGAGGTCGGGCCAGTCCGGGTCATCGGGAAGGGGGGGCAGGTCGCGCTTTTGCGGGTCTTTCTGGGCGTAGGGTTTGCCGGCGGCGGCGAGTTTTTGTTTTTCTTCTTGGTAGCCCTTGGGTTCGATGACGCAGCCGGCGGTTAAGACCAGGAGGATGAGGGCTGCGGGCTTAAGTCCGGCTGGGGAAGGGGCAGAGAAGGGGCTTGTTTGGGGCATGGAATAATTCCCGCGGGGCGTGGGCAGCCCGGTACCCTTCAAAACGAGTGTGAAGTCCTTTGGGGTTCAACGGATAAATGGAAATGTCCCCCGGAAGCGAGCCCGGAAGCGAGCCCGGAAGGACGACGCAGGGTCTGGGGTTTAGGGTCTGGGGTAGGGGGTAGAAAGGAGAAAGCAGAGAGGCGAGGCGAAATGTTCTCCGCTTCGGTGGGGCGGGGTGATCAGGAGGGGGCCTGCGGCCCGCCCGCTAAACGGTGAGTGAGAGGAGTCCAGGGAAGAATCCCTGGGCTTCAGGTGGTGGGGGAGGTGGATCTGTTTGGAGTGTATGGGGGCGTGGGGTGGTGAGTTCAGGGTTTGGACTTTTTTTGGTACCACTTGCCGTCAGAGCCTTTGAGCCAGTGTTCGGGGGAGGCGTTGCGGAAGTTGCGCTCGGCGTTGCGCTGGGCGACGCGGTCGGGCGTGGTGTTCTGTTCCTTGGCGACGATTTCATAGAGCCGGCGACGGTCGCGGTTTTCGTCGTTGACTAATTGGCTGAGGGTCTGGTCGTTTTGGTATTCGGGCTTGACGGCTTCGACTAAGCCCTGATAGGTCTCGCCGATCTTGCCCTGGTCTTTGAGGGCTAAGAGTTTGGGGAACCGTTCTTCAAAGCGCTTGCGCAGCGTTTCTTTTTCGTCTTCAGCCTTGGCAGCGCTCGCCCAGCCGCCCAGCACGACCATGGCGATGATCATTCCGATGGTCCAACGATTCGTTGCTCGCATGGCCTGACTCCTTTTTATTCTGTCCGGCAGAGATTGCCTTTTTAAATTTGCCTGTGGATCGGATTTGGGGGTGGGATCAAGCTTCTACGGTTGGGCGGCGCCTGGAGCGGGGGCGGTTGTGACGGCCTGTTTTTCGAAGGCGAAGAAATCGTCCAGCTCGCGGTCGACCTTCAGGTTGATGTCCAAGGTGACGTGGATGGGTTCGACTTTGATCGGTTCGATCTTCACCGTCGGCGTGCAGGCCCACAAGCCTCCGCCCAGGGCGGCGGCGGCGAGGAGGCGAAAAATGGTTCGGGCAGGCGTCATGGTGGACTTCCTTTCCGCGGTTATTGCGGCAGCAGACGGTCCAGGGCGTTGTCCAGGGCCTGGTCTGATCCCCGCCGGGGACGCAACAGCTCGTTGAAAGCTGTTTCCAATCCCCTGATGTTAACGGTCAAACTGCCGATCTCCAAGGGCTGCGAGCCTTCCCGGCCTTGGCCCTGGGTGCTTAAGTGGATGACGGTTTCGCCGTTTTCCTTGCTGATCACGCACTCTAAGTGGGAATACACAAAGTCGCTAAGGGCTTGGGTGACCTTCTGGCGGATTTGCCCGCCGACGGAACCGTCGGTCAGGCCCAGGGTGCCTTCCAGGGCTGCTTTGTCGCGGAAGCGGAACCAGCCCCCACCGGGCTGGGCGAAGAGGAACCCGGCTCCTAAGCGGACGGGGTCGCGCTCCTGCGGATGGATTGAGACAGGCAAACGCCCGTAGAGCAGCCCGCCGCCGGTGACGGTGCTTTGGCTCCCGCTGGGCATGGCCAGGGCGAGCAGGTCCTGGATGTTGACCGCTTCGATGAACAGTTCAGCGTCCACTTCCAGCTTCGTGGGGTGGACGCGGAAGGCGTGGGCCCAGACGGACCCCTGAGTTCCCCAGCGCCACCTCATGCGCTCGACGAAGATCGACTGCGGAGACTCTAAGCGCAGGTCGATCTGTCCATCGTGGAGGGCCAAGCGTCCGGTGTGGGCGGCTTTGATCAGCAGATGTTGGCTGGGCGCGGTGGATAAGGGGGAGATGTTGTCGAAGGTTAGTTCGCCTTCGAGGCCTTCGGCGGCGACGTCGGTGGTGGCGCTGCGGAGATCGACGTCGGCGAATTTCACTTGCAGACGCTGCGTCCACTTGCCGGCGAGATGGGTCCAGGTTCCCTGGGCCTGCAGAGAGCCGGTGATCCACCAGTCGCTGACTTGGGGGAAAAGGTCAGCGGGCAGTTGGCGGTCTTCGATCAGGATGGGCTGGACTTGGAGTTCCATAGTCAGGCTATCGCCTTGCGTGATTTGGGCTTGGAAGGTGATGTCCAGTTTTTTTTGCGGACTCTGAAGGCTGATCTGGGCGTCCTGGATCGTCAGTTGCTTAATGGGGAGTTTCAGGTTCGCGGCTGGGGAACCGGGGGCGGAGGAATCTTGTCGGATAAGCCAAGGCTGCAGGGGGCCGGCGTCGATTTTGCCTTGATCGATTTGGATCAGTCCACGCAGGGTGCGTAAATGGACTTGATCGGCATGGCCCCGGAGCAGTTGCCAGGGCGAATAGGAGATATCCACGTGGGCGATGGTCACGCGGCCGGCGGGGTCGAGCTGGAGGTCGCTTAGGGCCATGGCGTTTAGGGTGACGCTGTCCACGCGGAGGTTGGCGTTGGGGAAGCCGGAGAAGGAGAGGATGGCGATGACCGCCCAGCGCACGAGCTGAATGCGGAAGATAAGGATCAGCACCAGGGCCAAGGCGATCAGGATGATGGCCTTGCGCAGCCGGCGGCCTGGATGGATGCCCGGACGTTTCATGGCTTTAATTTATCGACGGCTGGGTGGGCGGGGGATTACGTTTAGGCGGACTGACGCGCACGCCGGGCTCGCCCTCCAAGGGGCACTTATTTTCACAGATGCCGCAGCCGATGCACAGGTCGTCGACCACGTAGGGCTGCTGGAGAGTGATCGGATCGCCCTGGGCGTCGATTTCTTCCACTTCGTTCCATTTGATGGCTTTGTCGGGCAGGGGGCAGTGCTCTTCGCAGACGATGCAGGGCGTTTTCTCGGCGTAGGGGAGGCAGCGGTCTTTGTTGAAGGCTGCCAGGCCGATGACGGCTTTTTGTTTTTGGGTCAGGAGCAGTTTGGGGATCGCCTCGGTGGGGCAGACCTGGGCGCAGAGGGTGCAGTTGTATTCGCAGTAGCCGATGCGGGGGATCAATTGCGGGGAGAAGATGCCCTGCCAGCCGGACTCGAGGAGCGCAGGGTGCAGGGCGTTGGTCGGGCAGACTTTAAGGCACTGGCCGCAGCGCACGCAGAGGTCCAGGAAGCGGGCGGGATTGCCGGCGGCGCCCGGGGGGCGGAGCAGGGGAGGAAGGGGATTGGACAGGCCGAGCTTTTCCGTGCCGGCGGCAAGGGTGGGTAAGGCGATGCCGGTAGCGCAACTGGCCAGGAACGCGCGGCGGGAGAGGTCAACCGCGGGGCGATCGGCGTTTTGGATAAGAGGCAGAGGGATGGGGTGAGGTGTTAAAGGAGCCGCGGGGGATTTGGGGTTGGGCTGGAAGGTGAAGCTGGCGATCTGGTGCGGGCAGTTTTCCACGCAGTCCATGCAGAGGGTGCAGTCCTGGATGCGCAGGCGGTGTTGGCTGTCGAACACGCCCATCCGGCAGGAAGATTCGCAGGCGCGGCAGCCGGCGCAGGCTTTGGCGGGCTTGCGGCGCAGGGGGGAGACGGTGGCGATGAGGCTGACGAGCGCGCCCAAGGGGCAGAGATTGCGGCACCAGAACCGGCGTTCGACGCGCTCTAAGAGCAGTATGCCGGCCAGGATTCCGCCGGAGAGACCGGCACCGATCAGGGCGGCCTGACGCGTGGCCAGAACGTGATGACTTAGGAAGCTGTAGATCGGTTCGCTGACGGCAGTGACGGAAGCGGGGGCGTTGAGGTAGAGGTAGGTGAAGGTTTCACCAGTTGCCCAATTGAAGGCGGGATCGACCGCGACGGTCAGCGCCCGCCAGAGGATGGCGAAGGGATCGAAGTAGCCGATCAAGGGCAGGCTCAAGAGCGCGGAGACGAGGATGACCACCAGGAGGGCGTAGCGCGTGGGGCGCCACCAGCGGCGGGGCGCGTTGGTTTTCTTAGCTCGCCAGCGAATCGGTTTGCCTACGAGGTCGATGAGCGTGCCCAAGGGGCAGACCCAGCCGCAGAAGGCCCGGCCGAGGAGCGCGGTTAAGGCGACGACCAGCAGCGACAACAGCAAGCCACCGACAAAGGCCCGGCCCGCGAGCATGGCGCAGGCGGCTACGAGCGGGTCCAAGCGGAAGGCCAGATTGACGTAGGCCAAGGGATTGCCCGACGCGCTTGGATCGGTCAGGCCTAATTCCGCGCGTCGAAACAGATAGAGAAAGGCCACCAGGAACGCAGCCTGCGTGAAGCGCCGCCAGAATCGCCAGGAATTCAGTATGGAGTGTAACTTCTTCATCACATACCCCCCCCTCGTCCCCCCTCGTTCCCCCCTCGCCCCCCCTTGTCCCCTCACATGCGGATTGCGGCAATGTCGCAGGCGAAAGGCCACTTGCTTTCGCAGGTGGGTCCCGGCCGACGGAGCGGCCGGGCTTTTTTCTCCACGCCGGCGGTACTTTCATAATGCGTATCGTTCCCCGGCAACTACCCTTGCCCACCGCTATCGCGTTCGCCCAGTGGCCCACTGTTTCTCAAGGGGCTACGAGTACAACTCCGCAGGAGGAGTTTTATTACACCTCGACCATCTGCATTTTCTTTAAGTCCATTTCGCCCAAGCCCATGCGATAGGCGGCGACGGTGGAGCTGATCTGCTCGGGACGCAGGCCAAAGAGCGTGGTGGCGTAGGCGTCGGCGGCCACCATGTCGGTGGAGGCGATCAAGGTGTCGAGGATTTTGACGTCTTCGATATTGCCGCCTGACGGCCCGTTGGCCAGGAGGATGCGGGTGGCGTCGATGATGGTGAGTTTGGGGTTGAGCACGGTGTTGAGGTCGGCCAATTTCTGCCCGATGTTCTGGTGGATCTGCCCGCGGTTGCCGCCGATGACGCCCATGCAGTTCTTTAGGCCCAGCGTCAGTTTCGCCAGGCCGTGGTGCTTGGCGATGGGCACGTTGATGTAGCAGTCAGCCTCCAGGGCGTCGCGGTAGAAGAGCCATTCGTCGAGGGATTGGCCCTTGGCGATTTTCACGGGGACGAATTTGCGCTCGTCCAGGAGCTGGCAGACGGCACGGGAATCGCCGAGGGACTCGACGGCCGGCTGAATGCCGCTGTGGCGATAGGTCATGGTCGGTTCGTTGCAGGGGCGGTCGAACACGAGCACCTGCTTGGCGCCGGCGGCGAGGGCTAATTGGACGACGGCTTTGACGACGTCCGGGTGGGTGTTGGCGGCCTGCGCGGGGGTGCGGTCCCAGCCGATGTTGGGCTTGACCACGACGCGCTGGCCGGGCTTTACGAAGGACTCGATGCCGCCTAAGGGTTTTAGGACGCGGGTGACCAGTTCGGCGTAGTCTTTGCCTTTGGCTACGGCGACGATGGGCCCGGTTTTGGCGGCGCTCGGCTGCGTGGCGGCGGCGGTTTCGTCTTGGCCGAGGGCGGAGAGAGGAAGGTGAAGGATGGGGGCGGCGGCGCTTAGGCCGGCGGACCAGGCGGCGACTTGGCGAAGAAAATCACGGCGGTTGACTTCCATCGGAGGACTCCGTGAGAAAAATGTCAGGATTATTCTACCGGATTGTCCTTGAGTTCCCCAGAGAGACTTTCTTGCGGCAACTTGCTTAGGCCAGCAGGGGCTGGGCGGCGGTGATGGCGGCGTCAAAGACTTTTTGCAGGGGAACGTCGTTGGCCGCGGCCCGGGCCAGGCAATCGGCATATTCGGGGGCGGCGGAAACGGGTTTGCCGTCGAGCCACTTGAGCTTGACGGAGATTTCACCGAACGGCGTTTGCACCTTGGCGAAGGTGCGCTGAGCTTCGTGGCGACGGACGGGATAAATGCGCAGGCCCAAGGTGGAAGTGTGGCGGAGGATGAGTTTGCAGAGAGTGTCTTCCAGGTCGGCCGAGGCGAGCGTGCTTAAGACGACGGCGGGGCGATTTTTCTTCATCTGGACGGGGGTCAGCCAGACGTCCTTGGCGCCGGCGTCCAGGAGTTTGTCGCACACAGCGGCGAAAAACTGGGGGTTCATGTCGTCGATATTGGTGTCGATTTGAATGATGCCGCTCTGGTCTACGTTGGTTTCTTCCGCGGGTTGGCCGAGGATCAGGCGGGCGACGTTGGGCCAATCTGAATCGCGCTGGCCGGCGCCGGTGGCGATGCGCTGCATCCGCAGGGCGGGCTGGCGGAAGGTGGCCAGCTCCGCAAGCAGGGCGGCGCCGGTGGGGGTTAATAATTCGCCGACGACGCCGGGGCGGGGATTATCACGGGTGGGGGCTTGGGCGGCGGCGAGGAGTTCGAGGGTCGCGGGTGCGGGCAGGGGGATCTGGCCGTGCGCGGTTTGGGCAAAGCCGCTGCCTAAGGCGGGAGGCGAGGAATAAAGATCGGTGACGCCCAGGGCGGCCAGGCCGGCGACGCAGCCGACGATGTCGATGATGGCGTCGACGGCGCCGACTTCGTGGAAGTGGATTTTGTCCACGGTTGAGCCATGGACTTTGGCTTCGGCTTCGGCCAGGCGGGTAAAGACGCGCACGGCGCGGGCTTTGATGGCGTCGGCCAGGCGCGAGCTTTCGATGATCTGTTTGATGTGCTTTAAGTGGCGGTGGTGGTGGCCCTCGTGGGCGTGGACGAGGACGAGGGTGGCGCGCAGGGGGCCTTTCATGACGGAACGGGCTTGGATGGACCATTCCGCGGGGGGCAGGCCAAGCTGGCTGATGACGGATCTAAGCTCTTCGATGGGCCAGCCGGCGTCGATGAGGCAGCCAAGGAACATGTCGCCGGAGAGTCCGGAGGGCAGGTCGAAATAACCAATCATGCGTGGCTCGCAATGTGGAGGGGAACAAAGGGGCTTTGGCCGCGGTCGGCGGTTGAGGGAGAAGCGGGGGGCGCGTCGGCGGAGCGAAATCCCGCCAGGTCCAGGCAGACGTGGCGAAAGCCGGCGTTTTTCAGGCCGACGGTGATGGCTTGGCGGAGTTCGAGGGCCCGGGGGTGATCTTCCGGGGGCAGTTCGACGCGGGCCAGTTCGCCGTGATGGCGGACGCGGAATTGCCTGAAGCCAAGGTCCGCCAGGACGTCCTCGGCGGTTTCGATCTGGTTTAGGATTTGCGGGCTGATGGGCGAGCCATGCGGCACGCGCGAGGCCAGGCAGGCCATGGCGGGCTTGTCCCAGACGGGCAGGCCCAGCTGCCGGGACAGTTGGCGCACGTCGTCCTTGGTCAGACCCAGTTCCAGGAGGGGCGAGCGGATGCCGTGGTTGGCGGCGGCGACGCGGCCGGGGCGGTCGTCGGTAAGGTCCGAGGCGTTGGTGCCGTCGAGGACGACGGCGTAGCCTTGAGTTTTGGCGACTTCCGCAAGGCGGCTGAAGAGTTCGGTTTTGCAGAAAAAGCAGCGGTTCTGCGGGTTGGCGGCGTATTGCGGATTTTCGACTTCGGCGGTGGCGATCAGCTGACAGGCAGCACCGAGTTTTTCCGCCAGGGCCTGGGCGGCGGCCAGTTCCCGTTGGGGCAGACTCGGCGAGACGCCGATGGCCGCCAGGGCGCGGGGGCCGAGCTGTTCGTGCGCGACGGCCATGACCAGGGCGCTGTCCACGCCGCCGGAGTAGGCGGTGAGGATGGAATGCCACGGGATCATCCAGTGGCGCAGGGCGGCGAGTTTTTCATCCAGGGTTTTACTCATTCGGTTGGTCCCCTGGCTTGGTGAATGCGGCGGTTGATGGTGGCGGCCAGGAAGCCGGCGCCAAAGCCGTTGTCGATGTTCACCACGCCGATGCCCGCGGCGCAGGAATTAAGCATGGCCAGGAGGGCGGTGACGCCCTGAAAGCTGGCGCCGTAACCCACGCTGGTGGGCACGGCGATCACCGGGCCGGCCACCAAGCCCGCGACGACGCTGGGCAAAGCGCCCTCCATGCCGGCGACGGCGACGATGACGTTGGCCTGTTCGAGCGCCGGCAGGTGGGCGAGCAAGCGGTGCAGGCCGGCGACGCCGACGTCGATGATCTTTGTGGCGGCGTGGCCGAGAAGATCCAGGGTCAGCACGGCTTCCTCAGCCACGGGTAAATCGCTGGTGCCGGCCGCGACGACCACGACGCCGTCGAGGCGGGGGCGATCCGGCTGGCGATCGAGGTAAAGGGCGTTGGCCAGGGCGTGATATTGCAGATCGGGCACGGCCTGGCGGGCGGCTTGGTATTGCTCAATTGTCGCCCGCGTGCCGAGGACCCGCGGGTTAAGCTCAGCCAGGCGGGCGATGATGTCGCGCACCTGGGCGGTTGTCTTGCCGGCGCAGTAGACGACCTCGGGGAAACCTTTGCGCCATTGGCGGTGATGGTCGAGGGTGGCAAAGTCCAGGCTTTCAAACGGCAGGTGCCGCAGCGCCTGCAGGGCGTCGGCGGCGGAGATTTGGCCGGCGGCCACTTGGTGCAGCAGCGCCAAGATATTTTCCTGGGTGAAGGATTCCGCGGGCGCGCGCAGGGCGGCTTCGTGGGGGGAAGGTGGTGACGTGGGCAAGGGCGTGGGGCGTTTGGCCATGGGGAGGGCTCGGGGAATCCGTGTGGGATTTTAGGCTCGTTGGCGGGTAAACCCAAGTGTGCGCTTGGAGGAAGGGAATTACCTGCCCCTGCCAGGAGATTGGGGTGGAAGGGGGAAGATGGGGTCTAGGGTCTGGGGTCTGGGGTCGGGGGTTGAGAGCTGGGGCAGGTTACGAAAGAGGTGGCTTTCACATCGGCAATCGGAAATCGGCAATCGACAATATTGCATTGCCTTTCCCCAACCCCTAATCCCTAACCCCGACTCACAAACGCACAACCCTTGATGAAATACCGCAGGGGTTTATCCGCCCATTCCTGGGCGTAGCTGACGCCGACGCGTGGGGTGGCGACGATTTTGGCGCGGGGGAGCATTTTGGCGCGTGCTTTTTCGATGAATAATTCCTCGCCAGCCACCAGATCGGCGCCGTCGAGGTTGCGGTCGATGGCCAGGGCTTGGCAGAGCTTGGCGGGGCCGGAGCAGAGGGCCAGATCGCTGAGCGGATGTTTGGCTGACGATTTGGTTTTGCTGGTTCGGCGGCGGCGCATTTCGTCGAGGCCTTCGACGGGTTCCAGGGCCCGGATGAGGACGGCCACGGGGTCGCCGTGCGTGCCGGCGACGACGTTGAAGCAGAAGTGCATGCCGTAGGTGAAATAGACGTAAGCGTGGCCGCCATCGCCCCACATGGATTGGTTGCGCTTGGTGCGGCGGCCGTTGAAGGTGTGGGCGGCTTTGTCCTTGGCGCCCAGGTAGGCTTCGGTTTCGACGATCAAGCCCGCGAGGCGTTGCCCGGCGATGAGGCGCACCAGGCGCTGGCCTAAGAGACTCTTAGCCACGGTCTGGGCGTTGTGCTGGTAGAAATCGCGGGCAAGGCGCGTTGCCATGCGGGCAGTCTAAAGGATTGCGGGGATCGGTCCAGAGCGGCGTTGGTTTCTTAGCCGACCGGGAGGCGAAGGTAGGGATTAAGCAGCGAGGAGAGGGCGATGATGACCAGCAGCAGCGTGGCGGCCCAGCGCAGGCGCCTGGAGGAGAGTTTGGCGCCTAAGCGTACGCCGAGCATGGTGCCCAGCAGACCCAGCGGCGTCATCGCCAGGCCGATGAGGAGGGGTTGATAGAGGGGCGGGCCGAACTTGAGGATGAGGATGGCCAGGTTGATGGGCATTAATTGCAGGAAGACGGTCCAGGTGAAGGAGCGGGCCTGGCGCGGGGGCCAATCGTGGGCCATGACCCAGAGGACGATGGGCGGGCCACCCATGCCCACCAATCCGGCGGCCAAGCCGCTGGAGGTGCCGGCCAGGACGGTCCAGCCCGGATGCACATGGGGGCGGGGCTTGATGCGCAGGGACCACTGCAGCACCAGGAAGCAGAAGATAAAGGCGCCGATGACCTGCTTGATGCGGCTGGGGCCGAAGTCGATCAGTTGGGTCATCAGCCAGATGCCGATGGGCAGGCTGACGAGCCGGAGGAAGAACAGCGGCAGCGTTTGCCGCCAGCGGATGTGTTGGCGGTATTCGTAGCAGTTCAGGCTGGACTGGAAGATCATGCAGGTTAAGGACAGGCAGACGGAGGCGGGAAGCGAGAGTCCCGCCCAGACGAGGATGGGCACGGCAAAGAGGGCAAAGCCGAAGCCGACGGCGCTTTGGATCACGCAACCGCAGAAGACCACCAGGCCGATGAGGGCAAGCTGGAGAATATCCATGGAGACGGCATCACACGTAAGGCATGGCCAAAGGGTGGCATGATAGTGAGAGTAAGCTAGGGAGTCGAAATGAGAACCGAAATAAAGCGGTGACGAAACCGAGGGGCGGACGGAGCGGATTAAGGATCAGCGGCCGGCAGACTGGCGGGACTTGTTCGGCGGTGGGCGATTCAGGCAGGGGTGGGGACCTGGGGAGTTGCGTCGCTTCCGGGGGTGGGGGCTGCTTTGGCGGCAAAGCTTCGCCAATGATCCAAAGGCAGGGTGCCGATGGCCATGACCAGCAGTTGGCTGGCGACGAACAGGGCCAGCCACAGGGCGGCGGAATCCATAAAGCCGTAGGAGTGCAGGCCCACGCCGAGCATGTTGGTGCCGAACCAGGACCAGGCGGTGACGATGTTGCCGCAGACGGCCAGGGTGGCCAGGCCGCGTTCCTGAATCAGGCCACCCCAGCGGGCGTGGAGCACCAGGGCGTTCATGAGGACGATCAGGGCAGCGCCGTTTTCTTTTGGATCCCAGCCCCAGAAGCGTCCCCAGGATTGATCGGCCCAGATGCCGCCGAGCACGGTGCCCACGAAGCTGAACAGGAGGGCGAAGCAGACGACGCCGTAGATCATGCGGGCGAGGTTCTGGCTGTGGGCGCGGGTTAAGCGGCGGGTGAAAAAGCCCTGCACGATGTAGGTGATGCCGAGGAACCCGGCCAGGAAGGTGGCGGAGTAGCCGATGGTGATGGCCACGACGTGGGTGGCGAGCCAGAAGTTGGTGTCCAGGACGGCCTGCATCATCTGCATGGTGTCGCCCTCGGCCAGGTGATGGGCGACCAGGAGGCTCAGGAAGCCGACGGTCGCGGAGGTGACGATGCCCAGGCCGTTGCGGAAGTATTTTTCCAGGAATAAGCCGAGCCCGACGCAGGCCCAGCCGACGAACACGGCTGAGGAGTAAAGATTGGTCACCGGCGGGCGGCCTTGGAGGGCGACGCGGGTGGCCAAGCCCATGGTGTGCACCAGCCAGCCGGCGAGCATGACCCAGGCGCCGGCCTGGCGGGCTTGCCAGGAGCCGCCGAGCCAGAAGAGGATCGCCAGACCGATCGCCAAGCCGTAGACGAGCATGCTGCGGTAGAAAGGTTCATAACGGTTAAAGCCCACTTCGACGCCGGCTTTCCATAACTGGCGCGGCATGACGGTTGAGAGGATCTGGCGATATTCCGCCACGGCCTGGTTGAACGCGGCGGGCTGACTTTGGCGGTAGGCTTCGCGCATGCGGAAATAGAACGCGGGGACGCTTGGGCTAGCGCTTTGGGCCTGGGACATGGCGGCCATGAAGTCAAGGGGGCGCCACTCTTCCTGCGGCGTCAGCGGCGGGATCAGGTAGGGCTGTTCGAGGCGGGAGAGTTGGATGTAGCGCTGCAGATGGGAGAACAATTCGAGCATGCCGCGCTGGTAGAGGCTGCGTTCGCCGGCGGGTACCTGTTCGGCGAGGCGGGCTTGATCGAAAATCTGTTGGCCGAGGGGCAGGATGTCCTTAAGGCGCAGGCGCTGGGGCTGGCTGCCGTCGCGGCTGAACATTTCCAGAATGCCCGGATCCTGCACGCGAAAGACGTTGTATTCCTCAGCCCGTTCGGGGGCGAACATGACTTCGGCCAGCCACGGCACGGCGGACAGGGATTTGTCGCCGAGGCGCAGCTGCTGGCGATTGCTCAGGAGCAGGAGATTGGTGCGGGCCACGGTGTCCAGGGGTTTGACGCGGCCGTCGGCGGACACGGGCAACGAGGCCCAGGCTTCTAGATCGAAGGGGCCCGTCTCGCCGGGCGCGCTGGGCCAGCAGAGGATGGCCACCAGGCCGGCGGCGGCAAGCAATAATAGGGCGCGATCTTTCATCGGACTTCCTTCCGGAGCGATCCAGCCAGGCGAATGCCGAAGTGTCCAGCCATGCCCAGGCCGACCATGGCGCACGAGGCGTAGGGCAAGAGCCAGCCGGGATTGCGCACCACCTGCAGGATGGTGCCGGTGTCGCCGGGCTTGTAGGCGGCCTGGTAAAAGGTCTCGCCGCGATAGCGCAGGGGGTGATTCATTTTGATGAGCACCTGGCGGTCTTCGCCGTTCTGGAGGTCTTCGAGGCGGATTAAGCTGGAGAAATTGCGGGGGACGTCGGTGCCGACGAACTTGTCGTGCTTAAAGTCGATTAGGTGAATGCGGTAGGGCTTGTAGTGACGCTCGAGGCGCAGGGCGATCTGGTAGGTTTTGCCATCGACTTGGACGGGTTGGCTGTTTTCCCAATAGGCGGACACGAGGTAGCGGCCGAGGGATTCCTGGCCGCGTTTTAGGGAGATGTAGGCTGAGGGCAGGGCGAGGCGTTCCTGGCCCTGGGCGGTGAAGGTTGATTGTCCCTGGGCGGGGATGGCAGCCACCATGGAGCTTGGGCCGTGGAGGTCCTGGGCGGTGGCGGTTTGGATGAGCTGGGAATCGGCGATCCACTGCTGGACTTCGACGGCAAAGGGAAGATCGGGGAGGGGGATTGTCCGGCCTGCGGAGGCGGCCAGTTGGGTGTCGGGGATGACGATTTCGCCGCTGGGCGCGGTGGTGGCGGTAGAGGTGGGGGAGGCGGGATCGTCGGGAGACGCGGAGATGGCCAGCTCGGTGGCGCGGAGGTCGTAGACGTAGTTGCTCCAGGAGCCTTCGTCGATGGCCATCTGGCCTTCGCGGGCGGTGGTGGCGGTGACCAGTTCGCCGACCAGGAGCAGCATGACGCCGGCGTGGACGAGGATCATGCCGCTGCGTTTCCAGGAGAGTTTAAAGCGGACCGCGTGGGCGGCGGCGAGATTGACCAGGAGCAGGGCGCCTAAGGCGAACCCGCCGGGAAAGGGAACAGCCCAGCCGAGGGGTCGGCCGGCCGGCAGCAGCACGCCCGGATCGATCCAGGCGACGGGACTGCGGAAGTAGTCATTGACGGTGTGCCAGATGCCCAGCTCAACTTGCGCCAGCGTGCCGACGAAGATCAGGATCATCAGCAGGGCAAAGAGCGTGACGGTCAGACGCAGGGAGGCGAGAAGCTTTAATGGCCAGGCGCGCAGGGTCATGCGGTGGGGATCCGGGTGGGGTGTGGTCAGAGAGTATAGGCCAGATCAACTTCGGCCAGCGCGCAGCGATGGACTTAAGAGCGTCAACTCCACTGAGGCGCGAGAAAGAGGGGGAAAATGGGGAGAAAACAGGGGATTGCTAGGAAAGGCCGAGCTCGGACCAGCGGCGCTGGACCTGGGCCTTGATGGCCGGGTCCATGCGGAGAATTTCGGGATAGTCGCGCACGGGTTGGCCGGCGGCTTGCTCGCCGGGGATTTTGCGCGTGGCGTCAAAGCCCATTTTCTGGCCGGAGCCTAAGTGGGGGGCGGCGTGATCGAGAATGTCCAGGGGGCCGGTGACGAGTTCGACGTCGCGGCCGGGGGCGCAGTTGGCGCAGAGGTGGAAGAGGACTTGTTCCTGGTCGTGCACGTCCACGTCGTGATCGACGACGATGATGAACTTGGTCCAGGACATCTGCCCGGCGCCCCAGATGGCGTGCATGACCCGGCGGGCGTGCAGGGGATATTCCTTGCGGATCTTAACGAACACGCAGTTGTGGAAGGCTCCGAACATGGGCAGGTGATAGTCCAGGATGTCGGGGACGATGGTCTGCAGGAGGGGAAGGAAGATGCGTTCGGTGGCCTTGCCCAGGTAGTAGTCTTCCTGCGGCGGAAGTCCGACGATGGTGGCGGGGTAGATCGCGTCGCGGCGATGGGTGATGGCGGTGACTTCAAAGATGGGGTAGCGATCGGGCAGGGAGTAAAAGCCGGTGTGATCGCCGAAGGGGCCTTCAAAAAACGCGCCGGGGCCCAAGGGCAGCGGCTGGCCGTCGGGGCCTTTGCGGCGGGGATCGTAGCCGGGCCCGCCGGCGTCGGTGGAGACGTAGCCTTCGATGATGATTTCCGCGTGGGCCGGCACGTGCAGGTCGATGGTCTTGCAGGGCACTAAGGGAATGCCGCCGCCCTGCAGCACGCCGGCCAAGAGCAGTTCGCTTAAGCCGGGGGGCATGGGCGCGGTGGCGGCGTAGGGCAGAACCGACTCGCCGCCCAGCGCCAGGGCGCAGGGCATGCCGGGATAGCGCTGAGCGAACGATGGATCCGCAGCCCGTCTTTCTTTCCAGGCGCGCCAATGCCGGGCGCCGTCGTGATGCATGTGCCAGTGCATGGCGGTGCGGCGCTGGTCGATGAGCTGGCAGCGATACATGCCGACATTGCGCGACGGGCGCGGCTCGCCTTCGGGCTTGGCGGCGTCGTCGGGGTGGATGGTGTACACGCCGGCGAAGGTGATGTAGCGGCCGCGATCACTGGGTTGAGGGGAAGAGGCGATCGGCTGGTCGGCCGGCAGGGGAAATCCGACCTTGGTCGGATCCCCGTCGTGGGGCCAGCATTGGAGGATGGGCAGTTCGAAAAGATTCACCTGGGAGCCGGTCTTGATCACTTCCTGGCAGGGCCCATTGCGGACGACGTGCGGCCCGGCCGACGCGAGCTTGGCGAATTCCAGGCCTTTTTTGATTTTTTCAAGCAGGCCCGTGGGGGGTTGGGGTTTGGCGATGTGGGCGATTTTGCCGGCCAAGGCGGCAAACCCGCCGGGCGTGTGGCCCTGGGCGTGGCAGCCTAGGGCCATCTCGGTGCGCTGGTAGGAGCCAAAGACGTTGATGACCAGGGGGAATGAGGAACCCTGGACGTTTTCAAACCACAAGGCCTTGCCGCCTAAGCCGCAGTGCTGGGGATCGAAGGCGGCGGCGAATTCGCTGACGCGGGCGGCGGGGGACTTCGAGACGCGGTCGGCGATTTCGGCGATCTCCAAGATCGGCGAAACCGAGGCGCTGACGCGGTGCAGCTGGCCGGCTTTTTCCAGGGCGGACAGGAAATCGCGCAGGGATGGATACATGCCCGAGATTGTAGAAGACTTAGCGGATCTCTGCTGCCTTACGCCTGTCCGGCCGGCTTATCGTCCGAGCAACAGGAGGATTTGGCGCCACAGCACCAGGAAAGACAGCCGCACGAGCCTCGGCAGGTGAGCCCGCAAAGCGACCAGCCGCCGGGGCCGATGACCGCCAGGAGGAAGGCTAAGGCGATGAGAATGAGATTGGGGCTGAAGGGGCCCTGGACGGGCGCGCCGGCGACGTACGTGGCGATGGTGAAGCTGGTGAGCATCAGGAACACGACGATGGCTGCCAGGCGACCGGCTAAGCCCAGAATCAGCATGGCGCCGAAGATCACCTCGCCGAACGGAACAAAGTAGCCGTAGGGCGTGGCGAACCACGTGGGCAGCCAGGCGGGGGTCATTTGGGCGTAATCGCCTTGGACGAATTTTTCCACGCCGCCCTGCAGCTTGCTTACGCCGGCCAGGAGCAGAAACAGGCCCAGAGCCAGGCGATTAACAAACAAGGCGAAATTCAGCAGGCAGGGGCAATTCTTCGTTGAGCACATGCGCGGGTCTCCTTGAAGTGAACGGGCCCGGAGGTGAATGGAACCATGAGGCTGGAGTTTTGGCACCACCAGCTAAGCCCATAGGATCGGCGGGAACGAGTCGGCGAATCCAGCGATTGCGGCAGGAAAATATTAGCGTTGACCGATCGGCACGGCCGCGCGAAAAGCTCAAAAGGGGTTTTCCACCTTCACCCTGCCAGCTCCCTTGAGCGCTTATCGGCGGCTTTGATGGCGTTGACGATGACCTCGGTGGTCTTGTTGCCGTCCAGGTGACGGATGGCAGCCTCGGTGGTTCCGCCGGGGCTGGTGACTTTGCGGCGGAGGTCCGCGGCGGCGTCGGGCGACTGGGAGAGCAGGTGGGCAGCGCCCAGGATTGTCTGGCGGACGAGCAGATCAGCGTGAGCTTTGAGGCCCAGGCCGTCGGCGGCGCGGATCATGGCTTCGGCTAGGTAAAAGACATACGCGGGCCCTGAGCCGGAGACGGCGGTGATGGCGTCGAGCTGGGATTCGTTGACCCGAATGGCTTTGCTCTGCCCGGCACTGAAAATGGTAAAGGCCAGGTCGTCGTCACCGGGCTGAGCCTGCAATCCCAGGGCGATGCCGGCCATGCCCAAACCGGCCAACATCGGCGTATTAGGCATCACCCGCACAATTCGACCCCCAAATCCCCCGGAAGCCCCACCCACGGAAGTGGACGCAGGCGCGGCGGCGGCGATGGCGGCGGCGATTTTCTGCGTGGTCAGGCCGGCCATGATGGAAATCAGCACGTGCTGGGAGCGAAGGTGCTTGGCTAGCTCGGCGGTAAGCGTCGGGAAGGCCTGGGGTTTGACGGCCAGGAGAATCTGCGCGGATTGGGTGATGACCTGGGCGTGGGAGTCCGCGGCGGCGATGCCGAGGCTGGCGAACAAGGCCCGCCGGTCCGGGCTGGGGTCCACGGCGATCATGGCGGAGGGGGGCAGGATGTTGGCGGTGATGGCGGTGCGGGCGATGGCTTCGGCCATGTTGCCGGCCCCGAGAAAACCAAGTTGAAACGGCATGTCTGGCACCTTTCCCTGAGTAATTACGCTACGGATGAAAAAATATATCGAAGGCTCGGAAGGAACGTGACCGAGGCGGCAAGACTTATTTGGCCTGTTCGTCGCCGGCGGCGCCGGAGCGTGCGGAGGCGGCCCACTGCTGGCGGGCGGAACTGGCGGCGGCCAAAAAATTCTGCAGGGCCAGGGGATCGGAGTTTTTAAGGAGGGTGCGGAAGCGGGCGATCAAGTCGGCCAGGCGATCGAGGCCTTCGAGCACGGGCTGGCGGTTGGAGGAGAAGATGTCGGCCCACACGGCCGGATCGCTGGCGGCCACGCGGGTGGTGTCGGCAAAGCCTGTGGAGGCCACGGCCAAGGCGCGATCGCCCATGGCCAGGTGGACGAGCAGGACGGCGGCGGCGTGCGGCAGGTGGCTGATCAGGGCGACGGCGCGGTCGTGTTCCTGGGCGGTCATGCTCAGGAGACGCATCCCCAGCGCGGACCAGAGCTGTTTGACGAGTTCCGTGGCATGCGGCTGATGACCGGGCTCGTTGATGACGATGCAGGGCTTGGCGGCGAAGAGGTCGGGGCGGGCGAACTTCGGGCCATGCTGCTCGCTGCCGGCCATGGGGTGGGAGCCGACGAAGCGGCTGGGGGCGGGCAGAATTCGCGCGGCCAACTGGCAGACTTGGGCTTTGGTCGATCCGACGTCGGTGATGGTCAGGTTCGGGTGGTCGTGGCTGGCGATCTGGCGCAAGAGCGCGTCAAAATGGCCTAAGGGCGTGGCGAGAATCAGGAGCTGGGTCCGCGGCAGCACGGCAGGCAGGTCCAGGGACATTTCATCGATGCAGCCTAAGTCCAGAGCTTGCTGGAGGGTGGACTGCCGGCGGCCGACGCCGATGATCCGGCCGGTGAAGGTGGGGCAGCCCTGCTTTAACGCCAGGCCGATGCTGCCGCCCAGCAGGCCGGTGCCGACGATGGTGATGGTTTGGACGCCCTTGAGCAAGCGGAATTCCTTTGCCTATAGCCCGTAAATTTAAACGATATCAGGTTTAAAGCCATTACGCCCTCGGCACGGGCGGGCGGCGCCGGGGCTGGGGCGGCGGCGAGTCACTTCCTGGCGGTTGGCGGCGGATTTATACGGCGCTTTTCCGTGGGCGGTGAGGTGCCCTACAATCGTTGATCATAAAGAATTCGCACCCTTGGGAGTGTGGCTATGACGGCCTTGCAGGGCAATATGCAGCCGACGTATGAGTTGGAATTTGAGCGCCCGCTGATCCGCCTGGAGAAGCAGATCGAGGAGCTGGAGGCGAGCATGCGCGCCGGCGGGGTGGACATCGGCCCGGAGATCCGCCGGTTGCGGGAGAGCCACACCGCGATGTTGCGCAAAATCTACGAGGGACTGGGGCCATGGAACACCGTCAAGGTGGCCAGGCACCCCGGGCGGCCGCAGACGGGCGATTATCTGCGGCTGATGTTCAAGGAGTTCACCGAACTGCACGGCGACAGGCACTATGGCGACGATCCGGCCATGATCACCGGGTTTGGGCGGTTAGGGTCGCACAAGGTGATGTTGATCGCCCATCAAAAGGGCAAGGACACCAAGCAGCGGATCGCCTGCAACTTCGGCATGGCGCATCCGGAAGGGTATCGCAAGGCACTTTTGAAGATGAAGCTGGCGGAAAAATTCAACGTGCCGGTCGTGACGCTGATCGACACGCCCGGCGCGTATCCGGGCATCGGGGCGGAGGAGCGCGGCCAGGCGGAGGCGATTGCCGTCAATCTGCGCGAGATGAGTCGGCTGCGGGTGCCGATCGTCTCGGTGATCATCGGCGAGGGCGGGTCGGGCGGGGCGCTGGGCATCGGCGTGTCGGACCGCACGGCCATGATGCAGTATGCCTGGTACAGCGTGATCAGCCCTGAAGCGTGCGCGGCGATTCTCTGGAAGACAGGCGCGGAGGCGGAAAAGGCGGCCGAGGCGCTGAAGATCACGGCGGCGGACAATCTGAAATCAGGCACGGTGGACGAGGTGATTGAAGAGCCTTTAGGCGGAGCGCATCGCAATCCGGCGGTGGCGGCGGATCGGCTGGAGAAATGGATCACCCAGACGATCCGGGAGCTGAAGCGTTTTAAGATTGAAAACCTGATGGAAAAACGCTTTGAAAAACTGCGCGGGCTGGGGGACGTGACGGAGGCGGCGGGGAGCAGGCAAACCTAAGCGTGGGCGGGAGTGTTTGCCGGGGAAACGCGGAAACAAGATTTAGGCCGCTCTGCGGCTCAAATTCTGTTCTTCGCGGCGTCCTGGGCGGGGAATAATCGGCTGCTACTTTTCCATCGGCTCAAGCACGTGGCGGCGGAGGGCGGCGGCGACGCCGTCGGCGTTGTTGTCGGGGGCGACGAAATGGGCGGCCCGCCGGGCGTCGTCCCAGGCGTTGCCCATGGCCACGGCCAGACCGGCCCAGAGGAGCATGGGCACGTCGTTGGGGGCGTCGCCGATGGCCATCACGCGGTCGCGGGCGATGCCGTAGTGCTCGGCGACTTTGGCCAGGGCGGCGGCTTTGTCGACCCCGGCGGCCATGATCTGCAGCAGGTGCTGGTGCGTGAAGGCCATGGTCACCTTGGCGGCGCTTTTGTCAGCCAGGAGCATCTGCAGGCGTCCGAGGCTGTCGGGCTGGCCGAGGAACAGGACTTTGGTGACGGGGGATTGCAGCACCTTGTCCAGACTGCCCAGGGGCTGGTCCTGGTAGCCCACGCAAGGCTCGCGGCGCAGGGCGGCGGCGGCGTTGCCGTCGGAGTGGAATTGGTCCACCACGTCGATGCCGACGGCCAGAGAGGGGTCGATTTTCCGGGCCACGGCGATCAACTGGCGGGCCAGGCTGGCGTTTAAGGGATGGTGATACAGCGGCCGACCGGCGCGGGGGTCGTAGATCAGGGCGCCGTTGTGGTTGATCTGCAGGGTATCCAGGCCAAGTTGGCGCTCAATCGCCGCGACGCTGCGCGGCGGGCGGGCGGTGGCCAGCACGACCTTCACGCCCAGCTCCGTGACCTGCTGGACGGCGGTGATCGTGGCTTGGGACAGCGTGTCGTCGGAGCGCAGCAGCGTGCCATCCATGTCGATGGCCACCAGCAGCGGCGGGTCGGCGGGCAGAGGGCGAAGGGTTGGGTCGTTGCGGTCACTCATAGAGAGGTGATTTAAAGGTCACTACAGGAGGAGTGCAGGATCCATGTTTTGAGCTTTTATAGCACAAAGACAGCTGATTATCCCAGCCGATTGAGACGGGGCAAACCAGTTTCTGTTGGTCGGGTCAAGGCCAGGGAAATGGGCTTATCTTCGGAGGCTGGAAGCCCCCGGGCCCCAAGTCTTGAAAAACACACCGCGTCAGCCCGCTGGAGCAACTAACTTCCAGGGAGCTGACGCGGTAGTGTAAATACAAACGCGTGGTGTTGTCGTACCGGGGAATCAGGTCGGGACATCAGATCCCGGCGCCGATTCCTGGGAAGTCATCCTTACGGCTTGACGAGATCGTTCCAGGCAGGAAAATTGGCCTTGGGATTGTAGCTCTTGCCTTGCGAGCGGTTGAGCAGGAAGGCGTTTTCGTGAGCCTTGGAAGCGTTGGAGGTCGGCGTGGCGTATTCCGTGGACAATTCGGGATAGGCCGTTTCAAAGAACGGCATCTTGACGTCAGGCACGGTGACGCGGGAGGCATGGCCATCCACGAAGCCGAAGGACAGGGAGCCGGCCTTGCGTTGTTCCAGGTCGTCACGAGTGCCAGGACCCCACCAGATGTAGTAGGCAATGCTGCGAGTGATCTGGCCGACCCACATGCGGGGCATATTGGGTTCAGCGAACAGCACATTTCGCGACGGTTCGTCAGCGATGTCCGTCGACACGTTCCAGGCATAGGGATTAATCGAATAGTCGGTTTTCCATATATATTCCCCGGTGGACTTATCCTTGAGTCCCTCGCGGCGGTGATCGTCAATCACGGGGCAATCGACGGATTCTTCTTCGCTGTTAAGGTAGCGGTCATAAAGCTGACCAAACCAAGTCTTCTTAGGAAGCACATCCGGATCGGACATCAGCACATTAGGATGCTCGCCGCCCGGCGGGAGATCACCGATCCTTGCTAGAGTGCCGTCGCCTGCTTTTTGCCAGGCGGGATCGCGCAGGTCGGGAGGCAGCTTCCCGCCGTTGTCCGAGGCGTAGCTGTGCGACGCCATGGTGATGCCCTTGACGTTGGCCTGGTCCTTGGTCTTGGAGGCTGAGAGGCGGGCCTGGCCTAGGGAAGGCAACAGGATGCCGATCAGCAGGGCGATGATGGAGATCACCACCAGCAATTCAATGAGCGTGAAGCCCAGACGTCGTTTTGTGGTCTTGGTTGCTCCGAGCATGACAGTCACCTTCCTTCCTGTTGTCCGCTGAACGGGGCCGAATTTTTACCTAACGCCGTTTCAGGCTGCGGTTCGGCGTTTTCGCCTGAGTGCAGCCTGGTTTAAGATCTAATAGCAGTTTAACGGGGTTGCGATAGTCTTTCAATCTTAGAAAAAAGCAGCAGGTGCCTTTTGGGGATGTTGGCGGCATTCTTGGTGGTCGTGTGATCATGCTTAAGTTGATTTTACGGCTAACCTTAAACTCCAGCGAATGTGTAGTCCATAATCAAGCTGTCTTTTCGCAAGCCTTGGTTTGAGGTTCTGGATAAAGTCGTCGAGTTCTCCACGATTTATTTCGCCGGCAATCGGCGGAACGGATGTTTTTTCGAAATCCGCGTTGGTTGCCATACCTCTTTTGGCAGGTAATACAGCAGTTAAGATGGAGTTCTTAAGCTAAGTAGTCGCCATGTTTGATTGTATGCCCGCGGACGAAGTCCTCAGCCTTCATCGCTTTTTTCCCGGCAGGGTGCAGTTCCAAGATTCGCACGCCGGTCAGTTCTCCGCCCCTGGAAGTGCAGCCGCCCCCGGAAGCGGCTTCGGTAATGTCCAGACCAGCCCCGCATTTCCATGCGGGGCTATACCCCCCGGAAGCGCTACCGCCCCCGGAAGCGCTGTCGCCCGCGGGAGAGTGCATGCCACTGGATGGCAAGCGCTCTGGTGATGTCCCAGTTGCTGTGTCCTTGACGGCGGTTGGGCTGGTGTGTTTTCCGGTCACTACGATCAGGCTGCCGGGTGATTGCGGGTCGCTATACAACATGCCAGGTTTGGCGTCCGGCGGGACCGGCCAATTTTCCATAGGCTCTACGCGCAGAATTCGTAACGGCATGGTCACCAGCCCGCGATCGGACTGGTGGTGCCAGGTCGCATCCGCGCCAGGCCAGGGCGTAAGCCCATGCACGTGGCGGCGAAACTCCTCGGCGGGGACGTCGAATTGGAGCGTGGAATGCGCTTTGGAAAGCTTGGGCGCCTGTGTGGCGTGGGATTCGTCCTGCGGCTGGCCGGTCAGGCTTGCGTCGGCAAAGCGATCCAGAACGTCGAGAATGGCTTGGGGGCCCAGATGCGCGAGCCGATCGTGCAGTTCGCCGGCGGTTTCACGCGGATCGATGGGCGTGGAAACTTGTTCGTAGATTAACCCCGCGTCCATGCGCTCAGCTAAGGCGATGACGGAGATTCCCGTGACGGTTTCGCCGCGCAAGATGGCCCAGTTGATCGGAGCGGCCCCGCGATAACGGGGCAGGAGTGAGGCGTGCAGGTTGATCGACAGAGGCCCGAGGGCCTCAAGCAACGCAGGCCCTAATTTCTGACCGAAGGCGATGACCACGGCAGCGTTCCCCCGGAAATGCCCCCGGAAGTCCCCCTGCCCCCGGAAGTGGCGGACTTGGTCAACAATGGCGGGGTCGTTGACGTTCGGGGCTTTGATAAGAGGCAGTCCGGCTGCTTGCGCCCACTGGGCGACGGGCGTGGGCGTGGGTTGTCGCCCGCGCCCGGCGGGCTTGTCGGGTTGGGAGATCACGGCGGCGATCTCGTGCTTATCGCGCAGCCGCGCGAATGTCGGCAAGCCAAATTCGCCGGAGCCGATGCAGATCAAACGCATAACCATTATGCCTGTTCGGAATCAGGAACGAGCCCGGCTTCCAGTTGGCGCAGAGCTTCGCGGTTGGCCAGTTTGTCGATCTTCAGCATGCGATCCAGAATCAGTATGCCGTCCAGATGGTCGTACTCGTGCTGCCAGATGCGGGCGGGCAGGCCCTCGGCGGCGAGCGAAAAAGTCTGGCCATCTAAGTCCATGGCGGTGATGGTGATCGCCCTGGGCCGACGGATGACGGCGTTGATGTGGGGAAGACTTAAGCAGCCTTCCTCGTGGTCCTCGGTGGCGGAGGAGGGGTTACTTAAAACGGGATTGACGAAAACAAGGTCGTCGGCCGGCTCGCCGGTCGGATTGGCGACAAACAGCCGCCAGGATACGCCCACCTGCGGAGCCGCTAAGCCCACGCCCGGAGCCTGGTGCATTAAGGAAAGCATACGCCCGGCCACCCGGCGAACCTGGTCGTCAATGCGATCGACAGGCTTTGCTGGCTGGCGGAGGATCGGGTCCGGGTACCAGACAATCTGTAAGGAGTCAGGGTCAAGCATGGGTCGGCCATAGTATGCCAGCCCCGCCCCCGGAAGTCACCCCCGGAAGTTTTCCGGGAAGTCGTCGCGGAGATTTCGTCCGGGAGTTTTGCCTGCCTCTCGGAGGGCGAACGCCAGGCGTCGTCGCGTTAACTTCGGATCAGGATTTTAAATGGCCGCTGATGAACGCAGATAAACGCAGATGAACACCAAAAATTAGAGTTTTTGTATCAAAACCGCGTCCATCTGTGTTTATATGCGGCCAAATGTTTGGACGACTTTGGTCGCTGCCTGACGTTCGGGCGGATGGGGATGTTTGCCCAAGTAGACAAATTCTTGCGTGACCTGGTGGACAACCGGGGAGGGATGCAGCCTCCCTGGCGATATCAAGACAAAATTTATTATTACTTTGGCTGGGAAAAATCACGGATCGTGGCGGCATGGTGGCGATTGACGAGGACATGGCCATGGCTAGGCCTGGAAGGCTGTTTTTTTTTGTGTTCCCATGCAATTTATTGCTCTGAAAATCAATTACGTTGCGCGTAAGCACCCGGAAAAAACCCGGGAATCTCCCGAATCTTTCTCGAACCGCCTCCGGATATCCCCCGGATATCCCCCGGATTTCCAGGAACATGCCTTGACCTTGCCAGCCGGCCTTGTCATACTAAAGCCTTGTCAACGGGAAGTTAAGCATCGGGTCCGGAGAGATGTAACGACATTTTCCTTTATGACCGGCCCGAGATTACGTGATCATCTTGTCGGGAACACCAGCCTTCAAAACAAGACAGGGGTGGAACTAAGCAATGGCCACCATAACTAAGAAGGAGTTGATTGACCGGATCGCTGAAGCCTGCGGGCAGAAGCGCATCGTGGTCAAGAGGATAGTTCAGGGCTTCCTGGACAGCATCGTAGTGGAGCTGGGCAAAGGTAATCGCTTGGAATTCCGCGACTTCGGCGTGTTTGAAATCAAACAGCGCCGGGCCCGGATGGCCCAGAACCCCAAGACGCTGGATCCGGTGCGGGTACCACCTAAGCGCACGGTGAAGTTCAAGGTGGGCCGGCTGATGAAGCAGGTTCTGGTGGATCGCCAGCCGGCGGACGTCGGCAGCGGCGAGAATTCCCAATCCAGCTCGACCTGAATCGCGTTAACCCAATGGATCCCTGGGTTTCGAAGCTGCGCGCGGAGTTGGAAGACTTGCAGCGCGGTTCGCTGTTGCGCCGCCTGAAAGTGGTGGAGGCGGCAGGGCCAAAGGCGCGCGTCGGCGGCCGCTGGCTGTGGAATCTGTCCAGCAACGATTATCTGGGATTGGCGGATCACCCCCGTTTAAAAGAGGCCGCCATCGCCGCCATCGCGCATTTTGGCACCGGGGCGCGGGCGAGCCGGCTGGTCAGCGGGCATTTACCCATTCATGAACAGGTGGAAAAGCAATTCGCAGCCTTTAAGGGGATGCCGGCGGCGCTGCTGTGTCCGACGGGTTACATGGCGAACCTGGCGGTGCTCACCAGCCTGGCCGGTCCGGGCGATTGGGTGATCGTCGACAAGCTCAATCACGCCAGCCTGCTGGATGCGGCGGCTGCCAGCGGCGCGAAGGTGCGGGTTTTTCCGCATCTGCAATTAGGCAAGCTCAGGCGGCTGCTGGAACGGCGGGCCGCGGAAAACAATTCTCCGCTTACTGACGTGCGCGGCTCGTTGAGGCGATCACTTCCGGAGGTGGGGGAAATTCCGGGGTCGAGGAGTGTGACTGCCAGAGGCGGGCGGGTGGTGGTGGTGGTGGACAGTGTTTTCTCGATGGATGGCGATGTGTCGGACCTGCCGGCGATCTGCGATCTGGCGGAGGAATTTGGCGCGCTGGTGGTGGTGGATGAAGCGCACGGCACGGGCGTGTTGGGCACCAATGGCCGGGGTTTATGCGAGGTGCAGGGTGTCAGCGGGCGCGTGGACGTGGTGGTGAGCACGGCCAGCAAGGCGCTGGGGGGATTGGGCGGGGTGATCACGGCTCGGCAGGAAGTGATCGACTGGATCGTCAATCGCGGGCGATCGTTTATCTACACGACGGCGATGCCAGCCGGTCAGGCGGCGGCGATCGGGGCGGCGTTGGCGGTGGTGGCCGATGAGCCGTGGCGGCGCCGGCGGGTGGAGGAATTATCCAGGGGCTTACGGAGTGAATTGGGGCAGCGCGGCTGGCTGGGGGCGGGGGATGCCGATCCAGCCGTGGTGACGCCGATTGTTCCGCTGACGGTGGGGCCGGCCGAGACGGCTTTGGCGTTGGCGGCGCATCTGGAGGAAGCGGGATTCCTGGCGCCGGCGATTCGTCCGCCGACGGTGCCGGCCAATGCCGCGCGGGTGCGCCTTAGTCTGCGGGCGGATCTGGAGGATCAGGCGATGACCCAGCTGCTGGCGTGTCTGGATCGCTTTCCGGGGCGGCTGATTTCTGAATGACGTTCGCGGCTGGCGGCGGGGACGAAAGCGGTATTGATTTTGAATGGGCCTTTCATATTTGCACGGCGATTTAATTTTTCGGACACTCGACGATTATGATTTAATCAACCAGTTGTCCCGGGCTGGGCCATCCAGTCGCGGGGACGTCGTTTTAAGGAGTGTCTGATGAGTGACCAAACGAAGCGCACGATTGTGATTGTCGGCGGTGTGGCGGGGGGCGCCAGCGCCGCGACGCGGGCCCGCCGGCTGAATGAAAACGCCCGCATCATCATGCTGGAGAAGGACCAGTATGTGTCGTTTGCCAATTGCGGATTGCCGTATTACATCGGCGGGGAAATTGCCGAGCGCGAAAAACTGCTGGTGGCCAAGCCGGAGCTTTTTGAGAAGCGGTTCAACATCGAAGTGCGCATCGGCCACGAGGCGTTGGCCATCGATCGGGCCCGCCGGGTGATCCGGGTGCAGGACCGCGGCGCCAAGCGCGAATATGAACAGGCCTACGATCGTCTGATCCTGGCCCCGGGGGCCTCGCCGATCGTGCCGCCCTTGGCGGGGATCGACGCGGGCAACGTGTTTTCGCTGCGGAACGTGGAAGACACGGATCGGGTCAAGAAATTCATTGACGAGCAAAAGCCCAAACGAGCGGTGGTGGTGGGGGCGGGATTCATCGGACTGGAGATGGTTGAGCAACTGGCGCGCCTGGGGATGCAGACGGCGCTGGTGGAGTTGGCGGACCAGGTGCTGCCGCTGCTGGACCCGGAGATGGCAGCCATTCTGGAAGAGGAGCTTAAGCAGCGCGGCGTGGAGCTTTACGTGGGGGACGGGCTGGCGGGATTTGAGGTCGATGAGTCGAAGCTGGCCCGGGCGGTGAAGCTTAATAGCGGAAAAACGGTGGGGGCCCAGATGTTCGTGCTGGGCATCGGCGTGCGCCCGAACACGGGTTTGGCAGAGCAGGCGAAGCTGGAGCTGGGCCCGACGCGCGGGATTAAGGTCAACGCCCACCAGCAGACTTCCGATCCATTTATTTATGCGGCCGGCGACGCGGTGGAATATGTGTACGGCCCCACGGGGTCGAGCCTGCGTGTTCCCCTGGCGGGTCCGGCGAATCGCGCGGGGCGGCTGGCCGGCGAGCACGCGGCGACGGACGGGGGCGCGGAAATGGGCGAGGTCTGGGGCACGTCCATTGTGAGAGTATTCGGCAAGACGGCGGGCATGACGGGGTTGACGATGAAGCTGGCGGCCAAGCTGGGCAAGCAGGCTCGCAGCGTGATTATTCAGGCCAATCATCACGCGGGGTATTACCCGGGGGCGCAGGCGATGGTGTTGAAATTGGTCTATGAAGAGGGCAGCGGCAAGGTGCTCGGCGCCCAGGCGGTGGGGGGCGAAGAGGGCGTGGACAAGCGCCTGGACGTGCTCGCCACCGCGCTGCACTTTGGCGCAACGGTGCGGGACTTGACGGAGCTGGACTTGGCATATGCTCCGCCTTTTGGATCAGCCAAGGACGCGGTGCACATGGCGGGATTCGCGGCCTGCAACGAGATGGACGGGCACGTGCGGGTAATTCCGCCGGATCAAGCGCTGGCGGGGATGCAGGTGGTCGACTTGCGCACGGCCAAGGAAGTGGCGACGGCGCCTTTGCTGGGCGTGGAGGGGGCGACGGTGCGGCACGTGCCGGTGGACGAATTGCGGGCGCGCCTGGCGGAGCTGGACCCCAGGCAGCCGACGGTGACGGTTTGTGCCTCGGGCTTGCGCAGCTACATCGGCGCGCGGATCTTAAAGGCGCACGGCTTTACGGACGTGCGCAATCTGACGGGGGGCGCGAGCATGCGGCGGATAGCGCTGAGCCAGACACGAGGGCCTTGCGGGGGGGGCCAAGGGCGCTAGACGGGGGGACGGATAAAAAAACCGCCCTCGGAAGAGCTTGTGTTCAACAAAAGCTCGCTTCCGAGGGCGGTTGTATTACAGCCGATCAAGCGGCCGGGCTACGGGCGGATTTATACGGATTGCGGTAGTCGCGCAGGCGAAAGACCGCCTGCTCACCCGGCCGGCGGAGCGGCCGGGCTTTACTTTTCACGCCTGCGGTATTTTCACAGGGCGTATTACTTCTGATCCTGCTCGTCTTCTTCCACCAGTTCGCCTTCGACTTCCACGTCGGCGTCGGCCTGGCCTTGTTCGCCGGCGGGCTTGTCGGAGACCACCCAGAGCTTGATCTGGGTGCGGAGGTCGCCGGCCAGCTGGATGGGGATTTCGTAGGAATCCAAGCGTTTGATCTGTTCGCCGATGCGCACGGTGCGGTCGTCGATGGCGAAGCCGGCGCTGCGCAGGGCGTTGGCGATGTCGTGCTGGGAGACGCCGCCGAAGAGGATGCCCTGTTCGTTGGCCGCG
Organism: Phycisphaeraceae bacterium; assembly: GCA_020851735.1. Classification (GTDB taxonomy): domain Bacteria; phylum Planctomycetota; class Phycisphaerae; order Phycisphaerales; family Phycisphaeraceae; genus JADZCD01. The sequence continues at coordinate 42,040 of JADZCD010000033.1, forward strand.
CGTTCGAGGGTGATCTCGAAGTTGGCGATTTTTTCGAGCATCTGTTCGAGCTCGATGCGTTTGAGGCGCATCTGTTCTTCAACGATCTTGCGCTTTTCCTGGAGACGGCGGATGTTGCCTTCGGTCGGGGTGGTGGCCAGGCTGCGGGGCAGGAGGAAATTGCGGGCGTAGCCGGGCCGGACGCGCACGACGTCGCCGACGATGCCCAGGTTGTCCACGCTTTCGGTCAGCAGCAATTCGATGGTTTTCATGTTGTCCTTTTCCTGTAAATCTTCCGGCAGTTAGGCGCCGCGGGCGGGAACGCTCCCGAAGGCGACACCAGCATGAGGGTGAGCGAGGGAAAATCAGCCGGGGGGGCTGATCAAAACGGGATGTCGTCCTCCTCGACGGGCTGATGAGGCTCCAGCGGCGGGGCGGAGGAACCGGCGTTGGCCGCGGCGCCTCCGGGGGCGGGGGCGCGGGCGGGGCGAGCGGCGCCGTTCGCCGAGGGCGCGGCACTGTCGCCGCTGGCGGCGCCCGGGGCGCGGGAATCAACGAATTGGAACTGCTCGACGACGACTTTGAGCTTCGAGCGATTGTTGCCTTCGCGGTCGGTCCACTGATCCAGGCGCAGGCGGCCTTCGATGAATACGGGCCGGCCCTTGCGCAGGTATTGATTGATGGTTTCGGCGGAGCGGCCGAACGCGTCGCAATCGACGAAGGTGGTTTCCTCCTGGGTTTCGCCCTGCTGATTGCGCCACCGGCGGGTGATGGCCAGGCCGAAGCTGACCACCGCGGTATTGCTCGGCAGGTAGCGAAGCTCGGGATCGCGGGTCATGTTGCCCATGAGCATGACCTTGTTGAGATTGGGCATGGCAGCCACTCCGCGCAGGGGGAAAGGACACGGTCGACGGGCGCTGGGGCCCAGGGAGTAAGGTTCGAATCGCGCCAACGAAAATCAAGAGCCGACCACCAGCCTCGGCCGACCGGTAGCGACCGGCCGGGGAAGGCGGTGGTTTTACTCCTCGTTGCCAGGGGCGGTCGCTTCGGCGGGCTCTTCCGCGGCGCCGGGTTCGCCGGTTTCGGAACGCAGGCGAGCTTCCACGCGGATGTCGGCGGCTTTGCGGGCGACTTCCAGTTCCGGTTCGCCCATGTAATCGGCCCGAAGAATCATGAAGCGCACGATTTGCTCGGACAGCCGGCAATCGCGTTCGATGCTGATGATCTGGGAATGGGGAGCCTTGAAATAGCAGAGCAGGTACACGCCGCGCTTCTGGCTGCGGATGGGATAGGCCAGGCGGCGCTCTTCCCAGCGGTTTAGGACCAGGATTTCCGCCTGGGCGCGGCCGAGAACCTGCTGGAGGTATTCGATGGAGGCGGCTAGATCCGCGGAAGCGGCCTGACTAAGAAGAAAAAGACCTTCGTACGTGCCGATACGCTGCTCGGACATGGCAAAAAGCTCCTGGGCACCGCCCGGTAGTTCAGGCCACACGCCTGGACATCGGACCCAGGCCGGATTGGCTGGGCCGGGCGATTTGGAACGTGTCAGTTTAGTCCATCTGGGGGGTGGTGGCAAACACGGCACAAAGCCTTGAGAAATGGGTACTAAAGCGCGTCTGGAGGCCGGCGGCAGGGGGGAGGGGTCAGTAGCGAGAGAGGGGGGGAGATTGATAAGCTGTCAGGCATGGCAGCAAGAATGACTATTGTCGGACTGGGCGAAGCGTTATTTGATTTATTCCCGGATCGGGAAGTGCTTGGCGGGGCGCCATTAAACGTCGCGGTGCACGCCCATCAACTGGCGGGGGTGCTGGGCGGGCGGGGAGTGGTGGTGAGCCGGATCGGGCAGGACGACTTAGGCAAGCAGCTGCTGGCGGACGTCACTGGGCGGAAGATGACGGCGGAATTCATTCAGACTGATCCGGATCACCCCACGGGGCGGGTGTATGTGGGGTTTGATGATCGGGGCGAGCCGTCGTTCGACATTGTGCGCGGGGTGGCGTGGGACTGGCTGCAGTTTGATCCGGACTTGGAGGCGTTGGCGGCCAGTTGCCAGGCAGTGTGTTTCGGCAGTCTGGCCCAGCGTGAAGCCCAGGCGAGGAACACGATCTATCGATTTTTGACCGCGGCCAAGGAAGCGGTGCGGCTGTTTGACGTGAACTTAAGGCAGCAGTATTTCGATCGCCAGATTCTGGAAAAGAGCTTTGCCCTGGCGACGGCGATCAAGCTTAATGATCAGGAATTGCCGGTGGTGGCCCGGACGGTGGGTTTAGGCGAAATCGCCGGCGGGGACGAGGGGCTGGATCAGGGGGCGAAGCTGCTGGTTAAGCGATTCGGGGTCAAGCTGCTGGCGTTAACGCGGGGGGTGCGGGGGACGGTGATTTATACGGCCAGCGAGCGATTTGAGGATCAGCCGGTGAGCTATCCAGCGGCCAAGGGCGCGGACGCGGTGGGGGCGGGCGACGCGTGCAGCGCGGGATTGTTGGTCGGATTGCTGTTGCGCTGGCCGATGAAGAAGACGCTGACGCTGGCCAATCACACGGGGGCGTTCGTGGCCTCCCAGCCGGGGGCGACGCCGAAGTTGCCGGAGTCGATTCTGGGGCAGGTCAAGGGCTAAGGCGGGCGGCCAGAGGTCACGGAGCGGGAAGTCCAGGTCGCCACAAGAAAAAAAGGCGGATCAGGTTATAATAAGAGACTTTGCATCCGCGGAGGAGCGGGTGTTTTTATCCGTGTGTTGGTCGAAAAAAAGGAGCCGCCATCGTGGCTGCGTCAACGAGTCGTCCAAACGTCGCAATCGTGGGTGTTACGGGAGCAGTGGGTCAGGAATTTCTGCGCGTGCTTGAGCAGCGGAACTTCCCGATCGGGCACGTCAAAATGCTGGCCAGCGCGCGCAGTGCCGGCAAGCGGATCGACTTTAAGGGCAAGAGCCACACGGTTGAGGAACTGACGGAAAAGAGTTTTAAGGACGTGGACCTGGCGCTGTTCAGCGCGGGTGGATCGATCAGCAAGCAGTATGGGCCGATCTCCTCGGAAGCGGGGGCGACGGTGGTGGACAACAGCTCGGCGTTCCGCATGACGCCGGGCATTCCGCTGGTGGTGCCGGAGGTTAACCCCGAGGCAGTTAAAGGGATCAAGCTGGGCAAGGGCGGGATCATTGCCAATCCCAACTGTTCGACGATCATCATGCTGGTGCCGGTGACGCCGCTGCATCGGGCGGCTACGGTGGTGCGGATGGTGGTCAGCACGTATCAGGCGGCCAGCGGCGCGGGGGCGGCGGCGATGGCGGAGCTCGAGCAGCAGACCCGCGAGGTGCTCGACGGCCGGCCGGCCACGTGCAAGATCTTTAAGCAGCAGTACGCGTTTAACCTGTTCAGCCATAACTCGGCGGTGCAGGACAACGGGTACAACGAGGAAGAATTGAAGATGGTGCGCGAGACGCACAAGATCTGGGGCGACGAGCGGCCGAAGATCACGGCGATGTGCGTGCGCGTGCCGGTGATGCGGGCGCATGCCGAGAGCATCAACCTGACGCTGGCCAAGAAGCTGACGGTGGAGGAAGCCCGGGAGATTCTGGACAAGGCGCCGGGGGTGTCGATCATCGACGACCGCAAGAACAACCGCTTCCCCACGCCGCTGGACGCCAGCGGGCGGGACGACATTTACGTCGGGCGCATCCGCGAGGACATCAGCCGCAACGGCAGCGGGCAGGAAGGTTACGGGCTGGACTTGTTTGTCAGCGGCGACCAGCTGCGTAAGGGCGCGGCCCTGAACGCGGTGCAGATCGCCGAGCTGCTGCTGTAGGGGGGAGCGGGGGTTGGGGATTGGGGGTTGGGGAAAGACAAGGGAAGGCAAGTAAAGGCAGAATTACCTATACAACCCCGCGTGATTGCGGGGTTGTTTTGTTTATCAGCGGGCCGGTGCGCCGGGGTTGCAGTGTTGGCGGCCGAATTGAGGGCGGGGGTACTTTTGCAGCAGGCGGGTCTTGGCTACCATGCTCGGACATGAAACGGTTAGCCGATGCCGCTGGGGTTGGGGAATTGATCGCTCGCTTAGGCGAGGCGATCCGGGGTGGTTTGGCGGGCGGCGGGGAAAAAGGGCAGGCTGCACCCTCACCCTACCCTCTCCCTCAAGGAGGGAGAGGGAATGAAGAGAGCACTTGCGGAGGCGAGGAAAATGCCCCCGCCGCATGAGGCGGGATATATAAGGGCGATTCCGGGGGCGGGGGTGCTTCCGGGGGGTGGGCGCTGGTGGGGATTCGTAGTCGGGGGGACATCATTGCTGGTCAATTGGCTAAGCAGCTGAAGCCGGACCACGTGGGCACGCTGGATATCACGTTGTATCGGGATGATCTGTCGGGGGTGGCGGCCCAGCCGGTGGTGCGGACGACGGAGATACCGTTTGCGATTGACGATCTGGACGTGGTGCTGGTTGACGACGTGCTGATGACCGGTCGCTCGGTGCGGGCGGCGATACAGTCGCTGATGGACTTAGGGCGGCCGCGGCGGATCTGGCTGGCGGTGCTGGTGGATCGGGGGGGACGAGAGCTGCCGATTGCCGCGGATTTCGTGGGGATGGATTTACGGGGCAAAATCGCCACGGGCGATCAGGTGCGGGTCCGGCTGCGGCCGACGGACCCGGAGGATGCTATCCTGATTGAGCCCGGGCCAGGAAGGAACGTAAGCGCGTGAGCGAAAGGCCAGCTGAATATCAGTGGCTGCACAATCACCTGCTGGGGCTGGAGGAGTTGCCAGTCCAGGACATCCGATTTCTTTTGCAGACAGCCAAGGGATTTGAGGGCATCAGCACGCGCAGCGTCAAGAAGGTGCCGGCCCTGCGCGGCAAGGTGGTGGTGAATCTGTTCTTTGAGGACTCGACGCGCACGCGGACGAGCTTTCAACTGGCGGCCAGCCGCTTGTCGGCCGACGTGATCAATTTTGAGGCCAAGGTGTCCAGCGTATCCAAGGGCGAGACGTTGCGCGATACGGCCCGGAACATCGAGGCGATGGGCGTGGACGTGATCGTCTGCCGGCACAACCTCAGCGGAGCGGTGCATCAGTTGGCGCGGTCGGTGGCGTGTTCGGTGGTCAATGCCGGCGACGGGCAACACGAGCACCCCACGCAGGGGCTGCTGGACATTTACACGGTGGCTAAGCGGTACGGGCGGGAGGACTACAACCTGGCGGGGCTGACGGTGGCGATTGTGGGCGACATCGCCCATAGCCGGGTGGCGCGGTCGAACATCTATGGGCTCCTGAAGCTGGGAGCCAAGGTGATTCTGGTGGGCCCGCCGACGCTGCTGCCTTCGGGATTCGCGGAGCTTGGATGTGAGCTGTCGTCGGACTTCGATGCGGTGCTGCCGCGGGTGGACGTGGTGAACATGCTGCGGATCCAGTTTGAAAGGATCCAGGGGCAGGTGCTGCCGAGCTTGCGGGAGTACCAGCACTTTTTCGGCTTGACGCGCAAGCGCATGCGCTTGGCCCGCCCGGATGTGCTGGTGATGCATCCTGGGCCGATGAATCGGGGGGTGGAGATTGACTCGGGCGTGGCGGATGGGCCCAACAGCGCGATTCTGGCGCAGGTGGCCAACGGTCTGGCGGTGCGGATGGCCAGCTTGTTCCTGGTGACGTCGTCGGGTCGGGGAGAGTTACTGGAGAAGGGTCGGGGAGAAGAGAACTAATGGTCGCTGCGCCAGGCCAAGCGGGATTGTTGTTGATTATTTCCGGGCCGTCGGGAGCGGGCAAGAGCACGATCGCGCACGAGATCGAAAAGCGCCTGGGGGGCATCTTCAGCGTGTCGGTGACGACGCGGGCCAAGACCAACAAGGACGTGGAGGGGCGGGATTATCATTTTGTGGATCGGGGGGAATTTGAACGGCTCAAGGCGGCGGGGGAATTTCTGGAATCGGCGGAAGTGTTCGGAAACATGTACGGCACGCCGCGCACACCGGTGGATCAGGCGGTGGCGGCAGGGCGGCTGATGATTCTGGAAATCGACGTGCAGGGCGGGGAACAGGTCAAGGCGAAAATGCCGCAGGCGCTGGCGGTTTTTATTCTGCCGCCGAGCGAGGCGGAATTGCTGCGGCGGTTGCGCGATCGCGGTCGGGACACGGAGGAAGTGATCCAGAAACGATTTGCCAAGGCGCAGGCGGAAGTGGCCCGCGCCAAGGCGGGCAAGACATACGACCGGTACGTGGTTAACGTTGATCTGGAAAAGGCGATCGCGGAAGTGGCGGAGGCGATCAGGGCGAGGATGGGGGGGGGATAAGAAGGAGTCAGGGATTGGGGATCAGAGGTTGGGGGAAAAGCCATGCAGCATTGTCGATTGCCGAATTTCGATTGCCGATGTGAAAGCCGCCTGTTTCGTAACTTGACCCGACTCTAAACCCCATACCCCTTTTGGCTGTCGCGGGGCACTCTATCCACTGGGGCATGCTGCGCTTAGCCCAAGGCACCTAGGCGCGGACGTGGCGTTTTTCGGAAACCGTGGATTGGTGGTATCTTGGGGGTTATGGACGCTGCGGTATTCCTGGACCGGGACAACACGATCATTGAGAACGACGGGGACTTAGGCGATCCCGCCTTGGTCAAGCTGTTGCGCGGGACCGCGTCGGCGATCGCATCCTTAAAAGGATTGGGGTACCGGGTGGTGGTGGTGAGCAATCAGGGGGGCGTGGCGCGGGGGAAGTATTCGGAAAAGGACGTGGAAGCGGTCAACCGGCGGGTGGCGGAAGTGGTGGCGGTCACCAGCGGGGCGAAGATCGATCGCTTTTACTATTGCCCGTTTCACCCGGAAGGCACGGTGGAGAAATATCGGCGGGAACATCCGTGGCGCAAGCCGCAGCCGGGGATGCTGTTTGAGGCGGCCCGGCAGATGCGTCTGGACCTGACGCAGAGCTGGATGATCGGGGACCAGTTGCGCGACGTGGCGGCGGGGGCGGCGGCGGGAACACGCACCATTCTGCTCACCGGGGATGCGGAAGAGGAAGGGTTTGAATCGGCTGAACACGCCCAGGGGACCGAAGGACAGATCAACGGCAAGGTGGTCAAGCCTGATTTTGTCTGCCGCAACCTGACGGAGGCGGTGCGGATCGTAGCCCAGCAGCGTCGCCCGGAGGTGTATCAGGACCTGCGTGAAGAAGGCAAGCAAGGGCGCTGGCGGGCGGGGGCGTCCAATGCCGCGAGCACGACGGGGACAAGTCCGGCGGGACAGACTCCTCCGCCGGCTGGGCCGCAGGCGTCGTTGAGCTTGCCGGGGCAGGCGTCGTCATCGGCCACGGCGTTTTCGCCCTTGCAGTTTCCGTCGGTGGTGCCGCCCTTAGCGGCGCCGGTGGTGGTCAAGGCGGTCAGCGCGCCGGCCCCGGAAGCGGCTGAAGACGAGGTTCTGCCGGAAGAGGACGTGGAAGTGGAAACGGTAAGGTCGGCCTCGGCTTTCCCCGGCGACGAGGAAGAAGCGGAGGACGAGGAGGAGCAAGGGGCGTGGGTGGCGACGGAGGCTGCCCCGGCCCAGGTCGCCCCCGGCGAAAAAACCGAGCCGGCCAGGGAACGGCGGCCGGCGCCTTCCGCGGAGCAGACCTTGCGGGAAATACTCGGGGAATTGCGCAACCAGCGCGACAGCGGTGATGAGTTTTCATGGATGCATATCCTGGCGCTGGTGCTGCAGGTGGTGGCGGTGGTGTGCCTGTTCGGGGCACTGTCGATGGGCAAGCAGGACATGGTGCTGTATCAACGCTGGCTGGGGGTGGGACTGCTGGTGCAGATGATGACGATCACGCTGCTCCTGTTTCGCCGCTGAAGCCGGGCGGCGGGTGCCGGCTGACGGCGTAAGGTGGGTCTGAAAAGCTGACGGTATACTCTGGGCTATGAGTGCAGACGACTTTAAAATGAATCCGCAGCGGCTGTTGGTGGTCTTGCCCACCTGGCTGGGCGATACCGTCATGGCGACGCCCACCCTGCGGGCGCTGCGCGGGCTGTATCCGCAGACTCATATCTCCGTGCTGGTGCGCCGGGAAAATCGGCCGATCCTGGCCAGTTGCCCGTGGGTGGATCGCATTCTGACCGTCCGCCGGGGCACGCGTAACGTGCCGGGCAAGCGATCGCAGCCGGGTGGCGCGGCCAGGCAAGTTAGACGTGGCAGGCCCACCAACCGAACCGAAACTTTCTTCGGCCTGACGCGGCGTCTGGCGGCGGGGAATTTTGACGCGGCGATTCTGCTGCCCAACAGCTTTCGCACGGCGTTGATGGTGCGGATGGCGGGCGTGGAGCGGCGGATCGGCTACGCCCGGGACGGCCGGGGGGGATTGCTGACGGACAAACTATTGCCGCGGCGGCGGCGGGGCGGCTTCGTGCCCGTGCCGACGGTGGAATATTACCTGGGCATCGCGCAATACCTGGGCGCGGTGGACACGGACGTGCGGATGGCGCTATTCACCCACCCGGAGGATGATCGTCAGGCGGCGGCGATTTTGGACAAGGCGGGGGTGGGGGCGGATCGGCCGCTCCTGCTGATTAATCCCGGAGCCAGCTACGGCGACGCCAAGCTCTGGCCGGCCGAGCGGTTCGCGGCGGTGGCGGAACAGTGCGCGGCGGCTTATGGGGCGGCGGTGGCGGTCAGCGGGGCGCCGCGCGAGCGGGCGATCTTGGACAAAGTCATGGCTGCGGCGCATTGTTCGATTATTGATCTGCCGCGGCTGGGGGTTGACTTGCGGCTGCTTAAGAGCGTGGTCAAGCGCGCGAGTGTGATGGTGACCAACGACACCGGCCCGCGGCACATGGCGGCGGCGCTGGGGGTGCCGGTGGTGACGGTGTTTGGGCCCACGGATCCGGCGTGGACGGAGATCGGCTTCGAACAGGAACGGCAGGTCCGCCGCGCCGTCTATTGCGGGCCCTGCCAGCAGAGGCAATGCCCACTGCGCCACACGCCCGAGGAGCATCAGTGCATGAGGCTCATCGAGCCGGGCGAAGTGGTGGAACAGGTGGCGGCGGTATGGCGGCAAGTCCCGGTGCCGGCGTGAAAAAAAAAGAGAGCCTGAAAATCGCGGTGGTGATCGAGCGCTTCCATCCCCAAGGCGGGGGTTGTGAACGATCCACCGCACAGATCTGCCGGGAATTGGCGCAGCGCGGCCACCAGGTGACGGTGCTGGCGGCGGTCAGTTCGGACGAAGAGTGGGAGGGGGTCAAGATTCGGTCGATGGGAAAGTCATGGCGGATGGGGGCGGTTCGGCTGCTATGGTTTCGCCGGTGGGTGGGCAGGCAACTGGCGGGCGGGGAATTCGCGGTGAGTCTGTCGGTGACTTCCGCGGTGCCGGCGACGGTGGTGCAGCCGCGGGCGGGGATTTATCGGGAATTGCACCGGCGGACGGTGGCCCGGCGGGGATCGTTTTTAAAGCGCGCGGGCAAGCAGGCGCTTTTGTGGATGACGATTAAGCAAAGAGTATTGCTGGAAATGGAAAAGCGCACGCTGCGCGATCCAGCCGTCAAACGCCTGGTGGCGATCAGCCGCTACATGGCCCAGCAGATAGAGACGCACTACGGCATTAAGGCGGAGCGGATCACCCGCGTACCCAACGCGGCGGAAATGCCGACGCTGACGGCGGCAGAGAGACAGGAGGCCCGGCAGAAATTGCGGCAGGCGTTCGGGCTCGATGACGCCACGACGGCGTTTTTGTTTCCCGCCCAGGACGCCTGGCGGAAAGGGCTTGAGCCGCTCTTGGAGGCGTTGGTGGTGCTGCAGGGCTGGAAGGTGCCGGCCGTGCTGCTCTTGGCTGGCGATGACTCGTACCCCGTCTTCGCCGAGGCGGCCGAGATGGGCGTGCGCGACAGGATTCGCTTCGTAGGCGCCACCCAACACATGGCCGAGCTTTACGCGGCGGCGGACGTGACGGTGCTGCCGACGTATTACGACCCGGCGAGCAAGGTGGTGGTCGAGTCGCTCTTGATGGGTGTGCCGGCGATCACGACGGCGTTTGACGGCTCGGCGGATTGGCTGGAGGTCGGGGGGGATGAGGAAGAGGAAACGAATAACGCCGCCGCTGGGAACTCCAGCGTGACAGGGGTGCTTCCCGGGGCTGGGTTTGCGGGGGTCAGCCGCTGCGGGCGCGTGGTGGCGGATCCGTCGGACGCGCAGGCGCTGGCGACGGCGATGGCGGAGCTGACCGATCCAGCCAAGCGCAAGGCATGCACGGCCGGCATGAGCAAGCTGGCGGTACACCTGTCGATGGCAAGGCACGTGGACCAGTTGGAGCAGGTGTTTCGGCAGGTGGGGGAACAAGCCAAGTAGTCATCGAAAGAAAATCGGCGATGGGGGAAGGTAGCGGCCTGACGCGGGGCGGTGAGTGTGTCTTTATTCCGGCGGTTGGTTCTGAGGCTGAGTTTGAGCGGGAGGGGACGAAGTCGGCGCCCGGCGGACTTCAAAGCCGGGATCGTAACCGGAGGAAGCAGGCACATTGAACGGATTAGTCACGCCGCCGTCGTCCTTGCCGTCGTCGCCGACGCTGTAGACCACGTAGCCGTCGTCGAATTGGCGATACTTCAAGGTGGCTTGAGGATTGTCGGCGAATGCATCAAGAGGGACCTGGGCCAGGTAGTCCGGCACGAGTTGGTCCAGCGTGGCGGGGTAGGACTGGTGATGAAGTCGATACCGCTCGAGGGCCACGGCGACGCGGGCGCTCTGGACGGACATATTGAGCTTATGGGAAGAGATCAATATTGTGGGGCTTCCCACAACCATGCCAGCTTTAGCTTGCAGGAAGCCAAGTTGATCGATTTCTTGGCCGACCATTTTGATCTGTTCGAGTTGACGTCTGGGATCAGACTGAGCGATGGCGTCGAACATGGCAAGTTGGGTGCGTAGATAAGATGCGCGACTGATATCGTTGAGGGGACTAACTCTGGTGATGAAGCGCATTTGGCTGTTATCCGGCCAAAGGGTGTCGATTACCGTCAGCATGACGAGGGTCTCGCCTTCGTAGGCTCGTTCCCAGTTATGCGAGTTGGGAATGGCGGCTAAGAGCGAGTCGATCTGTTCGAGTTGTTGTTCAGTCAAGGAGCAAGCCTGAAAAATCCAGCGCAATTGGATAAGCGTCTGGGCTTGTTCGCTGATCTGAATCAAGACGGAAATGATGGCAGGATCGTCGTGAAGAGTATTCGCAAGCTTTAGACTGTCAGCGAAGGCCTGAATCTGCCTGTCCGTGGACCATTGGTCTCGATGCAAGGCGTGCTCAATCGCCAGCAATTGGGCCACGTTTCTGTGCCAACGCGCACTGGGCATGGCCTCGAGTCCCAGACTAGGGCGAAATGGACGCAAAAAGTAATCGGCTGCCAGGGCCTGACGGGCCTGAGCGAGGGCTTGAGCGTGGCCGGCCAAGTATTCTTCCGCTTTCTGGTGTATATCAGTGGGCCAGGGTTGTCCGGCTGGTGGTATGTCAGCGATGCTCACGGGCGTGATCAAGGAATGGACTTTGGCGTCGGCTGCTTCCCGGAACGGCCTGCCCGCTTCCTCCAATTCATTCCAGCCGTTGCGGGCTGGCGGAGGGGGTGCGGGATATTTGGCTTCGTACTCAGCCAGGGTTGTGGGGTGGCCGGCGGCGCGGTAACGGACCAGGGCGGCGTGGGAGCGGTAGGCGACCACACCTCGGCAGGTGGTCAGAAGCAGGATGACGACAAGAAAAAAAAGTCCCAGGCGAATGAGGGGCCGTCTTATCTGCATGTCTTTTGCTCCCTGGAAGAGAGTGAGGGCGGCAAGGGGTCGCGGCGATTCCAGCCCAGCGAGGGAAATTATTTGTCGGCCGGTGGCTTTGAAGGTGATTCGTAGCGGTTCTGGATGGTCCACAGGGCGGCGTATTTGAGTTGGGTGGTCAGGGCCGATTTTTGCGCCAGGGCAAGGCCGAACAGGCCGTCGAGGAAACCGCGCTTAAGGATGTAGAACTTTAAGAAGGTCAGCGCGGGGCGGAAGGCCAAGTCCCACCAGTGGCAACGCTTGCCGCGGGCGTGCATCTGGCGGGCAACGTCCAACAGCCGACCATCCAGGCGCCGGCCGCTGAAGTAGTCGGAAAAGCCGGCGGAGCTGTGGCGTTTGTGATTCAGGCGGCCGGTGAGCCGGGCCTGGCGGGAAGGATCGGAGGGCAGGCGGGCGTCGTGGAGGGCTTCCTGGGGCCAGTGACAGCGGCGGCGGTGAATGACGCGCGATTGCCAGTCCGGGTCCCAGGCGCGGACGTGGCGGCCAAAGATGTAATTGCGGCGGCGGACAAGGAAGACGTCGTGGCGGTCCAGCTCGGCTTGGGAGAGGGCTTGAAGCTCCTTGGCCAATTCGGGGGAGCATTCTTCGTCGGCATCCAGGACGAGGACCCAGTCGTTACGGGCGAGGTCAGCGGCGAACTTTTTTTGCCCGGTGTAGCCCCGCCAGGGTTCGACGACGTACTGGTGGGCATAGCGGCGGGCGATTTGGGGGGTTTGGTCGGTGGACCCGGAATCGACAAAGACCAATTCGTCAGCCCATTGGGCTGATTGGCAGGCGGCGGGAAGGGTGTCGGCGCAGTTGGCGCCGCAGATGACCACGGAAAAGGCTGGCATGGGTGTTAATATAGCGGGGTTTGGTCGCAAGGCACAGGGATTTGAGGCACTTGCGGACCAGGGTGGGGGTTTGTTATAGTTTTGGGCTCGGTTTGATGGGAGCAAAACGGCTATGCCGACGATTAACCAGTTGATTCGAAATCCCCGTGTATCAGCCAGGGCCAAGAGTAAGGTCAAGGACTTGGTCGCATGCCCGCAGAAGCGCGGCGTGTGCCTGCAGGTTAAGACCGTCACGCCCAAGAAGCCCAACTCCGCCTTGCGCAAGGTGGCCAGGGTGCGGCTGTCCAACGGCAAGGAAATCACCGCCTACATCGGTGGCGAAGGGCACAACCTGCAGGAACACAGCATCGTGCTGGTTCGCGGCGGGCGTGTGCGCGACCTTCCCGGCGTGCGGTACCACGTGGTGCGCGGGTCGCTGGACTGCCTGGGCGTGGAAGGCCGGCGCAAGGGCCGCAGCAAGTACGGCGTGAAGCGCTCGAAGTAAGATGCGCGGAAAATGATGGATCCCTCGCCTGGCTGTCGGCCGGCGAGTGAATTTTGACGGTAGGCGAGACTTTTAACCAGTGGCAAGTAATCAGCCGGCGGCGGGCTGGTGAACAAAACGAGCCTTCCGGCGAATGACGCGGACGGGCTGGATGAGCCACCAAAGGAAACACCCATGTCAGGTCGAATCACCAAGGCTGACTCGCAACTGCGTCCGGACCCCCGCTATAACAGCAAAGTGCTGGCACGCTTTATGAATTGCGTGATGAAGGACGGCAAGAAGTCCGTGGCCCAGCGGGTGGTGTATGACGCGCTGGACGAAATCGAAAAGCGGACCAAGGGCACGCCCACGGCCATTGAAGTGTTCAACAAGGCGATCGACAACGTCAAGCCCGACGTGGAAGTGCGTTCCAAGCGCGTCGGCGGCGCCAATTATCAGGTGCCCATGAACGTCAAGCCCAAACGCCGGCAGAGCCTGGCGTTCCGCTGGATCATCGTGGCGGCCCGCAGCGAAAAGGGCAAGCCCATGGCCATGCGTTTGGCCAAGGAACTGATGGACGCGGCCAAGAACGAGGGCAAGGCGGTCCAGACCCGCGAACAGACCCACCGCATGGCCGACGCCAACAAGGCCTTCGCGCACTTTGCCTGGTAATTAGGCAAGTTGCGGCCGGCGCAAAGAAAACGCGGGATCACTAAAAAAAACAGTTGACGACCACGGGCTTTAGGCCCTATTCTACGGCTCGACAATTTAATCATTCGCGACTTATCAAGAGTGGCTGAGGGACGGGCCCTGTGAAGCTACCGCAACCGCCCGGCAGAGAAACCTGCCGCATCGCTGGTGCGAACTCCCGCCACAGCATCGGGCTCATTCGCCTGATCCTGGGAAAGATAAGAAGCGGCACCATCCTTTGCCGAAATTGGATGGATACCTGCCCCTTCTTATCAAGTAGAAGGGTTTTTTTTTGCCCCCCCCGGAAGTGTCCCCGGAAGCCCCCGGAAGCCCCTGGAAGCCGGAACATTCGGTTCGCGGGCGCGTAGCGTGGAGAGGAGCTTGGGAGGTTTAGATGGTTGGAGATCCAGAAGACTAACCGGCGGGCTTCCGCCCGCGGCTATGGTCCGGGGAATTGGTTTGTGTTTTGCTTGTCCGTGATTTCCAGACCCCAGACCCTGAAAGAGGATTGACAAGCGAGGAATCGGCAATGAGCTACGTGGCATGTTTACGCTGTAAAGAATGTGGGGCGGAGTATCCGATCACGCCGCGGACGGTGTGCGATCATGATTTCGGCCCGGTGGAAGTGGCGTACGACTATGCGGCCATGCAGGGAAAAGTGACGCGCACGTCCATTGAGGCGGGTCCGCGGTCGCTGTGGCGGTATAAGGATCTCTTGCCGATCGAAGGCGAGCCCAAGGTAGGGTTGCATTCGGGGTACACGCCGCTGGTCAAGGCGGATCGCCTGGCCCGGGAATTGGGCGTGCGGGAACTGTATATCAAGGACGACAGCACCAATTACCCCACGTTTTCCTATAAGGATCGCGTGGTATCGGTGGCTTTGACCAAGGCGATGGAATTCGGGTTTGACACCGTGGGCTGCGCATCGACGGGGAATCTGGCCCACAGCGTGGCGGCCCACGCGGCCAAGGCGGGCTTGCGGACGGTGGTGCTGGTGCCGGAGGATCTGGAGGAAGGCAAGATCGTCGGATCGCGGGTGTTCGGTCCGCTTTTGGTCAAGATCAAGGGCAACTACGACGACGTGAATCGGCTTTGCTCGCAGATCGCGGACAAGTATCCGTGGGCGATTGTCAACGTGAATCTTCGGCCGTTCTATACCGAAGGGGCCAAGACCCACGGTTTTGAAATCGCCGAACAGATGGGCTGGCAGTTGCCCAAGCACACGGTGGTGCCGGTGGCGGGGGGGACGATATTGCCGAAGGTGTGGAAGGCGTATCGGGAATTGATCGAGCTGGGGCTGGTGGAGGACAACGGGCCGCGGATCCATGCGGCGCAGGCGGCAGGCTGCAATCCGGTGGTGAAGGCGATTGCGGAAGGCGAGGAAATCTTCCAGCCGCAGAAGCCGAATACGATCGCCAAGAGCATCGCCATCGGCAATCCGGCCGACGGGTACTATGTCATCAAGGTGGTGACCGAGAGCGGGGGCGCGGGCGAATCCGCCACGGACCCGGAGATTCTCGCGGCGATCGGCCTGCTGGCGCGGACGGAGGGGATTTTTACCGAGCCGGCCGGCGGGACGACTTTGGCTTGTGCGATTAAACTGATTCAGAGCGGACGGATTCCGCGGGACGAGCCGGTGTGCGTGTGCATCACGGGCAACGGGCTAAAGACCATTGAGGTGATGACCGGGCAGTTTGAGAGTTCCCCGGTGATCGCGCCGCGGCTTGGCGAGTTTGAACAGATGTTGGCGAAACTGGACGAAAACGGTGCGAGCGGGGCGCATGCCCGTTTGGCCACGAGCAAAGTGATTTGAAGGAGTGCTGGCAATGTCCCAGGACGTACACGTGTTGATTCCCAACGCCCTGCGCTCGCAAGCGGGAAACTTAAGCAGTGTTTCGGTGCAGGCAACTTCCATTCGCGACGCGTTGGATGCCTTGTGCACCCAGTTTCCCGAACTTAAGGCGCGACTCTTTAAGGACGGCCAGCAGCTTAACCGCTTTGTGAACGTGTACCTCAACGACGAGGACATTCGTTTTCTAAAGCATCTGGATACGGAGATCCACGGCGGCGACGAGATTTCCATCGTGCCGGCCATCGCGGGCGGGTAAGGCGAACGGGCGCGGCAGCCAGGAGACGTGGGGGCGGATTGGAGACCAACCTATGGCAAAGACTACGCGCAAATGCTGGTTGACGTTTGAAGGCGTCTGCAAGGATCAGCCTTGTGTCTGGAAGATGTCACGGCAGTTTCCGCAGGTGCAGTTTGACATCCGTCAGGCCAGCGTAGGGCAGAAGATCGGCATCATGGCCATCCAGTTTGACGGCGAAGAGGCGGAGGTGACGGCGGCGGTGGAATTTCTTAAGAGCATGGGGGTGCGGATTGACCCGGTGGAGGGCGGAAGCCTGGTGGAGACGTAAGACGTTTTACCACCGAGAACACGGAGAGCACGGAGTCAAGCCAGGGAATCTTGTTTTTGGTTTGCCTCTGTGATCTCCGTGTTCTCCGTGGTGAAAAATGGTGTTTTGACTGAAGCGAAGAACTTTTTTCAGCCAAGAATGACGAATCATGAGCGACGATTTAGCGCGATATCACCGTCAGATGTTGTTGCCCGGCTTCGGCGAAGAGGGGCAACGGAAATTACTTAACGCCAAGGTGCTGGTGGCTGGTTGCGGCGCGCTGGGCACGGTGATCGCCAACATGCTGGCCCGCGCGGGGGTGGGGAAGCTGGTGATCGTGGACCGGGATTTTATTGAATTAACCAACCTGCAGCGGCAGGTGCTGTTTGACGAGCAGGACGTGCGTGAAGGCATGCCCAAGGCGGAGGCGGCCAAGAGGAAGATCGCGGGAATCAACAGCCAGGTGCAGGTGACGGCGGTGGTGGACGATTTGAACCATCGCAACATTGAAGAGCTGGTGTTGGGGCCCCATGGCGATCAACGGTGCGATTTGTTGATCGACGGGGTGGATAATTTTGAGACGCGATTTTTGCTTAATGACGTGGCGGTCAAGCACGGCATTCCGTACGTGTACGGCGGAGCGGTGGCGACCACGGGTATGACCTATGCGATATTGCCGCATACCCCCGGGGGAATTTCGGCTTGGGAAAAGGCGGCGAAACAGACTGGAGGGAACGCCGAAGCCACACCCTCACCCTGCCCTCTCCCTCAGGAAGGGAGAGGGAATCAAGAGGAGACAGCCGAAGAATTACTTCCGGGGGCGGGGGTAGGGGCGACGCCTTGCTTACGGTGTATTTTTGAGCAGACGCCGCCGCCGGGGATGAACCCGACGTGCGATACGGCCGGGGTGTTGGGCCCGGTGGTGTCGGTGATCGCCAATTATCAGGTGATTGAGGCGATTAAGATTCTTACCGGTCATTTTGAGGCGGTGAATCCAGCCCTGTTGAGCGTGGACGTGTGGGCGAACACGGTTAAGCAGTTTAAGGTGGCGCGGGCGTATGAGGTGGGCGAGTGCATCTGCTGCAAGCAGCGGCAGTTTGAGTTTCTAGAGGGCAAATTCGCCAGCGGGACGACGACGCTGTGCGGGCGGAATGCGGTGCAGCTGACGCAGAAGATTTCCGCGGACCGGCTGAAGTTTGAGGAGATTGCCGCACGCTTGCGCCCGCATGGGCAGGTGGAAGTGAACAAGTTCATGCTGCGGGCCCAGATCAAGGACAACGGGCAGGATTATGAATTGACGCTATTTGCCGACGGCCGGGCTATTATCAAGGGCACGAAAGAGGCGAATGTGGCCAAGAGCGTGTACGCCAAGTACGTGGGCGTGTGAGGGAGCGACGAGGGGAGCGGATGGCTGGGGCGGATTGAGATGGGCAATTAAATCATGGGGTGAAAGAAAGGGGATGTCATGATCGAGGCTTTGTTGACGATATCGGAACGGAATCTGGATTATGCCCGCAAGCTGTTGGCGGACTTGCCGGAGGAGAAAATGACGGCCGTGCCCGCCGGCACGGAGAAGATGAATCACGCGGCCTGGATTTTAGGGCATTTGGCATTCGTGGCTGATTTTTACGGCAGCCAACTGGGATTGCCGGCCAAGGCGCCCAAGGAGTGGCAGGACATGTTCAGCATGACCTCCAAGCCGGAGTATCGGCAGGGGCTTTATCCAGCCAAGGCGGTGATGCTTAAGGTGCTGGAAGATAGTCACGCCCGCATCGCGGGGTTTGCCCGCCAGCAGAGCGCGGAATTCTGGACTAAGCCGCCCACGCTCGAACGCTGGAAGGCGCGGTTTCCGACCATGGCGCACGTGGCGGTGCACATCATGGTCAACCACGAGGCGATCCACTTGGGCCAACTGTCGGCGTGGCGAAGAGCCATGGGGTTGCCGGCGGTGTGAGGTGGGGGGCGACGCGTAGGCAGGGAAAGTGAATTTGTTCAGTGAGTTGCCCGGCGACTTCTTCCGGGGGTCCGGGGGATGTCTGTGCTCTCTATCGGGGATCGTCTGCGCTGGGCCATGCCTAACGCACCCAGGGACAAAGTCCGTAGGCTGCAGAAGACAACTCAGGGATCGCCTTGAGCGAGGAGGCGGGGGCCTGCTTCAGGGTGGTGCGCAGGCAAAAACCTCTGGGGGAGCTATGGTTTGGGGGGATGGGTAAGGTTTATTCTGCATATTCTAGTACATGTAAGACAATGTACTGTAATGTCTTGCGTAAAAATGTGGAAAAGTTTGGCATATGTTGAAATCTTATGATATAATTTGAAAAGTTATGGAAGGTGGGGTAGAAAATTAGGGCTCTCGCGTCGTCAGTCGGTAATGGGTTGGTCACGTTCGATTCCCGGTCACACTGAGCAAATTCGCCATGGTTTCAGCCAATACACCGCTTGATCGGAATGTGGTCGAGAAGCTGGTCCGCGAAGTGTTGCGCGATCGGCTGATCGGCAAGGTCGGAGACCTTTATCGCCCGGCGGCGCACAACGGCGGGCCTAATCCGCTGGTGGTGAATGTGTCGGCCCGGCACGTGCACGTGACGCAGGAAGACCTGGAAGTGCTCTTTGGGCCCGGCACTAAGCTGACCAAGCTCAAGGACCTGTATCAGGAAGGGGAGTTTGCCAGCGAGCAGCAGGTGAACATCATCGGCCCGCGCAATCGCATGATTCCAGGGGTACGCATCCTGGGCCCCTGCCGGAATTACACGCAGGTGGAACTGTCTTACACGGACGGGATATTTTTAGGACTCGAGCTGCCCTTGCGTATCAGCGGGAATCATCAGGACACGCCCGGCTGCATTCTGACCGGGCCGCATGGGGCGCTGAACATGAAGGCGGGAGTGATCCGGGCGGAACGGCACGTGCACATGCACCCGGTGGACTTGGCGCATTTCGGCGTCAAGGACGGCGAATACATGAAGCTGAAGATCGACGGGCCCTGCGGGCTGGTGTTTGAGCGGGTGAAGGTGCGGCAGCATCCGAAGGTGAAGCTGGAAGTACACATCGATACGGACGAAGGCAACGCGTGCCACCTGCCGACGGCCACGCGGATGGAGCTGGTTAAGTAAGGATTCACCGCGGAGAACACGGAGAACACAGAGAATTGAGACAAGAGTTTTAAGAATGATTTGTTGTATGGCTCCGTGTTCTCTGTGCTCTCGGTGGTAAAAGATTTGTGGTGAAAAAGTTAATCCCCCTGGCGTGCATATGGAGAAAAAGATCATGGCTCAACAAGCACTCGGCATGGTGGAAACCAAGGGAATCGTCTGTCTGATCGAGGCTACGGACGCGATGCTCAAATCGGCGAACGTGGACATGATCGGGTGGGACAAGGTCGGCAGCGGCATGGTGACCAGCTTCGTCACCGGGGACGTGGCGGCGGTGAAGGCGGCGGTCGATGCCGGGGCGGCGGCGGCAGGCAAGATCGGCGAGGTGGTCGGGGTGCACGTCATCCCCCGTCCGCATGAGGAGCTGACGGCGCTGTATCCCAAGCCCAAGAAGGGCGCGGGCAAGCAGCAGGTGGGTTAAGCAGGCGGTGGGACGGGATTGTTTTTCTCGAACAACACACACGCGGCCAGGCTGGAAGGCCGGCCGATTGGGAGCAGCATCATGGAAGCATTGGGCATGATTGAAACGCGGGGCCAGGTGGGCATCGTCGAAGCATTGGACGCGATGCTCAAGGCGGCGAACGTGCAACTGGTTAAGACCATCGCCATCGGTGGGGCGTTTGTGAGCGTGGTGGTCAAGGGCGACGTCGGGTCGGTGAAAGCGGCGGTGGATGCCGGCGCCGAGGCGGCGGGCAAAGTGGGCGACTTGGTGGCGGCCCACGTGATCGCGCGCCCGCATGAACAGTTGATGGATGGGTTTTAAAGGAAAGCGTGGCGCGGAAGCGACGCGATGAAAGCGGCCCAGGGAAATTCCGTGGGTGCTCCAAGACAACCCAGGGATGGCAATCCCTGGGCTTGGAGAGTGAAAATCCCACCCGCTCCTAATCCCCAACGCCCAACCCCTAACCCCTAACCCCTAATTCCTAATTCCTAATTCCTAATTCCTAATTTCTAACTCCCAACTCCTATTCGTCATGCTGATACTCGTGGCAAATCTTGGTTCGACCAGCTTCAAGTACAAGCTCTTTGCCATGCCGGCGGAAGAGGTGCTGGCGGTGGGCTCGGCGGATCGGATCGGCCAGGGTGGAAGCAGTTGGGCGGTGGAGGCGAAAGGAAAAAAGGCGGAAGGGAAGGTGGACCTGGCGGATCACGGAGCGGCGATCGACCTGCACTTAAAGAGGTTGGTGGAGCTGGGGGCGATCCAGAATATTGCCCAGGTGCAGGCGGTGGGATTTAAGGCGGTGCATGGCGGGCCGATCAGCGGCGCGGTGCGGGTGGATGAAAAGGTGATTGCCACCATGCAGCAGTTCGCGGACGTGGCCCCGGCTCATAACCCGCCGTACATCGCGGCGATGCGGGCGTTTGCCAAGGAGCTGCCGGGGGTGCCGCAGGTGGCGGCGTTTGAGACGGCGTTTCACCAGACGATTCCGCAGGCGCGGCAGGTGTATGCGATTCCCTGGGAATGGACGCAGATGGGCGTGCGGCGGTATGGGTTTCATGGGGCCAGTCACCGCTACATCGGAACGCGGATGGCGGAGATCGCGCCCAAGGCCAGGAGGATCATCAGTTGCCACTTGGGCGGATCGTGCAGCATCTGCGCCATTGAGGACGGCAAGAGCGTGGCCAACAGCTTTGGGATGACGGCGCAGTCTGGGGTGTTTCATAACAACCGGGTGGGGGATTTTGACGCATTCGCGATGCTCAAGCTGCTGAAGGCGGGGTTGGACGTGGAGACGATTTTTAAGCGCTTAGGCAAGGAAGGTGGGCTGCTGGGGATTTCGGGCGTAAGCCCGGACATGCGGGAAGTGGAAAAGGCTGCGGCGGGTGGAAACGAGAGGGCGAAGCTGGCACTGGAGGCGTTTGTGGAGAGTTGCCGGCACTACGTGGGGGCTTATCTGGCGCTGATGGGTGGGGCGGATGCAGTGGTGTTCACGGGTGGGATCGGGCAGTTCGGCAAGGAGATTCGGCAGGCGATTTGTGCGCGGATGGAGTATGCGGGCTTGCGGCTGGACGAGGCGAAGAATCAGGCGGCCAGCGGGAAGGACGAGGTCCGCATCGAGGCGACGAACAGCAAGGTGGCGGTGTGGGTGCTGCCGACGAACGAGGAATTGATCGTGGCCCGGCAGGCGGCGGCGGTGTTGGCGAAATGAGAAATTCCGGCGTGCTGCGGCAGGCTGAGGCGGAAGGAAACTACGACGGGCGGAAACGAATTTCAGGCAAATCGTGCAACCAAGAAGTCAGGAGTGATTCACATGGCACAGCAGGCAATCGGGATGATCGAAACCAAGGGCTTGATTGCGGCGGTGGAAGCGACGGACACGGCCCTGAAGGCGGCGAACGTGAAGTTCGTGCGTCAGGACAAGGTGGGCAGCGGTCTGGTGGCGGTGACGTTTGAAGGCGACGTGGCGGCGGTGAAAGCGGCGGTGGATGCCGGCGCGGAAGCGGCGCGGCGCGTGGGCCAGGTGGTCAGCGTGCACGTGATCGCGCGGCCACATGATGATGTGAGCAAACTCTAACAAGCGGGGAAACGCTCTGCGGGCGCGAGGGTTTGGCGGGCGCGGCAGGGCTTATTTCGCTTAGGAGGATGGCCATGTTCCTGGCACGGGTTAAGGGCCATGTGACGGCCACCGCCAAGGACGAGTCGATGAAGGGGCAGAAGCTCCTGATCGTCGAGCCTTTGCGCGTGGAGTACGCGGATGGTGGCGGCAAGAACGTCGGCAAAGGACGCCTGGAGGTTACCGGGCGGGCGATTGTGGCGTTGGACAGCCTGGGCGCGGGCGAGGACCAGCTGGTACTGATCGTGCAGGGTTCCAGCGCGCGGATGGCTGAGGGGTGCAATAAGCTGCCGGTGGACGCGGTGGTGGTGGGGATCGTCGACTCGGCGATGGTGATGGGGCAGAAGGTGGTGTGAACATAGGAGGAGATTTACCACGGAGGTCACGGAGAACACGGAGACAAGACAGGTAGGCTTGTTAAAAAAGAATTCTTCTCTGGGTTCTCAGTGTTCGGTGGTGAAAAACAATTACCACGGAAGTCACGGAGAGCACGAAGAAAAATACTAATTGAATCAACAATACATGGATTGAATCAAACTCCGTGGCCTCTGTGTTCTCTGTGGTGGAAAGTCCGGGCGACTTCGGTGATTTAAGCATGAAAGCGAGAACTGGCGAAATGGACCAGAAACAATTGATAGCCGACGTGGTGGAACAGGTGCTGGCGCGACTGGGAACGGGCGGCGGCGCGGTGGTGACGGCGTCGACGGCGGCCGGCGGCGGAGGGGCGACCAATCGGCTGGGCATTTATACCCAGGTGAACGCGGCGGTGGAGGGGGCGTGGCGGGCGCAGAGGCAACTGGTGGAGGCGGGGCTGGAGACGCGCGACCAGATCTGCAAGCTGCTCAAGAAGCTGGCGAAGGAAAACGCCCAGGAGTGGGGGCGGATTGAGTTAGAAGAGACCAAGGTCGGGCGGCTGGACCACAAGATCGCCAAGCTGGAATTGCTGGCGAAGGTGCCGGGGGTGGAGTTTCTGCGCACGGCGGCGCACAGCGGGGACCAGGGCATCAGCTTGGACGAGGCGGCGCCGTGGGGCGTGATCGGGGTGATCACGCCGGTGACGCACTCGATTCCGACGCTGACGGCCAACGCGATCAGCATGATCGCGGCGGGCAACGCGATGGTGGTCAACGCCCACCCGTCGGGGGCTAAGTGCGCGGCGTTGGCGGCTGAGACGTACAACCGGGCGATCAGCGCGGCATTTGAGATTGACCCCTTAATCAACCTGATCGACCCGCCGACGCTGCGCTCGGCGGAGGAAATTTTCCAGCACGAGCGCATTCCGCTGCTGGTGGCCACGGGCGGTCCGGCGGTGGCGCGGGCGGCGATGAAGCAGACCAAGCGGGCGATCGTGGCCGGCCCGGGGAACCCGCCGGTGGTGGTGGACGAGACGGCGGATTTGGACGTGGCGGCCAAGGCGATCATTCTCGGCGGGGCTTTTGACAACAATCTGCTGTGCATCGGCGAGAAGGAAGTGTTCGTCGTCGAGTCGGTGTTCGACAAGATGATGGAGGCGATGCGGCGGGCGGGCGCGGTGGAACTGGCCGAGTCGGCCATCGCCAAACTGACGGACAAGGCGTTTAAGTGGCACAACGACCACTACGCGGTGCAGAAGGAATTGATCGGCAAGGACACGAAGGTGCTGGGGCAGACGGTGGGACTGAACATTCCCGACGGCGTGGACCTGTTGTTCGGGAAGACGGATGAAAAAAATCCGTTCGTGCCCGAGGAACAGATGATGCCCTTTGTGCCGTTCGTGCCGGTGCGGGACTTTGAGCGGGGCCTGGAGCTGGCCATTGAGAATGAGCACGGGTTCGGGCATACGGCATGCATTCACTCGAACAACCTGGCGCGGATCACGCGCATGGGTCAGGCGATGAACACCACGATTTTCGTGGCCAACGGCCCGAGCACGGCGGGCCTGGGCATCGGCGGGGAAGGGTATCCGAGCTATTCGATCGCCACGCCCACGGGCGAGGGCATCACCACGCCGCTGACGTTCACGCGGTTTCGGCGGGTGGGCGTGAGCGGAAGTTTACGGATGATCTAAGAGGATGATGAGAGTGGCGGATCGGCGAAAGGGACTATGCAGCTGGCGATTATCCGAGGACGCGCGACGGCGACCGTACGGCACCACTCCTTGGTGGGAGTGAAGCTGTTGGTCTGCGAAATGCTGGACAGTCAGGGCAAGACGGCGGGCGACCCGGTGCTGGCGGTGGATCAATTAGGAGCGGGCAGCGGGGACAAGGTGATTTTAAGCAGCGACGGGTTGGGGTTACGCGAACTGTTAGGCGATGCCAGCAGCCCGGCGCGGTGGTGGACGCTGGGCATTGTGGACGACTAAAACGACGAACCGCTATGGCAGAAAGCCCACACGAGTTAGTGCAGCGGATCACCGAGCAGGTGCTGGCGGAGCTGTCGGCACGTGGGCTGTTGGCAGGCAAGGGGCAGCGGGTGGAGATTCATCCGCCGGTGGGGGTGTGCACGGGGGATTATTCGAAGTTTGCGGAACGCGGCGATCTTCCGGGGGGGCGAACGCCCGCAAAACAGGCACCGGAAAATCCAGTGGGAGGAAGCACACAGCAGGCTGCGCCCGGCGGTGGGGCACCCGGCGCCGCCGGGGGCGGAGAGGCGCTCAAAGGAATTGTGACGGCTAAGCAGTTGCTGGCGGCGATGGCGAAGGCGGCGGACGGGGTGGCGCGGCTGGCAGGGGACGCGCGGTTGACGGCGCTCGCGCAGGACCTGGTGAAGGAGAAGCCGGGGAAGGTGGTGTGGGAGGGGGTGCGATCGTTCGCTAGACAGGCGGGGGGCGATACCGGGGGAAACACACAGCAGGCTGCGCCGTGCGGTGTGGCACCCGAGGCTGCTTCCGGGGGTACTTTCGGGGGCGGGGGGGTTACTTCCGGGGGGTGGGCGTGGTGGATTGATGGGCGGTGCCCGGTGGTGGAAGAGATGACGACGACGCACAAGGCGTCGCTGCGGATGATCGGGGTGAATCGGGATCCAAAGGCGACGGCGGAGGCGATCCGGAAATTGGCGGAGCTGGTCAAGACTAAAGAGGTGGTGGGGGGACTGCTGTTTGTGACGGGGGCGGCCAGGGCGATGTGTCTGGCCAATCGTCATCCGGCGCTGCGGGCGGTGCAGGGCACGTGCGTGGAAGCGGTGAAGCAGGGGATGGCGGAAGTGGGGGCGAACGTGCTGGTGGTGGAGTATTTGCACGTGCGTGGGGAAGCGATGATCCAGATGGTCAATGAAATGCGGGCGACGGCGCCTAAGGTGGTGGCGGCGTTGGAAAGGGATTTGACGGACCTGCACCGGGGCGGGAGTCGGTAAGAGCCGCTTTTTGGGAAGCAAGGAACTATGCGAATCGCACGCGTCATAGGTCAGGTGGTGCTAAGTCCCAAGCTCAGTGAGCTGGTGGCGGGGCAGTATTTGCTGGCTGAGACGCTGGACTTGCCGGCGCTGGAAAAGCTGCCGGCGGTGGTGGGGCGGAGTAAGCCCATGCCCGAAGCGCTGGTGGTGTTCGATCAACTGGGGGCGGGGGTGGGGCAGTTGATCGCGGTCAGCGAAGGGCGCGAGGCGTGCGTGCCGTTTGAGCCTAAGCGTGTGCCATTGGATGCGTATTGCGCGGCGATCTTAGATGAAGTGGAGATCACCAGCCGCGTTTAGAAGTCAACTAAAGAGGTGACGGATGAACGGATACACGGATCAGCCGATCTGGCAATTAAAGAAGCAGATGTGCGACATCGGGCAGCGCATCTGGCAGAAGGGCTTTTGCGCGGGTAACGAGGGCAATCACTCGGCCCGCATCGGTCCGGACCGGGTGCTGTGCACGCCCACGGGGGTGAGCAAGGGATTCTTGACGCCCGAGGATATCTGCGTGGTGGACATGAACGGCAAGCAGGTGGAGCCCAACGCCAAGGGGATGAAGCGGACCAGTGAGGTGTTGATTCACCTGGCGATCTACAAGCATCGGCCGGACATCCGGGCGGTGATTCACAGCCACCCGCCGCATGCCACGGCGTTCGCCATCGCGCAGATTCCACTGCCGGCGGGAATCCACCCGGAGGCGGAGGTGTTTCTGGGCAAGGTGCCGACGGCGCGGTATGCCACGCCCAGCAAGCCGGACCTGGCGGACAGCATCATTCCGCTGATCAAGCCGGACACCAACACGGTGCTGATGGGCAATCACGGTTCGGTGAGCTTTGATGCGACGCTGATCGGGGCGTATTACCGGCTGGAGATTCTGGATGCTTACAGCCGGATTCTGCTCTTGTGCAAGCAACTGGGGAACGTGAACGTGCTGTCCAAGGACGAAATGGTGGACTTGCTGAAGGTCAAGGAGTCGTTTGGATTCCCGGACTCGCGCTTGACGTGTGCGGCCAGCGGGTGCGTGGTGGAGCAGAACCAGCCGTTTTTGGCTTCGTTTGACGTGCGGCCGATGTCGGCGGCGTGCGCGTGCGGGAGCGATGAGGTCACGGGGCGATCGACGCCGCTGGACGCGGCGGTGCAGACGGCGGTGGCGGCGCACGCGGGGTCTGGCCCGGTGAGTGAAGAGACATTTGAGCAGATGGTGGCGGCGATCACGGATCAGATCATGGCGGCGAAGGCGTAAGACGAACTATTTGCCACGGAGATCACGGTCTTCGACCCTGAGGCGGAGTCTTGGGCTCAGACCCGAAGGGAGGGCACGGAGGCGAGGCAAAAGAATTCAATGTCAATAGTAGTTTCCTCTGTGTTCTCAGTGTTCTCCGTGGTGAAAATGAATTGAATTAAAAGGTAGGGCCATCACGCAAGGGCAATCTCATGAGCATCAAAGTGGCGGTGATCGGCGGTGGCGGGCGGGTGGGGTCGAACGCGGCGTTTGCGCTCCAGTGCGGGAAGGTCGTCCGCGAGATTCTGCTGGTGGACGTGAACGCGGAGCTGGCGGGGGGCGAGGCGCTGGACCTCATGCACGGGGCGTCGCTGTGCGCGGATCAGGTGATCCGGGCGGGGGGGACGGATGCCGCGGCCGACGCGGACGTGGTGTGCATCACGGCTGGCTCGCGGCGCAAGCCGGACGAATCGCGGCTGGATTTGATTAATCGGAATGTGTCGATTTTTAAGGGGATTCTGGACGACCTAAAGAAGAACAAGCTCAAGTCCGACGCGATCTTGTTTGTGGTGTCCAATCCGGTGGACATTCTGACGCGGATGGCCATGGAATATTTGGGTTGGCCGGCGGCGCGGGTGATTGGATTGGGCACGGTGCTGGACACGGCCCGGTTCTGCTCGATTATCGCGGAGGCAAAAAGTCTGCCGGCCACGCAAGTCAAGGCGCTGATTCTCGGCGAGCACGGGGATACGATGGCGCCGATCTGGTCGAGCGCGACGGTGGCGGGGATTCCGCTGGCGAAATTGCTGTCGGTCAATGAACAGAACGAGTTGTTTAAGCGCACGCAAGGCTCGGGGGCGGAAGTGATCCGGCGCAAGGGCGGGGCGGGCTACGCGGTGGGGCTGGGCATCGCGGAGGTGATCCACGCGATCGCGCTGGACAGCCGGCGGATCTTGCCGGTGAGCTCGAAGATGACCGGGCAATACGGGATGCGCGACGTGTGTCTGAGCATTCCCACCGTGGTGGGACGCGCGGGCGTACTGGGCACGCATGAGATTGAACTGTGGCCCAAGGAAGTGCAGGGCTTGCAGGGCAGCGCCAAGGCGCTGGCGGAGACGTGGGGGAAGGTGAAGTGAGGCAGAGGAGTTAGGGGTTAGGGGTTAGGGGTTGGGGTTGGGGTTTGGGGATTAGGGAAAGGCAATGAACAAAACAATACCCCAGACCCCGATTTAGTGACTGATGAGAACGAGTCTCCAACATGGCTAAGACAACAAAAACGCGAAATCTGGCGGGGAAGCTCAAGGACATTGACCGTATCGTGGCCAAGGCGATGAAAGTATGGTCCGTGCCGGGCCTGGCCATCGGGGTGGTGCACGACCAGGAAATCGTGTTGACCAAGGGGTATGGGTATCGAGACCTGGAAAAGAAGCTGCCGTTTACGGGCCGGACGGTGTCAGTGATCGGCTCGTGCACGAAGGCGATGACGGCGACGTGTCTGGGCATTCTGGTGGATCAGGGGAAAATCGCGTGGGACAAGCCGGTGCGGCAGTATCTGCCGTGGTTTGCGTTAAGCGACGCTTTTGCGGGTGAGCGGGTGACGCCTCGGGATCTGGTGAGCCATCGGACGGGTCTGCCGGGGCACGACCGGATGTGGTACGGCAGTGACCTGTCGCGGCGGAAATTGATCGAGCGATTGAAGTATCTGCCGCTGAGCTGCGATGTGCGCACGAATTTTCAGTACAACAACATCGCGTACGCGGCGGCGGCGATGCTGATTGAGGAAGTGTCGGGCTTAACGTGGGAAGATTTCATGCGGCAGTATCTCTTGGGGCCGCTGGGGATGGACACGCGCTGTTTTACGGTGGACCGGATGCAGCAGGCGGCGGAATACGCCCAGCCGTATCACGTGCGGCAAGGCAAGCCGGTGCGCGTGCCGCATTATGAGCTGCCGCAGATCGGCCCGGCGGGACCGACGGCATTTTGTGCGGTGGACATGTGCCAGTGGCTGAAGCTGAACCTGGGTGTAGGGAAATTTGGCGAGCAGCAGATTGTCAGCGAGGACGGGATCAAGTTCTGCCAGCGTCCGACGATGTGGGTGGGCGGTGTGATCGGGTATCCGCCGGTGTGTCATGTGAATTACGGAATGGGCTGGTTTATCACGGATTTCCGCGGCAGGCACTACATCAATCACGGCGGGGGGATCAGCGGGTTTTCGTCGTTTGTGTCGCTGCTGCCTAATGAGAAGTTCGGGGCGGTGGTTTTGTGCAACGCGGCGGGCTCGCCGGCATTGGGCGTGACTAACAGCAGCATTCACGATCGGCTGCTGGGGTTGGAGCCAATGGATCGGATCCAGCAGGTGTTCGACGATCAGAAGAATATCGAGCAGCGGGCCAAGGCCAACCCGCCGGCGGCGCCGCCGGCACGGAAGATGGGCACGCGGCCGACGCATGCGCTGGAGGATTACGCGGGCGAATATTTCCACCCCGGGTACGGATCGATTGCGATTAAGAAGGAAGGAAGAGGGCTGACGGCCAAGTTCCACCGGGACCGGGGGGTGCTAAAGCATTATCACTACGACGTGTTTGACTGGGTGGAGGAGTCGGGGCGGAACGCGCGGCTGAGCTTTCAGATGGATCGGGATGGG
Organism: Phycisphaeraceae bacterium; assembly: GCA_020851735.1. GTDB lineage: Bacteria > Planctomycetota > Phycisphaerae > Phycisphaerales > Phycisphaeraceae > JADZCD01. The sequence continues at coordinate 71,071 of JADZCD010000033.1, forward strand.
CGGATCGTGAGCTTGGGGGCGCCGTTTGAGCCGGCGCTGGCGGAGATCGTGTTTGTCAAGAAGTCCTAGAGAGATGGAGCAGCGGCGATGGTGACTAAGAGTCTGGATCAGAAACTGGCGCGCATCCTGGCGGACCCGGCGAGCAAGGATTTTATTCTGGCCGACGCCAAGGACGCGGACATGGCGTACGGGATGGCTTCGGCGGGCAAGTCGCCGGAACACCATGCGCACGAAGGGCGGTTTCGATCGCTGGCGGAATATCGGGAATTGATCCGCCAGAACGTCAAGCAGGGATTGGTGGACATCATGCTGATGAGCGCGTCGACCAACGACGTGCTGACGATCAAAGAAAAGTTGTTTGAGAATTCCGCGGTGACGCCGGCAGCGCGGGCCAACGACACGACGGACATTCATCTGGCGATGGGCGGGGTGTATCCGGCGCAGCCGTCGCGTCCGTTCCGCACGGCGGTGATCGATCACATCATGTGCGGGAAGGTTGAGTGTAGCCCGGAGGAGCGAAAACTGGGGGCGAACCTGGGGCTGTATTCGGTGACGTTTAACAACAATCTGGATTTGGATCTGCGAACGCTGGAGGCGTATAAGGAATTTCGCATCGAGGCGGAGCGCAAGGGTTTTCGGCATTTCATGGAAGTGTTTGACCCTAACGCGGTGCAGGCGTCGATTCCGGATTTGGGGCGCTTTATCAACGACATGATCGCGCGGACGCTGGCGGGCGTGGCGGGCAAGGGTCGGCCGGTGTTCTTGAAGATCGCGTATCACGGCCCGGCCGCGATGGAACAACTGGCCAGCTACGACCGGACGCTGGTGCCGGGGATTTTAGGTGGGTCCAGCGGCACGACGTTTGACGCGTTTTTCCAGCTATGGGAAGCGCGGAAATACGGGGCCCGGGCGGCGCTATACGGGCGGATGATCAACAACAGCGAGCACCAGCTATCGTTTATCGAGCACTTGCGCGGGCTGGCGGACGGCAAGATCGACGACCCGGCCGAGGCGGTTAAGAGTTATCACGGGGCGCTGCAGAAGCTGGGGATTCGCCCGTATCGGAGTTTGGAAGATGATCTAAAGTCCAGTAAGCGGGCGACGGCGTACGGCGGGGGCGCGACGGCGGTGGTGGTGGATGGCGGCAAGAATAAGGAGGGTGGGAAAACGGTCGATAAAAAGGCTAATACGATCAAGGCGAACGGTGAGCCCGATTTTTCGAAGATGACGGCGGCGGAAAAGATCGCCTGGAACAAGGCGAGGCGAGATCGGATTTTCAAGTAGAAGATTTACGTGCAAGGTTTAAACCGGCCTCGCATTCCCATGCGGGGCTGAACGGGATTGAAGGCCCATCCCTAACCCCTAACACCTGCGTCACTATCATGCTGATTGTCGAACGCCAACAACGCCTGCTGGAGACGCTGCGAAGGCAGAAGGCGGCGCAGTTGGATGAACTGGCCCGGCAGGTGGGGGTGAGCGCATCGACGGTGCGGCGGGACTTAGAGCGGTTGGAGGAGCAGGGGCTGGTGCAGCGCACGCACGGTGGGGCGGTGTACGTGGAGCAGGACAAAGGCCCGCGCGGGCAGACGACGGTGCTGGCTGAGCGCATGGGCACGCAGGTGGACGCCAAGCAGGCGCTGGGAGCTTACGCGGCGTCGCTGGTGCAGCCGCACATGACGGTGCTTCTGGACGGGGGCTCGACGGTGCTTTTCGCGGCCCAGCAGATTGTCGCCCGCCCATTGCAGGTGGTGACCAACAGCGTGCCGGTGGCGAATCTGTTTGCGGATGACGACGATGTGGAATTGATGCTGATCGGCGGGAGCCTGTATCCGCGCAGCGGCGTGCTGGTCGGGCCGATCGCCACGGGGTGTCTGGCGGATCTGCACGCAAACTTGATGTTCTTCTCGGTGGCGGGGATTTATGGGGAGGAGTGCTACAACCAGAACCTGGCGATGGCGCAGGTGGAACAGGTGATGCTGCGGCAGACGTCGCAAAGCGTGCTGCTGATGGACTCCAGCAAGTTCGGGCACAAGAGCTTGACGCGGGTGTGCGGGCTGGAGGAAGTGGATCAGATTGTGACCGACGGGGGCATCAGCGAGGAATGGCGGGGGAAGCTGGGGGAGAGGTTGCGGGTGGTGTAGGGGGATAGGTTGGGCGACAAGGGGACGGGATAGAAACGCCCGTCGCATGCGGCGGGGTAAAAAAGCTCGGCTGCCGGGGGCGGGGGGGTGTTTTCTGATAGCGGCGGATTGTGGTTATCCTTAGATGGTGAAAATCATTTAAGGAGGTATGTCATTGCCAGTTTTTGACATTCAGCGCGGGACGAATATTTCGCATTGGCTAAGTCAGAGCGAGAAGCGCGGCGCGGAGCGACGGGCGTGGTTTTCGCAGGCGGACGTGGAGCGGATCGCAGGGTGGGGGTTTGATCACATCCGTCTGCCGGTGGATGAGGAGCAGATGTGGGATGAAAAGGGCCAACGAGAGGAGGAGGCGTTTGCGTTGTTGGGGGCGGCGCTGAAGTGGAGCCAGCAGGCGGGGCTGCGGGTGATTGTGGATTTGCACCTGTTGCGCAGCCACACGTTTCTGTCGTCGGATAATGCCCTGTTTTCCGATCCGGCGGCGGCGGGCCATTTCGCGGATGTATGGCGGGATTTAGGGGAGTTTCTGCACACGTATCCGCTGGACGGGGTGGGATATGAGTTGATGAACGAGCCGATGGCCAAGGACGCTAAGGATTGGAATCGGGTGGCGCACCTGGGGCTGGCGGCCATTCGGGAGCGGGAGAAGGAACGGGTGGTGATCCTAGGGTCCAACGAATGTCAGTCATCCAAGACGTTTGACCAGTTGGCGGTGCCGGCGAACGATCCGGCGCTGATTCTGAGCTTGCACTATTACAATCCGTTTCCCTTAACGCACTATCAGGCGAGCTGGACGGATATCGGTAAATATCAAGGGCCGGTGCGCTATCCGGGGCGGCTGATCGCGGATGCGGATTTTAGGGCGATTGAGAAAGAGGATTGGGCGGGCAGCGTGCGCGATGGCTTAATGGAGTGGAATCGAGAGGCCCTGGCGGCGAAATTACCAAAGCCGTTGGCGGTGCGGGAAAGGACGGGGCTACGGCTGTATTGCGGAGAGTTCGGGTGTCTGCACACGGTGCCGCAGGCGGATCGGGTGCGCTGGTACCGGGATATTGTGAGCATCTTCCGCGAAAAGAAGATCGCGTACGCCAACTGGGACTACAAGGGCGGATTCGGGCTGCTTAAGAAGGACGGCACAGAGGATCGAGAGGTGATTGCGTGTCTGGTGGGCAAGGCGTAGCGATATTTGGGAGCATGAATATAGAGTGAGCACACGCCAGCCTATGCTCAGGGTAACTGCGGAGCAGAGTCCAGGCTGGGCGCGGGGTAAAAAGTGACGTTATACCCTCACCCCACCCTCTCCCTTAGAGAGGGAGAGGGAGTCAAGAATGTTTGACTATCGACCATTCGTCATTGCCTTGATGTGCTTAGCTCCCGGGCCAACGATCATGCATTGGGCGCGTACTCCCGGCAGGGATCCATGGTTGGTTATGGCGTTCGGGTCTTTGCTGGAATTTTTTGGGTTAGTGCATTTAGTCGGGGTGATTATTTCCGGAATGTTGATCGTCCAGAGTCTACGGATTTGCGAAACACGCGTGGCACGGTGGGTAATGACCACAGGGCTGGTCATCTTGGGTGGAGCGAATTGCTATTGGGCTGTGGTGTTGCTGCGGGGGCGATTGTGGCATTAGCAGCGTGGGTCAGGCGCGAATGGTGTATTGATAGAGGGCGAAGGACAGGGGCTTGGGGAGGAAGAAGTCGATATTGCCGGCCGAGTCGCTGCGGGCGCGGCGGTGAGGTTCGGCGTGCCCGGCGATGAGTTCCAGGTCCAGGTCGGCGGCCGCCAGGTTCCAGGTGTCGAAGGAAGCGGTGGGGGAGTCGTTTAACTCGCGGAAAATAAGGAAATATCCGCCGTCGGAGCGGCAGGATTGGAAGCCGGTCCAGCCGGAGCCGGACGGTTCCTGCCCGATGGGAAAGATGTGACCGGCGTGGATGGATTCCTGATGCTGGCGATAGACGCGGATAAGCGGAGCGATGTCGAACGCTTGCGGGGGCAGGTTGGAGGCTTCAAACCAGGCTAAGGGCTGAGCCATCATGGTAAGGGCGAAGCAATAGTCAAAGGGAATGTGAGCGGGGGCGAGCGGATCGTCGGGCGCGTATTTGTCGGCGTTGCGCCAGATGTTGAGGAACTCGATCTGCAACGATTGCGGCGGGACGTACCGGGATAGCTGCCAGAGGTTGCGCAGGGTCCAGTGGGGGTAATAGTTGGCCCAGTCGGTGTAGCGATTTTCCAGGAAGAGGTTGCCGTAGTGGTTGAGATAGTGATATCCGCCGCGGCGCCCGGCGGTGACGTCGAGATTGAAGACGACCTGCCCAGCGGTGGCTTCGAGCACGCGGTCGAGCATCCCCTGGAAGTTGACGTCGGCACGCTTGTCGGGGATGAGGACGCCGTCGATTTTGAAGGTGCGAATTCCCTCCCGGAAGAGATCGATGAGCACCTGAGCGTCATCTTCCCAGTGGGCGAAGCTATCGTCGGTGGAAGGGTTGAACCAGAGGCAAAGCTCGATGCCCAGTTCGCGGGCGCGGTGGGCGACAGGCCCCAGGCCGCGGGGGAAACGCTGGGGGTTGACGGACCAGTAATCGGGCTGCCGCCAGATGTTCTGGAGAGAGCCGGCAGGATCGGCGGAATTGCTGGAGACGCCCTTTTGCCAGCCGTCGTCGAGCTGGAAGTGGGACAGGCCAAGCTTCGCGGCGGCGTTCAGTTCGGCAAGAGCGAAGGATTCGCCCAGGCGGGCGTCGCGGGAGCGGTCGCCCCAGGTGTTGAGCATGACCATGTGGTCGCGGCCCGGTTCGGCGCGGCGCAGGCGGTGCTGGTACCCCCGGAAGTTGTTGAGGAGCTGTTTTTCGTCGGATGGGCCCAGGCCCAGGACGACGCTGTAGGCGCGGGTCCAGTGATCGGGAGCAACGTCCTGGGGCGATAGGCCGGAGCCGACGACGCGGACGGATTGACGCTCGACGACGAAGTCGCAGCCGGGGTAGCTTAACTGCACGTCGGAACAGGGGGCTTCTTTGAGAATAAACAACCCGGCATGGGTGAGGGGGTCGGTGATGAGCAGAAGGTTGGCGGATAGATAAATGGGCTGAACGTAGGGCAGGACGGAGCGCTCAAGGACGAGGTTATTGCGGCGGTCGGTGATGTCGAAAAACTGCACGCCCCGGTAGTGAAGGTGGGGACGGTCGAAGTCGAGGCGTTCGAGCGCATCGGCGACCAGGGAGCCTTGCTCGGCAGCGATGAGGTTTTCGATGTTGGAGAGGCTGGCGGCGGAAGCGGCGGGGGATTGCCAGGCGCCGCGGGGCCGGCCGCGGAGGAAAAAGTCGCAGGCGATGGCGGGGCAATCATCATAGAGGCGGAACGAGCGGCGGATTTCCAAGTCGGCTAAATGGAACGAGCAATCCACCCGAAGGTGAGCATGGTTGATGGGGCCTGGGGGGACGGCGGTGACTTCAAAGCGGCCGTCGGTGGGCGTGGAGGCTTCGCCGGGGAAGGAACAGGCAGGCTGATCGGCGCGGAACGTCCAGGTGCGGTCGGCGACAAGATCGACCAGGTCGAGGCTCAGAAGGTGCCCCTGATTCCAGCGAAAGCGCCGGCGGATGCGGGAATTCGCCAGGGTCAGGACGTCGTTCTTCAGCTCGGCGAGGCAGTTCATGCGAGGGCGACCTTCCAGATTTTGCCGGCCTTTACGACGCGACGCTTAGGTTCAATGTCCAGCGTGCGACCGGGTAAGACGACGCGCTCAATGGTCAATTCGCCGGCGACGGGCTTGAGCGATAGGGTCGAGCCGTCGAAGGTGAAGGTACCCCAACTGGAGCCGGTGGTGAAGAGGCATTTGATTTTGCTGCTGCGGGGTGGGCTGAAATATAGGGTCTTTTCTACGGCGTCGAAACGGAAACCGGAGAGGGCGGGAAGCATGGCCCAGCTCGCTAAAGCGCGGGCGTAGTGATGCCCGCACTCGAATTCGTTAAAGGGGTTGCGGCGGGTGCCGTCGTGGCGAGCGCGGATGGCTTTGACGATGGCCAGGCCTTCGTCAATCAGGCCCTCGTACATGAGGTGGCTGGCGACCTGGTATTCGATGCCGGACCAGACTTCGTCGCTGTAGGGGAACGGGTAAGCCGGCCGCCCGCCGCGCGGCCAGGTGCAGAGAAGCAGGCCCGATTCGTCGGCGATGGCGTAGATGCGTTGGGGGTTGCAGTGGTCGCCCAGAGGATTCTTGAAGTTGTGCTTAAAAACGGCGGCGAGGGAGGACTTGACCACGGATTCATCGAGGATGTAGCCCAGGCCGGCGACATGGGCGGCCAGTTGCCCAAAGACCTGATCGCTTAAGCAGCCGATGCCGTGCTGGAATTTGGGGGCGTCGGGCTTTAGGCAATCGAAGGTCTGGACGAGGTATTCGCCGTTGAAGAGTTCGTTCTGGGTCTTGGCCCGTCCGGCGTGGTAGACGCGTTCGTATTCGTCAGCTGCGGAGTTGTCGCCGAGGTAACGGGCGATTTTTGAGCCGGCCAGGAGCGCGGCCAAGTAGAAGCCCTGGGCCAGGGGATTGGGGCCCTGGAAGTTGATGTCGTAAGTGTTGTGCTGGTCGCCGTCGACGACGCCGTCGCGGTCGCGGTCCCACTGGAACCAGGCGTACTCGAGGGCCCGCTTGGCGTGGGGCCACATGAACTTAAGGTATTCATCGTCGCCGCAGTAGCGCCAATCGCGGTAGAGCTGGACGATGCCGCCGAGTTGCCCGTCGCTGGCGGCGTGGTGCCAGGGGGATTTGGGATCGAAGGCATAGGCGGGTTTACCCAGGGGCAGGGGGATGCGAAAGATCACACCGCCGTGCTGGCCGTGCTGGCCAGCCTCGAAGCAGTATTGGTACTCGGCCTTGCGCATCGTGCGATGGAGGGCGGGGAAAAGCGCTGCTTGCGTAAGCGCGTAGTTCCAGACGTGGGTGCAGGAGCCCTCGCAGCAGCCGCCTTCGTTGCCGCAGCCTTCCCAGCCGTAAAACGTGCCATCCTGAAGGCGCAGGCAGGTGGGGCTGTGGAGGATGGAGGCGGTGTTGGCGATGGATTCGATGACTTCGATGGGGAGCGAGGAATTCCACAAGGCTTCAGTGAAGGCTTGGGTTTTTACCTCAAGCTCGGCGCGACGGGCGAAGAAATCCTCGGCGGCGTCCCAGGCGGTGGGGTAGCGTTTGGCGTATTCGTTGGTCCACTTGGGGCGCTCGGAATCTTTCTTGTCGCCCTCGCTGAAATACTTGATGAAGTTGGGGAAGCACCAACTGATCAGGAAGGGCAAGTCGGCGGATTCACCCGGGGCGAGGGTGACGCACAGGCCCAGACTTCCGGGGGCGCGGGAGCCGGGCTCGGAGTAGGGGTGCTCATTGCCGAGCTGGCCGTCCTTGCTGAAAGTGTCCCAGAAGTGGTGGATGTTGTTGAACCAACCGGCGTCGCGGAGCCAGCTGGTGGTGTAAGTAACGTCGGGCCAGGAAGTGGTCAGAGCGGCGGTGCCGTGGCGGTGGTCATCGGGGCTGAAGCGGGCGTTTTCGAATAAGAGGCCGCGGCAGTGCCCCCCAGAAGATAAGGTGTCGCGGAAGGTATTGAGGGCTTTGTTGGGTTCATCTTGCACGTTCGGCACACCGTGGGTGACGGGATTCATCAGCGTCCAGGCGAGGGTGGCGCGGACGGTGCTTTGGGTGCGGTTGCTTAAGGTGTAGGTGAGGCTGGCCACGGGCATGGCGGAGCTGTCGTGGTCGAGGGGAATAAAGGGGCTGAAGGCTTTGAGTGAGACGTCCAGCGGGCAGGCGGGGTGGTCAAATTGGATTTCGGCGAAAGGGAATTGCCCACGGAAGGTGGCGCTCTTAAAGCTGGGCAGACCATCGCTCTGGCCGCCGAATTGGCCGCGGTTGATGCCGAAGCCGCCGCCGATGAAGTCACGGTTGAATGGACCCTGGACGGTGCGCGTCTGGCTGGGCTGGCCTTCTTGCTGGCACCAGAGGATGGGGAAGGTGTACTCGAAGATCGAGCCCTTGGCCGGCCGGTTGTAGATCTCCCAGTCGCGCAGGGAGCCGCGGCCTTCGAGGCTGACGCAGCCTGTGCCGATGCCGCCTAAGGGGAAAGCGACCTCGCGTAATTGGGAACCGCGATACGTCGTGGATTTAGCCATGGGTAGGAGGTCCTAGGGTAAAGGAAGGTCAGAATAACGGACTGGAAAAGTCTAACTATCCACAAAACGGTCGCCAGTGGCGGTGGTCTTTTGCTTGTGTAAGGCTGGTGGCGTTACAATTCCACACTGTTGGAGGGAAGAGGGGCGGTTACAGGTATCCGCACATCTTCAAGAGTCGATTCGATCAGGAGCCTCAACAATGCACAAGTTTCTAGGTTTGATTCTGCTGGTGACGGTAGTGAGTCTGGTCGGCTGCAAGAGCGAGCAGGCCAAGCAAGTGGCTGACGCTCCTCCGCCCCCGCCGGTGGACAATCTGAGCAGCTACCCCACGGACACGGCTGCTCCCCTGGCGGTACCCAGTCAGCCGATGCCGGCGATGGACGCCATGGGCGGCGCTCCGACGGCGGGTTCCACGTATGTGATCCAGAAGGGCGACACGCTCTGGTCGATCGCCAAGCGCGTGTATGGCGACGGCAAGCGCTGGTCGGACATCGCCAGGGCCAACAATCTGGACCCCAAGAAGCTGCCGGTGGGCCAGAAGATCACCCTGCCGTAAGTGGTGGGACGATTAACCCAGCAAGACGGCTAAGCCCGCAACATGATTTCGCCATCGCCCGTAAGGGTGGTGGCGATTCTTTTTTTGTGACCCGGCGTGGCTAGGACTTGGGGCTCCAGGTCACGGGCATCGCAAGGGCCTGAACGAGCAATTGCATATAACGCGTGCGGCTGATTTCCACGGCTCCGAATCGTTGGGTGTGGGAAGTGACCATCTGGATATCCATCAGGCGATACCCCTGGCGGCGAAGATGGGCAACGAGTTGCACCAGGCAGATCTTCGAGGCGTCGCGGACCCGGCTGAACATCGACTCGCCGAAGAAGACGCCGCCGACGGCCAGGCCGTAGATGCCGCCGACTAAGGAACGCTGGTTTTGGTTTGCGGGGACGTCTTGTTTGGCTGGGGGCAGCCAGGCTTCGATGCTGTGGGCGACGCCCGATTCGTGCAGGTGGGTGTAGACGCGGATAATTTCGCGATTGATCCAGGTGTCGGATTGGTCCGCCCGCGGGGCGGCGCAGCCCTGGATGACCTGGGCGAAGGCTTGGTCAAAGGTGATGGCGTAAGGGGCTTTGCGAATGGTGCGGGCGAGTGATTTAGGAATGTGGAAGCGGTCGAGAGGCAGGATGCCGCGCGGGTCGGGGCTGTACCAGTGGATAGGCCCGCGGCGCCCGTCCGCCATGGGGAAAAACCCCTGCCGATACGCTTCGATGATCAGTTGCGGATTCAATGGCGGGGACACGGACGTGGTCGCAATCCAAACAAGGACGAGGTCAATGGCCAGGGGCGGGATCGAACCGCCGACACTGCAATTTTCAGTCGCATGCTCTACCAGCTGAGCTACCTGGCCAACGCCGAACCGCAGACAGGCAAAAGGTTAACCTACGGCCGTGGTCTGTCAACCGCCGAGGGGAAATTTAGTGGGGGGGACAATAGAGGGGTGGGAATGGTCTTGGAGATGCACGCATGACGATCAGCGCATGGCTGGCTTATCTAGGGGCTTCGGTGCTGTTGACCATCGCTCCGGGCCCGGACAACTTAATGGTCATCGCCACTGGGATAGCACGCGGCCGGCGGGCGGCGATTGTCCTGGCCCTGGGCATGTGCAGCGGCGTGAGCGTGCATACCACGGCGGTGGCCCTGGGACTATCAGCGCTTATTTATTCCTCAACGGTGGCATTTGAGGGCGTGAAACTGGCGGGGGCGGCCTATCTGCTCTGGCTGGCGTACAAGTCGATTCGGAACCATTCCCCGATGCAAAGCGATCTGCCGGAGTATGCCCCGGAAGGGGTGGCCTGGTTTCGCAGGGGAGTGATCATGAATGTGCTTAATCCGAAGGTAGCGCTGTTTTTTCTTTCGTTTTTGCCGCAGTTTGTGGATCGTGAACAAGGGAATGCCGGCCGGCAGATCTTTTTACTGGGATTGGCGTTTATGGCGCAGGCGGTGGTGATTTTCACCGCGTTGGGGTATTTCGCCGGTTCCATCGGGCAATGGCTGCGGCAACGGCCGGGGACGTCGCGAATCCTGGCGTGGTTGGCCGCCGTGGTGTTCGCAGTGATGGGGTTGAAGCTGGCGTTGGCGGGCAGGTAGGGGGGTAAAAGCAAGGAGCAGGAGGGTTTCTGATCTGTAAGGAACTACCTGGCCCCTATTTACGCATCAAGCAAGGGGTTTTGCACGCCTGAAGCGTCATGCTATACTGTTCGACTCTTTGCACCCGGAGCCGGTCTGTATAAAGCCGGTTCGTTTGGCGGGAAAGCAGGCAGGCTCAGGAGATACGGTGATGGCCAAGATCAAGAAGCCCATTACGTCGCAATTTAAGATTCAGGCTCCCGGCGGTCAGGCTACGCCCGCGCCGCCGATTGGTCCGGCTCTGGGCCAGCATGGCGTGAACCCTGGGCAATTCATTCAACAGTTCAACGCCGCCACGGCTGCTCTTAAGGGCAAAGTGGTCGGATGCGTGATTACCGTCTATCAGGATCGCACGTTTTCCTTTGAGATTAAGAGCCCCCCGGCTTCCGTGCTGATCAAGGACGCGGCTGGCGCGGAAAAGGGCTCGGGCGTTCCCAACAAGGAAAAGGTCGGCAAGATCACCAAGACCCAGCTGCGCTCCATCGCCCAGGAAAAGCAGAAGGAACTGACGGGCGGCAGCATCGAACAGTGCATGAAGATTATCGCCGGCACCGCCCGCTCGATGGGCGTGGACGTCGTCGAAGGCTAAAACGAAGGCGGATTCCGAGGGCCGCAAAGATTGAAGCCTGACCACGGGCTTAAAAGTGGGAGATCGGTCCGCGAAATGATCTTCGCGGAAAATCGAAAGGAAGGCATGCATGCCTATTTTGACCAAGCGTCGTAAGGTGGATCTGCAGGACTGGCAGCTCGAAACGGCCCTGCCTCTGGCGGAGGCGGTTAAGCGCTTAACTTCATTTAAGAAGACCAAGTTCGACCAGTCGGTGGACATTTGCCTGCACCTGGGGATCGACCCTAAGCAGGCGGACCAGAACATCCGCGGCTCGGTGGCGCTGCCTCACGGCATCGGCAAGAGCAAGCGGGTGATCGCGTTCTGCAAGACCGACGTGGTGGAGGCGGCCAAAGCTGCCGGGGCGATCGAAGCCGGTGCCGAAGAGCTGGTCAAGCGGATCGAGGACGGCTGGATGGATTTCGACGTGGCCATCGCCAGCCCGGAACTGATGCGGGTGGTCAGCAAACTCGGTCGCGTGCTGGGCCCCAAGGGCTTGATGCCTTCGCCGAAGAACGGCACGGTGACGGCGGACGTGGCGACGGCGGTCAGGGAATATGCGGCCGGCAAGGTGGATTTTCGCAACGACGCGGGCGGCAACGTCCACGCGGTGATCGGCAAATTGAGCTTTGACGCTCAGAAGATCCACGAAAACGCCGAGGCCTTTATCAACAACATCGTGAAGATGAAGCCTTCCTCGACCAAGGGCGTATACGTTAAGAAGATCACGTTGTCGGGCACCATGACCCCGGGCGTGCAGGTGGCCATCTGACCGCGGGCAAGCCCGCAACTTCCCGGCCGCTCGCACCGCGAGCACGGCTTGGGGAAAGGATTTTGTCATGAGCAAGCCGGTTAAAAATTTGATCGCCCAGAGCTACACGCAGCGCTTCGGCGACGTGACGGGCGCGGTGATCATCGACATTCGCGGCATCAACTCCCAGCACAACAACGCGCTGCGGTCGGGCCTGCGGCAGAAGCAGATCCGCGTGACCGTGGTCAAGAACAGCTTGGCCAAGAAGGCTCTGGAAGGCACCGCCCTGGCGGGCCTTAAGGACCTGTTCGACGGCCCGTGCGCCATGGTGTACGGGGGGGACAGCGTGGTGACCGTGGCCCGCGAGCTGCTGGGCAAGGCCAAGGAGATCGAAAAGCTCCAGGTCAAGGGCGCGATCATGGACGGGCAGGTCTATGGCCCTGAGCAGATCGAAGCCTTAAGCAAGTATCCGACCCGTGCCGAGGCCCAGGCCCAGGTCATCCAGATCATTCTCAGTCCGGCGGGCCAGGTGATCGGCGCGGCCACGAGCGCGGGCTCGGCCATCGCCTCGATTCTAAAGACCATCGAGGAAAAACTGGAAAAGGGCGAAGCCATCGCCAAGGTCGGGTGAGGCAATCGTTTTACCACAGAGAGCACTGTCTTCGACCCTGAGGCTGAGTCTTGGGCTCAGACCCGAAGGGAGGACACAGAGAAGGAATTTTAGGGTAAGAACGTTTTTTTTGGATTGGCTCCGTGATCTCTGTGTTCTCCGTGGTTAAGGTTCGGAGTTAAACATACGGCATCCGGCTCGACGGGCCCCTTGCGGGGTTAAATCGCGGCAATGGGCGGCGACCTCTCGAGCAGAAGCATAGATGAAGAAAGGTATATGACATGTCAGACACAGCTACCCTCGAACCCCAGGTGAAAGAACTGGGCGACAAAATCGCCGGCTTGACCTTAAAGCAGGCGGTGGACCTGAAGAATTACCTCAAGGAAGCCTACGGCCTGGAACCCGCGGCGGGCGGCGCGGTCATGATGGCGGCGGCTGGCGGCGCGGCCGAGGAAGCGGTCGAACAGACCAGCTTCAACGTCATCCTCAAGGCGGCTGGCGATCAGAAGATCAAGGTCATCAAGGTGGTCCGCGAAGTGACCGGCCTGGGCTTGAAGGAAGCCAAGGATCTGGTCGACGGCGCCCCCAAGCCCTTGAAGGAAGGCGTCTCCAAGGACGAGGCCAACGCCCTGGCGGAAAAGATCAAGGAAGCCGGCGGCGAAGTCGAGATCAAGTAATTCCCTCGCCCCCCGGAAGTTTCCCCCCCCCCGGAACCCCGGAACCCCGGAACCCCGGAACCCCGGAACCCCGAAAGCCTTCGGGCGGCCGGAAGTTACGCTGGGGAAATCTCCAAAATGCTTGTCGTTCCAACCGCTCCCTTACCGGAGCGGTTTTTTTTATGGACTAAGCTTGGGCTGCTCGGTGGCTGAGGAGTGGGCGGGGGAGGAGAAGGCAAACCATCCAAACACCTAACGGACCTTTGCGCTTTCGCTACAATGCGACCAGCGCCCTATGCCCTTTGACCCTCTTAAAATCATCGCGCCCGATGGCCCCATCGCTCGGCGGTTGGGCGGGCAATACGAGCATCGGCCCGAGCAAGCCGGCATGATCCAGGCGGTGGATGAGGCTCTGGAACATCGCCAGACGCTGCTGATCGAGGCGGGCACGGGCGTAGGCAAATCCTTTGCCTATCTGTTGCCGGCCATCAAGCAAATTGTGGATAGTCATCAGGAAGGCCAGCGCCGCAAGCGGGTGGTGATCTCCACCCACACCATCGCCCTGCAGGAGCAGTTGATTCAGAAGGACATTCCGCTGCTGCAGGCGGTGATGGAAGAGGAGTTCTCCGCGGTGCTCGTCAAGGGGCGGGGCAATTATGTATCCATCCGCCGGTTGCATCAGGCGTGGGAACGGCAGCAGCAACTGTTCTTTGAGCCCGAGGCCCTGCGCTCTTTGCAGGTGGTGTTGGAATGGTCGCGGAAGACGGATGACGGTTCGCTGGCCACGCTGCCGGCGGTGGAACGGCGGGCGGGGGTGTGGGACCAGGTGCAAAGCGACGCGAGCAACTGCATGGGCCGGCGGTGTTCGACCTACCAGGACTGCTTTTATCAAAAAGCCCGGCGCAGGGCGGAACACGCGGATCTATTGGTCGTTAATCACGCCCTGTTTTTTTCCGATCTGGCGTTGCGCTCGGCTGGGGCGGGCTTTTTGCCGCCTTATGACCACGTGATTCTCGATGAAGCCCACACGATTGAGGACGTGGCGGCGGATCACTTTGGAATTTCCATCAGCGAATACGGCGTCCGTCTGTTGTTGCACGCCCTCTTTCACCCCCGCTACCAGAAGGGATTTCTCCCCGGTCTGGCCCGCAAGGCGGACGCGCGGACGGCCGATCAGGCGATTCAAAAGGCCATTGAATCGCAATTGCAGGCCGAGAGTTTTTTTGACGAGGTGGAGAATTATCAAGGCGCGCACGGGCGCTCCAACGGTCGGTTGGATTCGCCGAACTTTGTGCCCAATTCGTTGTCGGCGGCGCTGACGGAGCTGGCCTTAGCTCTAAAAATTCTGCGCGACGACGTGGAGAAGGAAGCCGATCGCTTTGAATTAACCGGCTACATCGCCCGCTGCGAGGGCATGGCGATGGAGGTCGACGCCCTGGTGGGCTTGAAGCTGCCGGACGCGGTTTACTGGATTGAAGGCAGCGTGTTGCCCGCGGCCGGACAAGGAGAGTCGACGGCGGCCACAACTTCACCACGGCGGACGCGGCGGCGGATCGCGCTTTGCTGTTCGCCCATCGAGGTCGGTCCGCTGCTTAAGGAGCGTCTGTTCGAAGCGGACAACGGGTACGGCGAAAAGAGGGGAGTTGTTTTGACTTCCGCCACGTTGGCCACCGGTCCGCGCGAACATGGCGGCGCGGCCACAAGGAACCGCGACGCGAAAGCGAAGACTTCAGCCTTTGCGCATATTCAAAAGCGCCTTTCCTGCGAGCACGCCCGGGCGCTGGCCTTAGGGTCGCCGTTTAATTATCAGGAGCAGGCGGAATTGCTGGTGGAGGCGGATTTGCCCGAGCCTAACAGCCAGGAGTTTTTTGAGCGTCTGGCGCCGCGGGTGTTGGCGCACCTGCAGCGCAGCGGCGGGGGGGCGTTTGTGCTGTTCACCGGCTACGCGCTCTTGCAGCGGATGGCGGATTGGCTGCGCCCGCGTTTATACCCCCTGGGCCTGCCGCTCTTGGTGCAGGGAGAGGGCTTGGAGCGAAGTTTCCTGCTTGAGCAGTTCCGGGCTAATGAACACTGTGTGCTGCTGGGGACGGACAGTTTCTGGCAGGGCGTGGACGTGCGCGGCGACGCATTGCGCAACGTCATCATCACCCGCTTGCCCTTCGCGGTGCCTGATCGTCCGCTGATTGAGGCGCGCATGGAGCGGATCAGGGCCCGGGGCGGCAGCCCGTTCGCGGAGTATTCGCTGCCGGAGGCGGTCCTGAAATTCAAACAAGGGTTCGGCCGCTTGATCCGCTCCAAAACCGATCGCGGCACGGTGGTGGTGCTGGACAGCCGGATTGTTTCCAAACGCTATGGCCCATTGTTTCTGCGGGCCTTGCCGCCCTTGCCCGTGCGCTATTTGTCGGATGCGGGCGACGACATGGCGACGACGTGAATAGCGGCGAATAGCCGATTGATGGCTTGAACTTACGGTAAGAAGAATTAAGCACGGGATACAGGGATGAAAACGCAAGCTTCGTTAGTGGTGCGCCGGGCGGATTTGAAAAGCCTTGGTGATCAGCAGGCGGTACGGAGCGTACTCAATGCCTACGCGGCTGATCCGATGGGCGGGGGCGAACCGTTGGCCGAGGGCGTGATGGAGCGGCTGATTCCCGGATTGCGAGCGCATCCGACGGCGTTGGTGATGCTGGCGTTCGCGGATGATCAGGCGGTGGGGATTGCCGTGTGTTTTATGGGGTTTTCGACCTTTACCGCCCGGCCGCTGATCAATGTCCACGATCTGGCCGTGATACCCCCACAGCGGGGACGGGGCGTGGGGCGGGCGTTATTGCAGGCGGTGGAGAAGGAGGCCCGGCAATTAGGGTGCTGCAAGATCACGCTGGAGGTTCGTCACGACAACGTGGTGGCGCAAGGGCTGTATCGTGCCGAGGGGTATGATCACCCCGGCGGCTTGGCGCACCACTTCTGGGTGAAAAAGGTTTGACCTTGGCATCGCGCTATCGTCGCGGGCACGAAACTTAGGCTTCCAGGTTCAGCCACTTCAGCTCCTGCTCGGTCAGGGTTACGTCCAGAGCGGGCAGGGAAGTGGTGGTTTCATTGAGGACACGCGGGCCGATGAGGGCGAAGTTGGGGAACGGTTGATTGAGGACGTAAGCCGCCGCGATGTTGATCGGCAGCACGCCTTTTGTCTGGGCTAGTTCGATGGCCCGCTGGCGGCGTTGGAAGTTGTCGGGGCTGTACCAGCAGCGCACCATCTCAGCATCATCGCGTTTGTCCGGGTGGGCGCGGTCGGTGAAGAAGCCGCGGGCTTGGCTGGACCAGGCGAGCAGGGCGATCTGGGACTTCTTAAGCCAGGCCCGGCTGTCGGCGTCGGAAGCGGCAATGCACCCAGCCCAGACCGGATCAATCATGCGGGCTAAACTGAAGTTGTTGCTGAGAATGCTAAAGCCGATCTTGCCGTGCTTGGCGGCCCATTCGTTGGCTTCCTGCATGCGGGCGGTGGTCCAGTTCGACCCGCCAAAGGCTTTGAAGCGGCCGGCCTTGACCTGGTCGTTGAGCCAATCGACGAATTCGCCCACGGGGATTTGCGGATTGTCGCGGTGCATGATGTAGATGTCGGTTTCAGCCATGCCCAGGCGATCGAAGGATTCCTGCAGGTGTTTGGTCATGTCCTTGGGATTGCAGTAGGGCGAATGAGCGCCTTTGACGATGAGCGCGACCTTGTCGCGGATGCCGCGAGCCTTGATCCACTGGCCGAGCAGGCGTTCCTGCGTGCCCCCGCCGTAGACCCAGGCGGTATCGAAGGCGTTGCCGCCGCGCTCGAACCAGTCGTCGAACATGACCGCGGCGTGGGAAAAGTTGGGCTGATTGTCGCAGCCCATGATCAGGCGCGAGACAGGCTTGTTCAGCCCGGGGATTGTCCCGTATTTCATGGGGTGCCCGGCTTGTGCCGCGAGAGCGCCGCCGTGCAGGGGGCGGACGAAAACTTCGGGCTTTTCGTCTTCGTAGACCAGGCCGATGGCCTGACGCCAAAGGTCGAGAGCCTTCATGTTGCCCAAGGTGTCGTCCCAGGACATGGCCGGGGAAGCCGCTTGCAGGTTGGGCAGCGACTTGGCGACGGTGTCGGCTTCCAGCCCGTAGAGGTATTGGTCGGTCTGGACTTCAATTTCCTCGGTTTTGCCCTTGGCGTTAACGATGATTTTCACCGCGCCGCCTTCGCGGGCGGGAATCCAGGCGTTGGGTACGACGATGGAGCCTTCGGAGCCGTAGATGCGCACGGAGTTGTCCTGGTTTAAGCGCACGCCGGTGGCAACCTGGGCGATGATGGGGGCGGAGTCTTTGTCCTTGGGCGGGAACTTGAGCACGGCCGCGGCGTATTCGTCAACGTTGGTGGCACCGAGGTAACCGGCGCCCACGACGGAGATGGGTTCGACAAAGGGTTTGTCGGCCGCGGCGCCGGCGATGAGGCGCGACAGGCTGGTGCAGTAGCAGCCGACGTCGAGAATGCCGCCGCCGGCCAGCTTGTTATTCATGAGGCGGCTGTTGGGGTCAGGCCCGGCCCGGAAGCTGAAGGTGGCCTGGATCATGTGGATAGAGCCGATGATCCCGCTCTGGACCAGTTCGACGAGCTTGGCCGTCTGGGGGTGACAACGATACATGAAGGCCTCCATAAGGAAGACCTTGTGGATGCGGGCAGCCTCGACGATGGCCATGGCCTGGGGGTGATTAAGGCCGATGGGTTTTTCGCAAAGGATGTGCTTGCCGGCCTGGGCGGCTTTGATGGCCCACTGGGCGTGCTGGGGATGGGGCGTGGAAATGTAAACGGCCTGGACTTTAGGGTCGGCCAGAAGGGCTTCGTAGCTGCCATGCGCGGTGGGGACGTTGAACTCTTTAGCGAAGGCGCGGGCTTTTTCGATATCCCGGCTGCCGACGGCGACCAGTTGGCTGGACTTGGACGCGGCCAGGCCTTTGGCAAAAGCTTTGGCGATGTTACCGGTGGCGAGAATTCCCCATTGAAGCTTCGTGGTCATGGCCAACCTTTCTGCGGATGATTCTTAGGCGGGAGGCGGTTCACAAAACGATACTTATAGCTATATGAATCTTGTTGTGCCAGAAACGGGGGTCGAGTGGCTGCGGGCTTGAGCATCGCAAACAAACGCCGCATGGCGATCAGTCGAGGTGGAACATTTCCTTTAGTTGCACGGACACGGGGCTGTGATCAGGGTTGGAGGGCATGAGGTCTTTCATGTAGGCCCACCATTTTTTGCAGATGGCAGTCTGGGCGATGGCGTTCCAGCGAGCTTGGTCTTCGATCTCCACATAGCCGAACAGCTGGCGCGTCTGCGGGTGCAGAAAGATGGAGTAATTGTGCACGCCGTGGTTCTTGAGGGTTTCTTCCAGCTCGGCCCAGATGGGATTGTGGCGGTCCTGGTATTCGTTTTCCTGACCGGCGTGGACGGACATGACAAAGGCTTTGCGGATCATGGGGGCGTTCCTCAAGACCAGGCGATGGAGTTATCTAAAAGAGGTTAGGCCACCGCGATCATCCGGCCGGTTTCCAGTGATTCGACGGCAGCGGCGAGCACCTTTTGCGCAGCCAGGCCATCGGCGCCGGAGCCGTCGATTTGCTCGGGAGGCAGGCCGCGCGAGACTTCGTCCAGAAATACGTGCAGGCGGTTGCGGAAAGTCTCCTCAAAATCACGCATGCCGCCGAAGACGGGATTGGTAAAGACGCTCTTAACCGGATCGCCAGCGGGGTAGAGCGTGGCCTGGCGATACATGTCATCGATGACAAAACGCCCGTTGACGCCGGCCACCTCGCAGCGTTCCATGGGGTGGCCGCGCTGGATGTCGTAGCTGCCGGTGAGCGTGCCGACGACGCCGTTCTTGAATTTCAGGTTGAACGTGGCGGTGGACCAGATCTTGCGCCCCGGAGCTTTGGCGCCCAAACAGTGCACCGCTTCCACGTCGCCGCAGAAGTGACGCATGATGTCGACGGTGTGGGGGTGCAGGGCCTTAATCTGGAAGTAGGGGGAGCTTTCGTTGGGGTTAAAGATCCACATGCTCATATTGATAAAAAGCAGGTGACCTAAGCGATTTTCGTTCTGCCATTGCTTGGCCAGGCGCGCGGCGGGGGTAAAGCGATGGTTGAGGTTGACGCCCAAGCGCAGGCCTTTAGTGCGGGCGGTGTCGACCATCTGCTGGGCTTTGGGAATTTCGTTGCAGATGGGTTTTTCGCACAGGACGTGGCAGCCGGCCTCAAGGGCCTGCATCGTGGGGATAAAGTGATCGCTGCCGTATTCGTACCCGCCGGTGGTGACGCTGACCAGATCGGGCTTGAGCGCGGCCAGCATGGTCGGGGCGTCGTAGAAGGCCGGCACGTGAAGGTTGGCGGAAGCTTCGTCGGCCCGCGCGCGGTTGATGTCGCAGACGCCGACCAGCACGGCCAGCGGGTCCTGCTGGTAGATCTGAGCGTGGCGATTGCCGATGGGGCCTAAGCCGATAACCGCGACTTTTAACATGACGCCCCCTTTGGTCCGCAATAGGATGCGTCGGGAATGTCGTAGCGGAATTCAGTCATTGCCTGCTTAAGGAAATCAAAATAATTCGGCCCGGCGTCGGTTTTCCAGCGGCCGACGGTTTCGGGCTTGACGGCAATCTTGGCCAACTTGACGCCCAGAAGCGCCTCGGCCTTGGCGAGGGTCTGGTCCTGGTGTAGCACAAAATCCTCAAGCCGCAGTTCGATCCAGCGCTTGGGCTTGGGCGTGGCTTTGACCAGGTCGTATTGATATTTCCAGGAAATAGCGCGGCGGCGACGGACATCCGGCTCCTGATCGCCTTCCACAGGCGGATACGCCACGCCAAAGCGGCTTAAGTCGTCGGTCAAGTGGCGGCCTAAGATGCAGTCGCGCGGATTGCGGATCCAGAAGATGTACTTGATGTCGGGAAACATCCGCACGATCCAGGGAAACACCAGCGTGGTTTCAGGAATTTTCCAGCCCCTGTTGGGATTCGAGCTGGTCAACACGGAAGCAAGGTAGGACTCGATCAGGCGCGTGAAGGCCGGGTCGATGGGCATGGTGTGGAGCTTGCGAAAATCCCACTCCAGGCCGCCTGGATGTTTGACGTGGCGGGCCATGACGCGGCAGGCTTCGTACATGTCGTTGCCGGGAACCAGGTCACCGGATTCGTTGATGTTCGCGCCCATGAAAAAACCGCTGGCGGTGAGCGTGTGCGATATCGCCCGCGTGCCGGAATGACCACGACCGATGATTGTCACCATGTTCATTGGATGAGCCTGAGGGGTAAAAAAAGTGAGGCGTCAGAAGGGTGATGGCTTACGTCAGGCGGTCTATTTTTATTTTCTGGCTTCAGACTGCAACTTGGCGGCCAATTTCGGATCGCCGATGTGCAGGCTCTGGTAGGCGGCTTTGCTGGTCTTAAACGGCGCGCCGCCTTTGGACCAATCGCCCTGCGTCAGCATCGGATTGGTGGTGCGGCGGGCTTTTTCACGCTGCGCGATGTATTGGTCCATGCGCTTGCGCAGCGCGGCGACGACGGCCGGCTCCCGGTCGGCCAGGTTGTTCAGCTCCAAGGGGTCTTCGATGAGGTTGTAGAGTTCCACGGGCGGTTTGTAGTGGAAGTCGGGTTCCAGGGCGACGATGAGCTTCCATTGCGGTGTTCGCCAGCCGTGCTTGCGCATCCAGGTGCACTCGGTGATGTAGAATTCACTGCCGAAACTGACCTCGGGGCCGAAGACCAGGCGGGTGAGAGTTTGCCCGTCGATCTGTTTGTTCGTCGCAGCGTCGAGTTTCAAGTCCGCCAGCTCCACTAGCGTGGGCAACAGGTCCTTGTGCTGGTTGTAGCCGGCCACACGAATGCCGACGGGCAACTTCTTGGGGTAGCGGATCAGCAACGGCACGACCAGCGTCGGATCGTAAAGCCCGTGGTGATCGAACCAGCAGTCATGCTCGTCGAGCGTTTCGCCGTGATCGCCGTTAAGCACCACGATGGTGTCATCCAGCACGCCCAGGGTGTCCAGAGCCGTGAAGATGCTCTGGATGCAGGCGTCCATGTACGCCACGGCCCCGTCGTATTGGGCGTTGATGTACTGGATGTCCGTGCAGCCGGGCGGGAACCAGGTGCGAAAGTAGTCGGCGAAAGGTTTAAAAGCGTAAAGCGTATCCAGCGATTTGTTTTTCGGATCGCGCTCGTTGCCGTGATAGAACATCCGTTCATAGGGTGCGGGCGGAAGATAGGGCGAGTGTGGGTCCATGTGGCGGAGCATGACGAACCAGGGCTTCTTTTGCCTGCAGAGGCGCTGCAATTGGGGAATGGCGACTTTGTTCAGTTCCTCGGCCTTGGGGCTGCGCCCTTGGTCCCAGCTTCCCCAGCCGGGATAGTCCAGGTATTGATCGAACCCGCGGGAGGCGGGGTTGCCGGTGAAACCCACGCAGGTGGTCAGGTAGCCGTTGGCCCGGGCGATTTCCGGCAAGGTCTTAACCTTGGGTGTCAGCCCGCCCTTGTGGCGGAGGGCGACGACCTGGTTGGTAAAGCAATCGGCCCCGGTAAGCATGCTCGCGTAAGCGCTGGTGGTGGGAATGTGAGTGCTGAAGGTGTTTTCAAAGACGGTGGCCTCCTCCGCGAAGCGATCGATGTGCGGCGTCGTGTTGCGGGGGTAGCCGTAGAGACTCATGTGATCGCGGCGGAGTGAGTCGATGGCGATGAGAAGAATATTGGGCTTACGGCTGGAAGTGGATTGGCGTGTGGCCATGGGAACGTCCTAGCTGCTGTTAAATGTCTTAAGAAGAGGAGTCAGGAACCATGACGGCAGGAAGCGGCGTCACCTTGCCCCGCAAGCCTGCAGGCAGGCCTGCATGTGCCCGCGGGATTCGGCGGCGATCATCACGCAGAAGGGCAGTTCATATTCCTTGGCGCCGATGACCTCCAGGTCCAGGGGGCCTTGGTACTTGTTCTCATGTAAGACGCGAATGTAACCCAAAAGGTCGATGTCGCCGCGCCCGTTGCTCTGCATCTCCGGCTTGCCGGGGTTCTGCTGGCGACCCTTGCAGTCGCGGATGTGCACGTGTTTGACGCGATGGACGACCGCCCGCAGCGCGTCCACGGGGTTTTCGCCCGCGCGGTGGATGTGGCTGGGGTCCATGTCCAGTCCGAAGGAGGGGTGATTGACGGCCTTTAGAACTTCAAGCGTAGTGGGGGTGTTGTGGACGGCCGCGCCGACGTGGGCTTTGACGCACAAGGTGACGCCGTATTTGCCAGCCATGTCGGCCAGCTTGCCCAGCGAGTCGATGCTTTGACGCAGGGTGGCGTCATCGTTGCTTTTGCCGCCGGGCCCGCAGTTGACGATGGGGCAGTTGATCGCGGCTGCGGCCTGCATGACGGCTTCCATTTTCTGAGGGTCCTGGGACGGGTGCTCTATCGCCAGGATGGGCAGATTGTGAGCCTGCGAATGTTGCTTGATGACGGGCGCCAGTTCACGCCAACGGTCCACCACCAGATGCTGGCTCATGCTGTCGATCGCGGAAATCTCAATGCCGTCATACCCGCAGGCGGCGATGTACTTAAAGGCGGTGGCCATGTCGTATCCGCCGAAGAGAACTGAATTGACGCCGAGTTTCATGGTGCAAATCCTTAATAAGCCGCAGATAAACGCAGATGAACACCGTCCAAGACATCGAGGCCATGATTTTAAGGAAAGGATTTCTGTTTAGGGTTCTAACTCGCGTCCATCCGCAGCCATTGTTGTTTACAGGCTGACCACCGTGCCCCTGTCCCAACTTTCGATTGCGGCTTCGATGACCAACTGGGCTTTGAGCGCATCTTCCGCCTTGGCATCGACTTTCTGGGGTGGCGTTTTCTTTAGGAGGTCGTCAATCCAGGCGTTGATGCGCGATTGGAATGTGTCGGCGAATCCTCCCATGCCGCCGAGGTGTTTGTAGATTTCCACTTCCTTGGAGAAACGCGGGTAGAACTCCAACGCCTCGGCTGCCTCGCGGATCACCAAGCGTGCGTCCGATCCGACGACCTCGCAGGTTTCCAGCCCGTAGCTTCCGCCGGCGTCGTAGCTGCCGGTTAAGTGTCCGACGATGCCATTGGCAAATTGCATGTTCACCTGCACGTTGGACCAGATCTTGCGCCCTTTGCCCTTCTTAAAGAAGGCCTGCACTTTGGCCACGTCGCCGCAGAAGTAGCGCATCACGTCGATGGAGTGCGGGTGCAGGGCTCGCATGTGGAAGTGCTCAGCCGACTCGTTGGGGTTGTTGATCCACATGGTCATATTGATGATGTTCAGTTCGCCCAAGCGGCCCTGCGTTACCCATTCCTTGGCTTTGATGGCGGCGGGGGTAAAGCGATGATTGAGGTCGATGGCGTAGGGAAGATTCTTCTTGTTGGCCAGGGCGACCATCTGGCGGGCTTTGTCGATTTCGTTAGAGATGGGTTTCTCGCCCAGCACGGGGATGCCGGCCTCAAGCAATTCCATGGTGGGTTGATAGTGATCCCCGCCGTTCTCCTTGCCGGCCGTGCACATCGAGGCGGCGTCGATCTTGACGCCACCGCGCAGCATGTCCGGCAAGCTGTAGAAGGCTTGGCAGGAAAACTTGGCGGCGGCTTTGTCAGCCCTTTCCTTAATCAGGTCGCAGACGGCGACGATTTTGACGTTCTTATTCCGGGTGTAGCAGTCGCCGTGGTTGTTGCCGATCCCGCCCAATCCCACAATGGCGATGTTGAGCATGGTTTCCTCGCGTGGTTGGCAGTGGTAGTGGAGTTGAGCGGGTCACGTTACCTATCCCCCCAAGCTATCGCAAATCATTTTGCTGTCCTGATCGTCAGGGTCCGCCCGGCAACCGACGAAGGCTGGGAAGGAAATGTCTTCCTGCGGGGGGTTCTCTCTTGTCCAAGGGCTGAAAATCACCCTGGGTACGCCAGAACACCATTATCTTGCCTGGATTAACAGCGCACGGCGATTCGAATAGCCATAATGTTGACTTACGAGCGCCATCGTAAATTAAGATCCATCAGCCTGATACCAAAACTCATTGACTCTTAGGCACTTGGTGGTATTTTTTATGGTTGTTCCTCCCTCCTTGACTTAACTCCCTTGTCGTTTTCAGGTGCGTGATTGGCTAAAAAGGTTGTATCTCAGAGCCCTTGCGCTAAGATCAAACTTTACGCCGATGGTCTACAGGCTGTCGTCTGGTGTTTGATTGTTCTGGGTGCTTGTTTTACGACGCATGCCGCCAGCGCCACGGTGTTCTACAACGTGACCGACCTGGGCAGTTTCGGAACCGGCTTGTCCGCCACCGTGACAACCTTGAACGATCAGGGGCGCGTGGCTGGCTATGCGGAGCTAAGCGGCGGTTCTCTACGTGCATTTCGCACGTTGCCTAATTCTCCGATTACACCGCAGTCCGAACATTTAGGAACCCTCGGCGGGAATTGGAGTCAGGCAGCGGGCATCAATAGCTCAGGGCAGGCCGTTGGTTCGTCCCAGCTTCAATCCTCCAACTCGTACCACGCTTTTTGCACAGCTGCGAATTCCACCATCAACATCGCCACGGACGACCTGGGCACGCTCGGCGGAGCCAACAGCGAAGCCTATGGCGTTAACGACCTGGGTCAGGTGGTCGGGTCCGCCCAGAAAGTGTCGGGGCAATTTCACGCGTTTCGCACCGCGGCCAACAGCGCCATTAATCCCGCCACGGACGATCTGGGCGTGCTGACGGGGCATGTCGGCAGCGTGGCTTACGCGCTCAATTCCGCCGGGCAGGCAGCCGGCTCGTCGTATTCAGCCGCCGGGGTATATCGAGCATTTCGCACCGCGGCCAATGCCGCGATCAATCCTGCCACCGATGACCTGGGCACGCTGGGCGGGAATTACAGCGAAGCTTTTGCGCTAAACGCCTCGGGGCGCGTGGTCGGTTCGTCGACGGATTCCGCCGGTAATCTGCGGGCCTTTCGCACGGCGGCCAATGCCGCGATCAATCCCGCCACGGATAGTCTGGGCACGCTCGGTGGATCAGTCAGCGAAGCGTTGGGCATTAATGATCGGGGCGTGGCGGTCGGATATTCCACCACCACGGAGGATACTTATTCCCTGGCGATCATGCACAACGGCGTGGAATTGATCGATCTAAATTCACGCATTGATCCGCTGCTGGGCTGGACGTTGCTGCGCGCGGTGGACATCAACAATCGCGGGCAGATCATCGGGTGGGGGCTTTACAACAGTCAGGAGCGATCTTTCCTGCTGACGCCGATCCTGGTTCCCGGCGACTTCAACGGCGACGGGCGGGTGACGCTTTCGGACATTAATCCGTTTAAGCTTGCGCTGACCAATGAGGCCGCCTATCTGGCGGCCAATCCCGATGTATACCTGTCGGTGGTGGATCCTAACGGCGACGGCCATATCACCTTGTCGGACATCAATCCGTTCCTGCAGTTGCTGGTCTCCGGCAGCCCTGCGATGGTCCCCGAGCCGTCGATAGGAGGGTTGATTCTGTCGGTCATCTCCCTGGGCTTGTTCCGTCCGTCGGCACGCTCCCGACGCGATTTTGCCTCCAAGCAGCTGAGCTCCACCTCCAGCCCTGACTTCCGTCTGGATAGGATCGAACCGCGGCTGCTGCTGTCCGGTGGCACCGGGCTGGATAGTTCCTCCACGGCTCCGCCGGCGGTGGCAGCGGTCTATGTGCTGGGGACGGCATGGTCCAGTGATTTTTACACCCGCTTGCTGGAACTGGACGCCAGAAACACCAAAGGCTTTGGCTTGACGGGAGGACCGGATCAACTGATCACCCTTCCCTGGGGGAACATCGATCGGCTGTCGATCACCTTCACCAAGGACGTGCAGATTCACCAGGAAGATCTCTCCCTGCGGGGCATTAATCTGCCCAATTACAGCGTGGCGTCGTTCTCCTACGATGTCGCCAGCAGTACCGCCACCTGGACGCTCAGCCAGCCGATTGCCGCCGACAAGTTGATCATCGAACTCGACGCCGACTCGGCCGACCCCATCCATGATGTCCAAGGGCGACGGCTGGACGGAGAGTGGCAGAATCCTCAGACGCCCCTGGGGCCGGGCGACAGTTTTCCCTCCGGCGATGGCTCGGCCGGCGGGAATTTTCTGTTTCGCTTTAACGTCCTGCCGGCTGATGCCGACCGCAACGGTCAGGTTCAGTCC
Source organism: Phycisphaeraceae bacterium (assembly GCA_020851735.1). Lineage (GTDB taxonomy): Bacteria > Planctomycetota > Phycisphaerae > Phycisphaerales > Phycisphaeraceae > JADZCD01. Next base: position 97,355 of record JADZCD010000033.1, read on the forward strand.
TTAGATTCGCTGCCGATTCGACGGTGGCTGGGCAATGCCCAACCGGCGGCTGCGGCGGTCTTCGCGGATCTGGATGCCGATGGTTTGGTGACGACGCTGGATCAATTGCAGCAGCGCAGTCAGTTGGCTGCCTCCTTGCCTCCTGGCGAGCCGCTGTCCGGCCCGGCGGTGACCCAGAGCCTGTTCTTTGACGATGCGGTTACAGGCGATCTGGACTACGACTTTTCCCGTGATGTGGAGTCGGTGGATCCGCTGGGAAATGCCGTGGCGGCCGATGACATCCGTTATGACCTGGCCCGTTACTTGCCTGATCTTTCGTCGTTGACGCCCGTACAACAGGTGTTGGGTGGAGTGACGCCCATGAATTCCGGCGTGGATGCCGACGGCCAGACGCCGTTGACGGTCTACACCGATGAATCCGGCTGGCTGTTTATCATTCGCGGGGCGGTCACTTCCACGCCTGCTTTCAGCATCAACATCCGCAATACTTCCCACGGGGAAATCCGCGATCTACTCAAAACCAGCTACGGGGGATCGGGAAATCCGAATCTGGCTTACAGTCCCAAGGCCTTTGTGGTCGCGCATGGACTGCTACTAGCTATGTGCCAGCGCAGCGTCTGGGACGCCCAGCTCAACAGCTGGAAGAGCAACGGCACCGCCTTGGCGTATTCCTCCAACTATGGGGTCACCTGGGCCATTGCCGGCCAATACGATTGCGTGCCCGGGCAGTACGGCCGCGAGGGCGGAAATATCTGGTGCTTCAACACCTACTATCCGGGTACCGAGAGCACCGCTCCCCCCCTGGAAATCTGGCTGCCCTACACCGACTACAACGCCAACAGCGGATCGCCCGGCGGCCAACTGTTCCTGGCTCGCGCCACGCGGGCTTCCGTCGGGGCCGCATGGGTGGTGCAGGCCCCGGTCAAGCTGCTGGAGGAGATTCAGCCTGATCTGCATTTCCACAGTGCCGGGGTAGTCACGGGGCCGGGCTATTTGCGTTTATTCCTGGCCAAGGGAGACAGCCTGACGGTCAACGAGATCAAGGAACTTCTTCTCTTGGATAGAGGTAAATGGAATCAATCTGATCAGTGGTTGGTTTTCGACAACGTTCATGGGCAGCCTGGTTCGGCCTATACCATCAACTTTGTGTCGCCCGTGGTCGGCCCCGAGCCCGGCACGCTGCTGGTGGTCAATGACGTGGACAGTGAGGAAATCACCCTCCTGCGTCCCAACACTGTTCCGGGCGGTCCAATCACCTTCGAGCACATCTTCGGCGAACAGGCTTCCAGTGATTACCAATCGGGGGCGGGTCACAACGCTAAGTACGAAGGCTTGTGGTTGACGCTGCCGCGCCCAGAGACGCGCAGCAACTATGTGGGCGTGTCCACCCTGCATGGCGGAGGACTGGCGGCCGAGCGCATCCTGTATTCTCCCCACGGAGATGATTTCGCCTACGTGGCGGCGTATAAACGCTATGGCGGCACCAAGTCCATCGCCACGATCCACGGCCAGCAGATTCTCTTGACACCCACCAATGGCGATCAGCCGTATATTCGTTCCATGCCTGTGCCGGCGGCCGCGGATCTGACGCGACCGGCTCTTATCGCCCAGGGCGGGCTTAGTCTGCTTCGCTCCGGGCCCTGGGTGGTCACCCGCGCTCCGGCCGCGGGCAACACGTTCACACTGCTGGCCCGCGACAGCCAGGGACGCTGGCTCCATCCGGACACGGGGCTGCCCCTTGATCCCCAACCCCCCTCCTTGGGGCCGGTCTACGCGGTGACGATCAACAACGCCTCATCAGGTGATCTAGGCGTCTATCAATGGGTCGGTTCGGCAAGCGCGGGCACGTTTGATCGTATTCTGGTCCGTGCCCACGCCATGGCCGAAGGCAATCGTCTGACCAGGATTCTGTTTGAGTTTGGCAACGGTGGTACGATCTCCATGGATGCCGGAAGCACGAACGGTTGGACCACGGCAGTCGGCGTCGCTGCTGGGAAGGACGCTCGGGCTGATTTGCACCTGGTGGCGGCCGTGACTCCGGGTACGCGTATCTTCCTGGCCTTCGACCAGGTGCAGATCGAGTCGATGGGGGATATCACCGGGTATGCCTACCCCATGCCCACCCAGGCGGTCGCCACGGCCGATGAGCGGCTGAGCATCAACGGTTTTCAACTCGACCAGCAGTGGTCAGCCCAGGTCCGGTTGACCTTGCCTTCCGGATATTACGATTCACTTTCCTACCAGAGCTTCCCCTATTCGCCACTGGTCACGTTCTATCAGGACGCCCTTAATTCGCTGACCATCTGGGCCGACTACGCCAACCATCACCTGGTCGGCAAGGTTACGGCGGACGGTCAGGCGTTGGCCGATCTGGTTTATTCCCGTGCTTTTGCCCTTAGCCCCACCAACGTGACCATCACCGACGCGGGCGACGGATACCGCTTAACGACCGCAAGCTGGTCGTTTGCCGGCTACACCTGGGCGGAAGGGGACAAGGTTTACCTGTCGGGAGGCGCCGGCATCGTGCCCGGCTGGTATCCGGTGATTCGCAAGGACAGCCATCGCAACATCACGATCGCCGCTACGCCGGGGATCACCGTCACCGACGACGCGGTCATCACGCAGCTCACCACCAGCTATATGGACTTCCGCTACCAGGATCAGATCGTGCTGGGCGTTGAAAAGCGCAGTCCGCAGACCCTGGTGTTGACCTCCTCGTTGACTGGCTATGAGACGTCCGTGACCTGGGACCATCTTTTCAATCGCCAGTTCCAGCCCGCGGAATTACGTTTTGCCAATGCCGATTGGTCGCGTATCGCCGCGGTGGGCGTGGCGGAAGTGACGGTCAACAGTCGTAATTATTTTGGCAGCGAACCTTTCGGCGGCGGAGGGACGCCGCTATCCCTGGGGACAACCGATTCCCTGGCGGAAACGGGTTCCGGCGGCGGGTTGTCGATCCCCTGGCCTCTGCCCAGCGGTATCTCGACGACGGGGGACGCGGTTTTGGAGACGATCGCGGCGCCATCTCCTGCGCCCGCCGTCTCGGCCGCTCAGGACCAACAATCTGTTCCGTTTGCCGAGGCAGCGTTCGCTGCCGGCCTGCAGTATCACCCCGGGATTTCCATGGTGGCTGATGGCGTTCAGGTTGATCGTCATGAGGACCTTCGGCCGGCCGGTGTCGGCAGTCCCGCGTGGGATTTACTCGATGGTCTGGCCGAGCAATCCGGGCCCAACCACTGGTGGGCGGATGCCCGTCCCCTCCGCTCGACGTTCGCCCCTGCGCAGGCGATGGATCTTCTCGATTCCGCCCAATCAGGACCGCTGCAGGAGACGCCCGGTCTGCGCAAGGGGGCCCATTCCGGGCGATCCTTGTTGACGCTTAAGGGCATGAGCCTGCTGGACATGTTCAACCGGACTTAACGTCGTTGGCCTTGGCGGCGCATCTGGGCTTTGTATTCGCGGATTTCTCCGAGCAATTTGTCGCACTGCAGCTTCATGTTCGTCAGGCCGGCGGGAAAATCCCGGGCGGCGAGTTCTTCCACCCACGGATATTCCACGATTAATTTTTCGATCTGCACCAGCTTGGCCCGCATGGTGGAAATCGAGGCCTCCAGCTCCGGCAGTTCAGCGCTGGAAGCGCGCAAAAAGCGGGAAAAGCCTGCCTCGACCCCGTCAGCGTACTGCTCATAGCGTTTGCGGGCCTGGGCAACCTTGGCTTCCTGCGAAGCGATGGTCTTTTCCGCCGAGTTGCTGGCGCTCTTCCAGCCGGCGTATTGGAGTTGCCGGCCCAGTTCGTCGTAGTTCGCGGCGATGCCGGCAATCACCCCGGCGTCCACGGCTTCGTTGGCGGTGAGGGTGAGCAATTTGCCCTTGGCCACCATCATCGTCGGCGGCTGGGGATACGCCTTTTTCTGTTCCGCGGAAACGGGACCGCGCAGGATCACCGGCTTGCCTTCGGCATCCTTAGCCAGCCAAAGTTCCACCTGGGGATCGATCATCGCCTCCGCGATCAGAGGGTCGTGCCCAGCGATATCCGTGATGGTGCGGGCCTTGGCGCGAAAGGCGGAGGCGAACTTTTCCCCCACCGTGCCGGAGGCTGCCACGTCGTCAATGCCCTTCGAGGAGATGCTGATGACCAACGCAGCCCCCATCGCCGAGCCCGGCATCATGTAGACGTCCTTGACGGACAGGGCAAACAGCGCGGCGGCTGAAAAAGCTTCCTGCCGCACAAAGGCCACCAGGCGGATGGATTCCTTGGACTGCCAGTCCGCGACGATGTCCATCATTTCAAAGAGCGTGCGCACCGATCCGCCGGGGCTGTGGATGTCCAGAATCACCGCGTCGGGCTTTAAACGGCGGGCCAGATCCAGGCAGCGCTGGACGACTTTTGGATCGACCTCCACGCCGAATTCGCCGCGGATGGGAATCACCAGATAGCTTGGCCCGCTCGTGACGGCCGCGGTTTCGTCATCGCCTGGCGGCTGGTCCTGCGGTTTGGTGGTCGCGGAATCCGGGGGGGACACTTCAGCCTTTTTGGCTGGCTCCGCGGGCGGGGCGGCCGGCCCGGTGATGGTCAGTTTGACAACCTGGGCAGCCGGGAATCGGCGCTCGATTTTGGTCTGGCCGATCTGCACCTCGAACACCACGTAGTGGTCGTCCTTGCTGACGAACTTGCCGTCGTATTTGGAGCCGTCTTTCATCTCCACGGTGTCGGCGAAAACCGACCCGGTCGAAAGAGAGAGCAGGCCAAACGCCAAAACCCAAACCAGAAATGTTGTTTTGGACATGGTGAACCTCGTGACCGGCGGATGAAGTGGCCCGGACCTGCGGAACAAGCGTAAGAAATCATGATACCACGACGGGTGTCACGAAAGATGGTTACTTGGCAGCGCGGCGATCCGCGATCGCCCGCTAAACGGGTCGGCGTGAGCAGGGAAGGAATCACTGGGCTTTTGGAAATGCGATACCCGGGGCTTGCGCCCCGGCTTGTTCCAAACCCAAAATCCCAAATCCCAACTCCTAACCCCTAACCCCATACCCCATACCCCCACTCCACTTCCGGGGGGGGTCAGGTGCGGTAGTCAGCGTTGATCGCCACGTATTGGCGGGACAGGTCGCATCCTAGCCACTCAACTTGTGCTTTGCCCAAGCCGACGTCCAGCCGGAAGCTGACTTCCTTAGCCTTCATGACCTTCTGCAATTTCCGCTGCTCACGCCGGCCGAGGCTGACGGGATTGCCCCGGTCGTACACGCATACCTGCTCCGGAGCGCCGATGTGCAGGGACAGCCGATCCGGGTCCAGCTTGGCGCCGCTGTAGCCAGCCGCGGTGACGATGCGTCCCCAGTTGGGGTCCGCTCCGTGCAGGGCGGTTTTGACCAGCGGGCTGTCGACCACTGCCTTGGCGATGCGATCCGCATCCACCAGGGAGGCCGCACCCATCACTTTAACCCGCATCACGCGATTAGCCCCTTCGCCGTCACGCACCACCTGGTACGCCAGGTCCTTGCAGAGGTCGGTTAGGGCTTTGGTGAAAATGCGGTGCGAGTCGTTGGGCGCAGTGATGCGGGTGTGACCCGCCGCGCCATTGGCCAGGATCATGACCATGTCGCTGGGGCTGGTGTGCTGATCAACGCTGATGCGGTTGAAGCTGTCCGCCACGGCCTCCTTTAGGCTGGCCCGCAATTGCGGCGGGGAAATAGCCGCGTCGGTGGTGATAAAGACCAGCATGGTGGCCATATTGGGCGCGATCATGCCGCTGCCCTTGGCGATGCCCGCCAGGTGCACCGCTTTGCCCATGATGGTGACCCTGCGGCTGGCGGTTTTAGGGGCCAGGTCGGTGGTCATGATGGCCCGGGCGGCGTCGGCGTCGGCCTGGGGGCCGCGGGCAAGCTTGCTGACCAGCGTGGCCAGGCCCCGTCCGATTTTGTCCATCGGCAGCTGCGGACCGATCACGCCCGTGGAGCTGGGCAGAATCTGGTGAGGATCAAAAGGCCCATTTTCGCGCCAGGGTCCCCGGCTGCGATCCAGCAGATCCGCCGCGGCCCGGCAGGTATCTACGGCGTTTCCCAGGCCAGTCTTACCGGTGGCGGCATTCGCGCAGCCGCTGTTGCAGATCATCACCCGGGCCAACCCCTGGCGCAGGTGCCGGCGGGCGATGACCACCGGAGCCCCCGGAACCTTGCTGGTAGTGAACACGCCCGCGGCCGCGCAAGGCCTGTCGGCCACGATCATCGCCAGATCCGGATTACCCGACTCCTTGATGCCGCAGGTGGTGCCGGCCGCCCAGAATCCAGCCGGGAGCGTGACGCCGCGTGGGAGGGTCTTCTTCTTCATGGGTCGATAGTTGTAGCGGAAACGGCCGACGTCGCAAATGGCGGGGCGAAAAGCGGGGGGCGAAGCTCTGCGCTGGCGTTCACTTCTGGGACAGGTCCCAAAGTTTCTCAAAATCCTCCCGCAATGGCTTATCCAGGGCGGAAGCGAATTGGCCCAGCCAATTCCGGGTGTAGGCCAGGTCGAGCCCGGGATTTTTCAGCAGAATGCCCAGCACGTCCTGGTGGTCGATGGCGCGCCCGGCAATGATCTTGTGAATGACCAGGTCCTCGGCTGTGGCAAACCGCACCGGCGTGCCGTCGATCACCACATCTTCGCCGCGGGCGATGGCCTGCAGTTCGTAAGGAGAATCCGTGAAGCTTAGGTCCACGCGGAGGTAAGTGTCCTGCGTCTGACTGGGCAAAACGTGAGTCCGCCGGATGAACTCCATCGGATCGTCGACCAGGGGCGTGATTCGCTTATTTTTTAGCAGTTTCAAGACGGGCTGTGCGTTGGTTGCGGAAATCGCCAGCATGACGTCGATGTCTCGGGTCATTCGTGGTTCGCCATGCCGTAGCACGGCTTGTCCGCCGACAACCATGTAAGGGACGCTAACCTGCTTAAAGATATGAGCGAGCTTAACCAGCAGAAGGGCGTGGGAGGGAATCAAGATCTTTGGCAAGCTGAATGTCCTTGTCCAAGCCATCCAGTGGATCTGCCAAGGGGAAGGCGTTCATCGTGCATGCCCAATCGTACATAGCTTCGAACATCTGCGCATTTCGATGATAATCCGCCGGCTCCTTGCGAATCTGCTCCCTTTCAAAGGCTTCCCATTCCGGCGTGGACTTGAGCATGGCTCCATTATACTTCCCCTCCGGAAAGAACCCCAGGATGTATCCCGCCCCCGGATACCCCCCCCGGAACTTCGCCGGCTCATCGGTTATACTGGTCGTTTCACTGCTAACCCTCCCCCAGTTTTTTAGCCATAGGAGTCCAGCCCATGCTTATGACCAGCAAGCCCATGTTCGACCTGGCCTACGAAGGCGGGTTCGGCCTCGGCGCCTTTAACGTCAACAACATGGAGATCACCCAGGGCATCATCGAGGCCTGCGTGGCCGAGAAGAGCCCCTGCATCCTGCAGATCTCCAAGGGTGCCCGCAAATACGCCAACATGCGCTATCTGCGGCACATCATCCAGGCGGCTGTGGAAGAAGCCCCCTCGATTCCCATCTGTATTCATCTGGACCACGGCGATACCGTGGACCTGGTGAAAACGTGCATTGCCGACGGCTTCACCAGCGTGATGATCGACGGCTCGCACCACCCCTATGAAGAAAACATCAAGGTCACCGCGGATTCGGTCAAGGTTGCGCACGCTTCGGGCGTGGTCGTCGAGGCGGAACTGGGCATGCTCGGCGGGATCGAGGAAGACGTGGTGGGTCTCGCGGCCGAGGATTACCAGAAGAACCTGGCTAAGTTCCTCACCGACCCCCAGCAGGCCAAGGATTTCCTTAAGCGCACCGGCATCGACTCCCTGGCCGTGGCCATCGGCACCAGCCACGGGGCCTTTAA